>CAYJPN010000003.1:0-230461 GCA_964372115.1 uncultured Ignavibacteriaceae bacterium
TTTCTTTTCTATCTGTTTTTTCAGTTTGTGCCGCTTTTTAAGGGCTGACTAATTACAAAGCCGGGATAAATAACGTCTTTTATAGACTCTATAAAGTATGCTTTTGTCATTTCGAAAAGTCCTCGACAAAAAAATCGGAAATAATAAAGAATTCTCATTCCGGTAGAAATTTTCCAAAAAGAATACAAATGTTTCGCAGAAACTTAACTATAAGGGGAAGGCTATTCTTCGGGTAGAGTTACTGTTCCGGGGCGGTTGCTCCACCCCGGAATCATTTATCTCAAAAGAATAATTATTTTACTAAAACTAATTTTTTTGTTTGCAAATAGCTTTTTTTGCTTTGCGTTGAATTTGCTTCCATCTTTAGCAAATATATACCGCTTGAGTAATTCGCCGCATTCCACTGTTTTTCATAATATCCAGCCTCCTGAAATTCATCCACAAGAGAAACAACTGTTTCGCCAAGAGTGTTGAAGATGGTCAATTTTACAATACTTTCTTCGGGCAGTTGATATTTAATACTCGTTACGGGATTAAATGGATTGGGATAGTTTTGCAGCAATTCGTAATCGATCGGGATGCCTTGTTGATAGTCGGTTTTAAAACTTAGAATATCCCACCCGGAATCTCTGTACTTAATTTCATTTTCGTTTATTCTGAATTTATTAATAGTTACGTGAAAATTATCCGGAAGTGCGTCAACCGTTGGAAAAAATTTGATCTTCCCGATCTCCCCATCTATTGATGAAGCGGTTGTAGTAAAACAGACAAAATTTATTTTGTTTTCTTTCAAAGAAACTTCTTTTACAAATGAACTTAAAGCAGCAGTCCACTCAATCTCAATAAACTTGTACTGATCTGGATTGAAAGCAATTTCCCCTTCAAATGAAATAATATTTGAGCCCGATTTAATAAATAGCGGAGCGAATAAATTTCCGTCGCTATTCTGAAATCCGGATTTAAATGCTATGCTGCCCGTGGAAATTAAATTAATAGTATGCGGCAGAGAGTCAATTAGTCCGACTACCTTTTGTAGAATTAGCGACGCATCAACACCGGATATTGTAGTGTCGCCGCTTACATTCGCGTTATACTTCTGCTGCTGTATTAGCTCTATTGAACCGACTAAATATTTTAATATCAATGAAGCATCATAAGCCTGCACAAGGTTGTTCAAATCAACATCGCCATAGTCCGGGTTTGTTATTCTAAACAGGTTATCGCTTATATCATTTACGGCGGCATCACTTGTGTCTTTAATTCGAACCACGCAATTTGCTGAGGGAGTATTTGGAACTTCCCAACTGTAATTATTTAAACTTGCGGAGATTGAATAAATGATATTTACCCAACTGCTGCCGTTATCTGTAGAATACTCAATTTCTATTTTCGCTACATTTTGGCTTGTCCAGGCAATAAATTGATTTGATCCCGGTTTCCAAACTTCCCCGCCATTCGGTGAGGTTATAGTTACCGAGGGGGAATAAATTGTAAAGACATTATCACTAACATCCGACAATGATGAGTTATCGACATCCGAAATTTTTACTTTGCATTGTGACGATGGAGTATTCGGAACTGTCCAGCTATAAGTTGCCGGAGATGCAGCAACAGAACTGACAATCGTAATCCACTCAACTCCGTTGTTTGTAGAGTATTCGAGTTTTACATTTGACACCGCTGTACTATTCCATATAATATTTTCAGTTGACCCGACACACCAGTTTTCGCTTCCATTTGGCGAAACTAATCCTAAAGTAGAAACAATTACGCTATGCTTTACAATTTTTCCGGCATCGCACGAAGCCCAGCCGAGATTTGCATTTATAAAAAATAGAGAATTAATTCTATTACTAACTGAAGTTTGTAAAATCCAATTTGTTCCGCCGTCTGTTGTTTTATAAATTTCTCCGCTTCCGTTGCCGACCCATCCAGTTGTTTCACTTACAAAGAAGACTGAATACAGCCAATCGGAACCAGGGCTGGGTGAAAAACTCCAACTTGAACCCCCGTTAGTCGTTTTAAAAATCGTTCCATAGTCTCCAACTGTATATCCTACATTTTCATTTATAAAAGAAGATGCTCTTTGTTGATTCGAAACGGGACTATATTGCTGTGTCCAATTTGCTCCTCCATTTGTTGTTTTTAAGATTGAACAAGTCATGTTTATAAATGATCCTCCTACAGCCCAGCCCGTTGTAGAATTTACAAATTTAATAGACCAGAGCATATCATAACTTGACAAACCGGTTGGCTGAGCAATCCAATTTGCGCCGCCATTGGTTGTTTTAAATATTTTACCCTGATCGCCGCAAACCCAGCCTGTATTTGCATCAACAAAATATAAGGATGCTAACGACATTGTTGTTCCGCTTGTTTGAGTAATCCAATTTGTTCCGCCGTTAGTTGTTTTCAATATTTTCCCGGCATCACCGGAACACCAACCTATTGATGAACTGACAAAAAATATTGATGACAAACTGCTTGTTGTTCCGCTTGACTGCTGAACCCAGGTTGCACCGCCATTTGTAGTACTCACTATTTTTCCATTCCAGCCGCATGCCCACCCGGTATTCTCATCAACAAAAAATATTGAGTAAAGATCTTGAGTAACACCGCTTGTCTGAAGTGTCCACTGAGCTTTAGCGGTAATACCAAGCATAAAAAACAAGACAAAAACAAAATTACATTTTTTCATTTTTACACTCCGGCAGTTTTAAAATGCAGAACGTATTTTTTTAACGTTTCGCATTTTCTATTTGAATAATCTGTCATCATCCGTATATGACCCTGTCCTATTTAACCAGAATCATTTTTTTAATATCAGTAAATAAACCCGCGCTAATTCTGTAGAAATATACTCCGGAACTTAACCCGGCAGCATTAAAATCTGTATGATGATAACCCGCCGGTTTTTCTTCATCAATTAATACTTGTATGAGTTCTCCCATTACATTGTAAATTTTTAGAGAAACGTGAGACGCTTCCGGGAGTTGATATTTTATTGTGGTCGCCGGATTAAATGGATTTGGATAATTCTGAGTAAGCGAATATTCCGTTGGAAGATTATCAACATCTTCAACTCCGGAGACAATAGTTAGGGTAGCCGAAGCAACATTTTGCTGAACTGCATTTTCATTAAACCGCAGACGACTGAAAGTAATGGTTGTATTTATTGCAGCAAAATTGCTTTTAACTTTGAATTTTAATAATGCAAATACACCGTTTGAGCCGCTGGCTTGAGTACCCGCGCCCACTATTTTTATAGTTCCCGTTTCTTCATTCAATTCTTTTAAAAATGATTGTGTTAGATTATTGTAATTGATCTGCTGGAATTCTAAATGTTCCGGATTATACGTAATCACTCCTTCGAAACCATAAATGTTTATACCGTCAGTTAGGTTAATGGGAATCTCAATTATACTTCCTTGTGCGGCAGAGGCATCGTGCATTGAGATAATTCCTGCAGCAGGAGGCGTTCCTGTAAAAGGAAGAGTATCAATAAGATTAATTACATACCTGAAAATTATTGAAGCATCAAGCGCTGTAACATCAGGTCCTCTATCCACATTTGCAATCTTTAGCTGATTCGGTGTAAGTGTTATATAACCAACGAGATGTTTTAGTATTAGAGAGGCATCGTAAGCCTGCACAGTTCCGTTAGTGTCCACATCCCCCCACTTCTGAATTTTAATATATCCATCTTCTGTATTTACAAAATCAATCCCTGTATTAAATAAGGCTGATGATACGTTTACAGGTATGGAACCTGATTGTATTGTTTCGGGAACAAGAAATTTTAAATATAAAAGCGTACCGCTCCCCGAAATATCATTTGCCCCGCCGCCTGCCGTTTTTACAGGATTTTCGCTTGCATTATAGAATGAATACCACCCTGCACCTCCTATCATTGTTGAAGCAGTATCAATCCCTAAGAAAGTTAGCGAACTTGAAAATCCAAAATCAATTTGAAATGAGCTAAATGAAGAACCTACAGGAAATTGAACATTAACCGGAACCAGCACACTATCACCGGGAACTGCATCGCCTGCGCCTACTTGAAGAACAATTTCGTTGTTTATGCTACCGTCATATTTAAGAATAGTACTATGTTGACCAACAGCCCACCCGGATTGTGAGTTTATAAACTTAACACCACGTAAATCCTTATTAGTACCCGAAGGAAATATTGTCCAGCTAATTCCTCCATTGTTAGTTTTTATTATTGTACCCTCATCTCCAACTATCCAGCCTGTGTTTGCATCTATAAAATCAACGCACCTGAGACTCTTTGTTGTACCGCTTGTTTGCTCAACCCAATTATTACCCCCGTTTGTGGTTCTGTAAATTACACCACCAGAACTTACAGCCCAGCCCGTATTAAAATCTATGAAATCTACTGAATTCAACCATTGTAATGTTCCACTTGTTTGGGAAATCCAGTTTGTTCCTCCATTTGTTGTCTTTAGGATTGTTCCTTCTTGACCTACTGTCCAACCGGTATTAGCATCAATAAAGTAAAGGCTAAAAAGATAACCACCAACTCCTCCATACTGAGCAAACCAGGTAGATCCACCGTCTGTTGTTTTTCTTATCTCCCGATAGTCACCTACAACCCACCCGGTATTTGCATCAACAAAATTTACACCGTAAAGTAACTGTGTATTTCCACAATTTTGTACAAACCAATCATTCCCTCCGTTTGTAGTTTTTAATACTTTATTAGAAGCGAAGCCAACAGCCCAACCTACATTTTCATTAATAAAGTCAACAGATGTAAGTGTAAAATTTTCATTATTCATCTTTTGAAACCAGGTATTTCCGCCGTCTGTAGTTTTTACAATTAAACCCTCCCCACCCACAGCCCAGCAAGTACTATCATCTGCAAAATCAAGATTATATATACTATAGTTTGCACCGCTTACTTGTTTTGCCCAAGCACTACCTCCGTTTGTAGTTTTTAGAATGATTCCATTAAAGCCGACAGCCCAACCAGTATTTGCATCTGAAAAATCAACACTGTGAAGATCGCTTGTGGTCCCGCTTGTTTGTGCAGTCCAAACATTTCCTCCGTTAGTTGTCTTTAGAATTAATCCAATATCATTTCCTCCAACAACCCAGCCTGTGGCAGCATTTATAAAATTAACACTTCGAAGTTGATAACCAGTTCCGCTTGTTTGAGTTGTCCAGGTAGTTCCTCCGTTAGTGGTCTGAAGAATTTTTCCGCCCCAACCCACAGCCCATCCAGTACTCGCATCTATAAAATCAACAGAAGTTAGATTATCTATTATTCCGCTCGTTTGTTCTGTCCAGGTAGTTCCTCCATTAGTTGTCTTGAGGATTTTACTACCACCTGACCAATTATCTCCTCCGACAGCCCAACCGGTGTTCGCATCCACAAAATCAACATCTTGAAGCATTTTTGTTGTTCCGCTAGTTTGAGATATCCAATTAGTACCGCCGTTCGTAGTCTTAAGAATAGTACCGCCGCTACCAACAGCATAACCGTAGTTTACATTTGTAAAGACAACACTAGTAAGATCATTTGTGGCACCGCTTGTTTGTTCTGTCCAATTAATTCCGCCATTATTGGTCTTAAGAATTGTACCTGAACCACAGGTAATCCAGCCCGTGTTGTTGTCAATAAAATAAACACTATATAAATTTTGGGAAGTCCAACTTGAACTCTCAACCCAGCTTTCTCCACCATCGGTTGTTTTATATATATGATCATCTCCACAAACAATGATAGCATTTTGGCTATCAAAGACATGAATATCACTAATATGACGACCGAATGTTGATGAATTATTAATTGTCCATGTTCCCTGTGCAAGAACTACATTTGTTAATAGTAACAAAGAAAAAAGAATTGTGTAAGAAAACATTGCTTTTGTTTTCATTTTAGTTGCCTCTCGATTAGTTTTAAATTGTTTAATGGTTTTTATTACTGTACATATCTTGATGATCTCCCAAAAGAGAAGCCATAGTAGTGATATATAGAAATATTTTTCATTTTTAATCCCAATGCAATAGTTTTACTTAACCAGAATCATTTTTTTAATATCCGTAAATGAACCCGCGCTAATTCTGTAGAAATATATTCCCGAGCTTAACCCGGCAGCATTAAAATCCGTATGATGATAACCCGCCGGTTTTTCTTCATCAGTTAGCACTTGTACGAGTTCTCCCATCACATTGAATATTTTCAATGTTACATGGGAAGCTTCCGGCAAATCGTAATTAATTGTTGTTGAAGGGTTGAAAGGATTCGGATAATTCTGAGCAAGTGAATATTCCGCGGGAAGTGAAACATCTCCCGGAATATTATTTATTGTTGATATAAGAGCTGTATCAGAGTTTACTGCCACCGCGTTTTCATTCAATCGTAATTTCGATAAAATAATTTTTGTGTCTTCCGCACTGACATTTGGTTTAAGCGAAAATTTAATTTTCGCATAATTTCCCGCTGTTATTCCGGGACTTGTGGATGCGCCCACAATTATCAAACTATTTGCAACACTATTCGATTGTTTTACAAAACCGCTTAATGCAGTAGAAAATTCAATAGATTGATATTGTAATATTTCGGAATCAAAATTTATTTCGGCTTCGAATGAATAAATGTTGTTTCCATTTGTAAGATTTAGAGGCACCTCCACGAACCCGGATGGAAGAATAGCGCCATCCGGCATTTTTAATTCACCGGCGGCAATTATAACCGAAGTATGCGGAAGCGTATCGATTATATGAACAACATATTGAAGAATAACAGAAGCATCATATGCCGAGATTGTGTTATCGAGCGTTACGTCTGCATTCAATTTTTGCTGTTGGTTTAACGCAATCATATTCGCGAGATATTGTAGTATAGTTGCAGCATCGTATGCCTGCACAATATCGTTCAGGTCCACATCTCCATAATGCGGGGCAATAATATTAACTCCGCCTGATGAAGTGCGAACAAAAACAGAACCGGTGTTAAATATTGCAGAATTAAAATTGATTGGTATTAATCCGGCGCCTAAATTTGCCGGTACTACAAACTTTAACTTGAATAGAACTCCGCTTCCGGTTATGCTATCTGATCCGGCAAATGCAGTATACAAAACCGAATCTTGAAAATTATTATAGTAAATCCATTTGGCTCTACCGGCAAGTGTTTCTGTTGTATCTATTTCTAAGAATTGTAAATTGTTTCCGAACCCATCAAAATTAATTTCGGCAGAAATGAATGAACTATTGGGGGGAAGCTGCACACCAACATTTAAAATGACTGTATCGCCGGCAGCGGCATCTAATTCATTTACAGAGACAAAAATACTATCAGATACCGGAAACGAAATTGTAAATAGATCATTGGAAATGTCAAACGTACCCGGATTAAGCGCATCGCTTATTTTTATTTTACATTGTGTTGATGGCGTCGGCGGAATAGTCCATGAAAAATTGTCCGGATTTGAAGGATAAAAATTTGCAATGATATTCCAGGAACTACCGTTATTTGTTGTATATTCTAATTTTATGCTGTTAACTCTATTTCTTATCCATGTTATTGTTTTTATTTCGTCTACGAAAAAATTTTCACCACCATTCGGTGAAATTAATTGTACAGCACTGATGGGGTCGGCTGTGTATTGAAGGATTGTACCACCATCACCCACGACCCAACCGGTATTTACATCTACAAAATCAACCGAGAAAAGGGATTTTGATGATCCGCTTATTTGAGAAATCCAATTAGCGCCGCCGTTTATGGTGTTCAAAATTTCTCCGCCACTACTAACAGCCCAACCGATATTTACATCTACAAAATCAACTGAGTAAAGACCATTTGTAGTTCCACTTGCTTGCGTTACCCAATTCGTTCCGCCATCAGTTGTTTTCAAAATTATTCCACCAGTCCCGACAACCCAGCCAATATTAGCATCTGAAAAATAAGCCGCAGTTAAAAGACTCGCCGTTCCGCTTGTTTGTGTTGCCCAAGTTGTTCCTCCATTGGTTGTTTTCAAAATCATGCCTGAACTACCGACCACCCAACCTGTATTTATGTCAATAAAATCAACTGCCCCTCGCATATCGCCGCCATGTGGCTGATTTGTCCAATTCGTTCCACCGTCTGTGGTTTTTAAAGTTGTACCGAAACCCCCAACAGCCCAGCCAGTATTTGCATTTACAAAATCAATTGAGTTGAGAGGATTAGTAACCCCGCTTATTTGTGAAACCCAACTCGTGCCGCCGTTTGTTGTCTTCAATATTGTCCCCGCATCACCAACAACCCAGCCAATACTCACATCTACAAAATGAACAGAGTATAGATCATTGGTTATTCCGCTTGTTTGAGCATCCCAATTTATTCCGCCATTAGTTGTTTTCATAATTGTACCGGAACGTCCAACAGCCCAGCCGAAGTTCGCATTTACAAAATCAACGGATAGAAGAGATATAATAACTCCGTTTGATTGTGAAGACCAGCTTGCGCCGCTGTTTGAAGTTTTCAATATTATTCCGGAAGCACCAACAGCCCAGCAAGTATTTGTATTTACAAAATCAAGTGAGATGAGAGCGTTAGTAAACCCGCTTGTTTGAGAAATCCAATTTGCACCTCCGTTTGTTGTTTTCAATATTGTTCCAACATCCCCAATAGCCCAGCCGGTGTTTGAATCCAAGAAATAAACTGAATATAGATGATTGACTGTTCCGCTTGTCTGTGCAGTCCACGTTGTTCCGCCATTTGTAGTTTTCAAAATTGTACCATAATTTCCAACAGCCCAGCCGGAACTCGTATTCACAAAATCAACTTTAAAGATAGGATTAATCGTTCCGCTTGTTTGTGTTACCCAATTTGTTCCTCCATCAGATGTTTTCAAAATTGTTCCATTATATCCAGATGCCCAGCCAATATTTGCGCTTACAAAATCAACTGACTCAAGAGAATTGGGTGTTCCGCTTGTTTGAGCGGTCCAATTTATTCCACCATTTGTGGTTTTGATAACTAGACCAAAAAAACCGACTGCCCAGCCAGTGTTTGCGTCTATAAAACTAACCGAGTTTAAATTTAATGTTGTTCCACTATTCTGAGACGCCCAGGATGTTCCGCCGTTTGTAGTATTCAAAATTGTGCCGGAGCTTCCAACCGCCCAACCAATGCTGGCATCAATAAAATCGACCGAGTTGAGAAAGTTTGTCGTGCCGCTTGTTTGAGGATACCAATCTTCGCCGCCGTCTGTTGTTTTATAAATAGTGCCCGCAGCACCAACAAAAATAGCAGTTGTTGCATCAAAAGTGTGTATATCATATATAATATTTCCCTGCGGCAGGGGGTTTTGCCAGTTCCAGGTTCCCTGAGCAAAAGGAGTCGCGGTTAGAATAATAAATAGCGCGGTTGTTATAAGAGATACGTTAAACTTATTTCTTTTTTTGTATATGAAGTTCTTAATTTCACAAATTAAAATTGTGTTCTGAAGGACTATAGAATTGCAAGCATAGAAACAATTGGACATAGTGACTCCGGAATTTGTTAGTAGGGAATTGTTTACTTCAAACGTGCGACAATTTTAGGATAGAGTAAATGAGTAGTTCCTCTCATTTTATATAAGTAGCTCTACTC
Source organism: uncultured Ignavibacteriaceae bacterium (assembly GCA_964372115.1). Classification (GTDB taxonomy): domain Bacteria; phylum Bacteroidota; class Ignavibacteria; order Ignavibacteriales; family Ignavibacteriaceae; genus CG2-30-36-16. The sequence continues at coordinate 9,611 of CAYJPN010000003.1, forward strand.
ATATAAAATAAGTAGCTCTCTCTATTTATTTATCCTTCTTTTTTTATCACATTTACAACCAAAAATAAAATACCCTTATGAAATTATTGATAGTAGATGATAATCCATCAATGCGGCAAATGATTAACGATTTTTGTTCACCATTTTTCACAAATATCGATGAATGTTCTAATGGTCTGGAAGCCGTTGATTATTATGAGAAAAACCAACCTGATTATGTTTTGATGGACATAAAAATGCCGGTAATGAATGGCATTGATGCTTTAAAAAAAATAAAATTAAATCATCCCGATGCAAAAATTATTATGATTACACAACACAAAGATAAAGCATTAGAATTGGGTGCTTTGAAGAATGGGGCCGCTTATTTTTTACTGAAAGAGAATTTGTCCGACATACAAAATATTTTAACCATTGTTTAAGGTGACTAAAATGAAAAAACTGTTTTTGCTTTTATTTCTTTTCTTAGCGAATGTATCAATTTTAATAAATGCCCAAAATATAATTAATGGAGATTTTGAACAAGGACCCAACTCAGGCTGGGGTTTATATTCTTCCAATGGCGCTGGATTAATAGGAACGGCAGAATTTTTTTCTTCTGCATCTATTGACCCAACAGTCTATCCGCGCTCAGGCCAATATATGGCAAGGCTTGGAGGGTTTGCCTATGCTGAAAATTCAATATCTCAAACTGTTACTCTCCCTTCCACGCAGAATGTATATTTACATATTTTTTATCAAGACAGATGTTTCACAGGTGCAGAGTGTTCTGGTTTATACGCCGGGGCAAAAATTAGAGTAATTATTGCCGGGCAAACTTTATCCGAAACTTATTTATGCTATTACAATGAAGTCCATGACTGGACCCATGTATACTTTGATTTATCTACCGCAGCCGGATTAACAATTGATATAATATTCCGCGCCGATGCAGCTAATTCAATGTGGTCGTTTATATATTTTGATGATTTTAGTATTTCATCATCTATTACGGATGTTGAAGATGAAGAAGTTTTACCCTCTGATTTTGTTTTATCTCAAAATTATCCTAATCCATTTAATCCGTCTACGAGCATAAATTACAATATTCCTATAAGGTCAAAAATAAAGTTGGATGTTTTTACAGTTACCGGTGAATTAGCAGCGACTCTTGTGGATCAAGTTCAGGACAAAGGTTCGTACACAGTAAAATTTAACGCGTCAGAAAAACCTAGCGGAATTTATTTTTGCAGATTAATGGCATTAGATGAGAATGGGAACCGAACTGTTCGTCAATCTAAAATGTTGTTATTAAAATGATGAACATGTGGAAAATAAGCTCAAAATATTGCCCATTTATTTTAAGGAATAATTATGAAAACATTACTAATATTTTTCTCAGCTCTTCTTTTTGCATCATGTTGTTCTCAGGACAACATGATATATGAAAAGAAGATGGATACTCCATTAAAACAAAAAATTTCCGAAGTTACAAAAGAAGGCTCGGACGAGAAAATTCAAATAATTGGTAAATGTTCCCAGGCTATCACCGATGAAATGAAGGTTTCGTTGGAAGAAACCGGAATGACAATCGAAAGTATAGTGGGTGATATTTTTACTGCTATGGGGACGAAAGATCAAATTATAAAAATTTCACGAATCGACTATGTTTCGCAACTCAATCTCTCAATAACATCAAAACTATTAAATAAGTAATTTAGGTGCACAAATGAAACTATTAAAATTTTTATTATCAGTATTCATATTATTAAATATACCCATGTCTGCTCAGGATAATAGTAAAATATGTAATAACCAGAATATAAGTAAATTAACTCCATCCCAAATGATATCCGTACCACTAAAAGCGGGAACTTTATTAGATGTTAAAATAGATCCTCTGCTGAGATATTTTATAAATGAAGTAAAAAGTTGTAAAAGAAATACCGGGATAATCCATGAAAAATATTCTTTACAACCCAAATTATTAACTTTTAATGAAAACATTTCTGGAGACATTGTAGTTTCTATCTTTATTAAATCAAATGATATTGGCTACACTAAATATTGCATAGAAAACCAGGGTGGTACAATAACAACCATCTCCGGAAATATTATTGTTGCTGAGCTTCCGGTATTGGAGATAGAGCAATTGGCTGAAAATAGCGAAGTGATTTATATTGAAGGTAGTCATTATTCAAAGGCAAAACTTAATGAGAGCCATGTCGAAATCGGCGCCGACAAAGTTCATAATGGCACCGGGTTACCGCAATCTTATAAGGGAGAGGGTGTAGTTGTTGGCGTTGTGGATAGCGGAATAGATTGGGAACATGGAGATTTTGATAATAGCAGCGGTGCTTCGAGAATACTGTATTTGTGGGACATGTCGGGCTCCGGAAACCCTCCATCCGGCTACAGCTATGGAACAGAATATACGAAAACACAAATTGACGCTGGACAATGTTCGGAAGTTGACGGCGATGATGGTCATGGTCATGGAACGCACGTATCAGCAACCGCGGCAGGCTTGGATAATTCTCTGAGTGGTTACACCGGCATTGCTCCCGCATCGGATATTGTGTTCGTAAAAGGATTCAGAAACGGACCTGGATTTGGTAACACAGATGTTGTTGACGGCTGCAGTTATATTTTTTCCAAAGCTCAAAGTTTTGGAAAACCCAGCGTTATAAATTTAAGTCTTGGCGGTCATTTTGGGGCGCATGACGGGACAAGTCTTTACGAACAAGCCCTCAGTAATTTGACCGGACCGGGCAAAATAATTGTGGCGGCAGCAGGAAACGAAGGGAATAATCAAATTCATGTCGGGTATACAACCGGGGGTCAAAATGAAACGGAAGCAAGACAAACTTTGTGGGTCATCCCGCAGGGGGCACCAAGTTCTTTAGTTGATTTCTGGTATACGCCGGGGAATATTTCTGTGGGAATTGCCGCCTATGATGCTAGTTTTAATATAGTTGGATATACCAATGGAGTACCGGCAGGGCAAAAAATAGAAGACATTCCTTTTACTATTAGCGGTGGACAAACTTTAGCACACGTTACCATTGATGCAACATCTGTTAACGATCCGAATAATGGAAACAATAGAGTTATACTTATGATTGACAGTAAGAATGGGCAGTACAATTTAAATGCTGTTTATTGGACACTTTTTACATTTGGTTCAGGGACTTTCGATGCGTGGATGGTTCAGGATGGTTATTTCACACCGGACGATATTCCTGCAAACCTTATTTACCCCGGAGACAATAATAAATCTATTGGTATGCCGGGAACAGCGCAAAAAGTTATCTGCGTAGGTTCTTATGTTACAAAGAACCAATGGATTGATATTGATGGAAGTACACAAACCCAGCCCGGAAATCCCACCATCGGAAATATTTCGTCCTTTAGCAGTCTCGGTCCTACACATGATAATAGGATGAAACCCGATTTATCAGCCCCGGGTGAAGTAATTGTTGCAGCATTATCCGGTGATCTCACGATTGGACCGGATCACACGCCAAGGGCTAATATTTTGCAGGGCGGCAAACATCAAAAAATGCAGGGAACAAGCATGGCTTCGCCTCACGTAACAGGCACAGTAGCACTGATGTTACAAAAGAATCATAACTTAGATTACAACCAGGTTTTTAGTACTTTAACCGCCTCTTCAAGAAAAGATAATTTTACAGGATCAAGCGCTAACAATACATATGGATATGGAAAACTAAATGCTTACCAGGCAGTCCTATCAACGCCTGGCGGCGGGCCGCAGCCTACTAATATAATTGTTGAAAATTTTGATGCAGGCTCTTTTCCGCCATCCGGCTGGACAACCCAGGTAATGAACGCAAACAATACATGGTCTCAAGGAAATCCGGCAAATAATAATTTTAATCAAATTGATCCTTCTAACCAGTTTTCAGCTATTTGCCCCTGGGTAGCTGAAAATCAGGACGAATGGCTGAGTACATCTTCATTTGCAATAGGCAGCGGAACTGCTTCACTCGAATTTTACGCCGGTTACAGCACAGATTGGTTATCTGCCGCAACCTTAAAACTTCATATTTCCACAAACGGTGGAACCACCTGGACAAATTTGTGGCAGGCAGAAAATGACGGTCAATCATGGATATGGCGTCAAAAAACAATTGACCTTTCAAGCTATGCAAATAATCAAAATCTTAGAATTGCCTGGCAGTATGTTGGAAATGATGGAGATCTTGTTGGTTTAGACGGTGTTCATTTAGTTGCTCTTATTACTGATGTTGATGACAACGATAAAACTATCCCCGCAAATTTTGAACTGTCGCAAAATTATCCTAATCCATTTAATCCAGGCACAGTAATCAAATATCAATTGGCGGAAGCGTGTAATGTTACTTTAAGAATATACGATATACTTGGAAGAGAAGTTGCGGTTTTAGTAGATGAAGAAAAACCGGCGGGTGTTTATCGAGCAGAACTTTCGGCAAATTCTAATGGTGTGGATTTGTCAAGCGGTGTATATTTTTATGAATTAGCGGCAGGTAATTTTAGACAAACAAAAAAGATGATTTTACTTAGATAAAAATTGTTCTGAATAATATCTTCAGTAATTAATACAAAGTTGGGATTACTTAAAAAGTAAACGAATTTTATTTTGAAAAAAATTACAGAAGAGTTTTGTTATACTTTTGCAGCTTGTAATAAAAACATATTTTCAATAAAGGAAATCCACCTTCTACCAGGGTGGATTTTTTTATTCCACTAAAGGGTGTTCTTGTTTTCAATTGCAAATTTAAGCAGCGTATTAATACCGTGTAGTTCTAATTTCTGACAGATATGCTGCCTGTGGTTTTCGACTGTTCTTAAACTTAAAAATAATTCGTCGGCTATTTCACGGCTGGTTTTTTTGTCTGCAATTAGTTTGAGAATATTAATTTCCTGTATAGTAAGAAGATCAATCTTTTTATTTGTGCTTCTCCCGGAAACCGGATTACTCCTCATTAGTAAGTAATCCGATATAGAAGAACTTATATAATGTTTCCCCGAGAAAACGGTGTACACAGCTTCAATCAAGTCTTCCATTGCATTTTCTTTTAATACATAACCCATTACACCAAGATCCATCGCGCGGTTAAAAATATTCTCTTCGTTGTGCATCGTTAAAAAAATTATTTTTGCTTCGAGTTTTTCAGTTTTTAACTCTTTGACTATTTCAAAACCCGTTTTGCCGGGCATATGTATATCGAGAACAGTAACATCTGGTTTGTATAGGTTTATCATACTTAAAGCAGTATCGCCGTCCGGCGCCTCGTTAACAAGCTGAAACTCAGGCTCCGAGTTTATTACTTCAACTAATCCTTTTCTGAAAATCGGGTGATCATCCGCAATTAGCACTTTAATTTTTTTCATTTTTTGTTATTGGTATTTTAATTTTAATAATTGTTCCTTTACCCGGAGCAGATTGCAGATCGAAGTGCCCGCGACAAAATTTTATTCTTTCGTTTATGCTTTTTAACCCGAAACCTCTTGCCGGATCGTTTTTAATATCATTCGGTCCCGAAAATCCTTTACCATTATCTTCAATAGAAATATTTATTTCTCCCTCATTTTTGGTTATAAAAAGTTTTGCCTCGGTAGCTTCTGAGTGTTTGATGATATTGTTAACAGCTTCCTGTATAACTCTGTAAATATTTATTTGGAACTCCGAAGAAAAGCAATCATCTATGTTGTCAATTGAAATAAAAAACTTAATCGGGATGGATTCTTCAAACTTGCTAATCATAGTCTTTAAAGAACCGGTTATGCCAACCTCATCAATAAAATATGGATGAAGGTTGTACGATATCTTACGAACATCAGCTATTGATTCAGAGGCAATATTTGATATGATATTTATCTGGTTCATTATTTTTTGGGGATCGTTGTTTTTTTCTGCCATCCGGGCACGGTTTTTTATTATCAACAAATTTTGTCCAAGCCCATCGTGAAGTTCTGAAGCAATACGCTTACGTTCCATTTCCTGCGAATCGATTAGTTGTCGTGAAAATTCTTGTTGAGCAATTTTTTCTTTTCTATGAGTTCTTGTTTTGTTTTTATATATAAGAAATAATATTCCGGTAATCAGAAATGAAACGACTATCCTAAACCACCAGGTTTGCCAGTATGGAGGCATTATTTGAAAATAGTATGCTGCAGGATTGCTCCACTTTCCATTTCGGTTTTTTGCACGGACTAAAAAAGTAAACTCACCAGGGGGTAATGTATAATACCTTACTATACGGGTTTTAACAATTGGATACCATTGATTATCCATTCCTTCAAGTTTGCTCTGGAACTCCATATTTTTTTCATCAAAATAATTTAACGAAATTATTTTAAAAGTTATAATCTTATCATTATACGGAATATATCTTTTATTAATTAGTATTTCATCCTTTGATGATTCATTCACCATTTCAATTTTGATATCTGCGGCGGGAATTGTGCCGGGATTTCCAATCCAGTTAATCATCGAAACCCCGGCATTAGTACTGAACCAAATATTTCCTTCTTTATCTTCTGTAATCGCATTTACACAATCGCCCGGCAATCCATCCCGCATATCATAATGCACAATAATCGAATCATTCCATCTGTAAGCGCCAAACCAGGTGCCGAACCAGATAAATTTTTCTTTATCCTCCATTACAGAAATAACCCTGGCTTCTTTTAATATAGAGTTTTGAGAATATGGAATAAAAACTTGGTCGTCCTGAAAGTAAATTACTCCGCGTCGTGTCGCAATCCATATTCTTCCTTTTGAGTCTTCCGTTATTGATTCAATTGAATTGTCCGGAATCCCGTCTTTAAAAGTAAACCTTTTGATAGAATCTTTACTTATATACCCGCATCCTTCGCCGTCAGTGCCAAACCACAACTTTCCGTTCTTGTCTTCTTCTAATGCAGAGACACTTATAAACGGTTCTAATATGCCGACTTTATATGATTTAAATATTTTATCGTTTTTCAAATTTATTATTTCCCCGCCTAAGCCTATCCAAAGACTACCATTTTTGCTTGCACATAACGATGAAATTAAGTAAGGGTAAAGCCTATCCGCAAAAAATATTTTTGAAAATTTTCCGTTTGCATATTTCAATAAGCTGCCGAAGGTACCAACCCAAATAGTTCCTTCATTATCTTCAGCCAGTGAGTGTATTTGATTATTGGCATCCGGAAAGACTTCCCCCATAACTTTTAACTTGCCGTTGGCGCTTATTCGATATAGACCCGACCAGCCGCCGATCCAGGTATTATTCAATTTATCATTATGTGCCTCTAAAATTGCCGAACTTTTCATTCCCTGCATTTCTGTATAATTTATCAAATAACGGGATGAAAGTTTCATTGCCCCGTTGTCTGTTGAGAACCAAATAGAACCATCACTATCGCGGCACATCGATGAAATAGTTTCATTGCTTAATCCGTTAGAAAGTCTCAATTGATCAATTACGTTTTTTCTAATAATTATACATCCCCTTGTTGTTCCCACCCAAAGATTGCCATTGTCGTCTTCAAGCAAAGATCTTGTTTTTATTGGATCAGTAAACCAATTGGGAGAAAGTATACGTGTTAATTTATTGTTCTTGTATGAAAATATACCCTTACTTTCATTATTACCCTCGTTAGTTCCCCAAACGATGGAGCTGTCTTTTTTCAATATTAACGAAAGAACAAATGATTTAAATATTTGTTCAGATTTTGTTATTACTCCGTTTATCAGATTAAATTTCGTTATCCCTCCGGCTGCTATCCATATAGCCCCATTAAAGTCTTCAATTATTTTAGTTGCCTGGCTACTATATAATCCATCCATTTTAGTAATGAAGAATGAACTTCTGTTGTTCCTAATTACAACCACACCCCTTGCGGTCGCAATCCATTTGTTTTTATTTTTATCCATGAAGATTGAATACACCGAATCACTCGGCAGAACACCTTGTTTGGCTGTCATCCACTCAAACTTGTTCTCAGCCCACTTGTACTTTATTATTCCTCTTCCTTCTGTGGCAATCCATAAGTTTTTGTTTTCATCTTCAATAATATCTTTAACTATTAAACTTGCGGATTCATTTATTAAATAAGGAATAAAGCGGTCGCCATCATAACGGCAAAAACCGCCATTACCGCCGAACCACATATATCCTCTCGAATCATGAAAAACTATATTTAAGGCTGAGGGTCTTAATCCATCACGGACTGAATACTTTGTAAACGAATAACTTTGAGCGAAAAGAAATGAGGGTGTGGAAAAGATAATAATTAAAGTGATGAGTGTTTTTAATAATTTCGAGCAGGCAATTCCACCTTTAACAAGATGTGCCCCAAAACCGGAATAATGTATAAAACAATATTTCATCCTTTGTCTTCTGAATTAAGGAACATTCATAAAATTATATGTTTTTTTGTCCGTCATAAAGCAACGAAAAATTCAAGCTGAATATAGCAAGTAATTTTTAAAATTAATATGCCGGAACGTAATTTCAGAATAATAACCGGGAAACCTATAAAATTTATGGAACTATATTTTTGTGAGAAAATATTATTTCATCAATACTAACTTTATTGTTTGTACAAAAGAATCATATTCAAGTTTGCAAAGATATACGCCGCTCGAAAGTTTAAGTGTACCCGCATTAAATTCAACTTCGTATTCCCCGGCTGCTTTTGATTCATTGACGAGTGTAACAATTTCGTTTCCGAGGATGTCATAAATTTTTAATGAAATGTTTTGTACAGACGCACCGCCGTGCGTCTCCACAGAAGGAATTGAATATTTAATTTTTGTAACAGGATTAAACGGGTTTGGATAGTTTTGATGCAAAACAAAATTTTGAGCAATCGCGTCATCATCTTTTACGTTTGTTATTGTCGGGCTGCCGGCATCCAACCATGCCTGATGAATCATTGTTGTAAGAATGTGTGATGCACTGCCGAAGAGATAAATAGTAAATCCCGAGGAATATTCCCAAAGTTTTTGATAATAGGTGTCGTTGTACTGACCGCTCGAAAAACTTTTGGCGTAAGTGTCTGCAAGCAAAACAGAATCGACGTATTGATAATTGTAATAAATAAAATTGAAGACGTAATCACTTGCATTGTTAAAAGTATCAACCGGGTTGCCGGCGTAAACAATTTGGGTTGAATACCTGCCAATCATCTGACTTTCGTAACGTGAGTGAATACCATATTGATTTGTGAGTTGACCGTTGTAGTTAACGGTTATATGAAGCGGCATATGAGCATCGGCAACATAATGCCCGAGATCGGCAGCAAACAACATTGCTTTGTTCCAACCTTTCCTGGCAAAACAGCTTTTTAAAGAATCGTATGTTGTAAGTATTGCCCACGGTAAAATTCCCTGATCGATAACAAACGTGTAACCGTGCTGCACAACTATTGAATCAAAATTTTGGGTTATTCTACCTGTAGTTATGAACTCGTTGTAATTGTCGATATCTATATAATGTTTCGGCGCTTCATTAGGGTCTTGATTTTTTCTGATATCGGCATCCGAAGCGTGATCCGCGAGCAAAGCCGGCCAGTTAGTTAAAAAGTCCAAAGCAGATGGCCACGATAGAACAATGTTACCGCTGATTATTCTATGCCCTACGGAGCCCCAGCCTAATGAAAGTAACGCAAGGGCAATTAGAATTAATGGTAACGAGACTTTTGATATTTTATTTTTCATAACACCGAATTATTTAAGTAAAACAAATATACCTAAGCTCAGCGAGTAATTCATGATAGTTCGGCAGATATTTATCTTATTGAATTTTGAAAATAATTCGTCCACAGTAAAAAAAATTTCGCTTGTTTAAAATAAAAATCCCGGCTGTATTGCTGCAGCCGGGATAATTAGGGATTAAACAAACCTTACTTAATTAATGTCATCTTTTTTGAACTTGTATAAAATGAGCCGTCATTGCTTTTAGCTTCAATTGAGTAAAAATAAACACCGCTCGATAAATTATTTAAATTTAACATAAATTCGTTTAAGCCGCTTTTTTTCATTTCTTCCTTAAAATATAACTGTTCACCTAATATATTATAAATATATATTTTTACGTTACTTTCTTTAGGTACAAAATATTTTACAACAGTTGAAGAATTAAAAGGATTGGGGTAATTTTGTTCAACCAGAAATGTAGATGGCAAAGATTTATGTATGAAAAAAACTTTATTCCATAATTTATTATCATTGCTTACTTGTATTGATAAAATACTATCGCAAGAAGTTGCTGAATTAACTTTAAACTTGAAAGTAAAATTATCATCATGAATATTTGAATATTCTAGATCCAACCATTCAGGTTTTTGAGTAATTCCCCCTGATATTTTGGTATAATCAGTAGATTCCCTAGTTTTCATTTTAAGATTGATAATTAAATCTGTCTCATTATATGGAATATTATATGTATTTTGGGCGTAAATGAGACCACTTAAAACTAAACAATAGATTAATGTTTTCATAACTTTTACCCTTTCGTTCTTATCTTATCAATTAGATAACGCATATATTGATCAATAAACATGTAACCCTCTCGAGTAACAACTGTTCCACTATCTATATCGAGTTGGCGTAAAATGTTTTCTATTCTTATCATTGGATCCGGATAAGGACCGGGACCTTCGAATGATTCCTGGCGGATAGTTATAACTTCTTCGAGGTAAAAGTTACTGTTTACCCAGTTTAATTCCATCAATTCAATAATGTAAGCTTCAATTTTTATCAACATTTCCAGTGGCGTATCGGATTCGGGAAATGCGGGCACTTTAAAATTATTTATTATGAGTCCCATAAGTTCTTTAATATCTATTAACTCCTCATTGATTAGATGATCTTTGGCAATTTTTAAATCATTAGGTGTTCCGTACTTTGTTAACAGCGTATCAATAAGATCCGTACAAAAATAAAAATGTTTGTCATCTTGTAAATTATTTATAATAAGTTGATGTAAATCGCCGTTATAATGTGAATACAACGTATTAAAAACAGATATTATTATTGCGTCATCTTCAGAAGTGTTAAAGGCATTTATATAAACAGGTTCGAGTATTGTTTCATAATTCTCATAATTTTCGCCGAGCTCTTCCAAAATCACAAAACTCAACGGGTCGTCTAAAGATTGATCATTTTGAAGACGAAGTAAAAGTTTATTTAAAGCTTCTTCTCTTAATTCAGGATATTTCTTAAACAATGTAATTATTGAGAATATTACATTGTTGCTTATTCCAGGGTAAGATTCATATAGATGCTCATACAAATATTCTTTAAAGGTATAATCATTATGTTTTACAAGTAATTCAATAACCTTTGCCTTATAATGATCGTATGGAAAAAATCCTAAATCAGAAGAATTATCCAGTCTTGTAAGAAAAGCATAAATTTCCTGGTTCAGGTTTTCATAATTAAAATATTCTAAAGTTGTTAAATATTGTGTTTGAATGGATAATATTTTTTTATCTATACGGGATAATAATTCAGGTATATATTCAATAGCTTCTTTTTCCACTATTAATTCCAATGCATCTACATTATCAAAATAATCTTCCGAATCTAACAGTTCTATAATTGTTTGTGCGCTTAAACTAAAGCTCGCAGTACAAATAATTATGACTAAAGGTATTAATTTTTTTATGGACATTTTTGAAACTCCGGAAGATTAATGCTTTTATAATTTTTATTATTTCATTCTTATCTTATCAATTAGATAACGCATATATTGATCGATAAACATCTGACCTTCTCGAGTAATAACAGTTCCACTATCTATATCAAGTTGGCGTAAAATGTTTTCTATTCGTGGCATAGGGTCAACAAAAATGGGTCCTTCGAACGATTCTTTTCGAAGCGTTATAATTTCCTCAATGTAAAAATTACTATTTACCCAATTTAAATCCATTAAATCTTGAATATAACTTTCGATTTTAATTAACATGTCTAATGGGCTGTCAGAATCAGGAAAGCGTGGAGGTTGAAAATTATTTATACTGAATTCTATCATACCTTTGGCATGTGCAAAAGTCTCGGCATCATAATGATCCATAGCTGTTTTTAGATCATTCGGCGTACCGTATTCGAGAAGTAAAGTATCTACAAGTTGCCAGCATAAATTTGTATGAGGTCCATATTTTAATTTATTCGAGAGAATCAAATGTAGATCACCGGTATAATGTTTTTTCAATGTATTGTAGCTCAATGTGACAACAACGGCTTCATCGGAATTAGTAAATAAATTAATGAATAAAGGTTCAAATACCGTTGGTTTGTATTCGTAATCAAAAGCCAAAAAAGAAATTAATTGGAATTTTAAATTAGAAGAATAATCTTCGTCATTAATTAAAGACAAAATTAAAGTTAAGGATTCTTCTTTATACTCTGGATATAGTACATATAAATTTATTAAGGAACTAACTGCAGATGTTTTTACACCCAGATTGTCATTTCGTACATTAGAGTAGATGAATTCAATATAATCAGTGTTATCATTAGAAATTAATAGGCTAACAGTATGTGCTTTTAACAATTCTTTCGTTATGACGGTACTTACTTCCGGACTGTCTTCCAGCCTATTAAGATATGCTAATATTTCTGAATTTAAATCTTCATACTTTAAGGCATACAAAACATTTAAAATATCGGCTTGTATTCTAATATCTTTATCTTCAATAATTTCTAATAAAAGAGGCAAATACTGTTTATCCTCTTTATCTACGATGAGAGTAAGAGCCTGCATATTTAACATTAGGTTATCTGACAGCAAGTCTTCAGTAATATCTTGAGAAAAGGATATTGAGTGAATTAAAATAATTATAAATATAAATTTTTTCATTTTACTACCTTCAAATATTTGATGCCTATAGGAAAGCCTTCGTTACTTACCAACAGCCCCAGTATTATTTGAGGTTGATTAAATTTATTATCCTTCGAAAAACCACACTGACGAAGCTCATCTGAATCATTGCTTTCAAAATAAAGTGTAGTTACGTCATAAAAGATAAATGAAAAATCAAACTTGAATTCTTTGGCAGCTATTTTCAAATGATTTACTACTCTTTTTTCATATAGATTAATGTTTTCATAACTTTTACCCCTTCGATTTAATCTTTTCAGTTAAATATAACATATAGTCTTTAATGAACCTTTGTCCCTCAGAAGTTACAATACTTCCGGTATCTATTTTTAGCTGATAAAGTATGTTTTCTATTCGTGGCATAGGGTCAACAAAAATGGGTCCTTCGAACGATTCTTTTCGAAGCATTATAATTTCCTCAAGATAAAAATTACTATTTACCCAATTTAAATCCATCAAATCTTGAATATAACTTTCGATTTTAATTAACATATCTAATGGGCTGTCGGAATCAGGAAATCGAGGAGGTTGAAAATTATTTATACTGAATTCTATCATACCTTTGGCATGTGTAAAAGTCTCGCCATCATAATGATCCATAGCTGTTTTTAGATCATTCGGCGTACCGTATTCTAGAAGTAAAGTATCCACCATCCGCCAGCACGAATACATATGGGGTCCATATTTTAATCTGTTCGATAGGAGTATATGTAGATCGCCGGAATAATGTTTTTTTAGTGTATTAAAAATCCACTCAACATCCGCTACTTCTGTAGAATTAATAAATAAATTTACAAATAAAGGTTCAAAAACTGCCGGTTTATATTCATAATCATCTGCCAAATAGGTAATTAATAAAAACTTTATGCTAGAATCATAATCTTCATTATTAATTAATGACAAAATATAAGTTAAAGATTCTTCCTTAAATTCGGGATATTGTGTGTACAACGTGACCAAAGAAGAAACAGCACCTGTTCGTACCGTCCTCTTATCACTTTCCAGATTAGAGTAAATGAAATTTACATAATCTGTGTTGCCATTATTGATTAATAGTTTTATAGCATGTACTTTTAACACTTCTTTAGATAAAAGTAAGTCTTCTTCATTACTGTTTTCAATCCGATTTAGATATGCAAATACTTCCTGATTGATATCCTCATAATTAAGAACGTTCAATGTATTTAATATATTCAATTGTAAGGTTAAATCTTTACTTTCAATTATTTGTAATAATAATGGAGTAAATTGGTTATCTTCTTTATTCTCTATAATTGTAAGAGCCTGGATATTTTTCATTGGATTATCTGAAAGTAAATCCTCAGTTATATCTTGAGAAAAGGAGATTGAGTGAATTAAAATAATTATATATATAAATTTTTTCATTTTACTACCTTCAAATATTTGATATCCTATAGGAAAGCCTTCGTTACTTACCAACAGCCCCAGTACTATTTGAGGTTGATTAAATTTATTATCCTTCGAAAAACCACACTGACGAAGCTCATCTGAATCATTGCTTTCAAAATAAAGTGTAGTTACGTCATAAAAGATAAATGAAAAATCAAACTTGAATTCTTTGGCAGCTATTTTCAAATGATTTACTACTCTTTTTTCATGTTGTCACAAGTCGGGAGACCACTTAAAACTAAACAATAGATTAATGTTTTCATAATTTTTACCCTTTCGATTTAATCTTTTCAGTTAAATATAACATATAGTCTTTAATAAACCTTTGTCCCTCAGAAGTTACAATACTTCCGGTATCTATTTTTAGCTGATAAAGTATGTTTTCTATTCGTGGCATAGGGTCAACAAAAATGGGTCCTTCGAACGATTCTTTTCGAAGCGTTATAATTTCCTCAATGTAAAAATTACTATTTACCCAATTTAAATCCATTAATTCTAGAATATAACTTTCGATTTTAATTAACATGTCTAATGGGCTGTCGGAATCAGGAAAGCGTGGAGGTTGAAAATTATTTATACTGAATTCTATCATATCTTTGGCATGTGCAAAAGTCTCGGCATCATAATGATCCATAGCTGTTTTTAAATCATTGGGAGTGCCATATTCTAGAAGTAAAGTATCCACCATCCGCCAGCACGAATACATATGGGGTCCATATTTTAATCTGTTCGATAGGAGTATATGTAGATCGCCGGAATAATGTTTTTTTAGTGTATTAAAAATCCACTCAACATCCGCTACTTCTGTAGAATTAATAAATAAATTTACAAATAAAGGTTCAAAAACTGCCGGTTTATATTCATAATCATCTGCCAAATAGGTAATTAATAAAAACTTTATGCTAGAATCATAATCTTCATTATTAATTAATGACAAAATATAAGTTAAAGATTCTTCTTTAAATTCGGGATATTTTGTGTACAACGTGATCAAAGAAGAAACAGCACCTTTTCGTACCATTCTTATATCACTTTCCAGATTAGAGTATACGAAATTAACATAATCAGTATTGCCATTATTGATTAATAGTTTTACAGCATGTGCCTTTAACGCTTCTTTCGATAAAAGTAAGTCTTCTTCATTACTGTTTTCAAGTCGATTTAGATATGCTAATACTTCCTGATTGATATCTTCATAATTAAGTACATCTAATGTACTTAATATATCCAATTGTAAGCTGATATCTTTACTTTCAATTATTTGTAATAACAAAGGAGTAAATTGGTTATCTTCTTTATCCTTTATAATTGTAAGAGCAAAGATATTTTTTATTGGGTCATCTGAAAGTAAATCTTCAGTAATATCTTGAGAAAAGGATATTGAGTGAATTAAAAAAATGAATATGGCAATTTTCATGATATTTTCCCTTGTGGACTTTAAGTGAAAATAAATTATTTTAAAAAAATTCCCGGCTGTATTGCTGCAGCCGGGATAAAGAAGGGTTAAATAAACCTTACTTCAAGAGCATCATTTTCTTTGTGTTAACAAAGTTTTTGCCCGATGTATTGTCTACAGCAATCATTCTGTAAATGTAAACACCCGAAGCGAGTTTGTGTTTGTTTGCAGAAATATCAAGGGTATAATATCCTGCTGCCTGTTCTCTGTTTAACAGCTCTGCTACTTTTTGACCTGTAATATCATACAATTCAATTGTAACACGACTGTTGGCAGGGATTTGATAATCAACTCTTGTTGTCGGGTTGAACGGGTTCGGGTAGTTTTGGCTTAAGCTAAATACTGTCGGAACTCCAATCTCAACTTCGGCTGCGGAACTGTAAGAATAAGTTCCGTCAAGGTCAATCATTTTTAATCTATACTGATATTTACCTGCATTCAGGTCTTTATCAATAAACGAATATGTTTTCTTTTCGGTGCTTGTACCTGCTGCGCGAACGCTTCCGACAACTTGCCAGCTGCTGCCAGTTGATCTTTCGATCTGGAACATTGAAGTATTTGTTTCGGTAGCTGTCTGCCAGTTAAGTATTACGTTTCTGTCTTCAACTGTTCCCGCAAACGATTCAAGTTCAACAGGAATTTGAGCTGATGATTTGTAAACGCCAACACCATTATTTGTAGAAAGCACATAAATAGTAGCTGTACCATCCGGGTTAACCATAATGTCAACATCTCCGGTACCGCCTGCGTTTGCGTTAGTACCAAGTGTAGTTGTTAATCCGTAGGTTGCTGCAAGTGAAAGATCACCGCCTGGAACTTCAACTATGCGCGCATTTTCATTTCCGCCGCCATACTGATATGTAGCGAAATATTCACTTCCGTTTACTGTTCCGATAAATTTAATTGCATTAGAACCTGTAGCAACAACAGTACCGGGAACTGTACCAAGCAATGTACCGTCAGAAGCATATTTGCGTGCTGATTGTCCGCCTGCATTCCAGTAGAAACTGCCGCCCCAAATTGGACCAACAGCAGCGCTTCCGCCTGCGGCGTTATCACTAAGAACAATAATCTCAGGGGCTGCGTTAAAGGAGCCGCTTGTCATCGTCCATTTGTATACTTTACCTACACCGGTAGTGGCACTGGCTGCAAAAATAGCTGCTGTGTTATCATTATAATTAAACGCAACCGAAAACTTATCGCCGAGACGAACAGCTTCGGAAGCGGTGTAATCAACAACAACAGAAGGAACTGCATTTAGAGAATCCCACATGTAAACTTTGAAACCGGCAGTTGAAGCATTTGTGGTCAAGTTACATGCGAACACTTTACCGTCTCCGGAAACTTCAACATCGTTAAGCGGGAATAAACCACCGGTAACGCCGGTTGTGTTTAAGTCGCCGAGATCCGCGCCGGTTAAACCGTCGAGCACTTTAACAAATAAACCACCATTGCGGCTTACAACAAATACTCTGTCTTCAAGAGATTTGCTGCCGGTCATTACTTTACCATGCGCAACACCGCGTTCGGTATTGGCAGTAGTAAACCATGTTGGTAACGTGCTGTTTGCTGCAGAACGTTCCCACATTGTCATTACAGGAGGTTCTATATAAGGAACGCCAACAACTCTTAACAACCAGGCTCTCTCGGTTGTAATTACGAGAGGGAACCAACCGGTACCGTCTGAAACATAACTTCTGCCCGGTGTTGTTAAAGGTGAATTGTGTGCGCCCATAGGGTACGTAATCAAAGAATCGAAAGTAATACTTACCCAGAAATCACTTCCAGCCATAATTGCCGGGGCGTCATCACCGAGCGGCAGTGTAAAATAATCGCCGCCTGTTCCTGGCACGAGGTAATTCTCACCACCAAACTTTTGAGTGTAAAGAATTGCGCCCGGAGCCGTAGTATCAACGCCTGCTGCCCAGATTGTAACAAGTACAGAATCTGAACTAGCTTCATTTCTATAAAAAGCATCTATGTTTGCAAGCTGAATATCTTCTGCAGCAGTGAAACGAACACCTGCTGTTAGAGAAGTATAAGGAGCGGATCCAAATCCAATAAATGTATTTGGTACATGCTGTCCATTATCATAACGAATTCTGATTGTTGTATCAGGATATACAAGCGTTCTAACAAAAGCTAAAGTATCGTTCGAATTCATTGTATCGCCGGCAGCAACAACAGCGGCAACCGTGGTAAACGTACCTCTGCCTGTTACGATGTCGCCAAAATCAAGTGTATCGGTATCGCCAAAAGCTATACCGGATGCTGGTGATAATGGAGTGCCTGCTACGCCATTTATCCAGAATTTCAACTGATACAAAGGCGACAAAAGACCCATATTGCTTACAAGAGCTTGAAAGGAAACCATTGCTCCAAGTGCATCAATATTATTTCCGTTAAAAATGTTCATCGGGTTAATAACAGCAATGCTATTATTTACGTTTGTAGCTTTTACAGGAGTTAAGCCTTCGCGAACAAATGTTAATTCGGGATCAACACCTTTTTTCATTAATGAATTTACGCCGCTTACTCTGAAAGGCGTCGGAATTCCGTTAACCTGAGCAAGAGAAGTTACAGCATAATCATTATCCTGCATTTCGTTAACAGTTATATCGTCAACAAAGAGATAATATTGATCTGCAATACTATAACAGTGTATACCGAAGAAATACTGACCTGTTGAAGGAGCGGTATAAGTTATTGTATTTGATGTGTAAGTTGTATTGCCAATTGCCGGGTGATCAGCAAGCATCGAATCCATACCGGCTGCGTTTTGTGCGCTGCCAACGAATATATTCATCGCTTCAGGATAGGTTGCACTTTGCGCTTTATAGTAGTATGTAACGCTATAAGTTTTACCTGCTGTAAATGTTAACGCCGGAGTGAATAACCAATCATCGGCAGGAATTGTACCGTGATAATTGTATCTTGCAGAAGCAAGTCCGGTATTTGGCGCTGAAGTGCTTCTGTTCCAGGTATTTCCGGCATTTAAGTCTTCAATTGCCCAGCCTGCCGGCGGGAATGTAACGTTTTCAAAACCTTCCGTAAATGGGAAGCTGCTTACTACGTAAGGATTAACTGTTAATATGCCTGATACGTTAGTGGTTCCATCCCAGAAACCTCCGCCGCCAGCGCTATATCCGCCATAGGTAAATGGGCCATAGTTAATCTGAAAACGGCTTGCATAATAATATGTGCCGGGTGTAAGTCCTGCCCCGATGGCAGCCATATACTCATCGTTATTACCAACTTCTACGTTAAATGTTGCAGGAACCCAGGTAGTCCATGTTGACGGATCGGTATCGGTAGAACTAATACCTATCCATGACAATATTCCGGGTGCTGCTCCACCTACTGTTACGTCGGTTAAGCCGGCTTCGTAAACTTGAGCGTAAGCGGTTGCTGTTTCGCCTGCAGTAATAGTCGCATTCGGAGGCCACTGCAGGTTGTTCCAATCGGCTGTAACCACTGGAACTGCTACGTTCAAAGCAAAATCATTTATGAATAAATCATTATCCTCGTTGCTAACTGTTGATTCTCCATAAAAGGCTAATCTCACAATACCGCTGTAAGCACCGAGGTTTATTACAACGTGCTCGCCGGTATTAGAGATTGGAGTTGTGCTGTTTCTCTCGGTTAGTATATTTGCAGCGCTCCAGGTAACTCCGTTATCCGGTGAAATAATAACCGCGAATTTATCATCAACGCCCAGAGTAGCTGGGTTAGTGTTAGCATATTCAGTTAAAGCAAGATCAAATTCAACTTGATAATCTGTAGAGCCATCTCCAAGATCTATCTGCGGAGTAACAAACCAATATTTAGGTGATGTACCATAAATATTAATTCTTACGGATCTATCAGATGGAGATGTAACATTTCCAAAATCATCTGCAATCCAGCCGGCAGTACCTGCGACCAAAGCGCCGGTCGTATCCGAAAGAATTCTTGTATATCTTCTCCAGTTTGCAGAAGGATGAAATTCGTTAAAGTTGTTAAGATATGGCGGGGTAATAGTTGCGGTAGCCGTGGCTGTATTAAATGTATAAGCGCCAAGACCATTATTTGTTGAAAGAACAAAAACGGTAAATGTACCATCGCCATTATTTCTAAATGAAACATCACCGGTTCCGTTGGTATTAGTATTAGAACCGAGGAAGGTAGAAAAACCAACGTTTTCAACAGCGTCATAACCGCCCGTGATATTCATTATAAATGCTCTTTCCCAAAATGCGGCTGAAGATGTTGATGCTACAGACGGACCATACATATATACGACAGCATAATTAACGCCATTGTGTGAAAAAGTTTTTATTGCGTTACTGTTTGTTTGCAAAAGATCATTCGGTGTTTTGCCGGTAATTGCAGTCCCGTTAATTTGAATCAAAGGTTGACCATTTCCGGTTAACCATAAATCCGTTCCCATGGGAGCAACTCCGGGTGAAGTTCCGGTGCTTAAACTTGTTACTGCAATCTCTTCCGAGGTAAAAGTTGCGCCGTTATCAGCAGTAGTAAGTTTAACTATTTTAGTGCTGGAACCGGCAGCGGCATAAATGGTGAGTGAGTTGTCGGCTGCAGTACCAACAATTGTAAATTTATCTCCTAATCTTATTGCGCCGGTTTCCACAGTTGCAATAACAACCGGGGCTGCGCTTTCCGAAACCCATTTATATATTTTAAATGGAGTGGTTGCCGAAGCGCTTGTAACAAGGTTACAAGCATAAATCGCCCCATCGGCAACTTCAACATCCGTTAATGCTAATGTGCCGCCTGTAATATCTGTGGTATTTAATACACCGACAGAATCTCCTGTCGCCGCATCAAGAATAATTATGTTTGTGCCACCATTTGTGCTAGCTACATATATTCTCTCACTACCACCAACATTTCCGTAAGCAAATCCTCTCTCGGTATTAGTGCCCATCCAGGTGGGTTGGGTTCCTAATGTTTGAGATTTTTGCCAGACTGTTGGAAGCTGTGCATATATGTAACTGGTGGAGAGTGCAAAGAGAACGACTGTTAACAAAAGAGCAGATAGAAAGCTGCGCTTATTGTTTTGTAGAAGTATGGTCATATATCCTCCATTAGTTATTGTGATTGTTGTTTCTGACTTTATAGTCTAAGATAACAAAATTGAGAAGCGGCAGAACGAGCCGTATTAGTTTCCGTTTTATTTTTATAACGAATTGATTTCACAAGTATTCCACAAAATGGTTTTTCAACTTAGTAATTTTCCCTTTTCAAAGCAAAACATTTCCAGGCTAAATCCTTTCATTTTTTCGCTTTTCGAAAATATTGCACGTAATATTTACCGTTAAATTATTCTATATGGATGCCTCGCACTTCACAGTCAATATAAAATACGTAATGAAAATTTTAAATATTCGGCACACATATTGCATAACCATATTAAAATAAAATAATTTTATGAATCTAATTAACTGGAGTTTAAGGTGGGATTAATTGAAATTGGTGTTTTAGCATATTTGATTGTTCTTGGGGCAGTTGCTTTTAGGAATTCAAAAAAAGTGACGCAAGAATTTAGAAATAATTAGAGTTTTTAAAAATCCTGTGAAAGTTTAAGATTCGAAACTACTTCGAAAAAGGTTTGCGTAATATAGTATTGCTATGTAAATCTTTGTTTTTTATGTCAAGATGTTTTTTACTTTTTACTTGCAGCTTGCCGCGCTATCTGTATATGGGCAAACTATAAAAATTAAGTATTGCTCAAAAAGAATAATGGGAAGTTCTTCGCTAAGTTTAAATTAGTTTTTACACTGACAGTAATTTTCTATACTGAAAAAAAAAATCCTATTTCTAATTGGATTTTTTTTCTGCTATTCCTGCCAATTATTCTTCGAAAGGTTGTATCCACTTGCAAACACTAATAGGGTCAATTTAATAGATACTTCCGGTCAACATGAGCGATTAGTTAAAACTATCGGTTCTACCAACGATTCAAAACAGCTCTAAGAGTTACTCAAAGGATGTGAAGCACCAATACTCTCAGTAAGTATTGGGTTTATTAGTCAAAAGAATATCTGTGCATCGTAACCTTGTTTTCTGTGCCTATAAATTATACAAAGAACTCGAAAGACAATTAACCGCACTGCAAGCAATTGAGAGAATGAAGACTATTTATCGTCTTCAATTTACTCTACCAAGTCTTCACGCGAGCCACCTTACTTTTTGTTAAGAATAGTGACTAAATGGATACCCCGTTTCCAAACCGGAGGCGGAATTATTTTTCTGTGCTTTATTTTCCACACCGCTTATCATTTCCATAAATCCGCTTATCATTTTTAATTGTAGATTTTCATACCATGTATTGCTTCGATAATTCTATTATTATAAGTTATAAAAACTTTTTTTACGGAATTTGTACACCATCTATAAAATTTTTATCGGAGTAATATTTATGAAAAGATTCTTTGCATTTATAGCAATGACTGCCTTCATGTTGTTTATGGGTTGCAGCAGTGATAAGACGTCATTAAAAGTTGACTATGAAAAATACAAATTGGATAACGGGTTAGAAGTTATTTTACATCAGGATAACTCGGACCCGATAGTTGCGGTTGCTATTCAGTACCATGTTGGCTCTAACCGCGAAGTAGTGGGCAGAACAGGCTTTGCGCACTTATTTGAACATATGATGTTTCAAGAATCGCAGCATGTTGGCGCAGACCAATTCTTCAAAAAAATTCAGGATGCCGGTGGAACATTAAACGGCGGAACCTGGAATGACGGAACTATTTATTATGAAGTTGTTCCTCAAAATTCGCTTGAAATGGTTCTGTGGATGGAATCCGATAGGATGGGGTATTTATTGCCTACTGTAACTCAGGACGCATTTAAAAACCAGCAAGAAGTTGTACAGAACGAAAAACGTCAAAGAGTTGATAACCAGCCATACGGAAACACTAATTATATTATTGGCAAACTTCTTTATCCAGAAAATCATCCTTACAACTGGCAGGTCATCGGATCGCTTAAAGATCTCCAAAACGCAACGCTTCAAGACGTGCACGATTTTTATAAAAAATGGTACACCCCAAACAACGCTACATTAGTACTTGCGGGTTCATTCGATAAAGAAAATGCAAAAGAGCTAATTAAAAAATATTTCGGCGAGCTAAAAAAAGGTGAACCGGTTGAAGCGCCCAAACCAATGCCGGTAACACTTCACGAAACCAAACGCGCTTATTTTGAGGATAACTTTGCAAAGTCTCCAGAATTAAACATGGTTTATCCCAGTGTTGAGCAGTTCAATAAAGATTCCTACGCATTAGATTTGCTTGGCAATTTATTAGCCGGCAATAAAAAAGCGCCTCTTTATAAAGTTATTGTTGAAGAAAAAAAACTTGCCCCTTCTCTAAATGTTTATCAGCAAAGTCAGGAGTTGACAGGAACATTTGATTTTACAGTACGGGCATTTCCCGGGAAAAATTTAAGCGATGTTGAAGCCGCAATTTTTGAGGGTTTGAAAAAGTTTGAAACGGAAAAATTCACCGAAAAAGATTTGAACAGAGTAAAAGCAAAACTCGAAACAAATTTTTATAACGGTATTTCTTCGGTGCTCGGTAAATCGTTCCAGCTTGCAATTTATAACGAGTTTGCCGGCACACCCGATTTTGTTACTACAGATCTTCAGAACACACTTGATGTTACCGAAGCCGATATTTGGCGTGTTTATGAAAAATATATAAAGGGCAAAAACTATATTCTCACAAGCTTTGTTCCTAAAGGTCAAGTTGAATTGATAGCTTCAAACTCAACATTCTTCCCTGTTGAAGAAGAACAAATAACCGATAAATCTGAAACTGCAACTTCTAAATTAGAAGAAGTAATAGTAGCTCCCATTCCATCTTCGTTCGATAGAAATATTGAACCGGCAAAAGGGTCGGAACCTGTTTTAAAGTTACCTTCCGTATGGAGCGAGGACCTTGGTAAGGGATTAAAAATTTACGGAATCGAACAAAACGAAGTACCTCTTGTGCAGTTTAATATTACTTTAAGCGGCGGAATGATTTTGGATGACAATAAAAAAGTTGGCGTTGCAAATTTAATTTCGGATATGCTGAAAGAAGGAACAAAAAATAAAACTCCCGAACAACTTGAAGAAGCAATAGACGAACTCGGCGCTTCAATAAGAATATATACAACACGCGAAGCAATTGTGCTGCAGGCAAATTCCCTCACTTCCAGGTTTGAAGATGTTTATAAACTTGTCGAGGAAATTTTGCTGGAACCAAGGTGGGACGAAAAAGAATTCGCGCGTATAAAAGATGAAACTATAGAGCAAATTAACCGCGACAAAGCGAACCCTTCTGTTATTGCCGGTAAAGTATTTGATAAAATTGTTTACGGCGAAAATAACATAATCGGCAACAGTCCTTCGGGCACAGCAGAATCGGTTGCGTCAATAAATATTGATGACTTAAAAAATTATTATGAAACGAATTTTTCCCCATCGGTTGCAAGTATTACTATTGCCGGCGATATTTCAAAAGAAAAAGCTGTTAAGGAATTTAAATCGCTTAGCGAAAAATGGGGAGAAAAAACCGTTAGTTTCCCGAAACTTGATTTCCCGGCTGCTATTGAAAAATCAAAAGTATATTTTGTAGATGTACCTGATGCCAAGCAGTCTGAAATAAGGATCGGTTATCTTGCACTTCCTTATAACCATCCTGATTATTATCCGGCAGTTGTAATGAACTATAAACTCGGCGGAAGTTTTAGCGGAAACGTTAACCTTATTTTACGCGAAGAAAAAGGTTACACATACGGCGCCCGCACTTATTTTAGCGGTTCGAGATACCCGGGTGAATTCACTGCGGCAGCCGGTGTGCAAAGCAATGCTACACTCGAATCGGCTGAAATATTTAGAGACGAAATTGCAAAATACCGTAACGGCATATCGGATGAAGACCTTGCGTTTACAAAAAACTCCCTCATAAAATCAAACTCAAGACGGTTTGAAACTTTGGGAGCTTTAATTGGAATGCTGAACAACATTGCAACATACGCTCTGCCTTACGACTATGTAAAAAAGGAAGAGCAAGTTATTTTAGACATGACGGGTGAAAAACAGATAGAGCTTGCCAGAAAATATCTCGACCCGAATAAAATGATTTATCTTGTAGTTGGTGACGCCAAAACACAGATGGACAAATTAAAACAACTTGGATTCGGCGACCCGGTACTCGTAGATATTTACGGCTTAAGCCATACTAAAGATTAAGACCAACTTACCCAATAAATTAAAAACCCCGGCAAAAATAAATGTCGGGGTTTTTTTGTAATTACGATTTCTAAAATATACGCGGACTGTTCTATCAGCAGCTTTATCAATCTCCGCAGAAACTATGCTTTAAAATTTAATTCAAACTATTTTATGGTTGTCTTCAATAATTGAGAACCTCGAATTATAAGTTAAATAGATTGGCTCAGAAATATATTTTTATTGTGTAAAAGTACTCAAGTTCAAATATCCAGCCAATAAGAAAACTTCACCAACAAAACATTGTCTGTATCTGAATTTATGAGATTGCTGAAGTCATTTTTTAGTTTTAATTCGCCGGGGTTTTCAAAATTTACACGATTGTTTGTCCACGCAAAGTAAAATACGGAACCGGGCAGCACTTCCCATCTTAAAACTAAATTGCCACGAAGCGATTTATAATTAAAATCAGGATTAGAAAAACTAAATGAATTAGCCGGGCCTTCTTTATCGGGGTCTACAGTGTAAGCCCCCGTTTCTTTATCATAATCAATTTTAGAACCGTCATTTCCATATTCCCTAACATCGATAGATGGCGGACTAACAATCTCTTTAAACTTTTTATAATTACCAACTGCAAACAGCGGTTGAATGTACAATTGTAAACTGAGAGTTGGTGTAAAAATCCAATTTAATCTTATGGTGGCAGCCAAAGTTTTCTGAAATAAATCTGCAAAAACGTATCTTGTTTTGTACGAACTTACGGCGTACCGATCAGCAAAGTTACCTACCCATTGGTATTTTGAATAATTATATGAATACTCGGGCTCCAGGACAAAACTTATTTGCGAACTCGGTTTCCATTGAATTTCAAAATCAAAACTATATTGATAACTGCCTGTTTGATTGCGTGCATAATCGGCATAGGGAGAGATAATAATCTTTTCTCTACTGTCAGAATACGCGTTTAAGCTAAATGAATAATTAGGCGCAATTGCTAATTTTGGACCGCCTCTGGTTAGTGTTGTTGAAAATGATTCGAAATTATAAGAACCGCTGAAACCAAACCCATAATAATTCAGGAACTGTCCGCTGGCATTCATATAAAAACCACTTCTCGAAATATTATCTTCATAATCAGAAGTTCTGCTGTATGCCACATAAATACTTTTTCTTCTGAAAATATTATCGGGATCGAACCACCTGTAACCTGTTACAAGATGACCATTAATTCTATCGGCAAACCACTGAGAACCAAGGTCATTGTATTCAAAACCCGGTGATGCTGTCCCAAGCGCTGCGTTTACATAAAAATTACCTTTCTGTTTATTAAGCATCACCCGCGAGAAAACTCCGGCCATTGAAGTTATGCTGCTGTCAAGAGGCATAAAGGTTTTATCAGGTCTTTGCATATATCGGTAAGGCTGCTTTTGCAATCTTATTAAATAGTCTTCACTGCCTGATGTATAAGATCCGATCACAGAGCCTGTTATTACATAAGTTTCGTCGTCATCTAAAAATGTCCACCCGTCCGCGCCAAATGTATATGCTTGATTGCTCAAAAGATTTTTAAGGTTAGGTGTATTCAGATCTCTGTTAACGGAAGTAAAAATCAATCCTATTGCCTGTTTGCCTGAATTAAATTCTTTTTGCGTTCTGAATACTCCGTAATGTGTTAATGGTTCAACTTGTTCGTCAATATTTGTCCCGTCTGATTTTTGAATTGTTGCAAATGTCCTTTCAGTTAATGAACTGAGCGCCCCAATCGACCAGGTTTCATCAATTTTGCCGGTTAACTTCGCGGCGCCCAGAATTCTCGTTTCAGAAGGATAATCCACATATCCAGGATTTGTAATATTCCCCTGGGGAGCTCTACCAATTCGTCTTGAGTAGGTTAATTCCGGTACGCTGAAATTAAAACCCCAGTTGTTATTTGCGCCGCCGTAACCAAAACTGAAGATGTTCGAACCTTCAATAAAAAACGGTCTTTTCTCTTGATAAAAAGTTTCAAATTCAGAAAGATTAATTACTGCGGGATCAACTTCAACTTGTCCGAAATCCGGATTGATTGTAGCGTCAACATTTAGATTACTGCCGAGGCTAAACTTTATATCGGCACCGAATGAAGTTTTATATTGTTTTGATTTATAAAACGGATCATTTTCATCGTGCACAAGGTATTGTGCTTTTTGAACAAAATATGGAAGCACCTCAAATCTTTGTTTCGGTTTTATTCCATCTAATCCAACAAGATCGGCAAATTTAGAAACAAAGCCACTTTCCTTTCTCGGCACCAAAACATAAAAAGACATTTCGTTTTTACGTTTTATATCTCTATTTAAGTTTATACCCCACGTCATATGTTCAGATTCTTTAAATCTTAATTGCGCAAAAGGAATTTTTACTTCTAAGTTCCAGCCGTTTTTATCAACAGTAGTTTTATTTTCCCAAACGCCATCCCATGAATCATCCATTCCGTCGTCGTTAAATAACGTTCCATCACAAATAGAACCGCCTGGATTGATGGCAAAGTAAAATCCTGTTCTGTCATCATTGTAAGGATCAATATAAATCCAAAACCAGTCGGAGGAAACAAAATTATCACGCCGCATTAATGTAACATCTATAGAGTCCGGGTTGGAGTCCGAAAATCTGCCGCTGAAATAAATATTGTATTCATCATAGGAAATCCAAACTTCTGTTTTTTCGGTTGCAAGTTTTCCTTCATCCGGATCATGTTGAATAAACCTTGTTACGCCTTCGTTGGAATAAAGCGGCTCATTTAAAACCCCATCAATCAGAAGCGGTTCATTAAGATGGTATGATTTTATTGCCAGCGTGGAGTCGTTTTTTGCTGCGGCAAATAATGTAAAAGGGATAAGGATTGTACAAGTTAAAACGAATAAGTATTTCATGGGCAAATATAATTTTGTATATGTTATTTTTAGTTAGACTTAAAGGATGCCAAATGGTTGTCCTTTGAACAAAACTATTTTCATCTATTTAATTTATATTCGTTTGTAGAATAGTATAAAATTGAGTTCATTAAAGGTAAATTATTTTTATGCAAGGTATTTGTGTGTGATAAATGGTTAAATTAGTATAAAATAAAGAATGAAAAATTTGAATTTTATAAATAGTCAAAATGGTCTTTTGTTATATCCGCTTGCACATCTCCGGTATGTTTTATCCCTGAAGGTTCGAACAAAATTAGTTTCACTTTCCCTATAGGTACTACTTTGTGTTCTACACCTTTTTTCACAATATAAAACTCACCTGTTTTTAGATTAGTTGTTTTTCCCTTTTCGAATATATCAAGTTCACCCTCAACTACCCAAAACATTTCATCTTCATTGTCGTGGATGTGCCATGGAACCTTGTCCCCCTCAAGTTTAACAACCATTACATACTGCCCATTTAATTCGCCAATTATTTTTGGAGAAAATGTGTCTTCAAATTTTTCAAAACACTCAGTTAAAATTACTTTTGAATGCATCATAAAAAATCCGTTAAATTAATATTAAAATGTCTGATATACTATTTTAGCAGTTCTACTATTACTATGGTTTTATAAATAATGTGAATTATTATTCTTTATTTATTCTATTGTTCATTGCATCCCAAATGTTTGTTAAGCCATGTTACCAACTCATTCATTGCTCTATTCGAAACTTCAGTATTAAAGCGCCGATTTTATCCATCGCGGTAAACATCATTTATTAAAAAATAATAGGGCTGTCTCACAAATAAACTTTTATGCTAATCGAACTTTCGCTGCACTGAGTTTACGCTTCCCTGAGTACATCGAAGTGTCGAAGTTAGAAATTTGATTCGAAAACCTCATTTCTACAAGCGTTCGACTGAGCTCTCACCGAAGGCTCAATACTCAGGAGAAATGGCTTTTTGAGACAGCCCCATTATTCTAATGGGAATGCAATTTATTTAATGCTTAGCTTAAAGTGCCGCCTGCAATTTTTATTTCGCTATTTGATTTATTGAATTGCTGAATAAGTAATTCAAGTTCGTCGCTGTTTTGTTTCATTTTTTTTGTTAAATCGGCAGTTTCGTTTAAACCGTTTTTAAATTCATCCACACCCGGAACAGTAGGAATTTTTATATTAAGTTTATTAATAATCGGTTTCATAAGTTTTTCTGCCCAATCCGAAGCATACTTCTTAAATACTTTTCCCACTTTTCCGCCTTCGAGTACATCGCGCAGCGAAATATTGATTTTCACTTTCATTACTTCTTTTTTAAATCTTTTACCTAAAACGTCGTTTATCTCATCGGCTACTTTATCTGTTTGACGAAAAGCTTTTTCAAAGTTTTTAACACCGCCGTCAACTTTCGAAACAGGTCCTTTTAGTTTGTCGACCGATTTACTTGTCTTTTCCATCTCCACAAGATTTTTATCCGCATTATCAAGTGCCGC
This sequence comes from uncultured Ignavibacteriaceae bacterium, assembly GCA_964372115.1. Taxonomy (GTDB): domain Bacteria; phylum Bacteroidota; class Ignavibacteria; order Ignavibacteriales; family Ignavibacteriaceae; genus CG2-30-36-16. Next base: position 39,001 of record CAYJPN010000003.1, read on the forward strand.
GCTAATCTCTGTTAGCTTTGAGTTTAATTGTGCAAACAAAGCATCGGAACCTGTTTTGTTTTGTGACTGAATGAGTTTTCCTTTTAGAGCAAAAAGATCTGATTTTAATTTGTTAATACTCGAAGTAAATCCAACCATACTTTTCTTTGAGGAAAAAATATTAACATTTGCCTGATTGATAACAGGACCTTTAATAGCCGATAAAGCAGTATTTGCTCCGTTCAATTGTTTTTTAGCAAGGTTTAAACTTGTGCTTAATACAGTAACTGCCGTCCCTATTACCGGGATATTTGTAAAAGCAGAAATTGCAGCGTGTGTACTGTTCACATCATCATTAAGTTTTGCAAAATTATTTGTCAAACTGTACGCGGTGCCAATTGTAGAATTAGCATCTTTCACTTTATCGTTAACCTGCATTGTTTTACCTTCTACCGATAAAACCTTTTGGTATGTTGCATCAATGTTGTCGATAAGTTGTTGTTCATTAGTGCACGATACATTCATAACCCGCATATCCTGTATGCCGGCTACTCCCTGCTCGGATGGGTTGAATGGTAAATTTGTATTTACGTCAATTAAATACCACTCTGCCCATTCGCCGTCCTGGTCGTCCCACATAAGCACATTGCTGCCGTCATCATCAGAACGATTTGCCAGAGTAATAATTTTTCCATTCTGGTTATAAATTTTAAACCTTCCGCCGCCTAAATGTTTAAAGTAGAAATTTTTTGCGGGACTGTCATTTTTTTCCCATGCGCATACATTGGTTCCGTTGTCCGTTTTATCAGCCTGTACCGAAAGAAGCATATTATTGTTATTTGAAATTGCAATTTGGTAATAAGACAAATTAGAGCTTGATTTTATTAAGTTAAATTGTCTGTCGGGCAATAAATCGGAAAGGCTGTATGCCTGAATATTGCTGCCGTTTACGGCATTGGCGGTTCCGGGAACATCCCAAAATCCTTTGCTGTCTTTACCGTAGCTTATTGCAGATTGGACATAAAATGTACCGATTCCGGACATATCCTCTCCCTGAGTGGTTATTTTATTTTCAAGCGTAAGTGTTTTATTTGTTTTCGTAGAAATAAGACACCACTCCGTCCAATCACCGTTTTGATCATCCCACATCTGCACCTGGGAGCCGTTTTGGGAAGAACGATTGGCTAATGTTATAACTTTTCCGTTTTCATTAAAAATTTTGAATCTGCCATTGCCTACATAAGAAAATTTGAAATTCTGCGAACTTGAATTATTGGGTTTATAAATCTGAATAGGCGTACCATTATTATTTTTGCCTCCTTCAACGTCAATGTAACCGGCTACCCCGTCAATTTGGATGTGAACATATCCTGATTTAGAAGATGGGCTGATTACGTATCTTCTATCTTGTTTTTTATCGCTAAGCTCCCATACTTTAATTGGGGCTTTTTCTCTTATATTTTCTTCCCCTCCGGGTATATCCCAAAACCCGCCCGGGTTTTTATGGTAATTAATAGCCGATTGAATAAAGAACGGTTCATTCTGAGGGATTAATTCATTTGCGGATTGTCCGAAAGTAATTGAAGAAAATATTAAAATAGTGAATATTAAGTAGTTGGTGGTGTTTTTGTACACGTAAACCTCCTGGATTGATTGAGAATATGAGGTAACTCCTCTTTTTTTTAAATTATGCTACATAAAACTAATTTTTTTTGAGGGTACAAACAATTCAGTTCATCTATTTTGTGAGGTTTTTTTATGCTCTTAATAATCCGGCAATTCAATTGTGTTGAATAACAATTCTTCCCTCAATAAACGTAATCGTTTTCAAAAACAGAACTCCATGGATAAACATTATTAATAAATTTGGAATTGTTTCACTTGCTTAATTAAAAAAGTCGAAAACCATCGTCTTAGGTGTTGTTCTTTGTGGCGGGGGCAGTCCGTTAACTAACGGATTGAACCTACAACCTATTTTTAAATTTAAAAGTAAAAAGCCCGAATACTTTTTATTCAGGCTTTTTTAGTAGCGGGGGCAGGACTTGAACCTACAACCTTCGGGTTATGAGCCCGACGAGCTACCAATTGCTCCACCCCGCGGTATATTTTTATTTTGGACTGCAAATATATGGAATATCTCCTGCGATGTCAAACTATTATCGTTTCAATTAATTATTTTGCGCACAGTAAATTAATTTGTTTTGTTTACACTCTCTTTTGGAAGAAAGGAATAAAAATTAAACGATGAATAGATTAAAACTTGATAAAACAATCATCGGGATGATACATGTTGCGGCTCTCCCCGGCACTCCGAAATATTCCGGCAGCGTAAAATCCATAATTGAACTGGCGAAAAAAGAAGCTGAAATTTACCGATCACTCGGGCTGGACGCTGTTATGATAGAAAATATGCACGATGTTCCTTACTTAAACAGAAATGTTGGACCGGAAATCACATCGATAATGAGTGTTATTCTATACGAAATAAAAAAGGATTTGAATATACCATGTGGCATTCAAATTCTTGCCGGAGCAAATAAAGACGCATTAGCTGCCGCCAATTCTGCCGGCGCCGATTTTATACGCGCAGAAGGTTTTGTTTTTGCGCATGTTGCAGACGAGGGAATTTTTAATTCGGATGCCGGCGAAATACTCCGCTACAGAAAACAAATCGGCGCCGATAATATTTTGGTATTTACAGACATTAAAAAGAAGCACAGTTCGCATTCAATTACTGCGGATACTGATATCGTCGACACCGCAAAAGCGGCGCACTTTTTTATGAGCAACGGAGTAATAATTACCGGAAGCAGCACGGGTACCGAGCCGTCGCTGAATGAAATTAAGCAGGTTAAAGAAAAAGTTGATATTCCTGTTCTCGCCGGTTCCGGTATTACACCTGAAAACGCGAAATCATTTTTAGAATACTGCGACGGCTTAATTATCGGCTCGTGTTTTAAATACGATGGAAATTGGGCAAACACTATCGATACCGAAAGAGTTAAACACTTTATGCAAAAAATAAAATGATTTAAAACAAATTGTTGAAAATCATTTATTCAAATTTGACAATATAATTCTCAATTCTTTTTTTGATGGGTTAATCTACAAAAGGGAAGGGGATTAACCAGGCAATATTTATAACTGTTTTTTATTGTTCTTAAATCAATTTGTGAAGATATTTGGAATGCAAATAAATTTTCTGAGGATACGATGCGTTTTTTTATACTAATTATTTTTTTAACCACATCATTATTTCTAAATGCACAAACACTCAAGGTCAAATCACCTGGAGAAGTTCTCTCTGTAAAGTTTGAATTGAATGATGGCAAAGCTTATTATTCAGTTTATAGATTTGGTAACGAAATTATAAAACCCTCACTCCTTGGCTACTTACTTAAATCTTCACCAAATTTTGCAGAAAACTTTTCATTAATAAATTCCGAACAAAGTTCGTTTGACGAAACATGGACTCAGCCGTGGGGTGAAGTAAAAAATATCCGGAATAACTACAAAGAACTTTTTGTAGAACTTAAAGAAAATTCCTCCCCCGAAAAATATTTGAATATTGTTTTTAGAGTTTACGATTATGGTGTCGGTTTCAGATACGAAATCCCTAAACAAGAAGGACTGACAAATTTTGAAATAATGGATGAACTTTCAGAATTTAATTTAACCGGTAATCATTCGGCATGGTGGATTGGCGCTTATCAGTGGAACCGGTATGAATATCTTTATCAAAATACAACGGTGCAGCAGATGGATGTTGTGCATACTCCCATTACGATGGAAACAAAAGACGGCATCTATCTAAGTATTCACGAAGCGGCACTAACCGATTATCCGAGCATGACTTTAAGAAGAACCGGCGGTGATAATTTGAAAGCTGATCTCGTGCCCTGGTCGGATGGCGTAAGGGTAAAAACTTCCGCACCGATGAAATCACCGTGGCGTACAATTCAAATAGCAGATAACGCAGGCGAATTGATAACCGATTATTTGATATTAAATTTAAATGAACCCAATAAACTTGGCGAAGTTTCGTGGGTAAAACCGGGTAAATACGTTGGAATATGGTGGGAAATGCATCTTGGAAAAGCAACTTGGGGCTCGGGGGCAAAACATGGCGCAACAACTGCAAACGCAAAAAAATATATTGATTTTGCTTCTAAATATGGTTTCGATGGAGTATTGTTAGAAGGCTGGAACACCGGCTGGGATGGCGATTGGGGTGCAAACGGAGATATTTTCAACTTTACTGAACCATATCCGGACTTCGATATAAACGAAGTAACACATTACGCAAAAGAAAAAAATGTGAAAATAATCGGGCACAATGAAACAGGCGGCGGTATTTTAAATTATGAAAAACAGCTTGATGACGCGTTAGATTATTATAAAACGCTTGGTATTGATATAATAAAAACCGGTTATGTAAATCACGGGCAAAGTATAAAACGAATTGATGAAAAGGGTGATACAGTAAAAGAATGGCATCACGGACAGTTTATGGTACGGCATTACCGTAAAGTTGTTGAGGAAGCCGCCAAAAGAAAAATTATGCTCGATGTTCATGAACCAATCAAACCAACCGGGGAAAGAAGAACCTATCCGAATATGATGACAAGAGAAGGCGCGCGAGGACAGGAGTTTGATGCCTGGGATACCAACGGCGGCAACCCGCCGGAGCACACAGTTATACTACCTTTTACACGACTGCTTGGCGGACCGATGGATTTTACACCGGGTATATTTAACCTAACTTATAACAACGAAAAACCGGGCAATAGAGTTAACACAACTCTTGCAAGACAACTTGCCCACTACATAATTTTGTATAGCCCTCTTCAAATGGCTGCTGATCTTCCTGAAAATTATGAAGCAAACTTTAAGCCGTTCAAATTTATAACTGATGTCCCTACCGATTGGGAAGAAACAAAAGTTTTAAACGCGAGCATTGGCAATTATCTCACCATCGCCCGTAAAGATAAAAACAGTGATGATTGGTATCTTGGAAGCGCTACAGATGAAAATGGAAGAATTTTTAATTTGCCTTTAAACTTTTTAGCCCCCGGTATAAAATACATTGCTGAAATTTATAAAGACGGTAAAGATGCTGACTGGAAAACAAATCCCTATTCAATTGAAATTTACAGCGAAGAGGTTACAAGCAATTCGGTTCTAACATTAAAACTTGCCCCCGGTGGCGGCGCGGCAGTAAGAATAAAATTAGCGAAATAATAACTAAAAATTTTAGAGGATGATTAATTTTCAGCTTTTTATTTCTGTTGTTATAAATCCTCTTTTTTAATATGTTTTAAACCGCCTTTATTAATTATTAAGGAAGAGCTATGGATAACAAAAACAATTATTTATTTCCCGCAGGAATATTGGGATTAAGCTTAATTATAAGTGTAATTATTTTTACGCTTGTTTGGAAGGCTAAATCTGAAGAAAACCAAACCATTAATGTAACCGGTTCGGCAAAAAAAGAAATAGTCTCCGATCTCGGTATATTAAGAGGAAGCATAAACGTACAGATGGGAAGCAAGGAATCGGCGTACAGGGAACTTGAAAGACAAAAACCTCTTCTTCTGGCTTATTTAAAATCGGAAGGTTTCGATAAGGATAAAATTGAATTTTTTACAATAAACAGTTATCCGATTTTTGAAACCGGCGCTAACGGTTACCAGACTCAAAATGTTATTGCGTTTGTGTACACCCAGCGGGTGGAAGTTCAATCGACCGATGTAAATAAAATAAAAGAACTATCGTTAAAAATTTCTTCAATTATAGAAAAAGGTGTGGATTTTAATGTTGAAGTACCGGAGTACTATTATACTAAACTTGCCGAACTAAAAATTGAAGTTCAAGCTGAGGCAGCTAAAGATGCGATGATGAGGGCACAAAAAATTGCCGAGGCAACCGGTAGAGATTTAGGCGCAATGACAAGCGCTCGCATGGGAGTTTTACAAATTACTCCCCGCTTTTCAAACATGGTTTCGGATTACGGTGTTAACGACGTGAGTTCTATCGATAAAGAAATTACTGCTGTTGTAAGTGCCTCATTTAAAATTGATTAATTACAAACAAATTCAGAAAGAAAAATGACAAAAACTCAAATTTGGGTAGCCGCTTTTTTAGCTGCATTCCTTTTATTGTTTTTACTTGGCAGGTTAACAAAAGAAACTAACCAGGAAATGAAAATGCCAAACAGTGACATGACTCCACAATCCGGGATGGGTTCGGAAGAAGTAACTGCCGTGCAGTTAATTGGAAGGTTGGGTTGTACAAACTGTCACGGACAAAATCTTGATGGCACAGAAATGGGACCTGCTCTTGTAAGTATAAACCAGAACTGGAGCAAAAACGAATTGACAAATTATTTGAGGAACCCTTCCTCTTATATAGATAATGCAAGATTTAAAGCTTTTAGAGAAAAGTACCCGAATGTTATTATGCCATCCTTCGGCAACGTAAATGTTCAGGAACTTGGAAAAATTGCCGAATACTTGTTAACAAAATAATTTTACGGGGACAACTTAAGTTGAAAGAAATTCAACAGTAAAAGTTGTTCCCGAATCTTTTTCGCTTTTTACATTTATAACTGCGTTATTCAACTCGCAATATTTTTTAACAAGCGCTAACCCGAGTCCGTTGCCGTCGAAGCGGCGGTTGTAACCCATTTCTTCTTGAGAAAACGCATTAAACAAATTCGGAAGATATTCCTTTGAAATACCAATCCCGGTATCGGTTACATCAATACATACATTTTGACCCGTTTTACGAAGAACAATATCTATACTCCCTTTTTTTGTATATTTTATCGCATTATCCAAAAGGTTTGAAAAAATTTGTGCAACCGAATATTCATCCGCAAAAATTCTTGTGCGTTCAAGATGGTTTTCATATTTCAACATTAAGCCTTTTTGTTGAGCCGGACGAGAGTATTCCTGCACTAAACCAAAAAGAATATCAGAATTTAAATCAATAACTTTAGGTATTACTTCAAAAGTGCCGGTTTGAATTTCCGCCATACTTAAAATCATATCGATAGTTCTTATAATTCTTTTCGACCCGTTGTTTATACTATCGAATGAGATTTTCATTTCGGGAGTAATAGCATCACCTATTTCCTCTTTCAACAATGATGTAAAACTCAGCATAACATTTAAAGGTGAACGAATTTCATGAGACATCTGGGCAAGAAATTCGGATTTGAATTTATTGGAAACTTCTGCCTGTTCTTTCGCTTTTAACAACTCATATTCTACAAGTTTTCTGTCGGTAATATCCCTTAGGATAGAGAATGAACCTTCGAATTCGCCGTACTCGTTGTATTTTGGTGTTGCCGTCTGAAGCAGATATTTTGTTTCGTTTTTTTGATTGACAATTTTTATTTCGTATGTGCTTTTTTTGCCGGAACGCCTTTTTTCTCTTTCCTCAAAAACAAGTTTATGCTGTTCTTTTGTAACAAATTCTAAAATATCTTTTCCTATTAACGCTGTTTGTTTTACACCAAATAAGGAGTCCGCAGCCGGATTTGTGAATCGGAATTTCCCATCAATGTCAAATATGGCGATGCCTTCCCCCATATTTTGAACTAATTCTTTATAACGCTGCTCGCTAGAACGAAGCGCATCTTCAGCGACTGCTTTCTGTTTGTTCTTTAAATTTATCTGCTCAAGCATATTATTAAACTCGTCGTACAATACACCTATTTCATCATTAGCCTGCTTTGTAACCCTGTAGCTAAAATCCGATTTTTCCGAAATTTCTTTTACGGTATTAGAAAGGCTTGTAATGGGGCGTGAGATAAAACTTTGCATCCACAGTACTAAAAGATAAGCTACAAAAATTATCGAAATACCGATCATCCCCACTGTTATTACCAAAGATTTTATATCGCTTTTAATCTCAGCGGTATTAACCCTTAAAAATAAAGTTCCGTAATCAACATTTTCGAATTGAATAGGATATTTTACAATCAGATATTCTTCCCCGAATCTGAATAGTTTTCCTTGCATGTTAACCGAAGTAAAAAAAAGGGAATCGAGCGGAGCTTTATTGTAGGATGCAAATAAATTGTTTTTGCGGTCGAACACATAACCGTTGGAAACATTTTTGTCTGCCGCTAATTTTTCAAGAGCATCCTGCGCGGCATCTTTACGTTCAAAAATAAGAGCAGTAATACAGTATTGAGAAACCAATTTAGCTTTTAATAAAGAATTTTCAACCATTACTTCGCGGGTTTTTGTAACATCATAATATAACATTACAGAAAGCCCCAAAACAGTAACAACAATAACTACAGCCAAAACTAGTGTTGTAATTTTGTTTTTGATCGATAAATTCTTTAAAAATTTTCTCATCCTTTCCCCCTGCTTTTTACAATTTTTGCAAGCTCGAGTAAGAGATGGCTAATGTGAAGATTCGCTTCCTTTACGGCAACTTCATTTATCTCGAACCCGAGGTTTTGATTTTCGATGAATAAATTAATGTGGACCCCTTTTACTGCATATCCCGGTGTGTCACTTATTAATAATATCGGTCGCCCGCGTGTGTAGTTAAGAATTTGGCTTAAAACATTGTTTGTTACTCTCGGAATGTACAAAATATGACATTCGTTGATATCCTCAGATCGAGTAATATTTTTTATAGATACTTCCTTTGACAATATGTTTCTTTTAGAATAAACTTTCTTCAATTTACTATTAAAATTATCTTCATCCCATGTGCCTATTATAAAATGTTTGTCGCTATTCTGTATATCACATTCATCCGGCCATATTACAAATGGGGAAATACGCTCAAGAAATACAGCCTTAATAAGTTGTTCATCAATTTGAGGTTCCGAATACCCCAAAATTAATAGGGAGAATATGATGTTAAGCAAATAGATCATACTTACATCTCGTACTCAATTCCGGCGTCAATTCTTCGCATATCTTGCAGCACCTTGGGGCTTCCCCATCCTGCGTTAATAGTTTGTCCGTAATACTCAGCATTAAAAACATTTGTAATTCTTACAAAAGCATTTAAACCATCACCTATGCCCGATGCCCTTAAAGTTATATTAACAAGCAGAGGCATCTCAAAAATAAGGTATCCATCCGCATTGAGAAGGGTAGAGTATGCCGTTTTATTATGCTCCGATTTTATTCGGCGGTTGGATGAATAGCGTAATTCGGAGTTAAGATTAAATTGTTTATAGGAAAGATTTATACCCAAATTTAGCGAATGTGTTGAAACAAGATTATCTTCAATTCTGATAGTTTTTCCCGGTAGATTATCCTGCCCGGATAAATATGAATAATTCAAATCAAACGAAACTAATTCGGAAAAAGAGTGATAAACCGCAACGCTGATACCTGCCCGGTATCCGCTGCTTATGTTTTTACTCTGAAGTATCGGGACATAAAATGAATCGGCTTCAATATAAACATAACTTGAATCGCCCGACTGCACGCTTTCAATTATTGCGTCATCTAACTTGCTGTAAAAAACATTTGCGGTTAAGTGTGTTCTGCCGAATATAAATGACCAGTCGCCGGAAATAGAAGTGTTCTTTTCGGGCTTCAAATTTTCATTTGGTTTTATCCAAGAAAATGTTGTTATACTTTCAAAATACGTCTGGGTAATGCTTGGCGCCAGGTATCCTTTGGAAAACATAAGTTTGAGAACATGATTATCAAATTTACCTATCATGGCGACGCGGGGCATAAATGTATTTGGGTATTTGGAATTAAAATCAAAACGTCCGCCCGCAGTAGCAAGAAGATTATCGTTGAGTCTATAAGAAAATTCACTATAAATTCCAATAGTATTTGAATTGTGTTCAAATCGTTTTCGCTGCTCATCGGTTGTTATAGGTTTGCCCCCCTTTCCTTCACTAATAACCGGTATTCCATTTATAAAATTAAAATCTATCCCGGAAACGTTTCTCAATTTGCCGCTAATTTGCCACATAGGTTTTATGCCGGCTTTATGAGAAATTGTTCTGAAATAGTAATATTTTCTTCCACCGTATGCATACAAAGGGTCTATTGAAATTAATGAGTTTGTTGTGTCGATGTTAAATCGGTTCAAATCGTCGGTGTAAAGATTAGCTGATCGAGGGTCGAATTCGTATTTTTTAAATGTGTAGTAACTTTCAAAATCAAGAACGTTGTTTAACTTTGCAGCATACCGAAGCGACAGAATACTATTTATTTGATATGACTGGGTAGAATATTCGGTAACATATAAATCCGGGTTGCTTCCATAAGTTTCACTCCCTTCCACATCATATCGAATATAAGTTAATGCCAGACCTTTATACTTTAATCCGACATCAAAAAACAAATTATTCTGCGCTCTGTAAAATCTTTCTGTATAAGGGTGGTGTGAAAATACATGTCTGTTTTTATATGTTATTGATTTATCAAGCGGGTTTTGTTCATTGCTTTTATAAGAATTAAAATAAAGGTGCCCGTTAAATCCTTCTGCAATCTCGCGTTTTATATTACCGTAAATTCGTTGTGAGTTAAAAGAACCGTACGCATACCCTGAGCCGGCAAAGTCTTCTGTTTTAGTAATGATGTTTATCATTCCGGCGTAAGCATCCCTGCCGTACATTGTAGAGTTAGGGCCATAAACAATTTCAATCTGTTTTACAAAATTGATGGGAATACTGTTTAATCCCATATACAAACCTTCGCCGCCGTCGTCCGAAATTTTTATACCATCAATTAAAAGCAGTACTTTGTTGTTCCCTGCGTCCCCGCTTCTAAAACCGGCAAGGTTTACAATTGCGCCTTTTGTCCAGTGTGCATGCTCGGATTGAACCTGAAAATACGGTGAGCTTTTTAAAACATCAAGAAGATCGAAATAGCCGCCTTCTTTTATCATTTTCTCATTAATTACAATAGTTTTTGATGATGCCTGCCATACTTCCTGTTCATCCTTTGCTGACGTAACTATTTTAACCCTCAACAACTCCTCTAATGAAAGTTTAAATAATTCCTCGGCACTTTGCTCTTCCTGCGAAAATAAAGAAGTTGTAAGCAGCAAAAAAGAAAAAAGGGTGAGGAATTTTTTTGATATTTTATTCGGTATCATTCAAGCCTCAAATTTAAAAATAGGGCATTTAAGATATTATCGAATTTAAGTAAAAAATTTTAAGTGTCCCGAAAAAAAGGGCTGCCAAAAAAAACAAAATAAACACAAAACGGGTTTGCAATTATTTTACTTTTGAGACAGCCCAAAGTAATTAAGCAATTGTCACTTCTTTTTCAAGATATACATCCTGAATAAGATTTAATAACTTTACACCTTCAGCCATTGGGCGCTGGAAAGATTTTCTTCCGCAAATTAGTCCCATACCTCCTGCTCTCTTATTAATGACAGCGGTTCTTGCTGCATCAGCAAAATCGTTATCGCCCGAAGCGCCGCCGCTGTTTATTAAACCTGCGCGCCCCATATAATTGCTAATTACCTGGTAACGAGCTAAATCAATAGGATGGTCGGTTGTAAGATCGCTGTAAACTTTCTTGCTTGTCTTGCCAAACTTTATAGCGTTATAACCGCCATTATTTTCAGGTAATTTCTGCTTGATGATGTCTGCTTCAATAGTTACACCGAGATGGTTTGCCTGGCCTGTAAGATCAGCCGAAACATGATAATCTTTATCTTTTTTAAATTCGGGGTTTCTTAAATAACACCAAAGAACTGTAGCAAGTCCCATTTCGTGCGCATACTGGAATGCTTCGCTAACTTCAATAATTTGCCTGCTGCTTTCTTCCGAACCGAAATAAATAGTAGCGCCAATTGCTGCTGCACCCATATCATAAGCCTGTTCAACACCGGCAAACATAATTTGGTCAAATTTATTCGGGTAGGTTAAAAGTTCGTTGTGGTTAATTTTTACAATAAAAGGAATTTTAGGTGCATATTTTCTTGCCGTCATACCTAATACGCCAAGAGTTGATGCAACTGCATTACATCCGCCTTCCAAAGCAAGTTTTATAATATTTTCAGGATCGAAGTAAACCGGGTTTGGAGCAAACGAAGCGCCGGCTGAGTGTTCGATACCCTGATCGACAGGAAGTATTGAAACATAACCGGAATTTGCAAGTCGACCGGAGCTGAAGATCCATTGAAGATTTTTTAATACATTATTATTTCTGTCGGTCTGCAAAAAAATTCTGTCAACAAAATCGGAACCCGGAAGGTGAAGTTGATCCTTCGGGAATTTCGCCTTATGATTTAATAAATCATCGGCTTCTGTGCCAAGGTACTCTTTAATTTTATCTATCATGATAGTTCTCCATAAATTATTTTTTTAATGCTAATTATTTCTTTCGGTTAGCCTTGCTAAAATACGGTTTCGGGGTGTTGAATTCAATTTTAAGTGGGAAAAATTAGTGACTGCTTAAATCGACCGGAAAATCAAATAGAAGTTGATATCAGTTATTTTATCTTTACAATTATTTTCTTGGTTAATGCCGTTGAGTTCGGCTCCCATGATCTGCAATATTCTAAATTTATACTATCGATGCCTGGCATTAATCCTTTAAATATCCAAATTTTTTTTCCGCCTGCTCCAATCAAAACTTCCGAATTACTTATAAAATTGTGTCCGATTGTATCTATGATGGAAACCCCGGTTTTATTTGTCCACTGCCAAGCGTAGCCGGTTGATGGGTTTGAATCAAGAACAATTTGAAAACTATCATTTCGAGATATTTCATAATCAGCTTTAACGAAATCGGAGTCGTTAATTTTTGAATTATTACAACCGGACATCAAAGCCAATAAAGCAAAATATATGAAGACTATTGTTTTCATTTCAGATTCTTCATCATCTTTCCATCATAAGTTTTTCTGACCGGATTTTACCTTTAGTGTGTTACTAATGAACTGTTATCAAAAAACAATAAAATAAATTCAACTTACCGAAAAAATTTGAAACGGTTGTTTCTATTTCGGTGCGGCATTTAGAATATGATTAATAATAACTTTTAAAACAGACTTTACTTACGATGGTTTTGTCAGATGTTCAAAATATCAGTATAAATTATAAACGCCATCAATAAAAGAAGAAGTACAAAGCCTGCGTTTTGGATTGCAAGTTTTACTTTTACAGGTATCTCTCTTTTTGTTATTCCTTCAATAATAATAATGACGAGATGCCCGCCATCTAATACAGGGAAAGGCATTATGTTTATTAAAGCCAAACTTAAACTTAACAGTGCAAGGAAAAATAGGAAGCTTGAAAAGCCAGACTCGGCTGATTTGGTTGCAATCTGAGCAATTTTAACCGGACCTGCAAATGCCTTACCGAATGCAACTTTCCCGGAAAAAACTTTGCTCAATGTGCTAAAAGTTAATTCAGTCATATTTGCAATATCTGTAGAAGCATAATACATCGACTCGAAAAATCCAAAGGTTTTAAAAGTTGTTTCGCCATCGAAAATATGTCCGATTGCAACACCTATTTTTCCGTCTTTGTCGGGGGTAGCTTCAACCGTAAGCGTATCATTAGCGCGGAGTAATTCAACCGGTATTTTATTTTCGGGGTTTGACGATATTAATTTGATAACCTGATTACTTGTAAACACTTTTTGATTATCAATCGCAAGCAATATATCGCCTTCTTTTACACCGGCTTTTTCCGCAGGCGAATCTTTTACAACCTCACCAATCGCCGCATGAATACCTTCCGGAACAAGGAACAAAATCTGCTCAATTTCGGCATCCGGTATTTTCGACCGGGGAACAGCAATTGTTTCAACGTTGCCACCGCGCCGGAGTTTTACTTTTAGGTTTTCACCGAGAGAGTTTATAAATATTTCTGTTCGCAGATCTTCCCAGTTGTTAATTTTATTCCCGTTTATTGATAAAATTTTATCACCGGTTTTAAACCCTGCTGAATCTGCCGCGGTATTTTGGGCTACATAAGCAAGCGTAGTGGTATTTGTAACCTGCTTGCCTTTGAAAAAATTTGCTCCCCAGAAAATTGCGAACGTAAGAAGCAGGTTCATCAATACACCCGCAGAAATTACAATCATTTTTTTCCAGGCAGGTTTACTGCGGAACTCATACGGCTGCGGTTCTTTGTCGGCAAATTCCGTATCAAAACTTTCATCAACCATTCCGGCTATTTTTACATACCCACCGAGCGGGAGAATGCAAAGTCTGTAATCAGTATTTCCTTCCCCGTCCCAGTCTTTATCCAAATTGCCAAAGGTAAATCCTGTAATTTTATTCCAGCCGAAAAGGCGTTTGCCAAAACCGATTGCAAACACATCGGCGCGCATGCCGGTTAACTTTGCCGCGGCAAAATGCCCGAACTCGTGTATAAAAACCAGTATCCCGATTGTAATTGCAAAATAAATAATATAATCCATTAAAGAGATTTCTCCAGTTTAACTCAATTGTTTTACAAAATCGCGTGTGCGTTTATCGCACTCATAAATAACATCAAACGACGGCGCTTTATGGTTTTCAATTTTATTCAGCGCTTCGGTTATAAGTTCCGGTATCTGAGAAAATTTTATTTCACCATTTAAAAATTTGTCAACCGCAATTTCATTCGCAGCATTAAGCACGCATGGTGCAGTTCCGCCTTCATCAAGTACTTCAAAAGCAAGCCTTAAACATTCAAATTTTTCCAAATCAGGTTGGAAGAAAGTAAATGTACCTAACAACGGCAAATCGGTGCGCACAAAATTATTTTTCAGTCTTTCGGGATATGTTAAAGCATACTGAATAGGCAGTTTCATATCCGGTAAACCGAGCTGTGCTTTTATCGAACCATCGTTATACTGCACCATAGAATGAATAATTGATTGCGGATGAATAACCACGTCAATTTTTTCAGCCGGCATATTAAACAACCAGCGTGCTTCAATTACTTCAAGACCTTTGTTCATCATAGATGCGGAGTCAATTGTAATTTTGTTTCCCATCTTCCAATTCGGATGATTTAATGCCTCTTCAACCGAAACTTTTTTAAAAGCTTCTTTATCTTTTTGTAAGAACGGTCCGCCGGAAGCTGTTAAGATAATTTTTTCAACTTCCGATTGGTTTTCGCCTTCGAGACATTGGTAAATGGCGCTATGCTCCGAGTCGACAGGAATAACTTGTGCGTTACACTCACTAACCATTTTTGTAAAAAGCTCACCGGCAACAACAAGTGTTTCCTTGTTTGCAAGGGCAATTCTTTTTCCGCGCTTTACTGCCTCAATTGTTGGGGCAAGTCCGGCAAATCCAACCATTGCGCCGATCAAAATATCATAATCTGTTTCTGCCGCGGCTTTTATCAAACCATCCGAACCGGACAAAACCCGGCACTTACTACCGATTTTTTGTCTGAATATTTTTGCCGCATTCTCATCTTTAATAACAACAAGTGAAGGATTAAATTCGTTCACCTGCTGTTCTAAAATATCAATTCTCGAATTTACTGTGAGGGCGGCGGCTTCGAACTTATCCGGGAAATTCCTAATAACGTTTAAGGTATTTACACCAATTGAGCCGGAAGAGCCTAATATTAAAACTTTTTTCATAATCTATTCTTAAACTGCCCGTAAAAGTAAATAAGAATAGAGTGTTAATCAATGGATTTGGAATTTGCTCTTTTATGATGAAATCGGTTATAATATTTAATAGTTGAAATTCCTATAAAGTATGTAAATAGCAGCCTAATTTGTATTGGCAAACCACAAAATTTAACTATAAACTTATGGATAGATAATTTGATGCATATTATTTTTAACGACCCTTAGTTACTCTTTAAAATTCTGAAAGCTAAACTAACCGAGTAGAAAGATAAGAACTTAAAATGGAAACCGGCGAACGATCATCCGTGGAAGAAAATGAAGAATTGATTTCTCCATTTAGTTTTTTACAAGTTCGCCGCTTAATCGAAGTAAATCCGTCTCGGCAATTTTCGCTTCGTACTGCGCCTGCAGCAGGCGGCTTTGAGATTCGAGAAGTCGCTTTTGGGTTTCCCTGAATTCTAACGGGGTTAATGTTCCAAGACGCAACCGTTCGATGGCAATACTCACATTTTCTCGCGCTGATTCAAGGTTTTCAGTTTCTAATTCAACAAGAACAAGTGAGTTTATATATCGTTTATAAGATGTGAGTACACTGGCTTTAACATTTTCTTCTGTTCTGTTTAAGGAGGCTTTATTTATATCAATATTAACAGCGGCATTTTGAATAGCTGTTGCTGTGTTTAGTCCGTTAAACAAATTCCAGGTTGCTGTAATGCCGTAGTTAAAACCATTGTTCAAATTTGATTTTATAAATCCTGCCTCGGCTTCCGATTTTGTATAATTATAGCCGGCGGTTAAACCAATAATCGGGAACCAATCAGAGTGAGCGAGGCGGAGATTAATATCGGAAAGATTTTTATTTTGACGTGCGGATAAGAGCAAACTGTTTTTTTCAAGAGTCGATAAAAGCATATCATCGGGATTTAAGTTTTTATTTATTACAATCGTATCCTCTACTTCAAACTGCTCACTTACATCGCGCCCGAGTAGTTCGTTTAAATTTATTTCTGCCTGCATAAGTTTTAATTCTTCTCGAAGATAATTTGTTTTGTCTTCGTTCAAATCAACTTTTGCCTGCCGTAAATCAAACCGGGAACCTGAACCAACCTCAAGTTTGTTTTCTGCAATTCGCACACGTTCTTCAGAAAGGGCAATACTTTTTTTAATTACTTCCAATATTTGCTGTTGGCGAACAATATTATAATATTCTGAAATTACCGAACTTACACTTTGTTCCACTGCGATCCTGAAATTTATTTCGCCGTTCTTTTTTAATTCTTTTAACCTGTCAAGTTCCGCAAACATCTTCAACCCGTCAAATATAGTCCAGTTAAGCGCAAGTGATGCATTTAAGTTTTTTGTAATTGCACCGTTGCGGTCAACCATCCTGCCGTCAAAATACTCCTGTGTTGTATTTGTAACACTTCTTGATATTGTTCCTGCGGCATTAAGAGTGGGAAGAAAACCCGCGCTGCCGGGGGTTAAATTGTTATCCGCAATTTCCATCTCACTATGGGCAATGCTTATAGAAAAATTGTTTTTTAATGCTGTTTCCACCGCGTTTTGTAATGTCAACTTCTGCTGCGCAAAAATTGATGAGGCTAAAATGAGGGTTGAGATAATTATACGTTTCATTTTGATTATCATCCAAACTAAACCGGTTTATATTCGGTATTAACTTCTTCGGTAACGTTTGATACCACAGCGGTTTTACGCGAGAAGAATGAATAAATAGCCGGAACAATTAAAAGAGTTAAAAAAGTAGAAAAAATTAAACCGCCAATTATAGCAATACCCATTGATACGCGGCTTTCCGAACCGGCGCCGAGAGCAAGTGCTATAGGCAGCGTCCCGAGAATGGTTGATAAACTTGTCATCAAAATGGGGCGCAACCGCGCAACGGCAGCATCAATAATTGCCTCCGTTCGTTCGAGTCCGGCAGCCTTTCTCTGGTTTGCAAACTCAACAAGTAAAATACCATTTTTAGTTACCAACCCGATAAGCATTATAATGCCAATCTGACTGAATATATTTGACGATTGATTAAAATACCATAAAGAGGCAAGGGCGCCAAGTATTGCAAGCGGCACAGTAAATAAAATAATAAAAGGGTCGCGGAAGCTTTCGAACTGAGCTGCGAGCACTAAATAAATAAGGAGCAGTGCAAGTATAAATGCAAATAAGAGGCTTGATGAACTTTCTTTAAAATCTTTGGAAGCGCCGTCTAACGCGGTTGAAAAAGATGGATCGAGAATTTTTTCGGCAATTTTGTCCATCTCTGTTATTCCATCGCCGAGTGTTTTACCGGGTGCGAGACCAGCGGATATTGTTGCCGAAACATATCTGTTAAACCTGTACAACTGCGGCGGAGCACTTTCTTCGCTTGTGTTTATTACATTATCGAGCTGTACAAGTTCACCCCGGTTATTCTTCAAATAAAGCGAACGTAGATCAATCGGTTCATCACGGTTTTCGCGCGAAAGCTGCCCGATAACCTGGTATTGTTTTCCATTCATAATATAATAACCAAAGCGCTGCCCGCTAAAAGCTGATTGAATAGTCTGTGCAATATCAATTGTGGAAACGCCAAGGTCGCGCGCACGCTGCCGGTCGATTGTAATTTTAATTTCAGGTTTATTAAATTTTAAATTTACATCAACAACAGTAAACACATTCGACTGCCGTACTTCCTCAAAAAACTTAGGAAGAGTTTCTCGAAGTTTTTCAAAATTGGGCGCTTGAATTACATATTGAACCGGAAGTCCCCGTCCGCTGCTGCCTATGGTTTGCTGTTGTGTAACAAATGTGCGCGCCATTGTAAGCTTTGAAAATTTTGCAGTAAGGTCATCAGCTATTTGCTGCTGGGTGCGTTTCCGCTTACCCGGCTGAACTAGAATAATATTTCCGAACCCCGAATTAACCGAACCGGAAGCACCAAAACCGGGAGAGGTTACACTAATAATTGCTTCTGTTTCGGGTACATCTACTTCGGTTTGCTGGATTAGTTCGTCCATGTATTTATCCATGTAATCAAATGTAGCGCCTTCAGGAGCGGATACAATTAATTGAAGCCGACTTCTATCTTCAAGCGGGGCTAATTCGGCAGGAATCGATTTGAAAAAAATGTAAATAAACAAAAATGAAACAGCTACCGCCGCAAAGGCAAGCCAGCGGTGTTTCATAAATGTTATGAGTGAATTTTTATATGTCCGGTTTATGCCCTCAAAAAACGGCTCGGTTTTTTGATAAAACCAATTATGAGTTTCTCTTCTTTTTAATATTTTTGCGCTTAACATAGGGGTTAGAGTAAGAGCAACAAATGATGAGATAATAACCGCGCCGGAAATAACTATACCGAATTCGCGGAAAAGCCTGCCTGTTAAACCGGAAAGAAAAATTACGGGAAGAAATACAGAAGCAAGCGCGATTGTAGTAGATACAACAGCAAAAAATATTTCAGAAGAACCGCGCCTTGCAGCCTCGTTTGGTTCCATCTTGTTTTCTATTTTTGTGTAGATGTTTTCGAGAACTACAATTGCATCATCAACAACAAGACCTATTGCAAGCACAATGCCAAGCAGCGTTAATACATTAATTGAGAAGTTGGCAATGTACATTATAAAAAATGCGCCTATCAAAGAAATTGGAATTGCAATTACCGGGATAATAGTTGTGCGCCAGTCGCGTAAAAATAAAAAGATGATTAGCACAACAAGCCCGAATGCAACAAAGATGGTTTGCTCTACTTCGGTTATTGAGTCTTTTATATAAGTAGTAACGTCAAACCCGATCCCGGTTTTTATATCAGGCGGCAGGTTTTGTTTTAGCTGTTCTAATCTTTTATAAAACTCATCGGTTATTGCTATATTATTTGCCCCTGCCTGTGCAATTAACACAACGCCAACCATCGGCACGCCATTGCGTTTTAATATTGTGCGTTCATTTTCGGCGCCAAGCTCTGCACGACCAATATCCTTAAAACGTACAATACTCCCAGCAGTCTCTTTTACAATAAGATTATTAAACTCATCAACATCAAGAAGTCGACCGATTGTGCGGATTGAAAGTTCGGTGTTATCGCCTTCAATTAACCCGGATGGAAGCTCCACATTTTCGCGTGTAATTGCGTTTCGCACGTCAATTGGTGTAAGCAGATATGCAGCAAGTTTTGAAGGGTCCATCCATAAGCGCATCGAATATTTTTTTTCACCCCAAATTTGTACGCCTGATACTCCGGGTATGGTTTGCAGACGTTCTTTAAAAACATTATTTGCAATTTCGGTTAGTTCAAGAAGGTTTCTTGTATCACTCTGAACATTTAAAAATACAATCGGTCGAGCGTCGGCATCGGCTTTGGAGACTATCGGGTTTTCGACATCGGGAGGCAGTCTGCGAGTAGCGCGCGAAACTCTATCACGCACATCGTTTGCAGCGTCCTCAAGATTTACGTCAATATCAAACTCAACTGTTATTGTGCTTCTTCCGTCGCGGCTTACGGATGTAAGCGAACGGATACCGGCAATACCGTTAATTTCTTCTTCGAGAGGTTCGGTTATTTGCGACTCAATAACATCCGCGTTTGCACCTGTGTAAGTTGTGCTCACTGTAATACGGGGCGGGTCAACAGCCGGGTACTCACGTATACCGAGATATGTATAACCGATTATTCCGAAGAGAACAACCACAATGGACATTACTATTGCCAGTACGGGTCGTCTAATACTTAATGATGATAAACTCATAAATTACTCAACAGTGCTACTTTACTTCTAAAAGTGTAACCGGCGCACCGGGTCTTAATTGCAATATACCGGTGGTGATAACAGTATCTCCGGCGGTTAAACCATCAACAACCTGAACTACTTTTTCGGATCGAATGCCTAATTGAACTGGCTGCGGTACAACGATGCCGCCCCGGTACAAAAACACTTTTTGTCCTTTTAATTCAGGAATAATAGCCTGTGTGGGAATTAGTAAGGCATTGTTAATTTGTTTTAAAACAAGTTCAACATCTGCAAATGATCCGGGCATTACTTTTTTGGTCGTGTTGTTATAGATGCCTCTAATTTTTATTGATCTCGTTACGGTTTCTATTTTGGGTTCAATCGCGAAGACTTTTCCCTTTAGTTGTAAGTTGCTTCCCGCTGTTTTAAACAAAATTTCGTCGCCGGGGTTAACCAATGACGCGTATCTTTCCGGGATTGAAAAATCAATTTTTACCGGGTTTATTTCCTGCAGGCTTGCAATTATCGTGGAGGTGTTTACAAAACTTCCTTCGCTTATATTCTTTAACCCTATATATCCGCTGAACGGGGCTTTTATTACGGTTTTGGCAATCTGAGCTTTTACAAGTTCAACTTCCGCTTTTATTATGTTCAGTTCATTTAATGACTCATCATACTCTTCCTGGCTTATCGCTTCTTTTGCAAGAAGTGTTTTTTGCCGGGCTTCTTTGTCGGCTAAAAGTTTATTCCGGTAATCAGCCCGTTTTAACTGTGCTTGCAATTCCTCATCATTTATTTTGATGAGCATCTTTCCCTTTGTAACAAAACTGCCTTCTTTAAAAAATATTCCTGTTATTTTTCCCGCTACCTCCGGGCGCAGTTCTACTTCTTCGTTAGCAATTATAGTACCGCTTGTTATTACTTTGTTATCTAGAAGGCTGGGTTTTGCGATAACAGCGTTAACAGGCACGGATGAGTTTCGCTGAAATCCGGTGGCTTCAAGTTCTTTGCCGGAAGATGTTACTTTTGGTAGAATTAAAATTATTAGGACGATTACTACTAATAATACAATAAGCGAAGTTTTAAGTTTTTTATTCATTTCAAATTTTAGTTATTTAAGAAATGGTCAATATTATCTGCCGAAGATATAAAAATTTTTGAACTTTTAAGATGTTAAAACTTATTAAAAGATGCAGCGAACCCCATTGAATAAAAAAAGCCAGTAAAAGTACTGGCTTTACAAAAATTGTGCATTTGCAGATTTGAATTAATCTTTTTTTGCGTATTTTCTCTTGAATTTTTCAACCCTACCGGCAGTATCGAGCATCTTCTGTTTTCCGGTAAAAAACGGATGCGAGGCGCTGGAAATTTCCAATTTTATCAATGGGTAAGTTTTACCGTCTTCCCATACGATAGTATCGCTTGTTTTTATTGTAGAGCGTGTTAAAAACACAAATTCTGCCGAAGCATCTTGAAATACCACGGGTCTATATTCCGGGTGAATACCTTTTTTCATCATCAACCTGCAAAAATTAAACTAATTATCTATTACTAAATTTTCCTAAAAAAGTAGCCTCAAAAATATGGAAGTAATGTTTAAATTCCAATTATATATTAAAGAATATTTAATTTCTTCCCGATTCATCAAGATTTTTTACCAATTTTAGTCGCATTTCCTTTATTTTAGCCATTTCCTCAGGAGTTGGATTAAGCTGGCGAAAGTTTAATCCGCTTTTAGTAATGGCAAAACTTGCTGCCTGGAAGTTCTTTTCGAGTTTCATTCCCATATTTGGTGCCGGATTCGGACTTTTTTTCGTTTGCGTGTTTAAAGTTACATCTTCCCGAAGTTTTGGATTCATCAATAAAGGGTTTTCAATATCGGTTGCCCCAGGATTTAGTATAAATAATACTGCAACTGTGGCGAGCGCAAGTGCTGCTGCGGGAATTAATCGTGACGGCAATATAAATTTTTCCCACCAGCTTTCCGGTTTCTTGTATTTTGCAGAGTTTATCCGTCGCATTAAGTCCGAGTCAAAATTAGGGGGAACAGTAACTTTTTTAAGGCTGCTCAAAATCTCCGGTATATTTTCGTTTTGTTGTTTATTTACGTTATAAACCATTACAGAGCCTTTACTCTTGATAGATAAACTTCAATAGTTTTTGTAATTGTAATCTTCCACGATTAATTCTCGATTTAACCGTTCCGACAGAAATACCGGTTATTTCGGCAATCTCTTCGTAAGAAAGCCCTTGTACATCTCTTAAGATAACTACGTTTCTATAAGCCACGGAAACTTTTGTGAGCGCGTCCTGAATAATTTCATCTTTTATTATACTGTCGGTTGCTACATCCGGACGGTACTGCTCATCGGGTATTTCGTAGTTCTCATTATTTTCTCCGTAGGAGTTTATAGAAAAAAGATTTCTTCTTTTACGGCGCTGGTATTCGGTTCGGGCGAGGTTGCCGGCTATTGTGTAAATCCATGTAGAAAACTTTGCGATAGATTTATACGAATCTTTATTCTTATAAACTTTTATCATTGTTTCCTGCACAAGGTCGGAACTGGTTTCATAATCACCTATAAACCGGAATACATAATTCATCAACGGGTTTTTATACCGTTGAACCAAAATTTCAAAAGCTTTTACAGTATCATTCTGCTGAAACTCTAATATCAACTCTTCATCGGTAAATTCGTTGAGATTTTTTTCAGTCAAAGTCTTTATACTTTCAATTGTTTTAAATGTTTCCTTTTGATTGCAATAAATTACACAAAAAAGTTAATAATTTGAAAAATGTCTTGTGTTTCTGTAATCTCAGAAAACTCGAAATTTTACCAAATTAATTTTTCATGAAAGAATTTCGGTAATCAAAACGGTTATCAATAACTTTTCATCAGTCGATGAAGTTTTAATAGTCATATCGGCTTTAAATAATGCTTCAGCCGCGTTTATTATTTTATTATCCGTAAAAAGTTTCCGGGCGTTCAAATAATCTTTATAATAGAATGGATGAGTTCCCACAATTCGCGCAGCCGCTTGATCAGGGACATTTGTCTCGCTTAGTTCTTTTACGCGCGCCAGTCCGGTAAAATACCGGGTTAACATGTGAACAATGTAAGTTGGTTCGGCGCCTTTTTCAATCATACTTAAAGCAATTTTTAATGCTTCTTGTTTATTCTTTTTACCTATTGCATTTTGAAGATCAAAAATAGTGAACTCTTTTAGTTGTGTTGATAACGCGCGTATTGAGTCGACGGAAATTTCAGGTTTATCCCCAAGATATGTAAATATTTTATCAAGCTGTGCTTCTAAAAGGTTTCGGTTTTCACCCGAAATATCCATTAACAAGCGGGCATTATCCTGTGTTAAATTTTTTCCTTTTGCCGTTGCAAAATCCACTAACCAGTTTAGGAGTGTATTCCCTTTAAGTTCTTTTGCCTCGAACATGTAATTATTTTTGGCAAGTGTTTTAAACGGCTCAGAAGCGGCGGCGGTTACAGCGCCGTTATTTACAATTGCAAGAATTGTAAAATCAGCCGGTGAAGCTGCGTAGGATGCAAGCGCCTTTTTATCCTTTGCTTTTTCAAAATCTTTTATGAGTATAAACTTTTTTTCGGAACCGAAGGGGAAAGCAGAGGCAAAATCAATAACTTCCGTAATTGATTTTTCATCCCCGTGAAATGTTTCCCTGTCAAAGTCAGATTCAATCATCGGTTTTACAACATCTTCGAGCGCCTTTATAGCGTTATCAATGCCGAATGAATCATCACCAAAGAAAAAGTATACCGGCAGTAATTTACCGGCGTTTATATTTTTAACAGCCTCCGTAATAGGCGGCACGCTTATTTTACTTTTTGCCATTTGCTTGTTTTAGTTTTTCGTATTTAATAGCCTGTAGTAAAAAATAAGTTAATCCGCCCCAAACAATACCGAGAACGAATACCATATTTAAAATCATAAAAATGTTCATATCAGTTTTCCAAAGTTTTACGAACCATTAACTTATTTAAAATAATGAACGTCCCTAATATAACACCCCATTGGAATAAACATGTACCCGCATTTTCCGCATGAAACGGATTCCACCATTCCGGATCCCAGGAGACAGATGAAATAAGCCACCAGGAAATAAGCACAACAACCTGAACCGGTATTAAATATTTGATTACAACATTGTACCATTTGCCTATTTTAATGTCGCTGCCAAACCCGTTTATAATTTCCTGCCTAAATTTATCTACACCATAACGGATAATTGAAAAAGCAATAAATGCGCCGCTTAAAATTAAGCCAACGCCCCAAACCCAATCCTGGTTTGCAAAAAAAGAATGGTTTAGCGCCGAAGGAATACCAATTAAAAACCCGGTGATGGAAACAATAATAATTGCTCTTCTTCTTTTTATTCCGAAATCAATCAAGGTTCGAGTAGAAAGTTCTACCATCGACATAAGAGAAGTGACAGCCGCAAAAAATAACGCCAGAAAAAATATTGATGCAAAAAAAGTGTTTACCCAAAATGATGAAGAAATTTTTGCGAATAAGCCGGGGAGGTATATAAAAGTTAAACCCGTATTCGCCGGACCCGATTGAGAAATCTGTGTCATAGCATCAACAGAGCTTAATGAAAATACAGTTGAAAAAATTGTGATGCCTGCTATTATAGAAACGGTATTATTTCCGAAAGCGATAAGCGCGGCGTTTAGCGCAATATCCTCTTTCTGCCGCATGTAAATTGCATAAGTTAATATCAAACCCCAACCGGCGCCGGTATCCCACGCGTTTTGAGTTAACGCATTAAGCCAAACTTTATAATCCATTATTACATTTATGTCCGGAGTAAAGAAATATTTTATTCCTTCAATTGCATTGGGCAGTGTAACCGCACGGATTAAAAGAATAATAAGAATAGCAAGAAGTGAGGGAACAAGTATTTTGGTAACTTTTTCAATCCCTTTTGAAATTCCCCGGTATATTATTAAACCAACGAGAGCCATCGATATCAGATGAAATATTATTGGCTGTGAACCGGAAGAAAAATTTTCCCAGTAAGCAAGGTAATCTGTTTTGTTTAATAAATCGCCGGAAACGGCAGATAAAAAGTAACGTAAAGTCCACCCTGTAACTACCGAGTAATAAAACATAATGGCAGTTGAAACAAAAGCAATAAAAGCGCCCATCCATCCGAAACGTCTGCCTGCAGTTTTTGCAAGCGCACCCAATGGACCGAGCCGGGTGGACTTTCCGATTGCAAATTCGGCAATTATTAATGGCACCGACCAGATTAATAAAAATATTACCCAGGGTATTAAAAACGAACCGCCGCCGTTTTGCGCAACGATTCGCGGGAAACGCCAAATGTTACCGGTCCCGATCGCTATTCCGATGGTTGCGATAATTAGCGCCCAGCGTGAAGAAAAAAATTCTTGTTGTTTCATCCGTTATTTAGGAATGATTTACTGATGAAAAAAGTGAAGCGAATTTAGAGATTAGTTTTGAAATATAAAAGAAACATTGCCGGGAATTTGGAATCCTACAAACAGTCTAATCCTACAGAACTGAACAATATCTTTTCAATACACCAACAATATCATTTTGTTTTTAGTCCTATAGGAGCTTGCTGTTTGTAGCATGAATAACAAACAAAATTTTTTAGCTCCGTAGTAGCGGTCAGTTTTTATGCGCCTTCTACAATTTTTATTTCTTTTTATTCTTCCCATTCCTAATTGTATTATTTCCCACAATTGAAAAAAATAATTGCTAAATGTTTAGCAAAATGATTAAAATTATCCGTTTAAGTTCTAAAACAAACGAAATTTGTTGTTACAACATCTTTGTCCACTGGCACAGTTTTAGTGTTAGTGGCGGCATCTGTTTTTTTTTTTTAATTAACCACCGACTTTTAAGCCGGATTATTATTCTCTTTAAGTGTAATAAAAAAGAGAGAGAGAAAAAGTGGCGTCAAAAACATTTCGCGGCGGGGTACATCCCCGGGAATTTAAAGAATTAACCGAGCACATTGCTTTCGAGGTAATGCCCGCGTCTCTGGAAATTTACATTCCCTTAAATCAGCATCTCGGAAAAGAAGCAATTGCGCTGGTAAAAAAAGGTGCAGTTGTTTCAATTGGTTCGGTTATTGCCGAAGCTGACGGATTTATTTCAGTACCAATCCACAGCCCGGTTTGCGGTACAGTTACCAGCATAGGCAAACAGACAACTCCTTCCGGTTTTCCGAAAGATACAATTGTTATAAAAGCCGATGGTCAGGCAAAAGCTAATTATTTGCCACCGCTTAATCCTATATCTATAACATCCGAAGAAATAAAAGAAAGAGTAAAAGCTGCGGGTATTGTCGGGCAAGGCGGCGCAGCATTTCCAACATATGTAAAACTAACGCCTCCCAAAGATAAAAAAATAGAATTTGTTATTCTTAACGGGTGCGAATGCGAACCTTACTTAACGCGCGACTACCGCTTCATGGTTGAGAGACCGGATGCAGTAATTGAAGGATTAAAATTTTTATTAAAAGCAATAGGCGTTGAAAAAGGATATATCGGCATCGAAGATAATAAACCCGAAGCAATAAAAATTATGACAAAAGCGGTTTCGAAGGAAAACAATATCGAAGTATTTTCACTAAAAACAAAATATCCGCAGGGCGCTGAGAAAATGCTTATTAAAGCTATAACCGGGCGCGAAGTTCCGCCAGGAAAACTTCCGCTTGAAGTGGGCGCGGTAATTCAAAACATAGGTACAGCAGTTGCTGTTTACGATGCAATTGTTAAAGGGGAACCTTCTGTAATGGCGGCATTGACTGTAACGGGTCTCGGTATTAAAAATCCAAAAAACCTATTAGTGCCTGTTGGTACTCCTTTAAAAGATGTTTTAGATTATTGCGGTGGAGTTACGGATGACGCGGCTAAAATAATTGTCGGCGGTCCGATGATGGGCGTAGCTCAGTTTGATTTGATGGCTCCGGTTCTTAAAGCTACATCGGGCATTTTAGTTCTTACCGAAAACGAAGTTTCAAAAAGTGAAGACACTGCTTGCTTAAAATGCGGGCAGTGTATCGGTGCTTGTCCATTAAATTTAATGCCGACCAAACTTGTTCGTTACACGCAACTCGGACGTTTTGAAGACGCTGAGAAGCTTGGCATTACAGTCTGTATGGAATGCGGAACCTGTGCTTACACATGTCCCGCAAACATTCCATTAGTTCAATGGTTACGTTTGGGTAAGCAGCGTGTAATGCAAATTCAAAGACAGAGAGCTGTTTCTCAAAATTAAATAGGATTCAAAAAAGATATAAAACAAATATGGCAACTACTCTTACTGAAGCCGGAAAAATAAATAAACTCGATCTCACCACTTCGCCTCATCTACACAACTCGTGGTCGACAAAAAAGGTAATGTGGATGGTATTAGCAGCGCTTGCGCCAAGTGTTATTGCGGCAATTTTGTTTTTCGGAATTTATCAACTTCTTATCATCACTACTGCTGTGTTTTTTGCTGTTGGTACTGAGTATACAATACAAACTGTAAGAAAACAGAAATTGGCGGTAGTAGACGGCAGCGCCGCACTAACCGGTTTGCTGCTTGCACTTACTCTACCTCCAAATTTTTCTTTATCGTCAACGGCTATTGGCGCAGTTGTGGCAATAGGTTTAGGAAAACAAATATTTGGCGGTTTGGGTTACAATGTTTTTAACCCCGCGCTTGTGGGAAGAGCTTTTCTTCAAGCCTCTTTTCCGGTAGCAATTACCTCATGGAGTCCAAATAACTTTGCGGTTGATTCCGTAACATCGGCAACACCTCTTGCGGCATTTAAATTTGATAAAATAACTGCCGGGTTAAGCCAGATGTTTTTCGGGAGTACCGGCGGTTCACTCGGCGAAACAAGCGCAGTAGCAATACTTTTTGGCGGCATATTTTTAATTGCCGTCGGTATTGTTAACTGGCGTATTCCGGTTTCGATGATAGTGGGGATGCTCGTATTCGGATCCGTGTTTTATTTAATCGACCCGGTAAAATATCCTACTCCATTGTTTCAATTATTATCTGGTGGTTTCTTGTTCGGAACGTTTTTTATGGCGACGGATTGGGTAACATCCCCCGTAACAAATAAAGGAATGTGGATATTCGGTATCGGTATTTCATTTGTACTTATTGTTATTCGCTTATTCGGCGGGCTTCCGGAAGGCGTAATGTATTCTATATTATTTATGAATGCCTTTGTGCCTATAATAAACCGTTTTACCATTCCGAAAATTTTCGGTACGGTGAAAGGAGCCGTGGCATGAATCAAGTAGTAAAAATGATTGTGACACTTAGTGGTATCGGTATTATTTCGGGTGGATTATTATCGCGCGTTGATAACTGGTCGGCTCCGTTAATTGCAGCTAACCAAAAAGCACAAACGGAAGAAGCTATATTTAAAGTACAGCCCAGCGCAAAAACATACGAAGCTGTTAGTGCGGTGGGTGTGGAAATTTATAAAGTTTCCGATTCGGCAAAAAATTCTGTCGGATATTCAGTTGCTTATTCTGGCAACGGATTTCAGGGAAAAATAAGAATGATGATAGGTTTATCTCCCGATCTTGAAAAGATAACCGCGCTCGAGATTCTTGAGCAGGTTGAAACCCCGGGTCTCGGCACAAGAGTAACCGAAGATCCGTTTAGAAATCAGTTTAAAGGTTTGGAAACATCACCTCAAATTAACTGGGTTAAAGGTGTTGCTCCATCAAAACCAAATGAGATACAGGCAATAACGGGAGCTACAATCTCTTCAAAAGCGGTTGTGGCAATAATGAACGAAGGAATTTCGAAAATGCGCGAATTGAAAAAGGAGGGTAAAATATAATGGCAAAACAAGTTCCACTTTCGAAAGAATATATAAAAGGTTTGTGGGAGCAAAACCCTGTATTTAAACAAATACTCGGCACATGCCCAACACTTGCTGTAACCGTCTCGGCAATAAACGGTATTGCAATGGCGCTGGCAACAACATTTGTGTTAATTATGGCAAGTGTGCTTATTTCAATAATAAGAAAATTAATACCGACACAGGTTCGCATCGCAGCTTACATTGTAATTATAGCTACATTTGTTACAGTAGTAGATCTTGTAATGAAAGCGAAGTTCCCGGAACTGAGCAAAGCTTTAGGACCATTTATTCCGCTTATAGTTGTTAATTGTATAATTCTCGGAAGGCAGGAAGCCTTTGCATCAAAAAATACAGTGTTCCGCTCTTTCCTTGATGCACTCGGAATGGGGTCGGGATTTTTTATCGCATTAATTACACTCGGCGGTATAAGAGAAATAATTGGTTCAAGAACATTTCTTGGCTTTCAGGTTTTACCAACCGCGTTTGAACCCTGGCTTATTATGATTCTTCCCGCGGGCGCTTTTTTAACTCTCGGTTTGCTTCTTGGCTTTTCAAATGTGTTTGCCGACCGTAAAAAAAGGCTTCAAAAAGAATCTTTAATTGAACAGTACAAACGTTCGAGCAAAAACCAGACAGTTGTAGCAGCGCAGGAGGGATTATAAAATGGAATTATTTATTATTTTTATTTCTGCCGCAATCGTAAATAACTTTGTACTTGCATATTTCCTCGGTATCTGTCCGTTTATAGGTGTTTCAAACAAAACATCATCCGCTGTATCGATGGGAATGGCTACAACATTTGTCATGGTTATTACGGCAATTGTTAGCTGGCTTCTTTATAATCTTATTTTAGTCCCATATCATCTTGAGTTTTTGCAAATACCATCATTTATACTTGTAATTGCCGCACTTGTGCAATTCGTTGAAATGGTTATAAAAAAAGTGAGCCAGCCGCTATACCGCGCACTTGGAATATTTCTTCCGCTTATTACAACAAACTGCGCAATTCTTGGTTTAGCATTATTTATTTCGATGCGCGAGTATACTTTTATACAGAGTATTGTCTTCGGTGTAGGTGCGGGCGCCGGTTTTACACTTGCACTTACAATTATGGCAGGCATTAGAGAAGAATTAGAATTAGCTGACGTGCCGGCATCATTCAGAGGCGCACCAATTACGCTTATTGTTGCAGGTATTCTTGCACTGGCTTTTATGGGCTTTGCAGGTATGATTTAGAGTTCATCTTATACGGCAACCGTAAATTGTCAGCCGCATTTTGAGAGAATAAAAAGATTAAAAATTTTAGGAGAATAAATAAAATGATTTCACGCCGTTCGTTTTTAAAATCGATGGGAGTTGCCGCTGCGGCTCTCGGTACCGGTTTCGGCACTGGAAAAATATTAAGCGGTAAGAACACAAAATCTTTTTCTGTGCACGGCTTTTTACCTGCCGATGAAAAAATTATTTCGGAAGCGGTATATGCATTCGTAAAAAAAACAGGTTCTGTTTCTAATCCTGTTATTATAGCTGAAAATAAAATAAAAGAAATTGTACAAAAAGCATACTCTTCGGTAGATGTTAATAACTCATTTTATGGCAGCGGTAATGTTACATTTCGTTTAATTAAGATGAACCGCCCTGTACAGGGAGATATTCTTTTAAGCGATAGCAATATTTCCGTTTATAACCCCGGCGAAGATTTTAACGGCACATTTATTTACCTGCGCAGCAAATTGCAAAATACAAATGCAGAGTACTTTTTTACCGCCGAATATACTGAACGCGATTTAATCAGTTCGTTACTGCACGGTAATAATAAAGTTGCCGTTATTGAAAATGAAAATGGTTTAGTCGATAAAGTTAGTCTTACAGAAAATTATAAAAATATAAATGTAAATGGTCCGCAAGGCAAAACAAGTTTGAAATTTGAAAACGGATTAGTTAATGTGCATACCGCTGCATGCCGTCACGAGCTTTGTAAACAGAACGGTTTTGCTTCGCATGTCGGTGATGTTATAGCTTGTGCTCCGAATAAAGTTTTGATAAAAATAGAAACGACGTAGTTTTAATAATTAAAATATGGCTTACAATAGCCGTTTGAGAATGATTAAATGTTCAGTGTACAATCCGTTAGCTATTGGAACAATGTACAATGATAGATTGATTTGATGAAAAAGATTATTCCTTATATTGGATTGTTTGTTGCTCTTTTTGCAGCCGGTTATTTTATAGCCCGCAGTATTGATGATGAACCTTCGATAGTTAAACGCACTCAAATTATTCTCGGTACAGTTGTAGAAATACAAGTGCGTGCTTTTGATGAAACTAAAGCGAACGAAGCTATTTCAAAAGCATTTGCCGAGATACAAAGAATTGATGATTTATTTACTTCATACCGCCCTGCGGGTGAAGTTTTTAAAATAAATCATCAGACTGATACTTTATTTGTCGTTGATTCTGAAGTATTCAAACTTATGCGGACAAGTGATTCGTTGTGGAGTTTATCCAACGGCGCTTTTGATGTAAGTCTCGAAGCACTAACTCATGCATGGGGATTCGATGGAGATAATCCTGCAATACCAACAATTGATTCGATCGAA
Source organism: uncultured Ignavibacteriaceae bacterium (assembly GCA_964372115.1). Taxonomy (GTDB): domain Bacteria; phylum Bacteroidota; class Ignavibacteria; order Ignavibacteriales; family Ignavibacteriaceae; genus CG2-30-36-16. Next base: position 70,733 of record CAYJPN010000003.1, read on the forward strand.
CATGCGGCCGAGCATTCGGGTTGGGGTAATGTCAATCTTCTTGCTGAATCTAAAATATTAAGAAGAAAAGCAGTTGCGTTTAACTTCGGCGCTATCGCAAAAGGTTACGCTGTTGATAAAGCTATTGACGTATTAAAACAAACTGGTATTAACGATGCACTTGTAAATGCCGGCGGTGAAATAAAAGGACTCGGGAACAACTGGCTTGTCGGAGTGCGGCATCCGCGAAATCCACAAGCTTTACTTACTAAATTAAAACTTAAAGGTAAAGCAGTCGCAACTTCGGGCGATTACGAACAATATTTTGAAATTAATGGAATACGATATCATCACATAATAAATCCAGCAACCGGTTATCCTGCCACGGGGTTACAAAGTGTAACTGTTGTTGCCGATAATGATACATGGGCAGACGGTGTCTCAACCGCTGTATTCGTTCTTGGTTTGGATGAAGGAATGAAATTAATTGAATCACTGAATGACACAGAAGCGCTTTTAGTAGATTCAAACGGCAGGCAAAAAATATCTTCCGGTTTCACAAAGTTTTTAATTAATGAATAAGGTTATAAGAAGATGGACTTCTCTTTAATAATAGCAGTTTCAACAATGGGCGGACTCGGTTTTTTATTTGCCGGTGCGCTTGCAATTGCAGATAAAAAATTACGTGTTTTTGAAGATCCGAAAATTGGCGAAGTAAACGAATTACTGCCTAACGCAAACTGCGGTGCGTGCGGTAATGCAGGCTGTTACGACTTTGCCGTAAAAGTGGTCGGTGGACAAATATCCCCCGGCGAATGTCCGATTGCGGATTCTGATATAAAGGAACAGATTGCAAAAATACTCGGGCTTGAACCGGACGGCGGAACAAGAATGGTTGCCCGTGTTTTGTGCCGTGGCGGAAACATAGAAGCTGCGCGAAAAGAAAACGCTATTTATAAAGGACCAAACAGTTGTTCCACCATGGCGTTAATTGCCGGCGGCGATAAAATGTGTTTAGACGGTTGTCTTGGCGGCGGCGAATGTGTAGAGGCGTGTCAGTTTGGCGCAATGTATATGAATGAAAACGCGCTGCCTGTTGTAATTGAAGAATTTTGTACCGGCTGCGGATTATGTGCAAAAGCATGTCCGCGTAATGTTATTGAAATGCATCCTGTTGATAGAGAAATATTTATATTTTGTAAAAATCATGATGACCCGAAAACCGCACGGAAAGTTTGTACGGCTGCATGTATCGGATGCCAGATATGTGCTCGTAAATCGGATGGCGGAATTGTTATGCGTGATAACCTTGCGATAATCGATTACTCAAAAATTGATTTAAGCAAAATACCATTTGATAAGTGTTCCACAAAGGCTGTGGATACAGTACACCCCCGCGTTGCAATTGAACAAAGCGTTGCAATTGAACAACCGGAATTAATAAACTAACAATGCAATTATGAATTTTGAATTAAAAATTTTTAATTTTTCATGATTCATCTTAAATTGTGAATTGTATGGTTAGCTAACGGATTATAGATTGTATAAAGAAGAATTTTTTGAAGAAGGTATTGTTGCCAATGTAAAAGACGGTATTGCAACAATTTTTATTATTGAAGAAGGTTCGTGCGAAGATTGCGGAGCAAAAATTTTCTGCAAACCTACAGATGATAAAAAGACGCTTACCGTAAAAGACCCCTTTGGTGTAGCAGCCGGGGACAGAGTGCGTATTGCCGTACAAGGAAGAAATGTTCTTGCGGCATCAACTTTGTTGTACGGAATTCCGTTACTACTAATTCTCGGCGGAGTGTTTTTCGGGATGAGTTTTTTTACAGCAAATAAGGAGTTGTTTTCGAGTTTATTCGGGCTCGGATTAGTAGCAGTCTATTCCGCAGTAGTGTTTTTAATTTCTAAATCAAAAAAAGAGAGCAAAGCATTACTTCCTGAAATAGTCTTTGTAAGTAAAGGATTGGATAGTTAAGCGCTGATTAAAACTTCATTCATACTCCGCGATTTAATAATGCAGTTGTTTAGAACTTTAGCGCATTAAACAAATTTTTAATGCAAAACTTACATTTTTCAAAAAAGTACCATCGGTGTAAAATAATTGTAAATTTCCCGTTCTGTCTTGAATAATCGATTTCTAAGTGTTAAAATTAGATCGGAATTTGAAAAAAATGCGAGAGGAAAAGATGGAAAACGGTGAAAACAAATTTTTAAAAGGTCTTTTACTAATTACTGCCGGTAGTGCAATAGGGGCTATTGCCGCTTTGTTATGCGCACCTAAAAGCGGTAAAGAATTAAGAAGCGATATAAAAAAAGATATCGATTCTTCCTTTAATAAAGCTAAAGTAGCGGGAGAAAAATTAATCCAGAATGCTAAAGAAACTGCAGACGAGGTGCTTGTAAAAGCTGACCAGATTATGTCGCTTGCAAAAAATTATGCATCCGGCAATTACGAAGGTCCGTTTGATAAAATGAAAGGCGAAATTAACAGTTTAAAAACGGGGATAAATGCCGCTTTTAATCGTTATCGTGAACATGAGCTAACGAAAAAAAGCGCTTCGGAAATTTTTAATCAAGATTTACGCGACCTCGAAGCTATGATGGAATTTGATTACCAGGAAGATGAAACACTTCCCAAATATGAAGGTATGCGCAGAAGAAATTAAAAAAAAAGCTACCCCCTAAAATAAATGCCGGGCTGTATATTTATAGTTCCGGCATTTTGTTTTTAAGGCAGAAATGTTTTTGGTGTAATATTATTTTTAACAAAGCGTACAAAGTTAAAAGCATACAAAAAAAATACACGGCATGTGTAATTACTTGTCTTTATATTTGCAGAAATATTTTTAATAATTATGGTGCACGATGAAAAAGATTGTTTTTTTAATTGCTCTGGCAATTTTTATTTTTCTAACGGGATGCGATTCCACGAATAAAAAAAATGAGACCATGAAACAGGAAGACTTTAATTATCAAACAGAACAATTTGCCGACCTTGGTATTTTGCGTTATCAGGTACCCGGGTTTGAAAACCTCAACCCCAAAGAGAAAGAATTGGTGTATTATCTCTACGAAGCGTCATTAGCTGGCAGAGATATTTTATACGATCAAAATGATAAACATAATATCAAAATAAGAAAAACACTGGAAGCTATTGTTAATAGTTATAACGGCGATAAAACTTCGGATGATTACAAGAAATTTATGGTTTATGCAAAACGTTTCTGGTTCTCAAACGGGCTACATCATCACTACTCCACGGCAAAATTTTTACCTGCATGCTCCAAGGAGTATTTTGCTGAACTCCTAAAGGGGAGCGATGAATCACTAATGCCTTTAAATGAAGGAGTAACCGTTGAGCAGTTAACTACAGAACTAACACCGATAATTTTCGATCCGAAAATTGACGCTAAAAGGGTTAACCTAAGTCCCGATGAGGATATCATTTCAACATCTGCAAACAACTTTTATGAGGGTTTAACTCAGAGAGAAGTTGAAGATTATTATGGTAAACAAGAAGATCAAAAAGACCCTGCTCCTATCTGGTATGGCTTAAACAGCAAACTTGTAAAAAAGAACGGCAAGATAGAAGAAGAAGTTTACAAGGTTGGCGGAATGTACTCCCCTGCAATTGAAAAAATTGCATCGTGGTTAAAGAAAGCATCATCAGTTGCACAAAACGATTTACAAAAAAAGACGATTGATAAACTTGTAGAATTTTATGAAACCGGAGATCTGAAAAAATGGAATGAATATAACATTCTCTGGTTGCGGGATACACTTTCGACTATAGATTTTGTAAATGGCTTTATTGAAGTATACGGCGATCCGCTGGGTCATAAAGCATCTTACGAAGCTATTGTTTCATTCAAAGATCAAGAAGCAACAAAGCGTATTGATGCAATAGGCAAACAGGCGCAATGGTTTGAAGATAACTCGCCGATACCCGATGAGTATAAGAAAAAAAATGTTGTGGGAATTTCAGCAAAAGTTATTACGGTAGTAGTCGAGTCGGGTGATGCTTCACCTTCAACGCCAATAGGAATTAATCTGCCGAATGCAACGTGGATACGTAAAGAATACGGTTCAAAGTCTGTAAACCTCGGTAACATAGTTTATGCATATGATCAAGCTTCGGCTGAAGGACAGCTTAAAGAATTTGCATTCGATGATTCCGAAATTGAACTTTCCAAAAAATACAGCGCGCTTGCAGATAATCTTCACACCGATCTACACGAAGTAATAGGTCATGCTTCGGGACAAATAAAAGATGGTGTTGGTACACCTAAACAAACATTAAAAAATTATGCTTCAACTATTGAAGAAGCAAGGGCGGATTTGGTTGCACTCTATTATTTGATGGACCAGAAAATGGTTGATATTGGCGTAATGCCATCACTCGATGCGGCAAAGGCGGAATATCAAAAATATATACGCAACGGTTTAATGCTTCAACTAAACCGGATTGAAATTGGTGAAAATATAGAAGAAAGCCATATGCGTAACCGTCAGCTTATAGCATATTTGGCTTTTGAAAAGGGAAAAGCAGATAATGTAATTGAGAAAAAAATCAAAGAGGGCAAAACATATTTTGTAATAAATGATTACCAAAAACTTCGCAAAATATTTGGTGAAGAGCTTCGCGAAATACAGCGTATAACATCCGAAGGCGATTTTGCTTCAGCAAAAAATTTGGTTGAAACGTACGGTGTTAAGGTTGATACCGAACTTCATAAAGAAGTAAAAGAACGATACTCTAAACTGAATATTGCGCCGTACAAAGGATTTATTAATCCGATGCTAAAACCTGTTTATGACGGCGATAAAATTATCGATGTAAAAATTGAATATCCGGATGATTTTACACAGCAGATGCTTTATTATGGAAAGAACTATTCTTTCTTGTAATAAAAATTGATTTGTTAGTTTTAAAAACGGCTTTAGTTTTAATAAAATCTAAAGCCGTTTTTTTACAGTTTAATTTTCACTATCGAAATAATATTTGCCCCGCTCTCTTTCCTACTGAACTTAATTTTTTTTTTTTTTTGTTAAAAAAGTATTTAATAAAAATACCTCTATAACGAGCTTAATTTAACCCTTTGATTAACCTATTCAAATCTTTATTTTTGTCATTCATTTTACAAAAACGAAGCAAGTTATTTTTATGAAGTTAAGCAAGTATTTTGTTCCAACATTAAAAGAAGTGCCGAACGACGCTGTTGTGGCGAGCCATATTTTAATGCTCCGTTCGGGGATGGTTCGAATGTTATCGGCAGGGATTTATTCCTTTTTGCCGCTCGGTTACAGAGTAATAAAAAAAATTTCCGAAACTATTCGCGAAGAAATTGACGCAATCGGCGGACAGGAATTTCATTTACCTGCTCTGAATCCGCGTGAGATATGGGAAGAGACAAACCGTGTTGAAGCATTCGGCGATACTATGTTTCATATAAAAAATAGAGATTATGTGCTTGCGCCTACTCATGAAGAAATTATGACCTACCATGCTCGCAATGTTATGAAATCGTACAAAGATATGCCGCAGATATGGTATCAAATTCAAACCAAATTTAGAAACGAAGCCCGCCCGAGAAGCGGTGTTATACGCGGACGCCAATTTTTGATGAAGGACGCATACTCATTTGATTCGAGCTATGAAAATCTGGACAAATCGTATGAACTGCACGATAATGCATACAGAAAAATATTCGACCGCTGTGGTTTAAAATATTTTGTTGTCGGCGCGTCAAGCGGCGCTATGGGCGGAACCGGTTCCGAGGAATTTATGGTACAATCGGAAGCCGGTGAAGATACTGTTGCTTACTGCGAAAACTGCGGTTATGCTGCAAATGTTGAAGTAGCTGCTTCGGTTGCTGAAAGCAAAAAACGTGATGAGGTGAGTGAAGATATAAAAGAAATTCACACACCTAATATTAAATCAATCGACGAGCTTTGTGGTTTCTTAACAATCGATGAAACACAAACGGCAAAATCGCGCGTAGTAATTAATGACGGAAAACCGGTACTTGTTTTAATTCTCGGTAACGAAGAAGTGAACGAAACAAAACTTGAAAAAGTTCTCGGTGGAACAGTGCGTCCCGCTCATCCGGAGGAACTTGTTGAAATATCGGGTGCAGATGCCGGATCAATCGGTCCAATAGGTTTTAAACATCGTGTTATTGCAGACTTTAAGCTGAAGGATGCAAATAATTTATTCAGCGGCGCAAATAAAACTGATTATCACTTAAGCGGTATTGATTTAGTGCGCGACGTACCTGGCATTGAATATTTTGATTTACGCTCCGCACAATCGGGTGAAGGCTGTACAAGATGCGGCAGTAAGCTTGCTGTATTCAACGCAATTGAACTGGGTCATATTTTTAAACTCGGCACAAAATATTCCGCAGCAATGGCCGCGAATTTTCTTGATGAAAATGGCGAAGCTCATCCGATTGTAATGGGCAGCTACGGAATCGGGGTTGATAGAGTTCTCGCCTGTTTTATCGAGCAGAACCATGATGAGAAGGGAATTATCTGGAATAGGTTATTGGCTCCTTTTGATGTTCACCTTGTTGCGCTGAATATGAAAAAAGAAGATGTTGTAAATACTGCTGAAACGGTTTACTCAAAACTTAAAGAAGAAGGTTTTGAAGTGTTATACGATGATAGAGAAGCACAGGCAGGTTTCAAGTTTAACGATGCCGATCTTCTTGGTATGCCGCTGCAGATAGTAGTAGGTGAGAAAAAATTAAAAGAAAATAAAGTTGAGTTAAAAGTTAGAAAAACCGGCGAACGGTTTGATGTTGATCTTGAAAATCTTTACGATAAAGTTAAAGAACTGCTCAATTAGTTTTTTATAAAAAATTTTCTTTACAAACCCGTAGTAGAAATATTGCGGGTTTTTGTTTTTATACTGTGACAAGCAGAGGGAATTTTATCAACTTTCGAAGAAAAATTTAGGCGGGATGTTTTTGCGGGAGGAGATTATAAATTGTCATTTCTTCCCGCAATTGCAAGAAGAAATGACAAGAAGAATGTTATTCGCGTTGCAGTATAAAACTTTTACTGCACTGCCACATCTGCTTTTATCTAAGGAGAATCATTTTTTTTACGCTATTAAATTTCGGAGTTTCTATTCTGTAAATATATACACCCGATGCAGTAGTTAAACCCGCTGAGTTTTTTCCATTCCATAGCACTTGCTGTCTTCCTGCTTCCTGCTCGCTATTAATAAGCTCTGTAACTTTTTTACCGAGAATATCGTAAACTGTAATTTTTACATGGGTATTCTCAGGCAGATCAAACCTGATTGTTGTTGTAGGATTAAATGGGTTTGGAAAGTTGTTATAGAGTTCAAATTTTTCCGGAATAAATTTTGGACTTAAGGCAGGGAATAGCTTACTAAAATTATAAAAGTAGGCAGAACCATTATTAAACGCGGTATTGTCGTTTAATCTCGATCCTATTAAAAGTGTATTTTCAAAGGATGATATTGCCATTCCGAAATGATCGTCGTCGTCTCCATCATGCGGAATAATTTTCCCCATCATTGTCCACCCGCTGTCCGACAGCCCGAATACATCAGCGCATCCAATATCGCCGTTTCGCTGCAACTTATTGATGTCCCATTTAGGGCTGCCGATTACCAATATTTCTTTGTTTATAAAAGTCGCCATTCCAAAATAATCCTGGTTTCTTTTATTTTCGGGTATAAACTTTTTTTCAAAAACCCACTTGCCTGCATCGTTATAATGATAAAGAAATGCAGCGCCGCAAATAGCAGAGTCAACCATTTCCTGCATAGCCCCAACAAGCAGTCTATTTTCTGAGCAGCTAATTGAACTTCCGAACAATCCTTCTATGCTGCGCGTAGGAGAATAAAGTGTTTGTGCGGTGCTCCAGCCATCATCATTTTTTACAAAAGAATAAACGGCTCCGCAGTTATGTATTGTTCCGCTGCCTCTCGGAGCACTTATAAGAATATGATTTGCCGAGACAATCAACGCTGTAGAACCAAATATATCATTAGTGTTTTTCTCCGGTGATTTAATCACCCCTTCCGCTTGCCAGTTTTTTAATCTTGTGTTGTATACATAAACCGAACCGGAAGCGGAATCATTGTTTTCAGTTTTAACAGAACTTATTAATGCAATACCCTCCCCTAAATCTACAGCAGAACCAAAACCATGAAACATGATCGGATTTTCCGGTGTAATTTTTTGTTCTTCTTCCCACTTTGCTCCATTAAATATATAAACGTATGCCGACCCGGTTTTCAGGTTATCATCGGGCGCCCCGATTAAAAGTGTGTATCCCCAAAGTTTTATCGATGTGCCGAATCTTTTCATCATTGATGGATCGGATGGGATTATTCTTTGAAATATTTTCCATTCTCCGTTTACCATTGAATAAAGATAAACAGCGCCGGCACAAGGAAAATTATTATAAGTTTCATCGGGAGCTGATACAGCGGCAAAATTTCCGTAAATAGATACAGCCCACCCGAAAAGGCTGTGCGCTGGAAGTGAGGATGCAGAGTTACCCGAAACTTTTTCACCGGCAGATAATTTCACCGAAAGAAATAAAAATAAAACGTATAAAAATATTTTTTTAGCGGACATATAAACCTCCCGTATTATTTTTTTTCCTAAGGAAAATATTTACAGATTTCTGCAGTGCAAGCTGATAATTATCAACCATTGTTTCCTCACCATTCTTATAAGATGACGTCGGATCAACCTCGTAACCAACAGGAACATCAAACACAAATTTTACTTTTGTATTTGCAGAAAGAGCATAGGGGAATGAAACTTCTCCCTCATTATTTGAAAACCTTTTTAATGTATCTGGCAAATACCAGTTGTTATCCGAAGGATTAAGAATGTAAAGCTTAGTTTCAATCCCGGAAGCTAAGGAATCCGGGTAACCTTGAATATTTACTTTAGCCTGTAGCGGGGGAGTATAATTCCAATACTGAACAGGCGATTTGTAAACTGAATTTATTCCATCATCAATAGTTAAATAAAGGAACAAACTATCTCCGTTTGTAATGTTCTGAGGGAAATCTATATTTTCTATTTTAAGATATTCCCCATCGGGTGGGTAATCTCCCCAGTAATCTGAATACTTAAATGTTTTAATAAGCGTTCCGTTTTTGTTTTGATGTTTTGTAAAAAATAAACTGACTGTTGAAGAATCAACATTATATACTTCGGATCGTGTATGGTAATTAAGCTTAGGAACCATTAAAATATTTGATAACGTATCTGCAGAAGCGGGAACGAAATCAACATAGTTATAAGTCCAAACTGCCCACGGCGCAGCATAAATTTTATGCACTTCATATTCTTTAATCATGCTTGTTCCTATCTCGTTTGGGATGTCAACATAATAGTTCCCGGCGGGTAAAGTAGCTTTGGAAGAAGACTGATACCCCGGCGCCATTATGTAAAAAATAATACTGTCTCTATTATCTATTTCGGTGGAAACAAAAGTGGGAACGCTTGAAATATTCATGCCCGATTCTGTTATTAAATCTACTCCGGTAACAAGATAAACCGGTGAAAAACATGAGCCGTTTATAAAAAAGGAATGTCGTACATCTAAGTAAAAAGCGCTTAGCTTTTGTTTAAGTTTTACTTTCACTTGAATAAATTCCGGATTAGTACCAGGATCAACAGTTATCGAAATATGATCTATGAATTTTATTACATAGCCATCGCCTGATTGTCCGATGGTTGTAGTGGATAACTGCGAAATTTCCTTTGACCCAATTGTAGAATAGTCCTTTGTTTGAAATTTGTATTTCACACCGCCATGCCATGTATAAAAACCGAGATCGAGTTTTGCCCAGCCCGCTGCATAACTTGTCGGATCGGTTTTGGCGTAATGAACTACTCCATCTGCTTTCGCAAATACATGACCGCCAACTATCGGTATTTTAGGAGGAACCTCTAACTCAACACCAATGTGAGCGTTAAACGCGCCCCCCTGAGAAAGTTTTGCCTCAAGATCGGCTTTTAATATTGTCCAGGGATTTGAAGGAATATTTAGGTTCCCATCAATCGAATAATAATCGCCCCACTTTAAATCAAGCTTTAGGTTTCCATCTCCCAAAACCGAAGCCCAGGTGCCGTCCGATTTTTTATATGCACCCATATATGCATACGAATCTATTATGAATTCCGAGCGTGAAATGGAAGCATTTGCTTCCAAAAATAAAAGTGAAACATCTCCAACATCGGGAATATTAAACGGGCCCCCAAAAGCAATTCCAATGTCGCCGGTAACTTTAAATTCGTGCGGATCTTCTATTCCAAACAGCCCTCCGTTAAGTTTTGTAATGAAGGCGCCAGTGCCGGGAATAGCAATTGCTTCATCTATATTCAGAGCTTCCCAGTCAATATCAACCGAATCAATTTCTAAGTTACCGTTAGAAAACTTAAAGCCCATCATTGCGTCAACTTCCCACCCGGGCGGTAAATCAACTTTAAGATTAGCGCTTTGTACTCTGTTCTCCTCTAAAGCAAGCGTAATATTTTTTAACGTAATCGGACCAAGATCAACATTTGCAAGTTCAAATACAGCGTGCTCAATCATAAGTTTTGCCGGTTTGATCGATAAATCCAAAGTAATACCGGAGCCGGGACCGTTACCCAAATCGATTTCAGCGCTCCACATTTTTTTAAGAAACAGCTTCCCATACATTTGATATAGTTCGTTTGAGTATTCAAGTGTTAAATTTTGAGTGCCAACTTCAAAACCGGCAAAGTGAATGTCATCCGTGGTTGAAATTTTTAATGTGTCTATTTTCCCGTTTCGAACAACTACTCCGGGATGCGATCTGCTTCCAAAATTAAAAGCAATTTTATTCGTGTCAATATCAATCTTTACGTTGCCGAAAAAGTGATAAACGCCGCCGTCAAGCGATTTTTGCCATTCGATACCAAGGGAGTCTGTCTCAATAGTAAGTTTTTTAAGTTCGAAATCGCTTGATATGGAAATATTTATGTGGTCAACTTTCCCATCTGTTATTGATATTCCAGGATCATCAAAACTTCCCAATTGAGCTTTGATAGTATCTTTTTCTACATCAATTTCGATATTCCCATATATTTTGTACTGAGATGAATCCCGGTCATAAACAAAGGTAAGCGAATCAGGTTTTATAGCCAGGCTTTTTAATTTAAAAGAAGTAGTAACCTCAAAGTTAATTTTATCAAGTATGCCGTCAATAATTTCAATCCCCGGGTTATTAAAAGTTCCTAATCCAACTTTAATGGTATCACTTTCAATATCTAATTCCAACGCACCGAATATTTTATATTTGTCCAAATTGCTGTCGTAAATAAAAACCAATGAATCCGGTTTTACAGCCAAACTCTTTAGCGAAAAATTACCTGTTACCGCAATATTTATATTATCTATTACTCCACTTGTTACTTGTATTCCTGGCGTTGATGAATTACCGAGTACCGCGTATAAACTATCGCTTTCAATTTTTACTAATATCTCGCCAAAAATTTTTATTCTTTTTGATGCCTCGTCCCAATCGAAAGTTAAATTTCTTGGTTTAAAAACTAATTTTTTAAGTGTAAAATTTGCCGTTAAACTTATATCTAGTTTTGTTACTATTCCGTTTGTTAATATCACCCCTGGTTCTTTGTCCGTCCCGAGATTTGCAAATAATGTATCCTCCGCCAATTTTATTGATATATCTCCATACATTTTATAAAACGAGGAGTCGCGGTCCCACATTAAAGATAAATTTGTTGGAGTTATAGCCAATGATCTAAGCGACAAATTCCCGGTGATGCCAACATTAATGTGATTCACTCTTCCACTGTCAATTTCAATCCCCGGGAAAACTGATGTCCCAAGATTTGCTATTATAAGATGATTATCAATTTGAATTTCGATATTGCCAAAAATTTTATATTGATAAGTAGAGTGATTCCAAATGAAGAATAATTTCTCCGGAATAATAGCTGTGTTTTTTAACTTAAAGTCTGCTGTAATGCTTAGGCCAACATTATCTAAAGTTCCGTTTGTTATTAATATTCCCGGATTTATTGAGTCCCCGAGCGAAATAGAAATAGAATCATTTTCAAGAAAAATTTTTGCCCGACCGAAAATCTTAAAAGTTTTGTTTAATGTTTTGTATTGAAGAGTTAGACCGGAAGGAGTTACCTTCATATTATGGAGTTTAAAACTATCCGTTATAACTATTTGGTAGTTATTTGGTTGTTCTTCAAAGACAAGTCCATCTATCCCGGTTACATTTATTGAGTCAGCGGCTGATAGAGGCGGGATGAAAATTAAGAAAAGCAGAGCAATTAATTTTAAGTTAGTGCAATGTGGAAAGGGGAAAAGTTTTTTCATAAAAAGCTCACATCGGTTTTTGAGTAATCAAAATAAAAAGAGGTCATCAAAATTAAGTAGGAAGGGGAAGTAAATTTATCTCCCCGGTTAATTAGGGAAGGGAGGTTTAAACAATTCGAGCACCGGTAAACATGCTGCATATATAAACCAATTTGTAAATAAATATATTAAGGTCGTAATTTATTTTACTCCGACTGATGTTCGTAAATAAACACTTTTCTTTTTACATAAATCGGCTAAACAAAAGAAAACCTTGGTTTATTAAATTAAGATAAATTTTTGTAAGAAATCCATTTTTTAAACGATCTGTTAAAATAATTTTCGATAAATCGGCATTGTTGCTTATTAGATAAAATTACTCTGCTTGCTTATTTACAAAACCAAACATAAAAACATCATAACCAAAGTATGGAATAAACATTGCGGTCTTGTATTTTAGAAATGGGTAAGATAAGTTGGTGAAAATATTTGATGAATTGTTTTCGAAACCCGAAGCGTAAAGCGGTGAAAAAGTAGTGAAAAAAATCCATTAGTAACGATAAAAAAGGGACAAAGATTATTTAGGTCATTGGTTGGAATTACCGTGGAAAAATATAACTGTATAACGGAAACGGATTAGCTGACGGACTAACGGATACATTCCAATACTTGATATTACTTTTTTTGCGGGAATTCTATTAACTTTAAACCGTTATTTTAAGAAGGAATTTGGAGGAATAAACCTATGAAAACCACCCGGCTATTATTAGGAGTTGTCCTTTGGGCAGCCATAAACATAACCCCATTGCTTGCCCAATGGGTGCAAACCAACGGACCCAACGGCGGTTATATCAAATGCTTTGCCGTGAGCGGCACTAATCTTTTTGCCGGGACTTTTGGCGGCGGCGTCTTTCTATCGACCAACAACGGCACAAGCTGGATAGAAGTCAATTCCGGTTTAACGAGTACTTATGTTCATGCTCTTGCCGTCAGTGGCACTAATCTCTTTGCCGGGACTTGGAGCGACGGCGTCTTTCTATCGACCAATAACGGCACAAGCTGGACTGCGGCGAGTACCGGTTTGACGAACGGAGAGGTCAGGTCTCTTGCCGTCAGCGGCACCAATCTCTTTGCCGGAACTTTTGACGGCGGCATCTTTTTATCGACTAACAACGGCATAAGCTGGAGTCAAGTCGGCTTTACGAATACTCATGTTCATGCTCTTGCCGTTAGCGGCACTAATCTCTTTGCCGGGACTAGTGGCGGCGGTGTCTTGCTATCAACCAACAACGGCACAAGCTGGAGTCAAATCGGCTTGACGAGTACTATTGTTCAGGCTCTTGCAGTCAGTCCGTTAGCTAACGGACTAAATCTCTTTGCAGGGACTTCTGGCGGTGGCGTCTTGCTATCGACCAACAACGGCACAAGCTGGACAGAGGTTAATTCCGGCTTGACGAATACGTATGTTTGGACTCTTGCCGTCAGCGGCGCCAATCTCTTTGCCGGGACTTCTGGCGGCGGCGTCTTTCTATCGACCAACAACGGCACAAGCTGGACAGGGGTCAATTCCGGCTTGCTGAACACTTATGTTGGCGCTTTTGCCGTCAGTGGCACGAATCTCTTTGTCGGGACTGGCGGCGGCGTCTTTCTATCGACCAACAACGGCACAAGTTGGACAGAGGTCAATTCCGGCTTGACGAACACTGATGTTCGTGCTATTGCCGTCAGCGGGACCAATCTCTTTGCCGGGACTTTGGGCGGCGGCGTCTTTCTATCTACCAACAACGGCACAAGCTGGACAAAAGTCAATTCCGGCTTGACGAAAACTGATGTTTGGGCTCTTGCCGTCAGCGGCAACAACCTCTTTGCCGGGACTTATGGCAGCGGCGTCTTTCTATCTACCAACAACGGCACAAGCTGGACAGAGGTCAATTCCGGTTTGACGAATAAAGATGTTCATGCTCTTGCCGTTAGCGGCGCCAATCTCTTTGCCGGGACTTTGCGCGGCGTCTTTCTATCGACCAACAACGGCACAAGCTGGAGTAAAGTCAGCTTGACGAATACTATTGTTTGGGCTCTTGCCGTCAGCGGCAACAACCTCTTTGCCGGGACTGGCGGCGGCGTCTTTCTATCGACCAACAACGGTACAAGCTGGGGTCAATTCGGCTTGACGAATAAAGATGTTCTTGCTCTTGCCGTCAGCGACACCAATCTCTTTGCCGGGACTTGGCACGACGGCATCTTTCTATCAACTAACAACGGCACAAGCTGGAGTTATTCCGGCTTGACGAATAATGAAGTTTATGCTCTTGCCGTCAGCGGCGCCAATCTCTTTGCCGGGACTAATTATGGCGGCGTCTTTCTATCAACCAACAACGGCACAAGCTGGACTGAGGTCGATTCTGGTTTGACGAACACTAGTGTTGGGGCTTTTGCCTTGAGCGGCACCAATCTCTTTGCCGGGACTTATGGTGGCGGTGTCTGGAGAAGACCCCTGTCTGAAATGATCACTTCGGTTGAACAGCTCTCTTCCGGCTTGCCAGCACAGTTTCGTCTTCAGCAGAACTACCCCAATCCGTTTAATCCATCAACAACTATATCGTATCAAATTCCCGAAGCTTCAAATGTTACTTTAATAGTATATGATATTCTTGGTAAAGAAATAGCAAAATTAGTAAACGGAGAAAAAGATGCGGGAACGTACAACGTTCAATTTTCAACGAGCAATTTTCAACTGTCAAGCGGGATTTACTTTTACAGGTTAGAAGCACGCTCAAAAGTTTCAAGTAAGCATTATACTGAAGTTGGTAAGATGGTGCTGCTGCGTTAGTACTTTAACACTTAAATTCTTGTAATATATGGTAGAATATTTGCAAGCTAAAAGACTAAAAAGCATGAATGAATGGATGAATGTTTTTAATTCAACCATTCAATCACTCATCTCAAATAATTTGGTTCTGGCTTGTCCAGGTTAGGTGATTACAAAATGAGCATTGAGAGTTGAAATGTATTCCGAATACTACAATATCAGAGTAAGGTGACTTAATGACATACATATAGATTAGTTCATTTAAAAACGTCTATTTCAGCAATGTTATGGAAAATAACTATTTGTATAAACTATTTTTTAAACTGCATATTTATTTCCTATGCATTATTTATTGGACTGACATCAGGAATAATTCTGAAAGTTCTAAAAGATTTTAAAATGATTAAGCAGCCCGGCGCTACATAAGGTTAAAAATTTTATTAATTTGCAGCAGCTAAAAAAAAAGAAAATTAGTGTTTACAAAATTTTTTCAAAAAATAGGTTCGGGCATATTAAATTTTTTAAGGGAGCTCGGTCAGGTCAGCAACCTGTTTTTCGGCATTTTAAAAAGTTTTACATCCATTCCCCGCAGCCGTAAATTAATTGTTTACCAGATGGAACACATTGGCGTAAATTCACTTCCTCTTGTTATAATTATTGCAATGTTTACCGGCGCGGTTGCCGCATGGCAGGCAGCTTACCAGTTAAAAGGAATTGCCCCGTTATCATTTCTTGGCGCTGCAACCAGCCGCGCTATTATAACCGAACTTGGACCGGTATTAACCGGGATTGTAATTGCGGGTCGTGTGGGTGCATCAATAGCCGCCGAACTTGGCACTATGAAAGTAACCGAACAGATTGACGCGCTGGAGACTATGGCAATTAACCCTGTGCGCTATCTTGCAATGCCCCGTTTTTTAGCCTCTGTTATCATGATGCCGGTTCTTGTTGTGTTTGCAAATTTTATCGCCATACTTGGTGCATTTATTGTGTCAAACTATTTTCTTGACGTCTCGTTCGCGGTATTCTTTCAAAGTGTGAAGAGATATTTTGATGTAATGGATATGATTTCCGGTTTAATAAAAGCGGTATTTTTTGGCGGGGTAACTTCGCTGCTTGGATGTCATATCGGTTTTCATACTCAGGGCGGAGCCGAGGGTGTGGGGCTTGCAACTATCCGGTCTTTTGTAATGTCCGCTGCATTAATTCTTATTTTAGATTATGTGTTGTGGATGTTTCTATTCGGCGGTTAAATTACATCTGCTTTAACATTTCAATAAAAATGTTTTTATCATCTATTGAAATCAGTTCTTCTATTTTCTCTTTGTTACTGAACTTCTTTGCAGTTTCGGCAAGCAGCTGAAGTTGAAGTTCGTTTTTGTTTTCGGGAGTTAAAAGAAGAATAACAATTCTCGAATTAATTCCGTCCACCGAGCCAAAGTTTATCCCTTCTTTAATCTTTGCGGTTAAGACGTAAGGCTTGTTTGTTTTTATTTTTGCGTGGGGTATGGCAAGATAATTTGCAATTCCGGTTGCGCCCTGCTCTTCCCGTTCCATAACTTTGTGAAGTATCTCTTTTGCAGGGATTTTAACTTTTGGCGCAGCAAAATTTGCAAGTTCATTTAAAAGAGTTTCTTTATCCGCAGCCGAGGAGTGAATAAAATTGGATGGGGAAAGCAAATCCTGAAGTCTAAAACTTTCTTTACGTTTTAAGAAGTGGCTCATCATCGGTGCGCTGGCAATTGAGGTAAACAAAGCCATTATAACAAGAGCAACAAATACAGTTTCTTGAATTAGTCCATACCTTAAGGCAAGCAATCCCAATATTATTTCCATAGTTCCGCGTGAATTCATCCCGAATCCTATTACTAAAGCTTCATTTTTATTTGCTCCACTCCAATATGCTCCTAATCCACAGCCCAAAACCTTACCGATAAAGGCTAAAACTAGAACAAGCAGCACAAGAGCAAAATCAAAATTTGCAATAAAATTTACTGTTAGTCCAATCGACACAAAAAACAAAGGAGCAAAAATATTAGTAATAAATTGATGAATAATTTCTATCGTCCTTTCTTTTAAATGAACTGAATCTCCAATAGCTAAACCCATAATAAATGCTCCGAATATTGCATGAATGCCAATGTATTCGGTGAATGTAGCACCAAGAAAGCCGAGTATTAATATTAAATTTATGATACCCCCCGGGTATGACATTTTTGTTTGGACAAGTGGGATTAATTTGTCTATAATTTTCCTGCCGATTAATAAAGTAATTGAGACAAATAATAAAATGTAAATTAAAGTTTCATGAAATAAAAAATTATTAGAACCAACTCCAATCAAACCTAAAATAATTGAAAATATTAACCATCCGATTATATCATTAAACATTGCTGCAGATATAATTATTAAGCCAATTTCGGTTTTGAAAATATTCAAATCCATTAGTGTCTTTGCAATCACCGGTAATGCAGAGATTGATAGAGCTGTTCCCATAAAAAGTGCAAATGTAAATTTCATGGATTCATTTTGGATACCCATTAATCCAGGAAGGAAATAGGAAATTCCAAAACCTAAAGCAAAAGGAATTATTATTCCCATCAAGCCTGTTGCCGCTGCTTTTTTGCTTTGCTTTACGACGACAGATAAATCCACTTCAATTCCGGAAACAAGCAGCAGCAGCACAACCGCAATTGTTGTAATTCCGTCAAGAGCGGTTTTTATCTCGCCAGTTTTAGGAAACAACCACTCAAAAATGTTTGGAGAAATCATTCCGAGCACAGTCGGGCCTAGCAAGATGCCAGCGAGAATTTCACCAATTATTGCCGGCTGCTTTATCTTAGTAAAAAACTCCCCGAGCAGCTTTGCGAAAAAAAGCATAATACTTATACTTAATAAAAAAACTGTTATAGATTCTG
Organism: uncultured Ignavibacteriaceae bacterium; assembly: GCA_964372115.1. Classification (GTDB taxonomy): domain Bacteria; phylum Bacteroidota; class Ignavibacteria; order Ignavibacteriales; family Ignavibacteriaceae; genus CG2-30-36-16. Next base: position 88,805 of record CAYJPN010000003.1, read on the forward strand.
CGCTCACTTGTTACCTAACAATTAAGAGATTTGCTGGAAGTTCTTTTATAACATGTTCCATATTTTGTGGAAACAGTTTATCAAGAAACTTCAATTTTTTTGAAGGAGGCGTAACCGCAAATATATCTGCATTATGAATTCGCGCATAATTACCAGCTTCCCAGCCTTCCTTCCCGTAAAGGCAGCGTATATCAACCTTTATCCCTCTAAGATTCAATTCAGAAACGAGCAGCCTCATTTTTATCTCCTCCTCGGCTTCCCATTGTTCGCGTGCTGCTTCGAGCTCATCCAGCGAGCCGCTTCCCTGAATTGTTGAAGCAAGACCCGGTACATGAAAATCTTTCACTAAAACAAAATCATCAGCTTTTTCGAGCAAAGCAAAATTATATGCTGTTAAAATTGTTTTTTCGCTTTCGGATGAGTAGTCTGTCAGCACATAAAAACGCTTAAAACCCTTCGGGGTTTCGGACGGTGATTTTAATATCAAAACAGATGAAGCGGCTTCGCGCATAATTTTTCGTGCAACTGACCCGATATAATATTTTATAAAATTTTCTTTTTCCAGCGCGCCGGCAATTAGCAAATCTACACCTGCATCCCGGCTTGTTTTTATTATTGTATCAGCAGGATCGCCGGTTGTCCGGATTATTTCGATGGATGATTCATCCAGTCCTGAATTGGAAATTGATTCCGAAAGTAATTTTTCAGTTGTCTCATTTTTTTCACCAACGTGAATCAGCATTAATCTTGCGTTAAAAAGTTCTGTGAGACGTTTTGCTTCAGCAAGCAAAGCTTTTCCGGTGGGCGAAAAAGTAATTGCTAATCCGAGTTTGTTAAATAAAGATTTCATTTGTAAATTTACCCGTGCAAATTGTTAGTTACTCTTATTTAAGTGACATCTTGCTATTAAAATAAGTTCTTAATTTCAAAATACGATTTAACAGGACATTCTCAAAATAAAGTATTGGGCTGAGACAGAAAAATTTATAAAAAAAATTAACAAATTTTTTTTAATGATAGGATTCATTAAGTTCTACCCCGCTTAGTGGATCTATTAATGCCCGGTAACAGCCCTCCACCGGGCATGTTTATTTTAAAAAGTCGTAAAATTTAGTTAATATGGGTAAAGTTCATTCTAAAAAATAACTACAGGCAGCATCATGGAACAAATAAAATATATCATAAAAGAAAGAACCGGTAAAATAGTAGTTCCTGAGAACCCCGGTTTTGGATTGCTGTTTACCGACCACATCTTTGAGATGGATTATTCTCCAACTCTTGGATGGCACAATCCAACTATTAAACCACTTCAGAACCTTTCATTTCATCCCGCAACAATGGTTATGCATTACGGACAGGCTGTATTCGAAGGTTTAAAAGCATTTAAAACAGAAGATAATGAAGTTGTTATCTTTCGTCCTCAAAAACATCTCGAGCGTTTAAACCGCTCTGCCCGCAGAGTTTGTATTCCGGAACTTGATTTGGATTTCGTAATGGAAGCTCTGAAGGAATTAGTTTCAATCGATCAGGATTGGATACCACAAAGACAGGGAGAAGCACTTTATATTCGTCCTTTCCTTCTTGGTGTTGATAGCGTTCTCGGCGTTCGTCCGTCTGGTAATTATAAATTTATTATTCTTCTTTCACCGGTCGGAGCTTATTATCCTGAAGGATTTAAACCGGTAAAAATATTGGTTACCGATGAATATGTTCGCGCTGTTCGTAAAGGATTAGGCGACTGTAAAACTCCCGCCAACTATGCGGCAAGTTTGCTCGCAGCAGAGTCTGCCCGCAAGCAGGGGTTTACACAGGTTTTATGGTTAGATGGCATTGAACAGAAATACATTGAAGAAGTCGGAACAATGAATATTTTCATCCGCTTTAAGGATGAAATAGCTACCCCGAAATTAACAGGCAGCATTCTCCCCGGTGTTACGAGGGATTCTGTAATTAATATTTTAAAGGACTGGGGTGAAAATGTTACTGAACGACTTATAAGCATTGATGAAGTAGTTGACGCTTATAAAAACGATAGGTTGGTTGGTGTATTCGGCACCGGAACCGCAGCAGTCATCTCTTCGGTTGGAACGCTTGTTTACAAAGAAACAAAAATGTTATTTAATGAAGGCAGAGTTGGCGAACTCGATAAAAAATTATTCGATACGCTCGCTTCTATTCATTATGGCAGGGTAGAAGACAAATTTAACTGGCTAACCCACGTTTCAAGAAAAAGCGTAGAAGTATAATTTTTGCCCCTCGTTATTTATAGTTATTTTTTTCATCAACTTAAATAACGCGGGGCAATTATTTTGCGCAAACTGTTCGAATCTTCTTTTCTTCTTCATATCTATAAATTGAGTTCACTCTTAAAAGGTCAGAAATTCATCCTTTAGCTACAGATTGCCCAACAAGTATAAACCGTTGAAACGGTTCGTGGTTTTCTTAAGTTGTTATTAACCCACGGCTTAAGCCATGGGTTAATGGGAATAAATATTGAATTGTTTAAAACGGTTTTAACCGTTTCCAACCTTTTTATAATAAACTCAATAAATGATTAATTTATTAAAATCCTCTACAAACAGTTTATTCACATCAATCTCCACTACCTTCGCTGTAAATTATTTTTTCGCATCTGAAAAAAAATTATTATAACTCTTGACAAGTGCTCATTTGTGCACTATATTTGTAGTGAACAAATGAGCACCTAATGAAAAAGCAATTGACCGACAGACAAGATGACATACTTCGATTTATTTATCAGTTTAGAGATGAAAACGGGTATCCTCCTACTTTGAGGGAAATAGGCAGGAAGTTTGATATTGCATCTACTTTTGGTGTTAAACGGCACCTCGATGCTTTGGAGAAAAAAGGTTATCTAAATGTAGAGAGTAATGCAAGCCGCGGTATCTCACTTCAGCCTCAAGCTGATAACTCTATCGTTGATAGTATCAACAATTTCGCAAAAATTCCGATAATAGGGCATGTGGCTGCGGGTTCGCCAATTACGGCAATTGAAAATATTGATGGAAGTCTCGTAATCGATTCTTCATTTATGAAACGTTCTGAAAGTTGTTTTGCCCTGCGAGTTAAAGGTGACAGCATGATTAACGCAGGCATTTTTGAAGGCGATCTTGTTGTTGTACTTCCGAAGAAAGATGCAATAAATGGCGAAACAATTGTTGCCATGCTCGAAGACGAAGTAACTGTAAAAACATTTGAAATGAAAAATAAAAAAGTCCGGTTATTACCGGCAAATGATAAATACCAGCCGATAGATGTAACCGGCAGAAAAGAATTTTCTGTTGTTGGCAAGGTTGTCGGCGTGGTTAGATGGTTAAATTAATCTCGGAGAATGATTATGAAATCTGAAATATTTGAAAATGCAATATATAATAGAAATCAAATTAGCTTTCTTTACGGGTTAAGTGAGGTAGTGCTCGACCCTTATTTTATCGGGAGGGAAAGCGGACGCAAGGTTATTTACGGAAAAATATTAAACAGCAGCGAAATTAGAAAATTCGAATTCTTCAAAATTGCAAATATAAAAATTTTAAGACGGATGAAATTTTCACCCGTAATTCCAATAATTCCGCATATAAATTAATCGGGAGGTTATTATGTTTGAATCTGGAAAACGAAAAAGTATTGATTTATTGGTTGAGGAATTCTGGAAATTAGGTTATATGACGTTGAGCCGAAAATACGGCACATATTTGCCTGAACCTACAAGGGTGGGCAATTTTGATGTTGATATTATTGCAAAGCTGAAGAAAAACTATGCAATAGGTATTACTTTAACAGATGATGACCTCAACGACCCTCAATTGATTGCAAAACTAAACTTTTTAGCCACAAGGCATACAAAGTTTACAAATAAGCGTGTTATGCTTCTTATAGGTATTCCGAAAGAAAATTATAAACATTTAAGAACTTTAACCGAAAAACTTCCACATGAAGTAAAAAAGAATCTAAAAATTTTTCAACTTCAGGAAAAAGAAATTATCTCTTCGCGGCACAACCGCGGCAGCGAAAAAGTGCTCTTCTCTTAAACGAACTCTAAACATCGGCGCTCATCCCCGGGCGCCTTTTTATTCCGAACTGTGTTTTTCCCTTTTATTATTCATTTCATCTCCATAATTTAACGCGCGAAAAATTAAAATAGTAAGTTGTTTAACTGTTAAAGCTTACCTTGACATTAAAAACGCATACAATTAACTTTACACGCTTTATCATTTTTAGGACTGAATTTGGGCAACAAAAAATCAGATGCCGACAGTAAACTTCAGCAGGTGTTAAAAGAATCGGGCGAAATCCCGGTTCATATAGCCATTATTATGGACGGCAATGGACGCTGGGCAAAAAAAAGGAACCTGCCTAGAGTTGCCGGACACAAACGCGGAGTTGAAACGGTAAAAGACATAGTTAAAGCTTGCGCCCAAATTGGGGTAAAGTATTTAACCCTGTATACTTTTTCTACGGAAAACTGGAAACGACCGAAGGACGAAGTTTCAACATTAATGAGACTTCTGTTGCGCAGTCTTAGAAAAGAATCAGACGAATTACACGAAAATGATATCCGGATGCAAACTATCGGCGATATTCAATCATTGCCCGAAGAAGTTCAAAAACAACTTTTTGATACTATAAAAAAAACAGCCGGAAACAAAAAAATGACACTCAACCTGGCGCTAAGTTATAGCGGCAGGTGGGAGCTAATTAACGCAGTAAAACAAATTGCCGCTCTCGCTTCCGAAGGCAAAATTAATGAGAATGAAATAAACGAAGCGAACTTTTCCCAGTTTCTTACGACTAAAGGTGTCCCTGATCCTGATCTCTTAATCAGAACCAGCGGGGAGTTTAGAGTAAGTAACTTTTTACTATGGCAGATTGCTTACTCTGAATTTTTTATAACCGATGTTAACTGGCCAGAATTTAGCCGTAAACATCTTTATGAAGCAATAACCGATTTTCAGCATAGAGAAAGAAGATTCGGAAAAGTAAGTGAACAAATAAAAAAGAATGAAAAAGGCTTAAAGAATGTTTCTAACCTCCCCGATGAAAATGCTTAAATATCTTTTCTTTATTTTAATAGTGCTTTTCTTTACATCAGCGTCTTATTCGCAAGTAGCAAAAACAAGCTACAAAATATTGGGTATATCTGTCGAAGGCAGTAAATCCGCAGACGCCGCTACAATTATCGCCAATTCTGGTTTGAAAGTTAACGATGAAATCCAGGTACCGGGAGATCAGACATTAAGCGCTATTAGGCGGCTCTGGGCTCTTAATATTTTTGCGGATATAAAAATTGAAATTGAAAAACAGATAGCCGATGGAGTTTTTCTGGTTATAAAAGTTGTAGAATACCCGCGGGTAGAAAAAGTTGTTTACCAGGGCAACGATGATATAAGCGAAAAAGATATTGAAGAAAAAGTAAGTTTTACGAGAGGACAGATTTTAAAACCTCAGGAAATAAACCGTCTTAAACTTCGTATTAAAGGCTTGTACGAAAAAGAAGGTTATCTTAACACAAAGATTGAAATAAATTCTTACTCATTTTTTCGGGCAGATACTACGGAAGATGGAATAACCGTCATCTGGCAAAATAAGAAAGATCTTTCCGACGAGTATGAATTAGAATATCCATCAAGCGAACAGCGTTATACAAACCTTATTGATAGAATAAAAGACAGGATTTTGTTAAAGGTTGTTATAGTTGAAAATGCAAAAGTTGTTGTACGCGATATTGAATTTACAGGCAACAAAGCAATAACTAACGGCGATTTAATAGGAGCGATGGCTGAAACCGAAACAGCAAAGTGGTGGAAATTTTGGAGCGGCGCTCATTTTGACCCTGAAAAATATTCAAAAGACAAAGAATTAATTACTGAGTATTATCACAAAAACGGCTACCGCGATGCCGAAATAGTTTCAGACTCACTTGTTTATTATAATGATAATAAAGATATGCGTATTGAAATGAATGTTTACGAAGGTCCGCAGTACAAAATAAGAAATATAGAGTGGGAGGGAAATACAATATATCCCGATGTTGTTTTAACCGAACGCCTCGACTTTGCAAAAGGTGATATTTTCGATTACCAAAAATTTGAGCAAAACCTGCGCGGTAACGAAAAACAGTCGGATGTATATTCGCTTTACTTAGATAACGGATATTTAACTTTTAATCTTAAACCAACCGAAACAAAAGTTGCCGAAGACTCAATTGATATTTTAATAAGAGTTGAAGAAAAGAATCAGTTTAAAGTTGGTCGAGTTGATATTGAGGGGAATACTAAAACAAAAGATAAAGTTATACGCCGCGAACTCTACTCTATTCCCGGCGACTATTTTAACCGAGCGTTATTATTCAGAAGTGTTCAGCAGCTTGCAAATCTTCAATATTTTAACGTAGAAAAACTTTACGGACCGAAAGGCATAGATTACAATCTTGCAAACGACAGTACTGTTAATGTAAAATTTAATGTTGAAGAAAAATCGAGTGATTATTTAAATGCCTCCGTTGGTTACAGCGGTGCTTTCGGTTTTAGCGGTGCGGTTGGTATTACGTTAACTAACTTTTCTCTTGCCGAACCATTTTCACTTGGCGGCGGACAAATTTTAAGCTTTAACTGGCAGTTTGGCGTCGGAAGCATTTACAGAACATTTACTCTTGGTTTTACAGAGCCATGGTTGTTCGATACCCCGACTCTCATTGGTTTCGAAGTGTTCGACACTCGGCAACAGTATATATACGACTTACGCCAATCCGGAGGAACTGTTCGTGTTGGACGCAGATTAAAATGGCCTGATGATTTTTTCTATGTACAGGGTTTATTCCGCTATCAGTATAATAATGTACTCGAAGGACAAAATTTTTATGCTGAAGGTAAAACCCAGCAATTTACAGTGGGTGCAACCATCAGTAGAAAAAATATTGATAATCCCATATTCCCATCTACCGGTTCTTCTGTAGCTTTAGATGGTGAAATTACCGGCGGTCCGTTTTTACCCGGCGATGTAGATTATTTCAAACTTGGCTTTAAAGCTGAATGGTATAAAAGACTTTTTAACTCGAATAGAATTGTTCTTTATACAACAACCAATCTTGGCTATTTGGGTGAGCTTGTTAACGGAACAAAGATTCAACCATTTGAATACTACTATATGGGTGGTAATGGATTAGTAATTGCAACCGAACCCTTAAGAGGTTATGACGACAGAACAGTGGGACCGCGTAATGCAAACGGTACTGTAATCGGCGGCAGGGTGATGTCGAGGTTTACAACCGAACTTCGTTTTGCAATTACTCTTGAACCAATGCCTTTGTACATCCTGGCATTTGCAGAAGCCGGAAACGTTTTTAAAGATATAAGTTCAACCGATTTTTTTGAACTAAGACGCGCTGTTGGTGTCGGTGCCAGAATTTTAATTAACCCGATAGGTTTGATTGGTTTTGATCTCGGTTATGGATTTGATAGACAAATAACAGACGGAAAAGACCCTGCCTGGTTATTCCACTTCCAGTTCGGCAGAGGATTTTAATAATTAATTAACATAAATAATTTGAGGTATAGATAGTGAAAAAGACTCTATTAACTTTACTTGCAATTCTTGCGGTTGCAACATTCATCCCCGCACAAACTCCGGTAAAAATCGGTTATGTAGATTCGCAGGTAATATTAACCCAGTTTGCTGAAGCAATAAAAGCGCAAGGCGATCTTGACGCATTGACGCAAAAATGGAGCAACCAGTTAGACAGCATGACTCAGGCATACCAGCAAGGTCTTGGCGATTATCAAAAACAGGCAAACAATATGCCCGATGATAAAAAACTTGCAGCTCAACAAGTGCTTATTAAAAAGGAACAAGACATTGTTGACTTTAGAAAACTCAAATTTGGCCAGCAGACGGGCGAAATTTATGCAAAGCAGGAAGAAATTTTTAATCCTGTAAAAGAAAAAATTTACAAAGCAATTGAAAATGTTGCAAAAGAAGAAAACATGCAGTTTGTATTTGATAAAAGCGGCGACATCATTCTTCTTTATGCCGATAGCTCTTTTGATGTAACTTTTAAAGTTCTTGACAAGCTAAAAAGAGGAAACAAGTAGTTCCTGATTTCTCATTTTTAAATGGTTCTTTCAAGAATATTTTTTTGAGAGAACCATTTTGTACTTTTAAACAAATAAAACGTTTATATATTTGTATGCAAATTATTTGTGAGTTCACTCAAAAAAGGTCATAAATTCATCTGTTAGTTAACGGATTATTCAAGAAGCATAAACCGCTGAAACGGTTTGTGGTTTCCTTAAGTTGTTATTAACCCACGGTTTAAGCCCTGGGTTAATGGGAATAAATAACGAATCGTTTTGCCTTTTTACAGTGGATTCATTTATAAGTAGATAAATTTTACTTTTTTTTTGATAAATATTTAGGGCACCTCTATGAAGCACTTAAAATATTCGTTGCTGTTTATTTTTTTATTTACAGGTCTTTCTTTCGGTCAGTTAAACATTGGTTATGTTGATTCCGATGCTATTATGGATAAACTGCCCGATGCGCAGGACGCTCGCCAAAAGCTCGATCAAATGATTCAGGAATGGCAGACTGAGCTTACAAAACTTGAAAATGATTGGAAGCAAAAATATGATGAGTATGATAAACGTAAACTCATTATGACCGATCAGACACGTTCGGAGATGGAACAGCAGCTTGTTCAACTCGAACAAAAAATTTCTAAATACCGTGAAGAAAAATTCGGCACAAACGGCGAGCTATTTCAAAAACAAGAAGAGTTGATGAAACCTGTGCAGAACAGGGTTTTTTCTGCAATTGAAGAAATTGCAAAAGATGAAGATTTTGATTTTGTTTTTGATCGCAGCGGCGACATAATGCTCCTTTTTGCAAAAGAAAAATATGATATTACTGCGCAGGTTTTAGATAAACTAAAATTAGAGTAAGTAAAAAAATGGAAATAAAAATATCCGAAATAGCTCAATTGGTTGATGGGGTTGTTACCGGAAACGGTGAACTTAAAATAAGCGGGCTTGCAAAAATAGAAGAAGCAAAACCCGGTGAGCTTACATTTCTTTATCTTGATTCGTATCAAAAATATTTTGAAACAACACAAGCATCCGCAATTCTTGTAAAACCGGGTTTCAATAAAACGCGTGATGATGTTATTTACATAGAAGTAAAAGATCCCAATAAATCATTTACAAAAATTGTCATCTCTTTATTCGCTCCAAAATTTCCATTAGAAGGAAAAGACGAAACAGCCTTCATCCATCCATCCGCAGTAGTCGGCAAAAATACGGCAATCGGTAAAAATGTTGTTGTTTCCGAAGGATGTAAAATCGGGGATGATGTAAAGATATTTCACAATACTGTGCTGCTCGAAAATGTTGAGGTAGGCGACGGTACTATTGTCTTTCAGAATGTAAGTATCCGCGAAGACTGCAAAGTCGGGAAGCGCTGCATTATTCACCCCGGAGCAGTTATCGGCTCGGATGGTTTCGGATTTCATCCGAATGAAAAAGGAGAATGGTATAAAGTGCCGCAAATAGGTAATGTTATTGTCGAGGATGATGTTGAGATCGGCGCCAATGTTACAATTGACAGGGCGGCAATCGGCTCTACGCTAATAAAAAAAGGTGTTAAGTTAGACAACCTTGTACAGATTGCACACAATGTAATTCTGGGAGAAAATACCGCTATAGCAGCACAAGCCGGCATAAGCGGCAGTACAAAGATAGGGCGTAATTGTCTTATTGCCGGGCAGGTTGGTGTGGTGGGGCATCTTGAAATTGCCGATAAAGTAACACTCTATGCTCAGTCGGGAATATCAAAATCTATCGCCGATCCGGGGGCTACTTATTTTGGTTCTCCAGCAAAAGAGTTAAAAACTGCGCTAAGAAATGAAGCGCATATTCGTAATCTTCCGCAGTATGCCGAAAAAATAAAACAGCTTGAAGCAGATATAAAATTGCTAAAAGAAAAGACCGGGATATAAAACTTGTTTAATAATTCAAAAAAAGACGCGATTTTTCGCGTCTTTTTTTTTATGTGAATTATTTCTCTGTCCACTTTAAAGTTATTCCCTTTGTTTCCAGAGCATCAAGAATATGATAATAATTACCTTTCTCCTCACCCAGATACTCGGGCGGACAAATTCCTCTCCGCTCAAATTTATTTTCAAGTATTAGTCGTGCCGCGGCAGTGCATGTATAACCTGTTGTTCTTGCCATAGAACTTACACCTGATTTCTGATTATATTCATCGAATAACGAGCAAGTTAATTTTTGAAGTTTACCGTTCTTTTCCCCCTCAATATTTATCTTCATAACGGTAAATTCACGTTCATCTTTTGCAGTCTTCCAGTGTTTGAAAAGTAGTTTTGCTGTAACATCAATCGGACGAACATTTGAAGAGTTTACTTCTAAATTTTCTTTGCTGAAAAATCCGCTTGCATCCAGGAGCTTTATTAAGCTTATGTGCCCCGGATAGCGGAGAGTTTTTTCTTTCATATTAGGCACGCTCATAGTTTTCAAGAGAGTACGCAAACCATCAGTATTAAATGCCTCTAATGTGCCCACCTGTTCAATTTCAATTTCTTCAAGTTCAGAAAGAGGCGGTTTTGTAATAATTTTACCGTCTTCCACAATACGCGCCGGACGGGTATACTCTTCAATTACATCTATTGGAGAGAAAGGCGCCTTGTACTGGTAAGGAAGAGTACGTTTGAAAGGTAACCCGCCAACGAGGCATTCATATTTTTCAATCTTCATTTTACGTGAGTAATAAGAAAGAATAATATTGCTTAAACCAGGCGAAACTCCGCAGTCAACAATTGCAGTTACATTATGTTTTTTTGCAAGTTCATCAAGTAAAAACGGGTCTTCATCAAAAAAAGAAATATCAACCACGTTTTTTCCAGATTCAATAATGGTTTTAAGAGTATTAAAACCCATATAACCCGGCACTGCACCAATAACAAGTTGAGCGCTCTTAATGATACTTTTTAATAGTTTTTCATTCCGTATGTCTGCCGAAACTGTATTTAAGTGATGTTTGGTTTTTAATGCCGCAAGATTTTTTACGTCGAGGTCAACAACTGTTATTTCATAATTTTTTGCCAGGTCGGAGGCAATTGCGCTGCCAACCATTCCGGCTCCTAATACTACGATGTTCTGCATCTAATTTCCTATGTTATAATAATTAATGGCACTATTAAAACAAAAAAAATGTTAAAAACAAAGTTTTTCGCTTATATTTGGGAAGGTTAATCGAATATTTGGTTTTTTTAAAGGTCCCGTTTTGGATATTCTTTTTTTGTACATTTTTTTCTCACTTCCATTATATAAAAAATCAGTATATTTAAACCTAAAATTTTAATAAATGGGAATTTAATTTGCCAGACGAAAAAATATTAGTTACTGCGGCATTGCCGTATGCTAACGGACCGATACACCTCGGGCATTTAAGCGGCGCGTATCTGCCTGCTGATATATACGTCCGTTACCAGCGGTTGAAGGGGAGAGATATAATTTTTATTTGCGGCAGCGATGAACATGGCGTTCCGATTACAATAAGCGCGGATAAGGAAAAAGTAAAACCTCAAGTTATAATCGATCGGTACCATGAGATAAATAAAAAAGCATTTGAGCAGTTCGGGATGAGTTTTGATATTTACTCCCGCACAAGTATTCCTATCCATCACGAAACGGCAAAAGATTTTTTCCTCGAGTATTACAATCGGAATTTATTAAACGAAAAAAAGACAAATCAGTTTTTTGATGAAAAAGTAAAAATGTTTTTACCCGATCGTTATGTTGAGGGTACATGCCCTAAATGCGGTTTTGAAGAAGCACGAAGCGATGAATGCGAGAACTGCGGCGCTTTATATGATCCATCGGAATTAAAAAATCCCAAAAGCAAAATAACCGGTGAAACCCCGGTACTAAAAGAAACATCACATTGGTACTTTCCACTTGGAAATTATCAAGAGCGGCTCGAAAAATATATCGCCGAAATGGACCGAAAATATGGGTGGAAGGATAATGTACTCCAATATTGCAGAGGATGGTTTAAAGACGAGTTAAGAGACCGGGCATACACACGCGATCTCGATTGGGGTGTTGCCGTACCGCTGCCGGATGCAAACGGTAAAGTTTTATATGTATGGTTCGAAGCAGTGCTCGGTTACATCTCTGCCACCAAAGAATTATCGAAGCTGAGAGGGGATGAAAATTTATGGAAAGAGTACTGGCAGGGGGAAAATACAAAGTACGTAGCTTTTATTGGTAAAGACAATGTAGTGTTTCACACAATTATTTTTCCGGCAATGCTGATGGCGTGGAACGACGGAGAAAAAGAAAAATATATCCTGCCTCAAAATGTTCCGGCAAACGAGTTCTTAAATTTTGAAGGAAAAAAGTTTTCCAAAAGCCGTAATTGGGGAATTGATGTAATTGATTTCCTCGCCGAGTTTCCGGCAGATTCATTGCGTTATACACTTGCCGCGAATCTTCCGGAAAACAGAGACACGGATTTTTACTGGAAGGAATTCCAGATGCGCCATAATAGCGAGCTTGCGGATATTCTCGGTAATTTCGTAAACCGGACATTTACTTTTGCCCACAAACATTTTGACGGTGAAGTTCCCCAGCGCAGCAACGTGGAAGAAATTGATGACGAAATGCTTGAACTGTTAAAAAGTTTTCCATCAAAAGTATCCGAACTTTTTGAAAAGTATAAATTAAAAGACGGTGTTTTTGAAATTATAAATTTAGCGCGTGCGGGGAATAAATATTTTAATGATTCAGAACCGTGGAAAACTATAAAAAGCGATAAAGAAAAATGCGCCGCGACAATAAATATAAGTTTAAATATTATTTATACGCTCGCCGAACTGCTTTCACCCATAATACCAAACGCGTGCGAAAAAATATTTAAAATGTTAAACAGCAGACCGGTAAATTGGGATGAGTGCGCTAATGCCTCGCTGCCCGAAGGTCATCATTTAAATGCTGCTGAAATATTGTTCGTAAAAATTGAAGATGCAGTTATTGAGAGCCAGATTGCTAAACTCAGTGTTTCTGCGAGTATTCAAAAACCAGAGCTTCAGCCGCAAATAGGTATTGAAGATTTTTTAAAACTTGAACTTCGCACTGCTACTATTATTGAAGCCGAGAAGGTCAAAAAAAGTGATAAGCTCATAAAGCTTAAAGTGGATCTTGGTTTTGAACAGCGGCAGGTAATTGCCGGCATAGGTAAAAGTTTTACTCCGGATGAATTGGTTAATAAAAAAGTAGTTGTTGTAGCCAATCTAAAACCTGCTAAGTTAATGGGATTAGAATCTCAGGGAATGATTTTAGCGGTTGAAAAAGAAGACGGAAGTTTAAGTCTTCTTACATACGATGAAAAAGTGAATAACGGAACAAAAGCAAAGTAAGTTTAAACATAGGAATACACGATGAAGATATTTATCTCTTTTTTTATTTTTTCAATATTAACGTTTGCGCAGGCGCCGGTTGAAAAGTTTTCGCCGCAGGCAAAAGCAAAACTAAATAATGACGGAGCCGAAAAGCAGTTGGTCTGGATTTATTTTACCGATAAGGGAAACACACTCGAAAAGTATTTTTCAGAGCCGCTAAATGTGGTAAGCGAAAAATCTTTAAAAAGAAGAAGCAAATATCTTCCGAAAGAAAGTTTGATTGACTTTACAGATTTACCTGTAAATAAAATATATGTTGATGATTTGGTTAACCTCGGATTTCAGTTGAAACATCTGTCGCGCTGGTTTAATGCGGTTAGCGGTTATGTCGATGCTAAAACTGCCGATAAAATTTCCACTCAGCAGTTTGTAAAAAAAATTGATCTTGTTGCGAAACTTAGTAAAACTTACGAAATACCGGACACAGATGAAAAAAACTCTGGAGATTTATTACCCCAACCGGAAGGCACGCACACATACAACTACGGAAACAGTTTTACACAGCTAAACCAAATAAATGTGCCTGCCCTTCACGATTTGGGTTATAATGCTCAGGGCGTCACTATCGGTGTTTTTGATGCAGGGTTTAGTTTGCTTGCCCATGAAGCGTTTTATAACATGAATATAATTGCCAAATGGGATTTTGTAAATAATGACCCCGACGTTGGCAACGGCAGCGATATGGGAAGCGGAAGCCACGGTACAAACACACTTTCAACAATCGGCGGGTTTAAGCAAACAAAACTTATCGGTCCGGCTTTTGGAGCCGATTTTATTCTGGCAAAAACAGAAAACACCGACAGCGAAACCCCGGTAGAGGAAGACAACTGGATCGCCGCAATCGAATGGGCGGACAGTATAGGTGTCGATCTGACCTCCACTTCCCTTGGTTATCTTACATATGATTACCCGTATGTTGGTTACACGTGGCAAAACATGGATGGTAATACAGCGCCAATAACTATTGCTGCCGATCTTGCGGTTAAAAAAGGTATTGCTGTATTTAATTCAGCCGGTAATGAAGGTTATAACGCCACACACAATACACTCGGCGCGCCCGCTGACGGCGATAGTGTAATTGCGGTTGGTGCGGTTACTTCTTCCGGAACAAGAGCTTCATTTAGTTCCGTCGGGAACACACCCGATGGAAGAATAAAACCTGATATAATGGCGATGGGTTCCGGTGTAACCGTAGCAAGTTCCTATAGTTCAACTGGCTACACAACAAGCAGCGGTACATCATTTAGCTGTCCGCTTGCAGCAGGCGCCTCGGCAATTCTTCTCGGCATAAATCCGAATCTTACACCAATTGAATTACGCGACATGTTGTATAATACTGCCAGTAACAGCGAAGGACCAAATAGGGAATATGGCTTTGGAATAATTAATGTATACTCAGCATATCAAAGTATGCCATTGCCGGTTGAGTTAGTTTCATTTTCGGCAGACTTAAAGGATAACAGTGCCGAATTATTTTGGGAAACTGCAACCGAAAAAAATAATCTTGGTTTTGAAATCCAGAGAGCGGCGGGCGTTAGTGATGGAATTTCCTATTCTCAAAGTGAATGGAGCAAAATTGCTTTTGTTAAGGGTGTCGGAACAACAACAACACCTCAATCGTATAGTTATGTCGATCATTCCATCAATTCGGGAAAATATTTTTACCGGTTAAAACAAATTGATTTTGATGGCTCATATACTTTTTCAAATTCTGTTGAAGTTAATTCAAATACTCCGATGGAATTTCGATTAAACCAAAACTATCCAAACCCATTTAATCCTGAGACAAATATTTCATTCCGGATTTCCGAAAAAATGCATATTAAATTATCAGTGTTCAATATTCTCGGTGAGCAGGTAACAGTATTGATAAATAAAGTTATGGAAGCCGGTAAGCATCAAATAAAATTTGCACCCGGAAACAATGTGCCTGCCGGTATTTATTTTGCCGAATTAAATGCCGCCGAGAAAAAGAGTGTTATTAAAATGAACTTATTAAAGTAAAAAGACCAGTGGTTAAGATAAATTAAAGTAACGTTTGAGAGACAAATTGCTCAATTCTGTTATAATTTACCTTGATTTTCAAAGGGTCAATAAGTAAAATTATCAGCTAAATAATTAGTATTAATATTTATTGGGAGACAAATTTATGTTTTTGAGGCTTAGTGTATTAATTTCTGTTTTTCTTACATTTATTCTGGCTTCATGTTCGCCCGAACATTCTAAAATAGTCCTTTCCGAATTTGGGGACAGACAGATAACTATGGGCGAGTTCGAAAATGTTTACACAAAGAATGTCGGCAGTTTCGAAAAAGCAAAGGAAGACAGCCTGGAAAAAATGAAAAATTTTCTGGAGCTTTATACTAATTTTAAAATGAAACTAAGAGATGCTGAGGTTCGCGGTTTTCAAGCCGATCAGGCTCTTAATGATGAACTACTCGATTATAAGAAAAAAGTCGGCGTTACATACATACTTGAAAAAGATTTAGTTGAACCCGGAATTGAGGACCTTTACAATAAAAGGAAATGGGAACTAAGAGTAAGTCACTTAATGATCCGCCCCGACAGCACCGGTATGGAAGGCGCAAAAAAAACTGCCCAGGCTGTTCTCGACAGTATAAAAAACGGTGCTGACTTTGTTAAAATGGTAAAACTTTATTCACAGGATACTTTTTCTAAACCATCCGGCGGCGATATTTTTTATATAACCGGCGGTCAGCTTCCTTTTGAATTTGAAGATGCGGCATACGCAACAAATGTGGGCGAAGTACATCCCGAAGTTGTTATGACAAAGTTCGGCGCCCATATAATAAAAGTTACCGAGAAAAAAGAAAGAACACCGAAAATAAGAGCGAGCCATATTCTTGTTGCTTTCCAAAACGAAAACGGTCCGGTAGATTCGTCAGTGGCTAAAGCTAAAGCAGACTCGATACTCGCGCAGATAAAGAACGGAGTAGATTTTGCCGAATTAGCTTCCCAGTATTCCGACGACCCGGGTTCAAAAACAAAGAGCGGCGATCTTGGTTACTTTGAAAGAAGAATGATGGTAAAAGAATTTGACGAAGCCGCTTTTAAATTGGGTATCGGCGAAGTTTCAGATGTAGTAAGAACAAACTACGGTTATCACATTATAAAAGTAACTGACAGAGAAAAATATCCGACATTCGATCAGGACAAAGAAGAGCTAAAAAAACTCTTCAAACAAACACGCTACCAGGCAGAATATGATGCGCTGATTGCAAATTTAAAAACAAAATATAACTTTTCAGTGAATGAAAACACATTGAGTCAGATTGTTGGTTACAGCGATACATTAAAGGTTGGCGCCGAAAATCCGAACCTCACATTGTTCAAAGATAATGTTATATATTCTTATGCTAATAATAATGTTACTGCAGGAAATTTTTACGAAAAAATGGGCGCAACTTCCGAATTTATAAATAAAAAAATAAATACCGATTTGCTCAGTTCTGCAATTTCAAAATTTAGTTCCGATGATCTTCTTGAAGAAGAAGCATTAAACCTTGAGAAACGTGACAGTGTATTTGCGTCTTTAATGGATGACTATAAAAACGGAATTTATATTTTCAAACTTCAAGAAGATGAAGTTTGGAATAAAATTGAAATAGACAGCGTAAAACTGAAACAGTTTTATGATGATACAAAATCAAATTATGTTTGGGGCGACCGAGTTGATTTTAGCGAAATATTTGCCCGTAAAGATTCTTTGATAAATTATTACTATCAGCTGTTAAAAGATGGTGAGCACTTTGATTCACTGGCAGTTAAATATACCGAAAGACCTGGCTTTAAAGAAAAAGCAGGCAGCTTTGGTCTGCAGGATGTTAAAACTACACAGCAGGCTGTAACAGCAAACAACTTAAAAAATCCCGGCGATTATTCGAATCCATTTCAAACACCGGGCGGATGGTCGATAGTAAAACTAAATTCCAAAGAGGCTTCAAGAATTAAAACTTTTGAAGAAGCAAAAGCAGAAGTTTCCGGCGCTTTCCAGGAATCCGAAAGCAAACGTCTTGAGAAGGAATATATTGATAGTCTTCGCAAGAGGTACAATCCGGAAATTAATTACGATGAACTCACAAAAGCATTTAATGAAAATTAATTTCATCTTAGGTTTAATTGCCGCACTCACTCTTTTCGGGTGCGGCAAAAATAAACAACAAACAAATTATGCTGCCCGAGTTAACGACGCATACCTTGGCAAAGATGAACTAATCGAGATGACGGACACCTCCCGCGGTTACAATTTTTATACAAATGAGCTTATAAGAAAGTGGGTTCACAGGGAACTTTTATATCAGGAAGCGGTATCCGAAGGAATTGTAGATGATGATAAATTCAGCCGGCTGTTAGATAACGCAAAAAAAGAACTTGCCGCCGCGCTGCTACTTCAGAAAAAATTTGAGGAAGAAAAAATACCATTTGAGGAAAAAGACCTTCTATCTTACTTTGAATCTAAAAAGGAAAATTTCAAACTTCCAAATGATTCGTACTTAATTAATATAATTAATTTTAATGATGAGGATAAAGCAATACTTTTTAGAAACACTGTTGTTGAAAGCGATTGGTTAAAAACATTTAATGTGTTCGCCGGTGATTCTTCAATTATTGAAAATAAATCAGCAGTACTGCTTAGTGTAAATGATCTTAATCCTGCCGCGTTATTGCGGGTTGTACAGGAACTTAATCCGATGGAGGTAAGCATCGTCCTAAGCAACCGCCCTGGTGAGTATACACTAGTACAACTGCTTGAAGAATACCACTCTAACTCGGTTCCGCCTTTTGGAGTTATAAAAAAGCAGGTGGCGGATGAGTATATGGCGGAGAAAAAAGAAAAATATGTAGAAGAGTTTATCAGAGAGCTCTATTCCAAAAATGAAATTGAAGTTAAATACTAGGTGATAAATGAAATTTAAAATAATGTTTTTATCCATAATTCTTGCCGGTTCTTTGTTTGCACAAGAAGTGATTGACAAAATAGTGGCGGTTGTAGATAACGAAATAATAATGCAGAGCGAGTTAAATTTTCAAACAAATTTATTTGCGGCACAGCGCCAGGTAGACCCCAATACACCGGGCTTAAAAGAAAAAATTCTAAACTCCATTGTCGAAGAAAAACTTGTTCTTGCTCAGGCGGAACTCGATTCAATAGTTGTAAGTGAGGATGAAGTTGAACAGCGTTTAGACTACCAGATTGAGTTGTTCAAGCAACAATATGGTTCAAAGGAAAGAGTTGAACAGATATACGGTATGAGTATCGACAGAATAAAAAGGGAATCGCGCGATGAGGTTAGGAAACAGTTAATGATACAGCATCTGCGCGAAAAGAAATTTGCCGCCGTTGAAGCAACCCGCCGTGAAACCGAAGAATTTTTTAATAACTATAAAGACAGCATTGGTGTAATACCGGAGAAAGTTAATATTTATCATATTTATAGGAATCCAAAAACTTCCGAGCAGGCAAAACTAAAGTTTAAACAAAGGTCAGAGGAACTTCTCGATTCGCTAAAAGCCGGTGCCGATTTTGAATCGCTTGCGCGTAAATATTCTGAAGACCCTGGCAGTTCTGCTGCCGGAGGCGATCTCGGTTTTGTAAAAAAAGGTGTGTTTTATCCTGAGTTTGAAGCCGCCGCATTTGCATTAAAAGAAGGCGAACTTTCGGGTGTAATTGAGTCGCCCGTTGGGTTCCATATAATTCAATTAATTGAAAAACGGGGTGAGTCTATTCATACCAGACATATTCTCATCAAAATAAAAACCGACGAAGATGCTGACCTTAAAACAATTGAATTTTTAAGTGAGGTAAGAGATACTATCATCAAAGGAATTGCTGCTTTTACAGATATGGCAAAAAAATACAGTGAAGATGAAGACACAAAGGTATTCGGCGGACAGCTTGGAAATTTTTATCTAAACCAGCTTGATAAAAATATGCTTGATGCCGTATCTAAATTAAAAGTTGGTGAAATAAGTTATCCGCGCCGCATCGACTATGGTAATGGCAGTTATGGTTACCACTTTGTTTTTTTGAAAGAGCGAATTCTTCAGCACAAAGCTGATCTGGATAAAGATTATACCGAAATAAAATCGCTCGCTGATGATTATAAAAAGCAACAAAAGTATACCGAGTGGATAAACGAACTTAAAGAAAAAATTTACTGGGAAGTTAGACTTTAACACAAAAGAACCGGAAAAAATTTGGCAAACCAAAAAGATGATGTACAGCTTGTAGAACAGTTAAATGATTCGATAAGCAAAATAAAATCTGAAATAAGTAAAGTTATTATTGGGCAGGATGAGATAATCGATCAGCTATTAAACTCTCTTCTTTCCCGTGGTCACTGCTTGCTTGTGGGAGTACCCGGGCTTGCAAAAACGCTTTTAATAAAAACCCTCGCGGAGGTGCTTGATCTTAAATTCAGCCGTATACAATTTACACCCGATTTAATGCCGAGTGATATTACCGGCACCGAAATTATTGAAGAAGATCAACTAACAAAAAAAAGAAATTTCAAATTTATCCCGGGCCCTATTTTCGGCAATGTTATTCTTGCCGATGAAATTAACAGAACACCGCCTAAAACCCAGTCTGCTTTGCTCGAAGCTATGCAGGAGCACAAAGTTACTACGGCGGGCACAACCTACACACTGGAAGAGCCTTTCTTTGTTCTTGCTACACAGAACCCGATTGAACAGGAAGGCACCTACCCTTTGCCCGAGGCGCAATTGGACAGGTTTATGTTTAATCTATGGCTTGGTTATCCGACTATAGATGAGGAAGTAAAAATTGTTCAATCGACAACAAGCGGTTACATTCCTCAATTGTCAAAAGTGATAGGAACGGATGAAATAATTGCTTTCCAGGATTTGGTAAGAAGAGTACCTGTTGCCGAAAATGTTATAGAGTTTGCTGTTAATGCGGTAAATAAAACACGTCCCAAAAACGGGGCAGCGCCCGAATCAATAAAAAACTGGATAAGCTGGGGCGCGGGACCGAGGGCATCACAGTATCTAATACTCGCATCAAAAACCCGGGCTGTAATGCACGGACGATTTACGCCTAATATTGATGATGTGCGTTACGCTATGATTCCTGTGCTTCGCCATAGAATTATAACAAGCTTTAACGCTGAGGCTGAGGGTATAAATTCGGTAGATGTAATTGATAAACTTATGAATGAATTATAAAACTCACAGCCTGGCTATCTTATAATTTTTAAAGGCAAAGTAAATTTCTTTAGACGCCGTTTTTACAACCGTAGCGGTCGGAATCGCGAGCAGCATTCCAATTAATCCGAATAACTGACTTCCCGCAATAATTAAAAGTATTATAACTATGGGGTGCATATCCACACTTTTCGAAAAAACGAGAGGCTGAAAAAAACCGTTATCGAGTGTATAAACAGTTATTAATAAAATTATAATAAATGGGACATGTGAAAATCCACCGAATTGTAATACTGAAATTACTATTGCCGGAATACCTCCGATAACAGGACCGAAATAAGGAACAAGGTGCCCGAACCCGGCAATTACACCAAGCGGCAGAGCGTTGTCGATACCTATTAAATAAAAACCAAGCCCGCAAGTAATACCCACAAATGACGCGTCAAATATCCATGCCCGTACAAAGCGTCCTAATTGAATGCTAACTTTTTTTAATATCCAGTAAGCCATTTCAAAATAGTTGTTGGGCACTATATGTATTAGGCTTTTTAATATTTGGCGGCTGTCCTTTAATAGGAAGAACGTAATAAAGGGGACGACAACAAGAATTGCCAGGATTGAGATTACACTTCCTAAAAGCTCGCTAAATTTTTCGAAAGAATTTAAAATTAATTCAGACAAAAACTTTTCAAGTTTATCCGCTACTTCGCCGGGGTTAAAGAAGGGGAGTAAACTATAAATTTTTTGATCTAAGATATCAAGCTGGTCGCGCAAGGAATAGACATGAAGCGTTTCTTTTAACTGGTTTACCTGGTATATAAATTTGGGGATAATAAGATTAAAAAAAAGAAAAATTAATAATCCGAAACCTACAAACACAAGCAGTGTACTTGTAAATCTTGTAAAGCCCTCTCTTTCGAGCATCTTTACAAACGGATCGAAGATAAAAGAAAGGAGGATTGAGATTGCAATTATTAAGAAAACATCCGAAAGCATATAAAAAAGATATATTGATGCCGCTCCACCAATAGCGTAAAATAAATATCTTACCAATTTTTTTGCCGTTAAATCTGCCATATTATTCCACCGCTTCTACACGTCTAATTTCGGGAACCTCTCTCATCAAAGCTCTTTCTATGCCTGCTCTTAATGTCATTTTGTTTAGAGGACAAACGCTGCATTCACCGAGAAACTTCACTTTTACAATTCCATCCTCGGTTACTTCAGCCAGTTCTACATCACCATCGTCTGCACGAAGGAATGGGCGGACAGTATTTAGAACTTTAATAATTTTTTCTTTCATAACGATTGAAAGTTAATGTTTACAAAAATTAATTGCCACTACTTTTATGATTTTAAAAAAAATAATTCGTTTTACTAAAATTGCAAAATAAGGGATATAAAAGAGTGAAATGAATGAAATAATAATTACGGCAGACACTGTTTTGTCAACAAGCGTCAACCGTAAAAAAAAGATTATATAGAGGGGGAATTATTAATCGTCACCAAGAATAATTTCCACGTTGTTATCGTTGAGATTGCGCAAATTAACTTCAGTTGAAACCTGCCGGGCTATATCCTGCATTGTTTTTGCATAATCCGTATCAGGGTTGTCAAAGGCCATCGGAGTTCCGTTATCGCCTCCCATTCTTATGCGTGAATCAATTGGAATACCGCCAAGAAATGGAACATCTAATTCTTTAGCAAGAGAACTTCCACCACCAATGCCAAAAATATCATACTTTTTACCGGTATCGGGTGCAATAAAATAGCTCATGTTTTCAACAATGCCGAGCACCGGAACATTAACCCTGTTAAACATTTTTAAACCTTTTCTCGCATCAACCAGAGACACTTCCTGAGGAGTAGTGACAATTACAACCCCCGTAAGAGGGATGGTCTGCACTAATGTTAATTGAATATCACCAGTACCGGGAGGTAAATCAAATACAAGATAATCTAACTCTTCCCACTCTACATCCGTCATAAACTGTTTAACTGCCCCGCTTGCCATTGGCCCGCGCCAGATTACCGGATTATTGTCATCAACAAGGAAACCGATTGACATTAATTTTATACCATAATTTTCGAGCGGTATCATTTTAGCTGACTTTGGGTGCTGATATATTTTTGGTTTTTCGTTTATCCCAAGCATTAATGGAATACTTGGTCCATAAATATCTGCGTCAATCAAACCGACTTTAGCTCCATCGCGCGCAAGTGCAACTGCAAGATTAACCGCGACTGTGCTTTTTCCCACACCGCCTTTACCGCTTGCTACCGCAATTGTATTTTTAACGCCCGGCAAAAGCTGATCTTTCTTTTCATCTTTATGTGAAGTTACTTTTGTGTCGATGTTAACCCGAATGTTTCCGGAAATACCAAGGTTAGTTTTTATGCTTTCAATAAATTTATCTTTTAGTTCATCTGTAACTGCTGCAGAAGGAATCGGCAAAACAACATCTACAGTTACGCTATCGGCTATAACTTCAATTTTTTTTATCGAGTTTAAAGTGAGGAGATTAACGTTTAAGTTTTTATCGTCAATTTTTTTAAATGCGTTTAATACGCCGCTTTTTGTTATATCTGTCATTGTTATCCTATGTTAAATGTAATACTGTCTGTTTGATGATTATGTAAATGATTAGATTTTATGTTTACAAATGTCAATTTTTAAATCGCCATGCTTATGAGTGAAGAAAGGGTCTTCAAAAGGAAACAATATTTTATGATTTGATAATTTTTGTTTTGTCTATTGTTCCGGAAACCTTTATTGTGTGGTTCATCAGCCACTCTTGCGAATTGGTTTTTTTCCCCCCCTCATTTACTTCCACCAATTGATAACTCATATCGGGTTGCAAAATTCGAGCTTTAACATTATCCATCAAAGTAACCCTAAGTAAAGTTCTCTTTAATGTAGATTTTAATTTCTCATCTTCAATAGGAAATGCAATTTCAACCCTCCGGTCTAAGTTTCGCTGCATAAAATCCGCACTGCTCAAATATATATCTTCATTTCCACCGTTATAAAAATAAAATATGCGGCTATGTTCTAAAAACCGCCCGACGATGCTGGTAACTGTAATATTTTCACTTAACCCGGGTAAACCCGGTACAAGGCAGCAAATGCCTCTAACTATAAGTTCAATTTTTACACCGCTATTTGAAGCTTCGTACAGAGCGGAAATTAAAGTCGGATCGACAAGCGAATTTATTTTTATTATAATGTGTGCGTCCAAACCGGAAGTCTTGTTTTCAATTTCGCGCATAATCTTGTTTAAAAAAGATTCGCGCATATCAATAGGCGCCACAATCAGCTTACGGAAAGATGTTTGTTTTGAATAACCCGTAAGGTAATTGAAAATATCCGAAACATCAGCGCAGATGTCCTGATCGCATGTAAATAACCCAAGATCAGTATATAGCTTTGCTGTTGAAGCATTATAATTACCGGTTGCGAGATGTACATACCTTTGTACTCCATCAGACTCGCGGCGAACAACCAGAGTCATCTTTGCGTGGGTTTTTAATCCGACTAAACCATAAACAACGTGAACCCCGACTTTTTCAAGTTCGCGTGCCCAATAAATATTATTCTCTTCATCAAACCTGGCTTTTAATTCTACAAGAACAGCAACTTGTTTACCACGTTCGGCAGCCTCAATCAAAGATTTGATGACTGGCGAATTTGCGCCCACCCTGTAAAGGGTTTGTTTTATCGCAAGAACATCAGGGTCTTTTGAAGCTTGTTTTATAAAATCGATTACCGGAGAAAACGAATGATAAGGGTGATGAAGAAGAACATCTTTTTGTTTGATTATTGTAAATATATCTTCGTCGTCTTCAAATGGGCGAGGGATAACCGGGTAATAAGCTTTTACTTTTATTTGATGCAAGGGAAGATCATACAGAGTCATTATATCACTTAACCCCAAAGGACCATCGAGTACATGAACATCCTCCCTTGAAATGAGAAGATTTTCCATCAATGTATCTAACATAAAAGCGGGCATTTTGCGTGCAACTTCAAGCCGGACTACACGACCAAATCTTCTTTGCCTAATATTTTCCTCAATTACTCGCAGCAGATCATCAGCTTCATCCTCTTGCAATTCAATGTCAGTGTCTCTTGTAATTCTGAAACGATGTGCCTCAACTACTTCCATACCCGGGAATAGCAGGGAAAGATTTGCTTTAATAATATCGCCGAGCCAGATGTACTTTGCACAAAATTTACCATTACCATTACCATTGCCGTTTTTTTTATTTGTTCCCAGAATATGATCGATTTTCATTAGCCGCGGGAGAATATTTGGAACCTTTACGCGGGCAAAATGATTTTCGCCGTTTGGTTTGCGAACAAGTATTGCGAGGCTGAGACTTAAATTGGAAATATAAGGGAAAGGTCTTCCAGGATCGAAAGCAAGCGGTGTTAGTACAGGAAAAATTTCTTTTTTAAAATAGTCGGTCAACTTTTCTTTGTCCGAGTCGGTTAATTCGTTGTACCTGTAAACAAAAATATCGTGCTCGCGCAAAGCCGGGACAATTTCTTTTGTCCAAAGATCCATTGTTTGTTGGAGCATCGGTTGAATTGTTTTTTCAATTTTCTGAAGCTGCTCCCGCGGGGTTAATCCGTCAATAGTGGGTTCAAGGATATTTGCGGCAACTTGTTCCTTCAAACCGGAAACACGAATCATATAAAATTCATCCAGGTTCGAATGAAATATCGATAGAAACTTTACTTTCTCTAAAAGAGGCATGTCGGGGTTTAAGGCTTCATCTAAAACTCGGCGGTTAAACTCAACCCAGCTTAAATCTCGATTAAAAAAATTGTTGCGATCTTTATATTTTTTTAGTAACTCTTTTCCGGTCATCCTTAATTTCCAAAATGAGGCGCTAATATAACTTTTTTTTTGAACTTTTTCTGTGCCAAACGAAATAGTGTGAAAAAGAAATAGCCAGGCTTAATAATCTTATAGGGGCTTTATCAATGGTTATTGTGCAGTTAGTAATCGATTAGATAAGTTTATTTACGCTTCCTTTGCTTAACTAATTTTGGATAGTGCAAATTATCCTTTCCAAAATGCCGGTGAGAATATTATAAAAACAGTAAAAAGCTCAAGTATGCCAAGGAGCATTAAATGAATTTTTATAATATGCACAAAAAACATTTGAACAGAATTATTACTTTGTTCTCAAAAAAAAAGTTTACCTTTTTAAGGGTAAACTTTTTATTGAAAAACAGAACAGTTCTAAAAAACGTTAGACTATGCTTTGGATTTAACGGGGGTAAAGAGTTTTTGAAATTCTTTTGCTGTTCTGGTTTTCCATGCGCCTTTATGGTATGCGTAACCCGCAATTAGGGGCATTGCAATTGTAGCCTCGGCATAAACCATCTGTTCGTAAGTGGTTTCAACTTTTCCCCAGGAACTTGCTTCTTTTAGCGTTGAGCCCGAAAGCGCACCGTCACGCTCATCTGCTACAGTAACCTGTATTGCATACTTGTGCATAGATGCATCTTCCTCAAGAATATCGGCGGCAACAACAATATCTTGTGTAAAGTTTTTTGGCACACCGCCGCCAATCATAAATATGCCGGTTTCTTTTGAAGCAATTTTAATTTTTGTTAATTCTAAAAAGTCCTTTGCAGAATCGATGGAAACATGGCTGTCCGGGTTTTTTGTTTGATGAATTACAAAACCGAATCCTGCGGAGCAGTCGGAAAAAGCAGGAACAAAAATGGGTACATTCTTTTTATAACATGCCCAAACAACGGAATCTTCAACTTTTGGTCCGCCGTTATTTTCAAGATATTTACCCATTTCCCAGATAAACTCGCGTGAAGAATAAGGACGATGTTCAAGCGATTCGGCAATTTCTGCCATTGTGTCATCGCAAATACGCAATTCTTCTTCATCAATAAAAGTATCATAAATTCTGTCAATCATTAAATCGCGCATTTCGTTGTCATCTACAAATTGGGTGCCTTTGTAGTGTTTGTAACCGAGAGCTTCAAAAAAATCCTGGTCGACGATAACTGCGCCGGTAGATACAATTGCATCAACCATGTTGTTCATTACAAGATCGTAAACCACTTTTTTTAAACCGGCACTAAAAAGGCTGCCGGCAAGAGTTAAAATAACGCCGCATTTATCATCCTTCAGCATCATATCATAAATATTGGCGGCACGATTTAGAGTACGTGCGGAAAAAGCCATATCACCCATAGCGTTGACAAGCGGAACAACATTATGCTCCTTAATGTCAATATGTTTTATCGTTTCCTTTAAATAATCACTTTTTTTATTCATTATTTTCCTCGTTAGTTTTAATAGCGCAAAGATAAATTAATTTATCCAAAAAATTAATAGAAAATTTCCTTCACCCCAATCAGGTGATTTATTGTAGTTTTTCCCATTGTAAACGGGAGACTCTCAACAAACTTGAATCCAATTTTTTTGTACCATTCAAGTGCGTTGATGTTCTTATCCATTACGCCGATCCAAATTTCGGAAAACCCTTTTTCTTTTGCGGTCGTAAAAGCAATATCCATCATACTTTTCCCGATTTTTAATTTTTGGAATTCCGGCAAGACATAAATTGATGAAAGATAAAATTTATTATCTTCATCACTGATAGATAATTTTAACCAGCCGACAACCTTACTTTCAACTACCGCTACAAAACAAAATACCTTCTTGTCGTTATAAAGTTCTTCAAGTTTGTTAAGGTTATAAGTTTTGTTTAGATAAAAAGTTAAATCCTCATTCGGAACAAATGAAGAATATGCATTACTCCATGATTTTTGTAAAATATCATAAACATTTCGGAAATCACTTTTTTCCCAGTTCCTGAATGTTATTTGCGTTTGGCTCATTTTTATTTCTAAAAGAATAATTTAGCGATGCGTAAAATTCCCTGCTTCCACCTTACGCGATGCGAAATACCACTGGCTGCTTGTATTTTATCAACATTTTCAAGATACCACTTGAAATTTCGAAGGAGTGCGTCTTTATTTGAATATTTCGGTTTATAGCCCAGAATGCTTTCTGCTTTTTCAATTGAGACAAATGAATCCTTAGAGGCGGTTTCGTAAACCCATTTGTAAAGCGGCGATAGTTTTAATGCCTCTAAAAATCTTAACGTAACAATTATTGGTTTTTCTGGTAAACCAACAATCTTTTTCCCGAAGCCCGCATAATCGAGAACCGCCTGGTAATCTTCTTTCATCGTTGTAAATTCTTTAGCGCCGATGTTAAAGGTGTCGTTTACTCTTTGTTCATCAAGCGTGATGCACAGGTAAACAGCATCGCATAAATCTTCAACGTCTAAAAGCTGATATCTGTTTTTCCCGCTCCCGATCATCGGAAAACCTTTCCCGTCTTTTGCCCAATCGTAAAGCAGATCAAAAACACCGAGACGCTCGGGACCAATAAATGATTTAGGGCGAAGAACCGGAACACACATTTTGTCGCGGTAATTAATACACTCTTCTTCCGCAGCAATTTTTGCTTTGCCGTATGGCCCAACTCCGTCAAGTTTATCATTTTCAAAAAGGGGATGATGGTCGGGTATTCCGTAAACAGCGGTCGACGAAATATGGATAAATCTTTTTACTCCTGCCAGATGTGAAGCATTAATTAATTTTTTTGTGCCGTCGATGTCAGTTGAAAAAATATCTTCGGCTTTGTACAACGGCAGCGCTGCTGCTGTGTGTACCACCATATCGCATCCGGCGACAGCTTTTTTTACAACTTCCTTATTTCTTATATCTCCTTTAATTATTTCAATTTTATCCATCATATCGGGATAATCGAAATCAACTATGTCGAGTGAAACTATTTCGTTGCCGCGGGAGTGTAAGTGCCTAACTAAGTTAATGCCGAGAAACCCCGCACCGCCGGTTATTAATATTTTCATAAAAAATTTTCATCCATATAAAAAAAACAAAGACAAAATTAGTAATTTTGGTTTCGGCTTCAAAGATATTTTAACATCAATAGTAGTTAATAATATCAGCGGGGGTTAAAATATTTACTATCGAACCCTAAAGGACAAAGAGTTTTTTTGAAAAAAGAAGTACAAAATAAGAATAAGAAGAATTCGCAATTTCCCGTCCGCGGAATTGTACTTTCTGTTGTTATACATATTTTTGTTTTTATGCTCGGCGGCTTATTTATGAATTTTTTTTACCGGAGTCCGCACTCAACCCCGGTGATGCTGGAGTATCAGCAACTTGAACCAAAAGATGACAATCTAAAAAACAATGATCAACTTGTCCCCGAAAAACAAGAAGAAGATAAGGAGACGGAATCTGTTGAAGAGAAGCAAAAACAAGTTGAGACGCCGCCTGTTTATTACTCTCTCAATCCTTCCGATGCGGATACTTCTTCATTAAACCAAATATACAGTGAACCGACAAGGAATGTTAGAATTCGTTATCCGGCAGGGTGGACATTTATAGATCAAAATGTAAAAGGTAAACTTGATGCCGTTTCATTTTGGTCGACAAGTAAAAAATATGATACGCCTCCCTATGTTTTTTTGGAGGTAAAAGAGAAATATTTATTTAATCCGAAAAAGTTTACGGATACATTAGAAACTGATTTTTATAGAGCATTTTACAACCAGCCGGAAGAACTCTCCGGGCAGGTTTCGCAAATATTTTATTTCCGTACAGATGATGAAGAGGATTTTAGCCTTAAATTAATTGTAAAGGGGAAAGACAATTTTTTAATGTTTCAGAAAGAGTTTTTCGGGATGATTAAAACTTTTAAATTTGGCAACAAATTATTTAATTAGATAAAAGGATACAAAATGATTACAAAAAAATTACTCGCGTGGTTAATTATTTTTTCGGCTTCTGTTTTTGTTTTCCCCCAAAAAGGATTTGAAGGAAAACTAACTATGAACATTGAAGCAGCCGGACAAAAAACAGAAATGAATTACCTTATGAAAGGGGATAAAATTAGGATAGAGGTAGAGGATGGCGAAGCTGCAGCAATGATTATGGACAGTAAAACTAAAACAATGCTTGTTGTGATTCCATCTCAAAAAATGTATATGGAATTTGATTACGGTAAAATGATAGATGGAATGTCAGGAAATAACAAGAATGATGAAGAAACGGGTGCGCAGATAAAAAAAACGGGAGAAACAAAAAAAATAAATGGTTATAACTGCGAAAAGTGGATAATCAAGGACGAAAACAGCAATATTGAAGCCTGGGTAACTACTGAATTAGGCAATTTCGTTTTTGCTCAAAATCCAATGGGTGGAAATGACGGTCCGGCATGGCAAAAAGAGTTTGAAGGAAAAGGTTTTTTCCCGATGCAGGTATTAGAAAAAGATGAAAAAGGAAATGTGAACAGCAAAATGGATGTTACCAGGATAGAAAAAACATCGTTAAATGGTGATTTATTCAGCGTGCCCGCCGGTTACCATAAGATGGAAATACCTGGAATGGACAATTTAAAGATGAAATAGCTTTTGGGCTGTTTCTGCAAACCGCTGAAACAGCTATTTTTTTATTAATAACAGTATTTTAGTGGGAAAATAAATCTTTACATACCAATAAGCGCTACATTCCTTGACTTTCTAACTGCAGTAGATTATTTTTCGCCTCTTTAGTAAAAAGTTTTTTGGTTTCGGAGGAAATTAATTGTGAAGCAGGAGAAATTAACAAAGTTTGTAAAAGCTGAAGACGCTGACCGGAAATGGTACATTGTTGATGCAAAAGATCAGGTTTTAGGGCGTCTTGCCACTCATGTAGCCAGTGTTATACGTGGTAAAAACAAAGCTGTTTTTACACCGAATATGGACACGGGTGATTTTGTGATTGTTATTAATGCCGCTAAGGTAAGAATGACAGGCAAAAGAGAGCAAATGAAAACTTACGCTCATCATTCCGGTTACCCGGGCGGCTTAAAGGTAAGAAGTTTTGGCGAAGTTATGGCTAAAAAGCCGGAATTCGTCATTGAAAATGCAGTGAAAGGGATGTTACCTAAAACAAGGCTTGGTAAACAACTTATTAAAAAATTAAAAGTTTATGCCGGCGACGCACACCCTCACGAAGCTCAGAAACCTGAATCATTAAGTTTTTTTATCGGAGAATAAATGGCTGATCAAATTTTTATAGGTAGAAGAAAAACATCAACAGCTAGAGTAATTTTGAAAAGTGGCAGCGGTAAAATTACCGTTAACGGAAAAGAATTTGAACATGCCTTCCCGATGCTCCTAAGCAGAGAGGATATTTTAACGCCTCTTAAATTGACTGAAAACGAAGGACAGTACGATATTAGAGCTAATGTCCGCGGTGGCGGTACAACAGGTCAGGCTCAGGCTATCCGCCTTGGTATTGCAAGGGCACTGTTAGACATTAATCCTGAATACAGACTTAAACTGAAACCCGAAGGAATGCTTACAAGAGACCCAAGAATGGTTGAGCGTAAAAAATACGGACAACCGAAAGCTCGTAAGAGATTCCAGTTCTCTAAAAGATAATTTTTTAATTAACTATAATAATCAATCATACTTCCTGATTTGCCTCCTGTGTCCCGCATAAAAAGGGATTAAAGGCAAAAATGACGGAAGTAGAAGACTAAACAGGAGTCATAATGAGAAAAATCGATTTAATGAAGCTCATCGAATCCGGTGCGCACTTTGGGCATTTAACCCGCCGTTGGAATCCTAAAATGAAGCCTTATATCTTCATGGAAAAAAACGGGATTCACATCATCGACCTAAAAAAGACTTTATTTGAACTCGAAAAAGCTGCGGAAGCGTTAAGAGCTATTGCAGCAGAAGGTAAAAAAATTCTTTTTGTCGGTACCAAAAAACAAGCTAAAAATATTTTAGAAGTTGAAGCAAGAAAATGTGATGCACACTGGGTAAGCGAAAGATGGCTTGGCGGCATGCTTACGAACTTTTCAACTATTAGAAAAAGCATAAAAAGACTTCACAACATTGAAAAATCGGAAACTGACGGCACTTTTGATAAGATTACAAAAAAAGAACGTTTATTTCTAACCAGGGAAAAAGACAAACTTAAAAAAGTACTCGAAGGTATTGAAAACATGTCGAGACTTCCCGGCGCAATGTTTGTTGTTGATATTAAAAAAGAATCTATTGCAGTAAAAGAAGCAAAAAGGCTCGGAATACCAGTATTTGCAATCGTCGATACAAATTGCGATCCCGATCCGATTGATTATGTAATTCCTGCAAATGATGATGCTGTAAAAACAATTGAGCTAATCATCAATTATGTTTCAGACGCTACACTTGAAGGCGCTGAAAAGGCGAAAGAGCTAAAAGCTGAAGAAGCAGCCGAAGCTGAAAGAGGAAGAAAAATAAGAGAAGAAGAAAGAAAAGAAGAGAAAGAAACAAGGGAATTCAGAAGAAAACCCAGAGAAAATAGGGAAGTAAAAGAAAAGAAAGAAGAACCCAAGCAAGATGAAGCTCCGGCTGAATCTTCTGAAAAATAAGAGAGAAGGAAATAGAATATGGCTATTACCGCTGCACAAGTTAATGAACTGAGAAAAAAAACCGGAGCTGGTATGATGGACTGTAAAAAAGCCCTTACCGAAGCTGACGGCGATTTTCAAAAAGCAATTGAAATACTTCGTAAAAAAGGCGCTGCTGTTGCAGCTAAACGCGCAGAAAAAACAGCAACCGAAGGTTTGGTTTTAACTAAAATATCCGATGATAAAACAAAGGCTGTTATTGTTGAAGTAAACTGCGAAACCGATTTTGTTGCCAACAGCGATGATTTTAAACAGTTTGCGAACCTTGTTTTAGAAACTATCTTTGAAAACAATCCGGCAAATCCTGTTGAATTATTAGAAAAAAATCCTTCCGTTAAAAACAAACTTGACGAAGTGATGGGAAAAGTCGGTGAAAAATCTGAAATATCTAGATTTTCTTTTGTTAATGCTGAAAATGGTCTTGTTGTTGATTATATTCATCCGGGTTCCAAACTTGGCGTATTGGTTGAATTTGCAAATGTAAAAGATGCTAAAGATGAACTTTACGAAATAGGAAAAGATACGGCAATGCAAGTTGCGGCGATGAAACCTATTTGCGTTTTTAGAGAAGAAGTTCCGACCGATGTGATTGAAAAAGAAATAGATATATATAAAGAAATTGCCCGCAAAGAAGGTAAACCTGAACAAATTCTTGAAAAAATTGCCCTTGGAAAAATTACAAAGTTTTATCAGGAAAACTGTTTGTTTGAACAAGCGTATATAAAAGATAATGCTAAATCAATCGGCGATTTGATAAAAGACTTTAACAAAAAACATACTGCCGATGTTAAATTGGTTATGTTTAAAAGGTATCACCTCGGCGACGAGAATAAAGCTCAATAAGCTTTTTGTAAAAAGGTCTTAATATTTATTAAGACCTTTTTTTATATTTAAACCAACCCGAAAATAACTTTTGTGAAAGGAATATTATGAGCCAGTTAAAATACAAAAGAGTTCTTCTTAAATTAAGCGGTGAATCGCTTATGGGACAAAAGGGTTTTGGTATAGATCATAACGTATTAAACTATTTTGCTTTGGAAGTAAAAAAAGCGCACGAGTTTGGCGTACAGATAGGTATTGTAATCGGCGGTGGAAATATCTACCGCGGTTTAAGCGCAAGCGATCAGGGTATTGATAGAGTAACGGGTGACAACATGGGCATGCTTGCTACATTGATAAACTCACTTGCTCTCCAAAACGCTATTGAACACCAGGGCGTCTTTTCTCGGCTAATGAGTTCGATATCAATGGAACAGGTAGCGGAACCTTATATAAGAAGGAGAGCCATTCGTCATCTTGAAAAAGGAAGAGTAGTGATATTCGGCGCTGGTACCGGTCTTCCTTACTTTAGTACTGATACAGCCGCCTCGCTTCGGGCAGTTGAAATTCAGGCTGATATAATTATAAAAGGAACAAGAGTAGACGGCGTTTACGACTCCGACCCCGAAAAAAATCCTAAGGCATTACGATTTGAAAATATTACTTATTTGGATATCCTAAAAAATAATTTAAAAGTAATGGACATGACTGCTGTGAGTCTTTGCCAGGAAAATAGCCTGCCGATGGTTGTTTTTAATATGAACGAACCGGGCAACCTGCTTCGATTGGTTCAGGGTGAAAACGTAGGCACAGTAATATCAAACAAATAATTATTTTATTATGCTTGATAATTTAACTTTTGTCCCTTAATTTTTTTTTGTTGATTCTTCGCTTTTTTAACAAAACAATGAGGACTTTATGGAAGATATAATAAAAGACGCAAAATCGAGAATGGATAAATCGATAGAGGCTCTAAGAAGCGAATTGGCAAAGGTAAGGACCGGTAAGGCTACCACCGCTCTACTCGACGGCGTAAAAGTTGACTATTATGGCTCGCACATGCCCATAAACCAGGTTGCAAATGTTTCGGTATTAGATGTGCATACGCTTTCAATTACTCCATGGGATAAAACGATGGTTCAAGCTATAGACAAAGCTATAATGGAAGCTAATCTTGGTTATAACCCCATGAGTGATGGTACAAATATCAAAATACCTATACCTCCGTTGAACGAAGAAAGACGCAAAGAGTTTGTAAAACTTACAAAACGTTTTGGCGAAGAAACCAAAGTTGCTGTTCGTAACATAAGAAGAGATGCTAACGATCATTTAAAGAGAGAAGAAAAAGATAAAAAAATATCGGAAGATCAATTAAAAGATGCGGAAGATATTGTACAAAAACTTACCGATGAACATGTTCAAATTGTTGACGAAATACTAAAACACAAAGAAAAAGAAATAATGGAAGTGTAAAGTTTCCAGAAATTAATTTTTATTAGAATCCGGTTTATACCGGATTTTTTTATTCCTCAATATTTATTTCTGGCTTAAGAATCGGAGCGGTTAATATTTCTAAAACATTATTTTCGGAATGAATGATAAGGGTATTATAAATATCGAATGAACGGTAAACGGGGTGTAACGGAGTGTTTGGCACAATAAATCCACTATCCAGAATAATTAAATCAACACCCGGGAAATCTTTTGATGTTAGTTCTTTTATTATTCGTATTCCGTTATTAGTTTCATCATAACCCGGAACCCCCGGCGGGGTTTGAATAACAGGTATAATTTTTCCTCTTAAAAAATCACCCGATGCTTCATCAATATAAATATCGAGTATGCAGCTCATCCCGCTTACTCCGCTTATACTTACATTTCCATAAGTTAAAAAATTGCCGAGTGAATACGCAATTAATTTATCTTTATAAGATTCAGTCGCACGTAAAACATGAGGTCCATGTCCAAGTACCAAATCAGCGCCGGCATCAATAACCGAGTGAGCAAACTCATAAACATTTCCTCTATCTTCTCCGAGGAATTTTTCATTCGTCCTTAAAATATGCAGCGCGGTTTTTCCTTCGGCGCCGCCATGAAACGACACAACAACAATATCAGCCTTTTGTGCGGCTTGTTTTACTATTGTTTTAGCTTCTTCAAGGTTGCTGATGTCGAATGAATTGCCCGAATAACCGAATGGAATAAACGCGATAGATTTATTTTTATATTTTATGATTTTTATTTCTTTTTTGGGAAGCGGGGTAATCTTTAATTCAGATAATCGCTTTTGCGTAAATGAATACGCATCGTACCCATAATCTTCAGAGTGATTATTATCTAAATTTAATACCGAAAAACCCATTTTTACCAATGCCTGCGCGTTATAAGCAGGCATACCGAATTCATAACATCTGCCTGCTGCTCGCGATGTATCGCTGCACTTTACCGGGTGCATCTCACCTGTAATTAATGCTCCTTCCAGGTTGCCGAAGACTATATCGGCATTTGATAAATAACTTCCGATACTTGCCGCAAAAATATTTCCGCTGTCCGGCGGAATAATTGTTTTTGGCGTTTTAGAGCCGAGCATAATATCCCCTACAGCTTTTATTCGTATTTGCCCAAACGAGGTTGCGGCAATTAATATACAAAATATAAATTTTAATGATTTGTGCATTACAGAGAAATTAAAATATTCACGAAATCGACAATCTAAAAATTGCAGCGCTGGTTTTGGAAATTTTTATCACTCATCTTAAAAGTATCATTTTACTTGTTGCTTTAAAATTGCCGCTGATTAAGGTATAAAAATATATTCCGCTTGTTAAACCTGAAGCATTAAAAATAATTTTGTGCTTGCCAGACTGCTCGACAGAATTAACAAGGGTTTCAATTTCTCTGCCGATTGAATCAAATACCTTTAATGATACGAAGTCAGCTTTATCTAAGCTAAACTCAATGGTTGTAGAAGGATTAAAAGGATTAGGATAATTTTGTAACAGCGAAAAGTGATCCGGCTGCACAACATCATGCTTAACATCGGTCGGCTCTCTATAGCCAATCAACTGTCCACCGGTTCGCTGTGCGTTTCCCTTAAAGGTCGACCACACATTATCATTTGCAATACCTTGAGTATCCCAACCGTAAACCCGTTTATTCAATGAAGCCGCAAAAATTTCCGTATCGCCGTCACCGTCAATGTCAATTACTGTTGGTGAAGTATTAAACCCTTTAACCACGTAAACATTTTCCGCTTCTAAAGGAAAACCGGTTACTAATACGCCGTCTTTATCGAATGCGTAGATAAGTCCATCGTTTGTGGGGGCAACAACATCCGGCAGACCATCACCGCTCACATCACCCAGTGCAACCGAGCCGTCAACCCAGGTAGCATAAACTTTTTGAGGAAAGTTTTTTAACAAGTTTCCTTTTAAATCCCACACCCACACTTTGGCGCTATCAACTGCCATTACATTTCCAAAAGCAATTTCAGGTATGCTATCTCCGTCCATATCGGCAATTGCAACATTTGCGTTCGGGTGCCCGCTTTCTATAGGCAACGGAAATTGGGGCAGCAGATTTGCCTGATAATCAAACGCGTAAATTCCGTTTATGTTCGGAGTCTCGGGCATTGCGCGTAAAATAATTTCAAGATAGCCGTTATTATTTAAATCGTATAAAGAAGGAGTTGAACCGAGCGATGACTTTGCTATGTTTAAAGGAAAACCTTTTAAATAAGTGCCGTCAATTTCAACAGCATGAATTTTTGAATAAATATTCTGCGCCGAATTGCCTCCCGAAATAAAAATAATTTCAAACACATCATCGCCGTCCAAATCACCAACAACCGGCGAACTTTCGGAACCAGGTCCGAAATCAATAGGGAAGTTCGGCAGTTCTTCAAAATGATCGTTTTTATACGATAAGACATGAAGTTGCCCGTTATCGCCTGGCGAGTCTCTTTCATAGGAAGTAATTATTATTTCTAAAACAGAATCTTTATTCAAATCTACAAGTGCAGGGGTTGTAGTTTCTTTTGTTCCGCCAACATTAAACGGGCTTCCGGCAATTTGCTGTCCGTTGGAACCGAAAGCAAAAATTCGTCCATTCTCATCTCCGAAAACAATTTCCATTTTACCATCGCCGTCAACATCACCCATTGCCGAAATCTCAGTCGAACCGCTGCTTTGTAATGTTCCGAATGAAATATATGCAGGAAATCCTGGTTGAAATGAACCGTTACGATTAAAGCAGCTAAGCATCGGTCCGCTGCCGCTCGTAACAATACTCTCCATTACCGAGATTTCATAAATTCCATCATTATCTATGTCATCTATTGTAGGGGAGTTGTTGTATAATCCAAAATCGGTACTGCCCTGCCGCGGCCACCCATACTGAAAAGGTATTGTTTGAGCATAAACTAAGTATGCGGCAAAAAAACATAAAAGAAAAGTTTTCTTCATTTTGGTGCACTCTTTCTATATTGTTGAAGCAAAAGAAAACCATTGGTAATATTTACTTAAAAGTTAGCATTTTTTTGATTAAATTCTGCGGAATTTTAAAATAAATTTTGTTGCGCCAGTAATTTAATGAATCTAAGTTTTTCCGAAATAAAAGTAAACATTTTCAGGTTTTTTCGTATGATGAATCCGAACACGCTGCAGAATGTTATTCTTTTTACGGGTGGTATTGTTTTGTTTATTGCCGGTGTAATAGTTTACGGAATTATATTAAATCTTCGCGAAGTTACTTTGAGTGAAGCGATGCGCCAGAAGGGATTGAATAAAATATTTAAGCCCTCAATAATGGTAGACAGAAAAAATTTTACGCTAAATCTTTATGACGATACTCTTTTTGTCAAATCATATCGCGCAAGTTTTGGTAGAAATACACAGTCGGCAAAACAGAAAAAAGGTGACAACGCAACCCCTGTGGGGCAGTATAAAATTTGCTCGATTGATACTGCTGCCAAATATTACAAATTTTTTAAGTTTAATTATCCGAATCTGGAGGATGCAGTGGAAGCATTAAGAAAAGGCATAATTAATCAGCAGACATTTGATAAAATTAAATTTGAATATTATTACGAGGATTGTATTTCCATTGAAACGCCTCTTGGTGGAAATATCGGCATTCATGGTCTGGGCAAGTTAGATTATTTTTTCAAAAATTTGCCGTTTGTTTATAACTGGACCGACGGTTCTATTGCGATAAGTAATGAAAGCATAGATGAACTTTACACTGTTGTTAAGAAAGGAACCAAAGTTGTCATTAAATAAATTTGTATCAATCACCGCCATAGTTTTTGTTTCTGTTTTGTTTTTTTCATGCGGACAAAACGATGAACCCCAGCCAGTTGATTATAGCAATCCGGAAGTGCTTAAGCAGGCTGCTTCCGATGTTCTAAATGTTATACCTGCTTTTACCGATAAAGGGGATTTTGTAAGAGATACTCTAATTCAAATTGCTGCCGGTATTGAGGTGGAAAGTACAAATGAATGGGGGATAAAATTTTCTTTACTTATACAGCATAATGATAAATTCGAAAAAATATTTGAAACACCATTGTTAGATGGTTCTTTTAAAGAATGCCAGGTAAATAAAATTAAATTTCCATCAACTGATTATGAACTTGTATATTACTCATCAAAAAGTTTTTTTATGGGCAGCGGCGGTGGCGAGGTATTTTCATACGTAATTGATTTTAACAAAAAAGAAATTTACACAGCCCATCTTTTAAGCGATGACGGGGGTGGCGTTAAATTATTTATTTCGGAAAACATTACCGACGCAGGCGTTAAAAATTTCTTTGTAGGGAATTACAAACGCGATTATCCCGGGTTAATCCTCTTAAGTAAAGACATTGACCTGAATAATTAAGTTTTCTATTTTGTTTATCACTTTGCGGCATATGATTTTTAAAGTATTAATTAATGATAAAAGTTTTTATAGGAATATTCTTCGTAATTAATTTAGCCGGCACTCTGTCGGCTCAAGACCGGTACGAACTTTCCAACATAGAATTTGAAGGAAACAAATATATTTCAACCTCACTCCTCAGGGATGCAATCTTATCCGAGGAAACACCCTGGTGGTTCTGGAAATTTATAAATAAATTTACTTCGTTTGGGGCAGAACCGGTTTATTTCGATTCGCTAAACATTCCGATTGATATGTCATCCATTTTATTATTTTACAAAACTCACGGGTTTTTTGAAGCCAAAGT
The DNA here is from genome assembly GCA_964372115.1 of uncultured Ignavibacteriaceae bacterium. Taxonomy (GTDB): domain Bacteria; phylum Bacteroidota; class Ignavibacteria; order Ignavibacteriales; family Ignavibacteriaceae; genus CG2-30-36-16. Next base: position 128,052 of record CAYJPN010000003.1, read on the forward strand.
AAACTCAAGTTTTTCTATTGATACATTAGATAAAGAAATAACATTAACCTACAATGTTTTTGAAGGTGATGATGCGAATTACGATAGTTACAAACTGCACGGTATCGATTCGCTTGACCAAACGGTACTTTCTTCGGTGGTTCAAAATCTTGCAATTGATACTTCCGATAGATACAACCAGGATTATCTTAGGGAAAATATCCAGCTCTCTTTGAACACCATGATGAATAACGGGTTTGTTTATGCTAAATTCGATAGTACCCTAATTACACAGGATACTACCTTAAATTTTGCAAAGCTCGACATTTATTATAATACCGGCGGAAAATATTACATCGACTCAGTTATCGTTGAAAAAAGCGGCGAGGGTGAAAATCTTGTTTCGGAAAGCTTGCTCCGCCGGATAACGGGTTTACAAAGTGGCGAGATATATAATCTCGAAAAAATAAAGCGAAGTCAATCTCGTCTATTCCGGACAGGATTATTTAGCAGTATTTATATCACGGGTATTGACACACTTGCAAAAAACAATAAAATACCTTTAAAATTAGTTGGCACCATCGGTTTGCTGAATGAACTAACTCCGGAATTAATTGTAAACAATCAGCAAAATGCATTCAACATAGGTTTAGGAACTTCCTATACAAGAAAAAACTTTTTTGGGGATGCACGCAAGTTAACAGTGTCGGGTTCGTTCGGCTTGCAGGATATATTTAAAGCTGATTTTTCGAATCTAATACGCCGCTTTTCATTTAGGGATACCACACTACTCGGTTATCTTGATGGTAGAGTTACAATAGAGCAGCCATATTTGTTTAATAAACCAATCTTCGGTACCTGGGAAAGTTATGTTACCATAAATAAACAAGTAAAAATTAATAACACACTTTATGGTTCAAGGCTAACTTTTGAGTTCGAACTTCCGAAATATACTTTTATAAATTTTTTAAGTACTTTTTATAACGTTGAACAAAGTAACGAAGTTTATAAAAATAATAATGATAGCTTATCAATAAAATTACTTTCTATAATAGGTGCCGAACTTGGAAAAACAACTGTAGACGATCCCTTTTTCCCGTCAAATGGCTATAACATTTCATTAAATGTAGAGGAAGCTAATGCTATCCCCTATTTTTTTACTAAGACGGCGGGCTACAATTTTGACGGCGCTCTATTTTACAAATTATTATTTAACAGTGGATTTTACTTTTCACTCGACAACAAAAAACAATCTATTTTTGCAACAAAATTTAAAGTTGGTCATCTGCAAGTATATAAAGGAACATACGCAGGAATTCCTTACAACCGAACTTTTTTTGCCGGTGGGGGTAATTCAGTAAGAGGCTGGCGTTCCAATGAGTTAATCCCTAGGGAAGGAGTTTCTCAACCGGGGAATAAGGGGGGAACATTTTTACTCGAAGGTTCAGTTGAGTGGCGGTTAAAATTTTTAAAAGATTTCGGTACTGTATTGTTCGGCGATTATGGCAACACCTGGATCGGGTATAAAAAATTTAGGTATGATGAACTTGCAATTAGTCTCGGTGTCGGCTTTAGATATTATTCTCCTGTTGCTCCTTTCAGGATAGATTTTGGTACAAAATTTTACGATCCCCTTTATAAAAAATTTATCTGGGATTTGGGATCATTCTGGAAAAATATTGAGTTCCAGTTTGGTATAGGTGAAAGTTTTTAACAAAAAAATTCTCATGGCGTTGTTTGAAATGAACATCTTAATTAGCTTTGGACAATGGTTAGGAAAATTTTTTTAATATCGTTTCTGTTATCTTGCCAGGTATTTTCGCAGGCTTTTTATAACTACGAACTAAAATCCATAAGTTTTGCCGGGAACAAAACCTTTTCAACTTCAGAGCTGAAGACAGTAGTTCTAAGCAATGAAACACCCTGGTGGGGGTGGAAATTTTTACACTCCTTCACTCCATGGGGCAGTACGCCAGTCTATTTCGATTCTTCTTTTATTTCAGTTGATATTATTTCACTAACCGATTATTACCATGACCGTGGATATTTTTCAACAAAAATAACATACGGGGTAGAAACGGACACATCAAATAAATCAGTTCAGATAACCTACATAATTAATGAAGGAAAACCGGAGCGTTACGGAAAAATAAATTTTATAGGACTTTCGCAAATTCATTGGCGTGCCAACTACGATTTTTTTAACGAAGTCAGTTTCGACTCAACAGAGAGGTTTTTTGAGAATGATGTAATTAAGAGAATTCTGCGGGGGATAGATATTTTACAGAATAACGGGTATATGCTGGCTGCCTGGGATAGCAGTCACGCCATTGTTGATACTGTAAAAAATAAAATTGATATAGATATCTACATTACCCCGGGAAAATTATTTACCATAGAAAATTTTGTAATAGAAAAAGACGGTGAAGGCAAAGATGATGTTTCGGATGAGCTGTTAACCGATATTACAGGTATCAACTACGGGGAAAATTATAATAAGCTTAAAATTAGAAAAAGCCAAAACCGATTGGCGAGAACCGGTTTGTTTAATTCAATAATTGTAGAACCGGTTGTGGAAGATACAACAAGAAATGAAGTGCCTCTTCAAATTAAGGGTAACATAGGTTTGATGAATGAATTATCGCCGGACATCGTGATTGATAATTATCAAAACTATTTTAATCTTGGTGTGGGCGCCAATTATACTCAAAAAAATTTTTTAGACCGCGCCAGGAAACTTACAATTCAGGCAAAGGTAAGTGTGCTTGATATTCTTAACACAAATTTATCCAATTTATTAAAAGCACCCGACAAGCGTGATTCGACATTTGAAGGCACAGCGGAATTCCTTGTAAAAATTGAGCAGCCGTATGTTTTTAATCGTCCGATATTCGGAAATATCGAGCTATATATAAAATCACTGCTTCTTACAGTTACCACTACTGTTACATACGGCGGTAATCTTTCTTTTGAGTTTGAAATGCCGGATTATACTTTTTTAAATCAGCTAAAGCCATATTTTAACCTTGAAGAAAATATATTTACAATTAACGATATTGGTTTGGCTTCTTCAAATAAAAAACGGGGGGTATTTCTTACACAACGAAGTTTAACACCGCTTGTTGGAGTTGAGCTGGGCGCCTCACACACAAATGATTTTTTCTACCCATCTAACGGATTTAATCTTTCGGTTATTCTAGAAACAGGAGAAGCAAGTACGAGGTTTACTTCAGGAGGGGAAAATGCGAGTACTTTATCGAGTATCGGAAATAAGGAAACCGGGTTTTTTTACAGAACCCAAATATCGTCGACTTCCTATCTCGGGTTGAATAGAAATTTAACACGAGTTTTAGCTGCTAAAATAAAAACAGGGTATATCCAGACCTACAGCGGCGGTTCTGAATTAATTCCACCCAACAAAACTTTTTTTGTAGGTGGCAGCAATTCCGTTAGAGGATGGCGTGCGCGTGAACTTGGTCCGAGAGACTCAACTGATTTTTTCGGCGTCGATTTTTCTAATTCCCCGCGCGGAGGCACTTTCTTGATTGAAGGATCATTAGAGTTGAGACAAAAATTTTTAGAAAGCTTCGGGGCAGTCACTTTTTTCGATTTTGGCAGCACGTGGAACGGGTACAAAAAATTTACTTTCCCAGATGTTGCTCTTGCTGTGGGTTTAGGATTCAGGTATTATTCGCCAATTGCACCATTCAGAATAGACTTTGGTTTTAAATTTTATGACCCATCGAGCAAAAAATTCTTATTCAAACGTCCTTTCTGGGAAGCGCTTCAGTTTCACTTTGGTATAGGAGAAGCATTTTAATTTGACCGCCGGGAATTGAGGGATTACCCGGCGGTTCATTTTTTTAGTATTTATGCGAAAATACCTTACATTTCAAATTAGCAATTAATTATTAATTTTGATGTGTCTCGATTCTCCCTGTGAGATGAATCAAAAAATGCTTCAAAATGAAAAAATATTTTGATCAAAAAAACTTAAAACAACCAAAAGCAGGGGATTGAGTTTACAATTGGAACCAATGGTATAAATTGTTATTTTTAAAGTTCTTTTTTATAGGTAAATTCTAATGATTTTAAGTATGACCGGCTACGGAAAAGGAACTGCCGCAAGCAGTAATCTTTCTGCCGAAGTTGAAATTAAGTCCGTAAACAGCAGATATCTTGATATTTCTCTTAAACTACCGTCTTCACTATTAAATAAAGAATATGAAGTGAGAGAGTTTATAAAAACGAAATTAACACGGGGAAAATTGAGTGTTATCATTCAACTTAAAAAATTAGAAGGTGAAGCTGAGATTGTTCCGATTGATAAGGAAAAACTGAAAAGTTATGTTCAACTATTAAAGGATATAAAAAAAACAGCAAAGTTATCTGAAAAAATAAAACTTGAGCATTTACTAATTAATAGGGAATTGTTCGCTTCAGGAAACAATATTGAGTATTCGGAAGACGAATTCAAATTGATAAAAAAAGCGCTCGGGCTTGCCTTAGATCAGCTAAAAAAAATGAAAAAGAATGAAGGCGTCGAACTAACAAAGGATATGAAAAAACGAATTTCTATTATCGAGAGCCATCTTGATGAAATTCAAAAAGATTATAAGCAGGCAATTGGCGAACACTTTGAAAAATTAAAAGAACGTGTTAAAACTATGGTTGCTGATATAACCGATTTTTCTGACCGCCTTGAGTTGGAATTAGCTGTTATTGCCGATAAATCTGAAATAACCGAAGAATGTGTAAGGCTGCGCAGTCACCTTAAATTTTTTACGGACAGCATAGATAATGATGAGGAACCAGGGAGAAAATTAAATTTTATTTGCCAGGAGATGAATCGTGAAACAAACACTATCGCATCAAAATCAATATCCACAGCCGTTACACATAATTCCGTCTTAATAAAAGAAGAAATTGAAAAGTTGCGCGAACAAATACAGAATATCGAATAGTGGAAGGTAAAGGTGAAATAATTGCTGTTTCGGCACCCAGCGGCGCAGGCAAAACCACTATTGTAAAAAGAGTTTTAGCCGAATTTCCGGAAATAGTTTTTTCAGTATCGGCAACAACAAGGAAAAAACGAAACAACGAATTTAATGGTAAAGAATATTTTTTTATATCAGAAGAAGAGTTTAAACAAAAAATTGATGATGATGAATTTGTTGAATGGGAGCAGTTTTACGACTATTATTACGGCACATTTAAAAGTTTTATTGAAGATAATGTGAATATCGGTAAACCGGTTCTTCTTGAAGTTGATGTAAAAGGCGCTTTGTCATTAAAGAGTATTTATCCCGACGCGCACTTAATTTATATTCTTCCTCCAAGCCAGGAAGAGTTGATAGAACGGCTAACAAACCGGCAAACAGAAACCCCTGAAGACTTGCAGAAGCGTATTGAGAGGGCAAAAATGGAGTTGAGTCTTAAGGATAAATTTGATTATTTTGTGATCAATAAAGAATTGGAAATTGCTGTTGCCGAAGCAAAAAGTTTAATAAAAAATATATTACATAAGGAGTAACATTTAATGGAAATAACCCCAATTGACTTGAGAGAGATTGACAAAAAATGTGCAAACGTTTATGAGGCAATTATTGTTTCCTCAAAAAAAGCGCGTCAATTAAATGATGAGTCAAAAATTGAGTTTAACGCAATGGTGAATACCATTCCTGTTGCAGGCGCCGATGATGAATCGGAAGATATTGATAACCCTGCTCAATTAAAAGTATCGCTTGAGTTTGAAACACGCGAGAAACCACATATAAAAGCTCTCAATGATCTTCTCGACGGGCAAATAGAGTTCGAGTATAAAAAATAATATTTTTAATCTTACAAAAAATCTTAACCCGTTTACTCCGGGTTAAGATTTTGTAAGAGTTTTCGTATTAAAATTAAACCACAACAACGGACCTGCCGCATGACTACCGATATTTTTAAAGATAAAAAAATTATTCTCGGAATTACAGGATGTATTGCCGCATATAAAGCTTGTTACATTGTGCGCGAACTAAAAAAACGCCGCGCAGAAGTTAAAGTTGTGATGACACCGTCTGCCACAGAATTTATTACACCCCTTACTTTATCTTCGCTTTCAGGAAATAAGGTTGTAGTTAGCGTATTTCCGGAATCGCAAAAAGGTGGTACAGATGTTAGCACCTGGCACATAGACCTAGCGCTTTGGGCTGATTTAATTTTGATAGCGCCATGTACGGTAAACACCGCCGCAAAAATTGCTCATGGAATGGCGGATAATGCTGTTACAACTCTTGTATGTGCTCATCGTACCCCGGTAATAATAGCTCCTGCTGCCGATGTTGATATGTACACCAATCCACTCACGGTAGAAAATTTATCTAAATTAAAATCGCTCGGTTTTTATATTGTTAACGCAGAAGAAGGTGAACTTGCCAGCGGGTTAACAGGCGAAGGACGGCTTGCAGATATAAAAAAAATAATTGATTCTGCCGAACTTGTTTTATCAGGTTATAAACAGGATTTCGAAAAGAAAAAAATACTTGTTACAGCAGGTCCAACTTATGAGGATATTGACCCGGTTAGATTTATCGGTAATCGGTCGTCCGGCAAAATGGGTTATAGCATTGCAAAAGCAGCAAGACTGCGCGGAGCTGATGTCACACTAATTACAGGCCCGTCAGGCGAAGAATCTTACCCGGAGATTAAAGTTGTAAGGGTTCGCTCTGCCGCAGAAATGAAGTATGCCGTGGAGCAGCACCTGGATTTAAATGACATTTTAATTATGTCGGCTGCGGTAGCCGATTACCGCGCGGCGTCCCCGTCGGATAAAAAAATAAAAAAAGAAGATAATCTTTCCTCGCTTGAATTAAGTAAAAATGATGATATACTTTCATTGCTCGAAAGAAGAGAAAAACTATTTATCGGGTTTGCGCTGGAAACTGACAATGAAAAAATAAACGCAAAGAAAAAACTTGAGCAAAAAAATCTGGATATGATAGTTCTTAATTCGTTAAAAGACGAAAAAAGCGGTTTTGAATTTGACACGAACAAAATTACCGTTCTTCATCGCAGCGGGAGGGAAACCGAGTACTCTTTGCTCTCCAAATTTCAGGCGGCTAATAAAATTTTATCCGAAGTTTTAAAAATTGAATCGGCGCATTAGTGAAAACAGAACTGCATAAACAAATAGCTGAAGCGTTAAAAGACCAAAAAGAAATTTTTGGAGATGAATTACTTGAACCGGTTGAATTAAATAGGAGAATTAAAATCGAACCAAAGAGAGCACAACCGAATAAAGTGAAAGAACCTACGATTGATCTGAACAAAAAGCTCTTAATCTCTCAACCCGCAAACCGTATAAAAGAAGAATGGGAAAACTCATCTTCACTTGATGAATTAAATGAAATGATTTGTAATTGTACAAAATGCGGGCTCGCAGCCGGGCGAAATAAATTTGTTTTCGGTGTCGGTAATCCGGATGCGGATGTATTGGTGATAGGGGAGGGACCCGGAGCTGATGAGGATAAACAGGGAGAACCTTTCGTAGGTAGAGCAGGCCATTTATTAACCGATATTCTGAAGGCAATAAATTTTACACGGGAAGAAATTTATATTGCAAATGTTGTCAAATGCCGACCTCCCGGAAACCGTACACCTTTTCCGGATGAGATGGCAACGTGTTTACCATATCTGACCAAACAAGTTGAATTTATAAAACCAAAAGTAATTTTGTGTCTTGGACTAACAGCGGTGAAAGGATTGCTGAATTTAAAAGACAGTTTGGGTAATTTGCGTGGTAAAGTCTATCAGTTTGAAGGTGCTCAGGTAATGGTTACCTATCATCCGGCGGCGCTGCTTCGCAATCCTAACTGGAAACGACCTGCATGGGAAGACGTAAAACAGTTTCGTAAGTTATATGATGACCTGTTGAGTAAAAATTAATTAGCTAACTTAAAAACCATCAATCTATATTAAAATTTTCCACTTCTTGTTTAAGAAACTATTTCCCATATTCTTTTGTTATAATTTCGTGATAAAATGTTATGCAAATTATCTTATTTATGAAATGAGTTTATGAAATGAGTTTATGAATAAAAGTTGTGTTTAATTTGAGGCAGGTATGAAAAAAAATTTGATTGTGGCTTTAGTAATTTTTGTTTCGGTTTTCGCTAATGCCGGTGGCAAAAAGGTATTGGTTGAAGTATTTACAAATTCGCACTGCGATATTTGTCCAAATGCCCATACTGCAATAAATAATTATCTCGTTACAAATAGCGATAAAATAAATTATATATATTATCACATGGCATTCCCCTACCCGGATGACCAGCTTAATCTTGTAAATACAAACGACCCTGCGGGCAGAAATAATCATTACGGCCCTTTTATTTTTACACCGGTTGTTTTTTTTAATGGAATCCAACAGCAAAACATTTACTCTTCATGGGCAAATACGTTAAATGCCATGGCAGCCGAACAAAGCAATTATGATATTACTTTAAGCGGAATAAAAAACGGGAGCGAAATTGAAGTTGCGTCTCAGGTTACAAGTACCGGGGCAGTGGCTGATAGTAATCTCGTTATTCATTTTATTATTGTTGAGGATGTAATATACGCCGGACGCAATGGAATTACTGATCATAAGCATACAATGCGTAAAATGATTACTTCTCCAACAGGAGAATCATTTTCAATATTGCCCGGTGAAACAAAAACGGTTACAAAACAAATATTGCTCGATCCATTGTGGAACCCGGAAAAACTGAAAGTAATTGTCTTTGTTCAAAATACGGGGAGCAAAGAAATATATCAATCCGCTTTAATTGATTATGTAAATCTCAATATAACTGGCATTACAGAAAATGAAAAGATCCCTGGAAAATTTAATCTTTCTCAAAATTATCCCAACCCTTTTAATCCATCTACTACTATTTCGTATGATGTCCCGCTGGCTTCACATATTTCTTTAAAGGTTTATGATGTTTTGGGAAATGAAATTGCAGAATTAGTTGATGAATTCAAACAAGCAGGTAATTACAAAGTTGGATTTTCTACCAATAACTTTAATATTGCATCCAGCGGTGTGTTTTTCTATTCGCTTAAAACTGGAACATTGAAGTCGGTAAAAAAAATGATATATCTCAAATAACATTTTGAAAGTATGTAATTAAAACTGTCATTAAAAGCAAAATTAAATCAACCCCAAAATTTTAGATGCAAATTCTAATTATATCAATGCTGTCAATAGTGGAAAAGAAAAACATATAAACAACTGGTGGAATATGATTAAAATAATTAAAAATTATTTTTGATTTTTATCTTTAGTTATCTCACCATTTTTTAATAACCCTTTTGTTTTTAATTTATAAAGCATATAGGCTGCCACCAGTGCAAAAAAAATATTTCCGTATAAAAAAAGTGTTCCGAGAAAACTCATGTTTTCACTCGGGCTGTTGGAAAGAAAAATTCCAAAAGCAGTATTCGAAATAGCTAAAAGTGCAAACCCGTAAATTTTTATCATACACATCCCATTAAACTAATTTACTAAATTATTATTCTGTTTATGTATTTTACTTGTCTCTTACTTTTAAAGATTTGTAAGTGCGGAAATTTAATTTATTGCTGTAGCAGCTTGTTCAAATCTTATAGCTCATTTCCCCTTAAAAATATAAAACAAAAATAGTAATAATTGCTAATATGAACCAAATAAAATTTAAAAAACTTGTCAATTATTTTTTCTATTCTACTTTAATCATTATTGGCAATGTGACTTTGGGATGAGTGTTTTTAGTTGTCCATAAATTTTTTATTTGATATTGTAAACTATAGCTGCCTGCTTCGGTTTCGTTATAAGTCGATATTTTAATAATTGTCGTTGACCCGGGGACGAGTGTAACCTCTTTTGTGTAACTTATTCCTTCGGTGTTGTCAGTAGAAGATAAAACAAAAGGTATACCGGCATGGTTTGTAATTTGAAGATTAAACGAGTCCTTTTTCTTTAAAGTAATTTCGTTCAAGTTATACTTCAAAGATGCATCAAACAGCGGAAGTAAATATTCATTTTTACCGATCAGAGTATCATTGTAGAGAACAACGGTTCTTCCTGCAAACAATGCTTCTTTAATTGCCTCATCCGATTTTCCTTTTGCAAATACCAATGTCATCGGTCTGCGCTCATTTTCGGCATAATTGTATTCCATACTTATCGGGTCGTGAACATCCGTATCACCCATAAATGTTAGGTTATACTCCAAACCCCAATCTTGAGCTTCCGGAGAATATGTATAACCGTTTAACACCTCAATTCCATTTATCAAACCGTTTTCTAGAAGATAGGTATGTTCATCGTACCAGCGTGCTATACCATCTTTTTGTTGTCCCCTCCAGTTCGGGTGATTCCAAAAAATAAATGCGCCCTGTTCCTTTGCTGCTTTTAAAGCATCCTTCCAATTATCAGTTTTCAGAGCATCCGCATCTTTAAGGAATATTGCATTCAAATGACCGGGAGGCATTTTGCGTGTTACTTCTGAGCCCTTAATAACTATCAACCCAAGTTTATCTCCAAGTGGTTTTGCTATTTCATACGGTCTGTTAAAATTAGTCGGAATATCTTTCGAGTGTGGCTGATATTCAATGTGGTCTGTTAAGGCTATGGCATCCAATCCATCTCGCCATGCCTCCTCAACTCTTACGGTTGGCCATACATTACCATCAGAAAAAACAGTATGCATGTGAAAATCGCATTTTAATGTAATATAGCCGGGGAAATCTGGTATTACAATTTCTTTACGGTAATTTCCCTGTGCCGGTAATAATGGACTGATAAGAAAAAAAAGTATAAATATCTGAATAAGTATTTTTACGGTTTTCATTTATTCTCCTTTAATCAATAAAACTAACAGCGAAAAATTAAACGATGAAAAACTCAAATCCAAGACCGACTAAGTGTTTACTGAGGCTTCGCTTTTAAACACATCTGGTGCAAAGGCTGCGGCGAGTTTAAATATAATGTTGGGTTAATGATCCATCTGATTTTATAATGCAGCGAACGCAAAAATTGCGTTCACCCGGAAAATAAAATTACAATTTTTTGAAATGCAGATTATCGAAATGAAAATCAGGATTGGGCAGATCAATGGTAAAACCGGTTAACTCTCCGTTTGTATTTAGTTCAAAATTAATTAGACCGTAGGGCAAATATGGATCTGCAAACTCTATTTTAAAAGTATTGTAATGCCAATGAGTTAGTACACCGGTAAAAAGAGCTTTTGTTGGGAGTAAAGAAAGAGTAAGATTATTATTCTCTAAAATTATTTCAGCCTTCCCATAATAATCATCCAGGTAACTTCCTGAGTATTTATCAATCGGAAGAGAAGGTGAGGTACCTTTAACTCTGTTTTCTTCGAGCATTTTTTTCTGAGTATCTAACATTGTGTAGTACTTCTGATATGCTTCGTAAGTCTGACTTGCATAATCAACATCTTTGGTGTTCAAAAACGCATCAAGAATTTTGTACATAAATGCATCAATTGCGCCGTTAATTTGATTTGTTAATATTACAAATCCCAGATTTGCAGCGGGTACTAGCACAATTTTTGTGTGGATGCCGGGGAGTCCACCGCCGTGATGCAAAACTTTGTAACCTGAATAATCCAACATAAACCATCCGAAACCATACCCCTGAAAATTTATCCCATATTTATTAGCAGGTTTAATCGGCATCATAATATGGGGAGAAAATATTTCATTGATGACGTTTTCGCTAAAAATTTGTTCGCCATTCCATTTGCCATTGTTTAACCACAAACGAGCCCATTTTAATAAATCATTAACCGATGAATTTATGGACGCAGCGGGACCACTGTTATCATAATTAATCTGCTTAATCGGCTTTCCGTCAACATGAGGGATTGCTACATCCATTCCACTGGTAAGCTCATTTATACTTGTTGAACTGCTATTCATGCCGAGTTTTTTAAATATTCTTTCGTGTACGAAATTATCCCATGTTGTTCCGGTTATTTTCTCTAGCACTTCACCTGCGGTAATAAACATAATATTTTGGTACCCGTAATCAGAACGAAATTGATTTCTCAAAGGAAGTTTTCTAATCCTTTTAATAACTTCACTGCGGGGATAATCAGAACCGTACCAAAGAAGGTCGCCGTCAAATGTTCGTAACCCTGAGCGATGCGAAAGAATATCGGAAATATTTAACTGGCTCGATACATAAGGATCACTGAGTGTAAAATCGGTAAGATATTTTTGAACCTTATCATCCCAGTTTATTTTTTTTTCATCAACGAGCATCCCGATGCTTGCGGCTGTAAATGCCTTTGACATAGAAGCTATAGCAAAGACAGTGTTTGGAGTAATATTATTTCCATAACCTTTTGCAAAAATCACAGAATCATTTTCTATTATTCCAATGGCTGCACCGGGAATTTCAAATTTTTCAATGGCAGAGGAAAAATAATCATCAAGCCGCTGAATTTTTGCATTCTGTTGAGCGTAAACAGAAATCGGAATGAAAAATAAGAATATTAATAAACTGGAAAAACGTTTCATATGCTCTCGTTAAATTGAGTTGTAATATAAAAAAAAGAAAGCGAGATTGGAATAAGGAGGTCTGCAGAAGTGACAGACCTCAAATCACCAAAAAAAAGAGGGAGGGGTTAAACTTGTTCGAGCGCCTGACCGATATCCCATATTAAATCATCGGGGTTTTCAACTCCAACAGATAGGCGTACAAGCTTATCCGTTATCGCCATAATCTGCCGGCTTTCGGGGGATACATCAATATGCGTCATTGTTGCCGGATGTTCGGCAAGCGATTCAGTGCTGCCGAGGCTTACAGCAAGTTTTATAAGTTTTAAACTGTTTAAAAATTTAAACGCTTCCTTTTCACCTCCCTTTACATCAAATGATAACATTGAACCGGCGGATAAACACTGCCGGATAAAAATTTCATACTGTTTATCGCCTTTTTTTAGAAGCCCCGGATAATAAACTTTTTCAACTTTCGGATGTTCATTTAAGAAGGATGCAACTTTTACTGCATTGTTCGATTGTGCTTCCATCCTCACTTTTAAAGTTTCGAGGCTTCTCATCAACAGCCAGCCTGTCCATGGACCCGCCATGTTTCCAAGAAAAGTCCTGAGAGTTTTTATTCTTGTTATCATTTCTTTCGATCCTAAACACGCGCCTGCAATCACGTCGCTGTGTCCGCCAATATATTTTGTGGCGGAATAAAGGACTAAATCGGCGCCGTACTTTAACGGATGCTGCCACAGTGGGCCCATATAGGTATTGTCAACCGCTACCACAACTTTTTTATCATCGTTTGAATAGTTGTCCGCGACTCTCCGGCACGCTTCAATATCAATTAATGCATTAGTTGGGTTGGCAGGCGTTTCAATGTAAATCATAGCAAGATTTTTATCTTTACCTGTTTTTTTTAACCGAAGGAGTATCTGATCAAATGATTCGTGAGCTGAAAAATGTTCATGGTCGATGCCGAATTTTGTTAAAACATGGTTAATAAAATGATCGGTACCGCCGTATACCGGTTCACTGTGGAGTAATAAGTCACCGGGTTTTAGGAATTCAAATAGTGTTGTTGTAATCGCAGCCAAGCCGCTTTCAAATACCGCGCAACTCTCGGCTCCGTCCCACAAAGTAAGCCGGTCCTCTAATATTTCAAGATCGGGATTATTTAAGCGACTGTAGATAAGTCCAAGTTCTTCAGCAGGTTTTTTTTCTCTCAGCCCGTATGCTACTTCAAAAAATGCTTTGCCATCTTCGGCACTTTTAAATACGAATGTGGATGTTTGAAATATAGGACATTTAATGGCACCTTCGGATAACTCAGGTTTGTAACCGTAGGACATCATCAAAGACTCAGGTTTAAAATTTTTCTTTTCCATTGCTGCCTCCTAAAAAGATGACGGTGAAATAATCACAAAAAATCGTTGCACAAACTTACCTGCGGAAAATCGGAGAATCAATTGAAATCAAAAAACAAAAATAAATTGCAAAATATTCTCTATATATTTTCTAAATATCCTCAGTTTATTAGTAGAATAACTATTTCGCAATTTCTATAAATTAATTTGAGTACCGAAAACGATTGTCCTCCTTCCGAAAAAACTTTCAACATCGCTTTTGACAGAATAATCGAAATTATAACTGTAATTAAAAATATTTTTTATATTAAGTATGTTTATCGCCTCAACAAAAAACACACAAAAATATTTATCGAGCAGCGTTGTTAAATATGTAACTCTAAAATCGAGACGGTGATAATCCGGCAGCCGATTTGAATTATCAACACCATAAATAGGTTCAAAAATATTCATCGTTTCAATGTAGTTTGCAGCAATTATGGGTGTAAAAGGTTTGCCGGTAGCGTACTTGTAATTTATTCCTAATTGCACCGATGGGGTTAACATATACTTTGCTATTAGTGTAAAATTATTTGTTATGTCAAAGTCGCTCGATGTTAAGTTTTCAAAATTAAGCCATTGACGTTTTGTGTTTATTATTCCGTAGGAAATCCATCCATCTATCACATCAAATAAAATTCCTTTTAGCATAAAATCAATTCCTTTTGCAAAACCGTAACCGTCGTTGTTGTAGTTAACTGTTTCATCTTCCAAAGGCAGATTCGAATATTTTTTATAATATGCCTCAATTCTAAAACTACCATTGTTTGCAAATTTATGACCGAAAGATAAAATATAATGATCCGCGCGCATCGGTTTTAATTCAGGGTTACCATCAGATTGCGAGTACAGGCGGGGATCGGCATGCTGGTGAAATATTCCCCAACCAAAACTTAGAGTAGTGTTATCGGTTAACTTATATCCCAATGATAATCTTGGATCTACCCAGCCGGTATTTAGTTGAGGAATATTATCGTACCTTATTCCCGCAACAGAAAAAACTTTTTTAACACCGAATAAATTTGAAACCTCGGATTCCAAATATCCGCCGTAACGGCTCATCCGAAACTTTGTATTTAACACCTCTCCATCAGCTTCTTTCCTGAAGTCATAATCTTCCGATGGAATTACTCCATTGTACTTTGCATTTCTGTTTTCCGCCTCAAAACCGAAAGCAAGTTTAATTGAAGATGAAACTCTAAGCTCAAAGTCATTACGAAGTTTGTAATTAAAATCCTTTCGGGTTAGATCTAAAATTCCAAGTTTCCAGTTGCTCATAAAATTAGAAAGTGAAACGGATGATTTGTGTAAAAGTTTTGTCCCAATTATGTCCGAGTACTGAAGGTTAAAAAAATAACTGTTTGATTTTCCTTCAAACTCATCTTTGTAACCTGGGCGGCTTACGTTTACTCCCTGGTTATCCTCACCCAAAAGCGCAAAAAGTTTTAACCTGCCAGTGCTCGAAATTTTATAAACTGCATTTAAATTTACATCTCTCGAACGGGGAACAAGTGTAAACTCATCTATACCGCCATTGACTAAAAACAACGGTTTTGTAAAACTTTCACGCACATTAAAACTCACTCCAAACTTATTTTCAATAATCGGCAGATCGGCAATAAAATCTGCACTTGCGAGAGATAAACCGAGGTTTATTAACGTTGCGGAAGGTTCGTTTTTAGTCTCAAGTTCCAGAACGCCCGAAAGAGCATTCCCGTATTTTGCCGAAAACCCACCGCTCGAAAAATACATCCCCTTTATTGAACTTGTGTTTATATTTGAAAAAAGTCCACCGTAAGCCGATTCGAAAGTGTACGGATGATTGATTGATGCCTGATCGATTAAAGTTATAGTTTCATTTGGATCACCGCCCCTCACATACAGTTCGGCGCTCTCGGAAACGAGTGTTATGCCAGGGAGAGTTTTTAACGCCTGGAAAATATCAGCGGCGCCTCCGGGTGTTGTAACAATATCCATACGGGTTAATACAACGCCCTTTTCTTTTTCGGAACCGTAAGAACTTGCTGTTACAACTACATCGTTGGTTTCTATAAATGTTGAGGATAAGGTTATAGTTTCATTTATTAGGTTGCCGTTTAATATCACCGGCTGTAAATGTTTTTCATAACCAACCAGGCTAACGCTTAATACCGCATTACCCGCAACCGATGTATTAAATTTAAACATCCCTTGCTCATTTGTCGTGGTGCCGTCGTATGAATCAAGAACAAATACATTAACATAAGAAAGCGGGTTGCCTGCTTCATCGTTTATTATTCCGCTTATGGTAGTCACAGTATTAGGGCTGTTAATTTGCGCAACTCCGGTTGAAGTTATAGCTAATCCAATCAAAATAAAAATTGTTATTCGTAACATCTACATCCGTCTTTCTTTTTTTATTTTTCATCCAATGCTTTTTGTAAAGCAGGCATTAATTGATGATTGATCCAGCCATAGTCGGGATTAATCGACAGGGCTTTTTTGTAAGCTTCGGCTGCTTTTTCAAATTCTTTGTGTTCAACATAACTTATCCCGAGCCATGCAAGAGCGTCTGTATATCCCCAGGATGCTTCAACAGTATTTAATTTATCTTCTTTTTCAAAAAGAGATATTGCACTGCTAAAAAGTTTTTGAGCCCCGGTTTTACTTCCTCCGAAAAATTCGGGAGTATTGTATTTATTAATTCCCACTTGCAGCAGCACTCTAGGGTTGGAAGGCGCGGCTTCCATCAACTCTCCTGAAAGTTTACCGCACTCTGTTCCGAGTGTTGGAGCCAGGCTCCAATCATTTGAAATTTTTACTCCGTATATCGTGATAAGCAGCGCTTTTGATTCGTTATTTTTCGGGTCAATTTGAATTATTTTGTTTAACCTTTCTTCTGCCAAATTTATATAGTTGTTAAACTCTTTCGTGTTTTTATTTTTCCAATAATATGTTGCTATTCTATAATCAGCATACGCAGAGTGATATTGGGCGGAGATATTATCGGGCTCTGTTGAAAGAACTCTATCAAAATATCCCTTTGCGGAAATCATCCCGGCGGGATCGAATTTTGAGTACGATTCCTCGATTAGTTTTTTGCCTTGGATAATTGTTTTATCAGCCTGGCAGAATGAGATAACACTTATCATCAGAACCAAAGCAGCAGTTAAAATAAAGACGACATCTTTTTTCATTTTAGTATCCTTTTTGTTTTGTAATTAAAGAACTTTGAAAAACAAAGTATAGGTATAAAATTTTTTTATTTACCGAGTAATTTTTCCAATTTTTCTACATAAATCTCAAACGCTTTTCTTCCCTTGGAAGTAAGAAGGTAGCGTGAAACCGGTTTTCGATTTTCAAAACTTTTGTTGACGGCAATATAACCGGTATCCTCGAGTTTTTTTAAGTGTGTACTTAAATTGCCGTCGGTTGTATTCACTTTTTCCTTCAAAAATGTAAACTCTGCTTCATCAATCGAAATTAATACTGCCATAATTGCAAGTCTAATACGGGAGTGAATTATATCATCAAGCTGCTGATAATCAAAATCAATCATATTATGCTGCCAATTCTAATTTTGATTTTCTGTAAAAATAAATTCCCGGAACGATTTGAAGAACTACCATCAAAAAAGACATAAAAAGTAAAGTGTATAATCCGGGAAAAATAAACATAATAACCGAACCAGCCCACCAGCCGAAAGAAAGAGCGCTTATCCACTTCTTGCCGAGAAGTACTCCGGTAACTGCGTACGAAATTCCAAGAACAACACAAATTAACGGATTTATATAAATGCTGGAATATGCGCCGGTATAAGGTCCAAGAAATCCGAGTATTGTTGCAGAAATACCTGTAGAAATCCAAACAACATCCATTACCCGACCGGCAAATGTTTTGACGCGTTTCTTTTTTTCTTTTGTTATGCCGCTAACAATTGAATAAACCCAGCCGAGTGCAATAAGTCCTGGCCAAAACCAGCGGAGATTGTGGCTCCAATTTAGCTGAATAGAAGAATAAGTAACCACAAGACCGAATACAATTAAAATTCCCCAGAAGATAAACCCATGTCCATCTTCTACTACTATGCGGCGGCTATCTTCCATAACTTGTTTTATAAAAGCCAATTCTTGCTGCGGGTTATTTTGTTTCATTTTATTTCCTTAAAAGTACTTTGAAATACAAAGCAAAAGTAAATCATTTAAAATTAATTGTCAAGAGTATTGAAAAAAAAGTGGGAAGTACACATTATGGTTATTTTCCTAACCACTCTTTCCAGGTTTCAGGTTGATAACCTAACGTTGAAATCTTTCCGTTACGGACAACAGGTGTTTTAAATAATAGAGGATCGTTTAACAATTCTTCTTCCGGATTAAAAACCATAAATGCCAAATTTCGTTTTTTGAATTGTTTCCCTTCTCTATCGAGCAACTCATCAAGAGGAATAGAGCGTTGAATATTATCGAGTTCACCTTTTGCAACTCCCTTCTCATTTAAATCGCGGAATTGATAATTCACTCCTCTTTCTTTGAAGAACCTTTCAGCTTTACGTGTATCGCTGCATTTCTTTGTCCCTATTATCTGTATATTTATCATTATTAAAACCTCAAATTATTTGCAAAAATTTAAGAGGAGCTTTTTATGAAAAGACTTTTGTTGTTCCTTTTTTTAACTTCAACAGCATTTGCACAAAATACTACCTTGCCGGATTACTACCGAACCGATAAAAATCTCGACGAACAAATTAATAATATTATTCTGGAACTGAAATTGGATGGAGATTTTAATGTTGGTGAGGACGGAATTGAAAAAATTTCATTCGCCGTTATCGATTTAAACCACACCGAACCAATTCTGAGCGGATACAACTTTACAAATTTTATTTACCCTGCCAGTGTGTACAAAATGTATGTAGCAGCAGAAGTGCTTCATCAAATAAGCGATGGGAAGCATAAACTTAGCGAAGCATATATGGTTAGGGCGCCGAATGCTGTTGACAAATCAAAAGAATTATCTTTCGATCCGAGACCACTCCTTAATGAAGGTGATACTGTTACAATAAACTACCTGCTCGACCTGATGATAACCCGGAGCGACAACTCTGCGGCTAATTGTCTGATTGATATCGCAGGTCGTCCGGCAATTAATAAAATGATTGATGAAAACAACTGGCAGGGGAGTGAGGTTACACGAAAATACTTAAGCCGAAAATTTGAGGATCCCGATTATAAAACTATTAGAGGAACAGAAACATCGGCGCTGCATGCGGCAGATTTTATGTATAAAATCGAAAATAACGAGTTGATAAATCCATGGGTAAGCATGCAGATGAAAGTATTGCTCGGCAGGCAGCTTGATAAAAGCAAAGCAGCACAGGGTCTTCCGAAAAACGTAATGTATTATCACAAAACAGGCTGGTGGAGCTATTGGACAAATGATGTTGGTATTGTTGATGATGGCGAAACAAAATATATTATTTCATTATTTATGCCGTTAACTGAAGAAACAGCAAAACCATTAATGAAAGAACTTTCTTCCAGAATTTATTTGTTGATGAGAAAAGAAGCATTAATTAATAGGCAATAGTACGAAATAGAAATATACTCTGTTATGAGGATAGTATTTATACTATCATAATTTCTTGAGTCCGTTTTGCTCTCGGAAAACGACTTTTTATTCCTGATTCGGTTACTATCGCGGTTCCTATAACCATTCCGTTATATTTTATCACACATTGTCCGGTTAGGTCGTTTTGTTTTTTTATAATTCCGCCATCTAAGTAAGTTCTTAATTCTTCTTTATCAGCCGGCACATAAATATTTTTTGTAATATGATCGCCCAAAGTTTCTGCTGCCTGCGTATGGAGAGTTACTTCCCCATTTTTATCTATAATTCCAAAACGGGTTCCAATTCTTTCGAAGGCAGATAGGTTTTCATCATTCCATCCGGCGTCCACAAAATAAATATCGCTCGCCTTTAATATGTATTTGTAGTTTGACAACACCGATTCATTAATACCAAATGTTTGTGTAATGTTCTGAAGATATTTTTGTATCACTTTATTTTTTGAGTTAACAAACTTAAATGCCGGTTGGCTTAAATTCGTTTTTTCAGGAGGCTGGGTTTCTCCGGTTTTTTTTAACTTTGCTATAAAAAAACCATCGCTGTCCGCTTCCCATGGTAATATTCTTCTCGCTTTTACGAGTGACGGATGAAAAACAGTTTCACCGAATGAAGTAAACGCATCAATGGAATTTATAGGAAGGGAAATAGCTTCAAGTTCAACCGGGTATTTGTCAAGAACCTTATTTATGATTGCTTCATTCTCTTCAATTGTTAGCGTACAGGTTGAATAAACAACCTCGCCGCCTGTTTTTAACATTTTAATTGCACCAATAAGTAAACGGAGCTGCAGATCGCCAAGTTTGTTTGCTCTTTCCAACGACCACCAATTATTTACTTCTCCTTTTTTCTGAATTATACCGAGTCCGCTGCAAGGGGCATCAACGAGTATTTTATCAAAATAATCGGAATAAATTTTGCTTAATTGTTCACCTTTATAATGAAGCACGCCAGTATTCACCAAGTTCATTCGGTCGATATTAAAAACCAGAACTTTTACTCTGTCTAACGAAACTTCATTCGCAATAAGTGTTCCGCGGCTTTGCATCATTTCGGAAATGCTTGTTGTTTTTGAACCGGGCGCGGAGCATAAATCTAAAACCACATCATCTTCGGAGGCATTAAGAACCACAGGTGGAAGCATAGAAGAGAGTCCCTGTATGTAATAATAACCAAGAATGTGTTCTAAAGATTTTCCGAGTGCATCAGCAATGCCGATAATTTTTAACGCGTTTTTTACTCCGACTACCGGTGATGTTACGATACCGTATTTCGAAAGTAACAGGACCGCCAGGTCATCAACAGAAATTTTTAAAAGATTTACCCTGATATATTGAGAAGGGTCTGATTTTATAAAATCAAAATATTTCTGTGCTGCTTCAGCTCCATATAATGATTCAAGATAAGAATGGACTTTATCGCTTAATTCTATCAATACTATTAATACCTAACAAGATTTAAAATTCTAAATATTTCGTTTATAGTGCTGTTCAAATTTTTTGATTCAGGGAATTTCTTTTTGAACTCTACCTCAATACGTTTTACTATTGAATCGAGAAATTTTTCATAAGCTGCCACAGCTGCTTTTAAATCACTTTCGCTAATAGGAATAACAATTGAAAAAGATTTATTTTTTCCTGCATACAAAACATATTTTGCTTCAACGTGACTATCAGCCTGCATAACCGGGGTTCCGTCAACTGCTATAATTTCAAATTTTCCGAAAAACTCTTCCCCCATTACTAATGTTTTGCCAGGCAGAGTTATTTCTTTGGTTTCTACTTGCGGAAGAAAGTCGCCCGGAAATATTTTTATCCCATCGGCTTTAATAGAAGCGGTAATCCCGGCGGTAAATTCTTTTTCCGTCATAACAATCAAATTTTTGTCAAAAATTTATTGATATGTTCGTACAATTCCGACTCGTTTTTATACGGATAAATATTTATAAGCGGGGAAGAACAGCCGCTAATCATAGCGGAGACTTTTTTAACTTCACTGTTATAAAGCGCAAGTACAGGAATTTTTAATTCAAAAAGGGCAAAACTAATTTCGAATCCAACTCCCAAACTTGGGCCGGACACTTCCGCAATCATAGCTTTGCTGCTTCTCAACCAGGCTACATCACGTTCATAAATTTCTTTATCACTAAGTTTTGTTTTTTGTTCAAACTCAATATTAAATTCGGACAAAGCATTAAATTTTAATTTTGTAACTTCAGCTATTATTTTTTTATAAAATAGCTGATATGAAGTATCTCCTTTTATTGGCCCGGCACAATAGATATTCATTACACCAAAGTCTCCTGCTCTAAAACTTTTTGATAATGCTGTTCATATAATGGCAAAACATTTTCAATATCAAATAATTCCACCGCGCGGTTTCGCGCGTTCTTTGAAAACAGTTCATATTTTTTTTCGTTTGTAAGAAGGTCAAGTACATATTTTGACATCCGATCAATATCGCCTATTTCTGCAATAAAACCTGACTCGTTATGCCGTATTAATTCCGGCAGCCCGCCCACGCTTGAACTAACAACCGGCACGCCGCAAGCCATCGCTTCAAGAGCGGCAAGACCAAAACTTTCTGATTGTGAAGGAATAAGAAAAACATCTGCGGCATTTAATATATCAATCAAACCGTCCTGCTTCCCAAGAAATTTGACATGCTCACATAAATTAAGCTGCCTGCAAAGTCTTTCGCAATCGCTTCTGTCCGGCCCGTCTCCTACAAGAATTAACTTAGAAGGAACTTCTTTATATATCTGTTCGAAAATTCTTATGGTGTCAGAAACACGTTTAACCTGTCGAAAATTAGAGGTGTGCATTAAGATTTTCTCGCCGTTTGGCGCGACATGTTTTTTAAATTCGCTTACTTCTAAAGGTTTATAAACATTAGTATCAATAAAATTTGGAATTACCTCAATTTCCTTTTCAATATTATAATTTGTAAGTGTTTTTTCCTTTAGAAAACGTGATACTGCAGTTACTCCATCACTTTCTTCAATACTGAATTTAACAAGCGGTAAAAAAGAGGGTTCAAGACCAACAAGTGTTATATCGGTTCCATGTAAAGTTGTAATAACTTTTAGATCCTTTTTCTCTTTCAACATTTGCTTTGCAAGATAAGCGCTTGTGGCGTGAGGGATAGCATAATGGACGTGTAGCAGATCAAGCTTTTCATATTCGGCAACTTCCACCATTTTGCTTGCAAGGGCAAGACTATAGAGAGGGAACTCAAACAATGGATAGCTGCTTGTTTCAACTTCATGAAAAAAAACATTCTCCACAAAACTATTTAAACGAAATGGGAGAGCATAACTAATAAAGTGAATTTGATGTCCGCGTTTTGCCAGCGCTTTACCCAATTCGGTAGCAACAACACCGCTGCCGCCGTATGTCGGGTAACATGTTATTCCGATTTTCATACTTGCCTTATTTTATTAAATTTACTGGGGTAAAATTTAGCGAACTAATATAAACTTATAAATTGAATAGTGAAAACCAATTTGCCGGTGCAGAAGCCGGTTCAACAAAAAGATAATGAACATATTCGACTACATAAACCATTTAAACTATAACGTTATCCGGAAAAAACTTTTCAGACGTGAAGTTGAAGCTGCATTTTATTCGAAGAAAAAAATAAAACTACCGGCATTTATTAAAATAAAAATTGGCGGACTTAAACAGGCAAAAGAAAATTATCCATTTGTCTTTTTCTCAAATCAAGAGGAAAAAAATAAATTCATCAATTATTTCAGTTCACTTGATGAATCGGCATTGATAATAAAAAAGGCGGATGATATTTTGATGAACAATTTTAGGTTCCCCGGTAAAGGCACTCTTTTTTTGGGTGAAACTGTCCGTTGGAACAGGGATTATCCATCCAAGTTTGAGTGGGGTCAATCATTAAGTTGGAAAGAAAACTTTTTTGAAACCCCGGAACGAGTCGATATAAAAAATGCCTGGTACTTAGCGCGGTTTCACCAGGGAATTGTTCTTGGTGAGGCTTATCTTTTAACGGGTGACGAAAAGTATGCCTTATACTTTTTGCGCCTGTTTACAAACTTTATCGAACGAAATAATTTTTGTACGGGTATTAACTGGATAAAAACATCAGAAGTTTCAATACGACTTCTGAATATTGTTTATTCATTCGGGTTTTTTATAAACTCTGATGTTATTGATGAAAGTATATATAATACACTTATTGATTTTGTTCAGCATCACTCTTTTTTTATTGAAAATAATTTAGAGTTTACGGGAATTCGCGGAAATTCATATCTTGTAAATATTTTAGCTCTCGGAGCTGCCGGTATCTTTCTCAAAGAATCATATTCCGGCAAAAAAAATATGCAATTTGCGTACGTCGGTTTGGAGCAGGAAATACGGCAGCAGCTACATGACGATGGGGTAAGTTATGAGCAATCTGTACCGCTTCATTCAATACTGCTTGAAATATTTTTTCTGGCAAAAATTATGTTCAGTAAAGAAGGTTTTAAGTTTACTGACCTATACGATGAAAAATTAAAACTTATGTTCGATGTACAGGCTGCATATATTCTTGACAATAATTCAGTACCGCAAATCGGTGATGCTATTATCAGTAGAATTTTACCTCTCAATCCAAGTTTTAATCAACCTGATTTTGTTTCGATAATGGCTGCCGGAACTGCTTTGTTTAACGAGCCAAGATTTAAAAGTTTTAATAAACAAGCTACCCTCGAAGTAGCTTTGATATTTGGCTCGGCTGCTTTTGAAGAATATAAAAATATAAATACAGAGGTAAACAACTCATCCGAAGGATTTATTGGGGGCGGGCATTTTATTTTGAGGGATAAAAATCTAAATCTTTTTGTTGAAGCAGGCGAAATAGGCAAGAGAGGACTTGGCGCTCCCGGTCATAATGATACTTTTACTTTTGAGCTGTTTTATAAAAATGAAAAAATTATTGTCGACCCCGGAACATATTCAATATACGCTGATAAAGAAATGCGCAACAAACTTCGTTCTGTTAAAAACCATAACACTCCTTATGTTGATGATAAAGAACTGTCTGAATTGGACGGACTTTTTAAGATTAAAGACGACATAACCAAACCAAAGATAATTGAGTGGCGCACAGATAATGACGAAGATTTTCTTTCGGTGCAGCATTACGGTTATGCCCGGTTAACCGACCCGGTAATTATAAAACGAAGTTTTCATTTTGTTAAAGAAAAAAAAATTATTGAAATTAAAGATGAATTTATCGGAGGCGATTCACACAAGGTGGTATCGAATATAACTTTTCATCCTGATATTTTTCTTAGCAAAACAGATGAGAATAGTTACAGTGCGGTGGGAAAAAATAGCGAACTTCAAATAAAAATTAGCGGTTCATTGGCAAATTTAATAAGCAGTATTAATAACGCCCCTTTTTCCGAGGAGTACGGCAATATTCGGGAGACAAAAAAAATCACAACGGTTTTTAACGAAAAATTACCCGCTTTTATAATTACTGAAATTAAGTTGCACTGATATGAAACTTTTATTAATCGGTCATTCGGTGGAAGACCATATTATTAGAAATGGTTCAGAAGTTATTCAGCCAGGCGGGTTATACTATTCCGCAATCGGCGCGTTGAGCGTTAAAACTGAAAATGACGAATTATTTATTCATACAGCCATAAAAAAAAACTATCACCTTTTTGATGATGTTTATTCTAACTTTAATAAAAAGTATTTGGAAGAATCGGATAACATTCCGGAAGTATATCTCACAATTCATCCGGGAAAAGAGCGGGAAGAAAGATATTCAAATCTTTCAGCCAAACTAAAAATTCCTCAAAATTATAACGAAAAATTTGACGGCATATTGATAAATATGATAACAGGTTTTGAAATGGAAGTTGAGGAACTCCAAATTTTAAGAAATAATTTCAACGGTTCAATCTATTTCGACCTTCATTCTCTTTCTCGTGGAATAAATACAAAAATGGAAAGAATATTTTGCGCTGTAAAGGAAAGAGAAAAATGGTTGAGCTGTATTGATATTTTACAAACCAATGAAAACGAAGTATTAACACTCTCTGAAAAGAAAAAATTAACAGAAATTGCCGAAGAAGTTTTAAGTTTGGGTGTGCGTATTTTAGTTGTAACAAAAGGCGCACTCGGTGTAAAAGCCTATTATAAAAATGGGGATGAAATAGAATCTGTTTTTCTTTCTGCGGAAAAAATAGTTGTAAAGAATAAGGTTGGCTGCGGTGATATTTTTGGGGCGGTGTTTTTTTATAATTATATTAAACAACCCAATTTAATGAATGCTTTGCAAAAGGCTAATAGAGCTGCGGGTATTGCTGTATCGTATGATGAATTTATTATGTTTAAAAATTTGAAGAATGATGTTTCCTGAAGATTTAATAAAAAAAAGAATTGTTATAACCGGCGCGAACGGAATGCTCGGGCAAAGAGTAGTGCATTATTTATCATACTTTGTAAATTACGAACTTCTCGGAATCTCGATAGAAGATGAACCGGTATTTGATAATGTTGAATATAAAAAAGTTGATTTAACAAATCGTGATGATTTAAAACGGGTTATTTATGATTTTTGTCCTGATTTTATCATCAATACCGCAGCTTTTACCAATGTTGATTTAAGTGAAACCGAAAGGGAAACAGCCTGGAAAGTAAATGTGAAAGGTGTTGAATATCTTGCGGAAGCTTCACGCGCCATTGACTCGCATATAATTCAAATTTCTACCGATTACGTTTTTGACGGAAAACGGGGTCCATATTCGGAAAAGTCGAGAACAAATCCGGTAGGTTATTATGGCCGCACAAAATTAGCCGCGGAAAATATTCTTAAAACGGGTGGAGTTCTGAACACCATTATACGCACTAATGTACTTTACGGTATTGCCGACAGCCGCCCCGATTTTGTCCGGTGGGTTATAACCTCACTTCGCGACGGCAAAGAAATTAGAATAGTTACCGACCAGATTAATAATCCCACTTTTATTGACGACCTGGCTCAGTCGATAAATAAAATTATTGAATATAAAAAACAAGGATTGTTTAACATCGGAGGAAGAGAATTTTTATCCCGGTATGATTTTACCTTGCTGATTGCTGATTATTTTAATCTCGACAAAACGCGCATAAAAAAAATTGTAACCGCGGATTTAAACCAACCTGCAAAACGTCCACTTAAATCAGGACTTCTTACTTTAAAAGCCGAAACGGAGATGGGATATAAACCGCATACAATTATAGAAGCTTTGTCTATCATGAAAAAAGAACTTTCATTATGAAAAAATATTTTATCTTTTTTGTGTTAATAATATCATTTTCTATTTTCGGTCAATCAGTGCCGGAGTGGGCTAAGGGTGTTGTTTGGTACCAAATATTTCCCGAGCGGTTTGCAAATGGGGATAAAAATAATGATCCCGAAGTCGATAAGGTTTTTAGTTTTTCTAAAGATAAACCTAAAAACTGGAAAATTACTCCGTGGACATCCAACTGGTTTGCGCAGCAGCAGTGGGAAAAAGATTTAGGCGGACCGGTTCGTAATCATCTTTATGAAAGACGGTACGGGGGAGACATCCAGGGAATAATCGATCACCTCGATTGTATAAAAGAGCTTGGAATTGGAGCAATATATTTAAACCCGGTATTCGAAGCTGTATCGCTTCATAAATACGACGGCTCAACTTATCATCATATTGATGTGAATTTTGGACCCGACCCCGCTGGAGATAAAAAACTTATAGCTAAAGAAATACCTGATGATCCTTCTACATGGGTTTGGACAGCGGCAGATAAGCTTTTTCTTGAACTTATAAAACAAGTTCATACATGTGGTATGAAGATAGTAATTGACGGCGTGTTTAATCATACCGGTGTGCAGTTCTGGGCATTTCAGGATATTCTAAAAAATGGTGAGCAGTCAAAATTTAAGGACTGGTATAAGATAAAAAATTTTGATGACCCGGCAACTGCTGAAAATGAATTTTCTTACGATGGATGGTGGAATATTAAATCACTTCCCGAGTTTAACCGAACTGAAAATGACCTAAACCCCGGACCGAAGCAGTATATATTTAATGCCACAAAGAGATGGATGGATCCTAATGATGACGGCGATCCTACGGATGGAATTGACGGCTGGAGGCTTGATGTAGCGCGCGAAGTACCTCTCGGTTTTTGGAAAGATTGGCGCAAATTGGTGCGGTCGGTTTACGGCAATGCAATTATTATTGGAGAATTGTGGGAGCTTTCACCCGACTTTATTTCGGCTAACGGCGCTTTTGACGCATTGATGAATTACAACTTTGCATATGCTGTAAAAGATTTTTTTATAAATGTTGACGAAAAAATAAAAGCATCGGCGTTTACTGAGGAATTAAAAATAGTAGATGAAAATTATCCGGAGGATAATTTATATGTTCTTCAAAATCTTTTGGACAGCCATGATACTGAAAGATTATTGTCTTTAATTGAAAATCCGGGTAGAAAATTCGATAGAGATGCGAACGAGGAAAATGTAAATTATAATGCGGGAAAACCCTCCGCCGGAGCTTATGAAATACAAAAATTAGTTTTGGCTTTTCAAATGACTTACCGTGGAGCGCCGATGATTTATTACGGCGATGAAATTGGGATGTGGGGTGCAGACGATCCGCACGATCGTAAACCGATGGTTTGGGATAATTTAATATATGATGATGAAGTAATTGATAAATTTTCAGGTTTTAAAAAAGGTTACGGCAAATATAAAATTGAACAAAATAAAGACTTGTTAAGTTTTTATAAAAAAATTATCGATATACATAACCAAAATTCTGCTCTTCAAATAGGTTCACTAAGGTTTATATATTCGAACGATGAAACGGGAGTGGTTGTTTTTGAACGCAAACACGGCGGTGATTGGATTATTTGCGTTTTTAACAGCGGAGATAAACAAGCAGACATACAATTGCCTTTAGAGGGAACTAAGCTACAATATAAAGATTTGTGGGGTGGTGAAGAAGGAATGATATCTTCGAAAAGTTCGTCGGTGTTAATGGATATAAAAATAGAAGCCAAATCATTTAAGATAATTAAACTCTACCCTGCCTTATGATGATCGAAAAATATAACGCTTTTATTTTCGATCTTGACGGGACACTTTATGTTGGTGAAAGAATTATTCCCGGTGCGGATAAAACAATAAATTTCTTGCGAAGCATGGGGAAACAATTGTTGTTTGTCTCTAATAAAACTACCGGTCATGCAGAGGAATATTTGAATCTTTTGAAAAAATATGGTGTGCAACTCTACCTTCATGAGATAATAACCGCAACAACAGTTATTAAAAAATATTTGCGAAAAAATTATTCGGGCAAAAATTTTTTTGCTATCGGGGAGGATGTTTTTATAAAAGATATTCAAGCGGCAGGACTCCATTTCACAAAAGACCCTGCCCAAGTGGATGTATTGCTTGTTACACTCGATAGAACATTAAATTATGAAAAATTAGAAATTGCCGCACGCGCACTTGAAAACGGGGCAAAATTTTATGCGGCAAATATTGATGATACCTGCCCGGTTGAAAACGGCGAGGTTATGGATGCCGGCGCTACCATTTCCGCTCTCGAAAAACGCACACACAAAAAATTAGAGAAACATTTCGGCAAGCCCTCCTCTTATATGATTGAAGAAATTAAAACACATTTAAAAACAGAACCGGATAAAGTTTTATTAAGCGGTGACAGAATAGAAACAGATATAACTCTCGGCATTTTACTCGGCGCCGATACAGCGCTTGTTTCAACTGGCGTAAAGTTTTACACAAATGGAAGTGATATTAAGCCAACCTATTTTATAAATTCTGTTTTCGATTTAGTAAAAAACCGTTTTGATTCTTTGAAAAGTTAAAACCCTTTTTATTATATAACAGTTAATTTTTTATTAACCGCTTTCCTGTTTCACACATCACTATACTTTGCCAACTCCAACTGTCATTTTACTTTATGGCATTGTAAACTCTCCAGGCGGGATGTATCCGCGTCAGGAGTCGGGCAGGCGAAAACACCCGGGCAAAATCTACGTCCAACATTTTTTACAATTTCCAAGCTAAACAAAAAAACATATGCATCTTTCCGTTTTTTTTTTATAAATTTGCATTAATCATCAGACTATAAAATTATGATTATAGGGATAGTAAATATTTTGCGGGTTACGGCAATGAATTTTTTGGATAATAACTATAGCGCCGTGCTTTACTTTTTTATATGCCGCATTTGCGGGGAACTTACCTTTGAGCAAGAATTAAGAATTAAGAATTAAAAATTAAAAAATATTAAATATTCTATTGAGTCTTACAGAACAATGGAGAGATTTAAAAAGAAGATTTAGTTATTCAAAATATAGAGTGACTTGAGTATTAAACTATTTTAAATATTGCATTGATAGATTTAAAATTGTTGAACATCATTTTTGTTCAAAATTGGTCCTTCATATTTCAAATTATTTTATCCTTGAAACGCTGAAAATGAACTTGTAATTTCATCAATGTTAATTTAATACAAACATAAGAAAGGAGAAAATATGTTTGGAGCGCCGCCTCGAATAAATAAAAAGCAGTGATGGGTCAACATCACTGCTCAACTCGCAAACAAAAAGGCACGTTTGAATAATTCACTGATCATTCTGCCATTAGTTTGCTTAATTAAAATATAAGGAAACTTAAAATGAAAAAAATTGTTTTGTTTATTATCCTACTAAATTTAGTAGGTTTTTCACAGGATGAGAAAGAACAAGAAGTAGTAGGAAATTACATTGAACTTCTTAATAATTACAATACTGCATCAACCGCCCCAAAATTGAAATCTTTATCGAACGATGAGCTATTGCATATTGCACGGATGATGTATGAAGCACACCAAAAACATCCTATCGCAACTTATGAAACCGTTTTGCGCAATGCAGATAGTGTTGAATCTATGAAGGGGAACCTAATGGAAATTGTTAGCTACGGCACCCTTCAGCATTTAATCCGAGAAGAAGTAAAAAGTAGATTCGGCATGGAGGCTTATAATATCTTGAATACACCAGTTATTTTAAGAGTAAAAATAATTTCAAAAGAAAAAAGTACTTATCCATGGGAGTATCCATGGGGTCTAAAAACAGATACTGATGTTTTAATAACAGCCGTGGTGGAGTATGATTTGAGCGGCTATCGATTTTCACCAAATGATACTGTGAAGTTTTCGGCAGCAATTTATAATAGTGAAAATTGGAATCGGTTTGAAATTGATAAAGAATACATTGCTCGTCTTGGTTTTACTTATACATATGATAGAAAATTCCGTTGCCTGATTCGGTGGGGATGTGAAATGATATTGGTTAATGACTATGTAATTGACAAAGATGTCTGTTTTATTAATGTAGCTGAGATGAAATGGGAAGAATTGAGAAATAAATATGATGCTGCGGTAAGTCTTTTGTCTATGAAAGGAGAAACAAAATGAAAAGAATAATAATATGGATAATCATATTTAATTCTATAGTTTTTTGTCAATATGTTCAAAAAAAATGGTATCTCAACAGCAATAATAAGCCTTATGAAGTTACTGACAGACCATGGATTTCTCCTAAATATTCTACTATTTCCATGAAATTGTGGTTCACTGATGACAATATCCCTTCTTCCTTAGACATAGAAGATACCAGGGAAAGTTTTACGGACATGATAGATACTTGGAATAATGTGCAAACGAATTATGATTTTACTGAAGAATATGGTTATTACAATGGTTTTGATGTGGGATTTACCAATAACGTGTCATATTTTGGAGGGTTAGAAGCCGCTAAAACTATAGCGGGCATCGTTGCTTATGCTTTAGAATATGACAATTTTAACAATATCAGGATAGTTGGTTTTACGTTTTCTCCTGTAACTAGCCAGGTACAAAGTGTTATTTATTTTAATAATACAGATGCTTTTAAAGAAACTCATGTGTGGACACTCAACACTATGGGTTACCCACCTTATGGGAAGGATTGGTCCTATTTTCCTAAAGATGCTCTTCATGAATTGGGGCATGTTCTTGGTTTGGCTCATAATGATAAATCTGGGGCAGTTATGTATCCAAACTCGAGTATCACACTCCCCACGGTTACTTTTTTGGAAAGTTTCGAAATCCAAGCCGTAAATGATATTTATTTCTGGTATAATCCAGTTCCAGTTTCTGTCGGTGATTATATTGCCTTAACTGTAGACCACGACATTTTTGAGGTTGGGACAACTCATGTTGGTTGTATTCATCCAAATTTTGTTTGTATTTGCGGAGAAATTCCACCCTGTACAATGAATGAGTATGATATGGAGGTTTTTGCTCTTTCTGATTGCGGCGAGGTTCTAATTTATGTCAATCATATAACATAACGTACCTTAAATTACGATTGGGAGGATGAGGCATTAGACAATTTAATAGCTTCTGCCGGGTATAATAGTTCTATCGGCTTTTGTCAGGTAAAACTTAAAACTGCATATTGGATTGGAAAACAAATCCGGGATTCATCCAGCGAATTTTTTCCTGGAAAAGAATATTATAATCTTCTACCAAAAATTTCAGCACGAGAAAAACTTATCGACTATCTTAGTAACGATTCTTTAAATATTTTATATGCAGCTTTATACATTAAAATTATTTCACATCGATGGAAATCATACAATATAGATATTTCTTTAAATCCTGAGATTCTTGGTACTCTTTACTCTACGGGTTTATTTTATAAAGATGGAACTGAACGAAAACCCCGCGTAAATCCGGTTTCAAATTCATTTGGTATACTTGCTAAAAAAAACTATGAAAATATATTTAAAGATTGTTTGAAAAATCATTTACGAAATAACAAGCGATAGTTATAAAGCATCTAAGAAGATGACACTCATCAAGTAATAACCGAAATTATTAAAAGCGGTTCTATGTGAGCCGCTTTTTTTTGGAATTAAAACCGGTTAATTAAGAAACCGCTTTGATTATTTTAGAACAGAAGACAATTAAAAAATAATAAATCCCCTACGGGGATTAGTTTTTTCGGTGTGCTTGTTTTTACAATAATTTATCCGCCACGCGGAAAATATCCTGGCAAAAAGAATAGTGTTCTGTTGATCCGTTATAAAGAACCCCATCGGGGTTCCATTATGGTAGAAAAAATAAACTAATTGAGTTCGATCTCTGTAGGAGATCAATAAAACGGTTTTAATTTTTTAGAAAAATAATTTTATTGTGCAGCTGTAAAACACGCCGCCCCGCTGGAGCTTTGTTTGTGGGATTTGCGTACAATAATTTATCCGCCACGCGGAAAAGCTTACATGCTAAAGGGTAGCGGCAAAAACAACCAGGCAAAATCTGCGCTCATTATTTTTTACAATTTCCTATCTAAGGAAACAAACATTTGGGTCTTTCCGTAAAGTTTCAAGTAATAACCTAAATCATTAAAAGCGGTTCTATGTGAGCCGCTTTTTTTTGGAATTAAAACCGGTTAATTAAAAAACCGCTTTGATTATTTTAGAACAGGAGACAATGAAGAAATAATAAATCCCCTACGGGGATTAGTTTTTTCGGGGTGTTGTGTTTTTACAATAATTTATCCGCCACGCGGAAAATAACCGGGGGAAAAGAATAGTGTTCTGTTGATCCGTTATAAAGAACCCCATTGGGGTTCCATTATGGTAGAAAAAATAAACTAATTGAGTTCGATCTCTGTAGGAGATCAATAAAACGGTTTTAATTTTTTAGAAAAATAATTTTATTGTGCAGCTGTAAAACACGCCGCCCCGCTGGAGCTTTGTTTGTGGGATTTGCGTACAATAATTTATTCGCCACGCGGAAAAGGCATACATGCTACAGCTTGGCGGCAAAAACAGCCGGGCAAAATCTACGTCCAACATTTTTTACAATTTCCAAGCTAAACAAAAAAACATATGCATCTTTCCGTTTTTATTTTATAAATTTGTAACAACAATTTTACGGGAGCCGTTATGGTGCAAGACAACAAAAATATAAATTGTCATTTTCGGGGGAACGGTAGTGAAAATTTTTGATGATCTAAATACTGTTGTGCCTTTCCGCGAAGCAAATAAATTTAATGAAAAGTTAAATTTAACGGGGATTATTATAGCCGGAAGAGAATCTATTTCCCGCCATTATTTTTTCAAGTTTAAAAAGGTATTATCGGTAAAATTATGAAAAGAAAAATATCCCTTAAAATTGTTGTTTTAATAGGTCTCTTTGCCGCCTTAAACTTTGCACAGGAAGTTGCGCCCCTGGCATTAGGGAATACTTGGATATGGGAACATTGGGAATGGCAGACTATCGAAAAAACTATAGTCGTTGATACTGGTTATGTTATTAACGGTAAAGAATATTTTGTTATTGATCTCTATGGTGATTCAAGCGCTTTTGATTACGTAAGATATAACTCAGATGATAGTTTATATTACATGTATCAAAAAAACGGTTTTTTAATGGGTACTGAATTGCCATATTATAAGAATAAATGCAAAGTCGGGGACACTATTTCTTATCAAACTCATCCAAATGCAAATTTTACGAAAAGCGTAGAATCTGTTTTCGACTCTGCTATGGTTTTTGATACACTCATAACAATGAAATTTTTACACTATAGAGGTTTAGTAGAGGGTGACGAGATATGGACAGACGAATTTGGGATGCTTTATAGAGATAATGCAGGTGAAGTAAAGTATTGGCTTAGAGGATGTATAATTAATGGAGTTACACACGGGGACACCATTATATATTCGGTAAATGAAGATGAAATACTAGTTCATGATTTTAAGCTATATCAAAATTATCCCAACCCCTTTAATCCTAAAACGCGGATCAAATATAAAATAAATAAACCTACTAATGTTAAACTTGTTGTTTATGATTTACTCGGGAAAGAGGTAGCGGTTCTTGTTGAAGAAGAAAAAACGACAGGGAACTATACTGCAATTTTTAATGGCGAAGGGTTTGCAAGCGGAATTTATTTTTATCAATTAAACAGCGGAGGTAAAACGGAAACAAAAAAGATGATACTTTTACATTAAATTTAACAAAAATGGAGACAGCGTTGGAGCGCCATCTCCGTAACGAGCAGAATAAAACGTTTGTAGCTTCGGATTATTCTGCCCAAAAATTAATCGTTTTTCAAACAACAAAAAATTTTGGAGGCTCAAATGAAAAAAAATCTTTCTCTCATAGTTCTTCTCATTTTACAGTTCTCTGTACTTCTCTTTTCTCAAGATGAAATGATTTGCCCGGTTGTGAGCGTGAATGAAAAAGCTCAAACAGCTCAGGTGGGCGGCATATTTAAACCGTCACAAAACGCACCCGGTCAATTTTTCCGCATCCGTCAAATCATTTTCCATCTCCGGCATATCCTTTCCGGTTCCCAAAGCGCCTTTCCCTATACACAGCTAATTGCTTTCCGCTCCCGATTTGTTCATCGGAGCATCTGCGGTTAAACCGCATATAAAATCATGAATAAGAGGAGAGAATTATAAGAATAACGGGTCCTTCTGTAACTGTTATCGCCTTATAATCAAAGTTAGCGTAATATTTGGCAGAAAAGACAAAGCAAAAACAAGATGAATAATAGAATTTTGCCACTTTCTACTTTCTACCTTCTACTTTCCACTTTTTACTTTTCTCCCCCAACCTTTTTTTATTATTTTAGTCTAACCTATTAGAAATAAGGATAATCGAATGACGCCAGATGATTTTGAATTAATTCAAAAAGCAAATAAAGGCGATGCAGCAGCATTTGATGAGCTTGTTTACCGGTACGACCGGAATGTTCTTTCTATAGCACTAAAATACACCAGAAATGAGGATGATGCTAAAGACATCTACCAGGAAGTTTTTCTTCGTGTATTCAGAGGCTTAAAAAATTTCAAATTTAAAAGTGAGTTTTCTACCTGGCTTTTTAGGATTACTACAAATGTCTGTCTGACTTACAAATCAAAAATAAACAGACATGAAACGGTCTCACTAAATACTGGTGAAGATGATGAGGATGAGAATAATCTTATAAATACAATAGCTGGAGATGAATCCTCATCACCCGACAACATTCTTTTCGGGAATGAAATTGGAGAAGGAATAAATAACGCTCTCAATACTTTATCGCCCAAGCAGAAATTAGTATTTTCATTAAAGCACAGCGAAGGTTATAAACTTAAGGAGATTGCTTTAATGTTAGATATTACCGAAGGTACTGCAAAAAAATATCTTTTTGAAGCAGTGCATAAACTTAGAGTACAGCTTGTTGAATTATATGCATGAATTTAGAACGGAGAAACTGTGGAACATAATAAAATAAAAGAAATGATTCGGTTGTTTGTTTACGGCGAACTCGAACACGAGCAAGTAGTTGTGCTCGAAGCTCACTTAAAAGATTGCGCCGAATGCCGTCTTGAACTTCAAGATACTCAAAGAGTAATTTCGCTTATAAATAAAAACAAAGTTAATGATGTAAGCGATACATTGCTTTATGAAGCCCGTAGAGAATTGAAGGCAGCGCTGCGTGTTGAAAAAAACAAAACATCTTTCATGGAAAAATTTTTGAAGAACGTTAGAGGATCATTCGCAGGCAGTTATAAACTTGTTTATACAGGCGCGGCTTCGTTGGTAATCGGTTTAATATTTGGATATTTTCTTTTCAACACTCCTCCTCATTTAGTCGTTGATAATTCACTTTCATCAGAAAGTAATTTTAGACTTGGAAGCGATGTAAAAATAAACAATGTAAATTTTATTGATAATGACGCTTCGGACGGCGAGGTTGAATTTACATTTGATGCAGTTAAACCTGTAAGAATGAAGGGTAAAATAAACGATCAAACAGTGCAAAACATTCTTGCGTATTCAATGTTGAATGAAGAAAACCCTGGAACGAGACTAAACTCAATAAACCTTATAAGCGGCGCTAAAAAAGGGAATATAGACAATGAAGTAAAAGAAGCTTTAGTTACCGTAGCGCAGCACGATCAGAACCCGGGTGTTCGCAGAGAGGCATTGTTAATGCTTAGGCAGCTTCCTTTTGATGATGAGATAAAACATGTGCTTCTTTATGTGTTAAAGAATGATGAAAATTCCGCTTTGCGAATTGATGCTATAAATTGTTTATCGGCAGCAGTAAAATCGGGTTATAAGCTAAAACAAAACGAGCTTGATTTATTTGAAAACAAAGTGGCAATGGATGAAAACAGTTATGTAAGATTACAGGCAAAAACAGTTTTACAGGAGATAAAATAAAATGAAAAACATGATATTAATATTAGCGGCAATACTTTTTGCTAACACTATGTCTTTTGCACAGGTTAAAAAAAATTACAAAGTGAACGACGGCGGAAAATTAATTATAAATAACCAGTATGGTGATATTACCATAACAACATGGGACAAAAACGAGGTACAGTTAAAATATGATGATGATGAAGGCGATGCTTCTGTAAAGCAGGATGGCAGCACAATCAACTTTAATCTAACCTCGGATGGCGACGGGGATGTTCATGTTTCTGTTCCATTAATGTTTAATGTTTCATTTAATTCGAGAGCCGGCGATTTTAAACTTATAAAAAATATAACCGGCACAGTTGAAGGATACACCGGCGGTGGAGATGTTGGAGTCAGCGATGTTTATGGTTCTGTTAAAATTAGAACTTCGGGCGGCAATTTCCGTTCGGGTTCTATTTCCGGCGATGTTGAATTTTCATCAGCCGGAGGAAACATTAAAATAGCTAACATTGGGGGCAGAGGCGTCATCTCTACGGGCGGCGGAAATATTGCAATAGAAAGTATAGGTTCAGATGCAAGTGTTTCTACCGCTGGCGGTAATATTGTAATGGGGGATGTTAGCGGAAATGCAAATGTTGCCACATCCGGTGGAAATATTACCCTGGGCAGAGTTTCCGGCAGAGTTAGCGCTGCCACGTCAGGCGGAAACATTTCACTAAAAAGCGCTTCCGGTTCGGTAAGCGCTGTCACCGGTAGTGGAAATGTTACTCTTTTTAATGTTACAGGTAAAGTGAATGTTAACACAGCCTCCGGGCATGTAGAAGTTCATCTAAATCCGGAGTCGAATTCCGATAGTGAAATATCGACAACAATGGGGGATCTCGTACTTTATATCCCTTCAAACGCCCGGGCAAAAATTAATGCTTTCATAACCTATAAAGGATGGAGAAATGATGCTGATAAAGAAAACTCACAGTTAATTTCTGATTATCCTCAGTCATCATATACTGTTGATAAAGAGAGCAGGCAGGTGCAGGCTGAATATATATTAAATGGAGGGGGAAATAACATTCGTCTTAATGCAATGATGGGTAAGATAAAAATTAAAAAAGAATAATTACCCGACCAATTATCATTCATATTAACCAGATAAAATAATATAAAAGCGTCTATGTAATGAGACGCTGATATTTAGAACTAAAATTAAATCCAATAAGTCTAACCCGGAAAAAAGAAAGATCCGTTTATGAAGTTTTGTGTACGATTGATAATTTTATTCCTACTGATAATCACGAACAACGGGCTGAGCAATCCGCAAAAAAGATCGTCTGTAAAGGCTGTCAAATCATCTCAAACAATTCTTATAGATGGTGTTTTGAATGAAGAGTGCTGGAAAAACAGTCAGGTTATTTCGGGGTTTATACAAAGAGATCCTAATGAAGGTAAAGACGCCAGTCAAAAAACTGAGGTGCGGGTACTTTATGATGAAGGAGCAATATATATAGCGGCTATAATGTACGACTCCGCACCCGATTCAATAATGGCAAGATTAGCGCGCCGCGATGATTATGTTGAATCGGACAAATTTACAGTTTTTTTAGACCCGTATCATGATAAACGAAGCGGCAATTATTTCGCGCTAAATGCTGCCGGGGCTTATTCCGATGGTGTTCTTTATAATGACGACTGGGATGATGACTCGTGGGACGGCGTTTGGGAGGGAAAAGTTGAACTAAACAATAGCGGCTGGACGGCAGAATTCAAAATCCCTTTTTCGCAGCTAAGATTTAAAGACGCAGACATAAATGAGTGGGGGATAAACTTCAGCAGATTTATTGCCCGGAGAAATGAAAGAGACTATTACGTTTACGTACCAAAAAACGAAAGCGGTTTTGTTTCTCACTTTGTTTCTTTAACCGGGATGGAAAATATAAAACCCGGTTCGCAGCTTGAAATTCTTCCCTACATTACAAGCAAAGCCGAATACACACACCCCGCAGCGAACAATCCATTTAATGATGGTTCTAAATATTTGCCCGGTTTTGGAGCGGATATTAAAATGGGAATCGGTTCTAACTTAACGCTAAATGCTACTATTAATCCCGATTTCGGACAGGTAGAAATAGACCCTGCCGTTATTAATTTAAGCGATGTTGAAACATATTATTCTGAAAAAAGACCATTTTTTATTGAAGGTTCGAGCATTTTTAATTTTGGACAAGGCGGCGCACGCAGCTATTGGGGTTTTAACTGGAGCAATCCAAATTTCTTTTACAGCCGCCGTATTGGTAAAGTGCCCGAAGGCAGTTTGCCCGATTATGACTACACAGATTATCCATCAGGCACTCATATTCTTGGGGCCGCAAAGCTTTCGGGTAAGTTAAATGGTAACTGGAATATTGGAACCATACAAGCCGTAACAAAACGTGAGTATGCCGAATATGAGTACAACGGAAACAGATTTGAGTCAGAAGTTGAACCGCTTAGTTATTACGGGGTTTTCAGAGTTCAAAAAGAGTTTAATGAGGGATTTCAAGGTCTCGGTTTTATGTCTACTGTTACGCAGCGGGCATTCAAAGATGACAGACTTCGTTCGGAAATAAACAACGGGGCATACACCTTTGGTTTGGATGGCTGGACTTTTCTCGATTCTTCAAAAACCTGGGTGTTTACAGGTTGGGCAGGTGCATCGCGTGTTGCCGGAACTTCGGAAAGAATTACATCTCTGCAGAGGAGTTCGCGCCGTTACTTCCAGCGACCGGATGCAAAAAATTATAGTGTAGACAGCAGTGCAACTTCGTTGAACGGATATGCCATGAGGTTTTATATAAACCGGCAAAAAGGTAACTTTTTTATGAATACCGCTTTCGGAATGGTTTCACCGGGTTTTGAAATTAATGATCTCGGTTTTATCTGGCGCGCAGATCAAATAAATGCGCATGCAGGCGCAGGGTACGCATGGAAAGATCCGACAGATTTTTATCGGTATATTGAACTCGGCGGCGCGTTTTTCCGTACTTATGATTTTGATGGAAATATCAACTCACAAGGATTTTTCCATTTCGGAAATTTTCAGTTTTTAAATTACTACAGTGCCAATTGGAATCTTGCTTATAATCCGCAGACAATTAGTAACCGCAGAACAAGAGGCGGTCCTTTAACAATTACACCCCAAGGGTACCAGGTAAACTTAAACATAGACAGCGACAGCCGAAAAGATATTGTTGCCGGTGTTTACGGGTTTGTTTATCAATCGCAGGATACGCGAAATTTTGAAGTTGGCACCAATATAGAAATTAAACCGGCTTCAAATGTTTCTATCAGCTTTAGCCCGTTTTATTCGTTCGATAAAGAAAACACGCAATGGGTTACCTCGCAGGATGATCCGTTAGCTGCAAATACTTTTGGTAAAAGATATGTATTTGCCGAAATGAACCAATCAACTGTTGGAGCCGGTATTAGATTAAACTGGATATTTAACCCGAGGTTAAGTTTGCAGCTTTATGTGCAGCCGCTTATTTCATCCGGCGATTATTACCACTTCAAGGAATTAAAAAGAGGTTCGAGTTATGATTTTCTTGTTTACGGAGAAGAAGGCTCAACTTTTAACGAGACTGATTATACCGCCGATCCTGATGGCAGTGGTCCTGCCGGAACAGTTGATGTTGGCAACCCTGATTTTAATTTCAAATCGCTTCGCGGCAACGCGGTTTTAAGATGGGAATATTTACCCGGTTCGGTTTTATATCTTGTGTGGACTCAAACCCGTTCCGATTATGAAGAAATGGGTGAGTTTCAATTTTCTAAAAACTTTAACCGCTTGATGGATCAGAAACCCGATAATATTTTTATGGTAAAGTTTACTTATTGGTTTAATATGTAATCCGAAAAACGAGAGAAATAGAAGGAGAAAAGGTAGTACAGTGCAGATATCTCCTTCTATTTTTCTCCTTTGGCTTGCGGCAAAAAAAATATCAGCTAAAGCGGTATACAAATAATTCAAGCACCGGAACATTTATAATGGATTTTTATTAATCCTTCAGCAGCGCAAGGTGTCTTATATCCCGGCATTCCAATACTTTTTTATTCGAACCGATCAATACAACATTAATCATTGCCTTTCCAATTTCATCAAGAGCGACAACAAACTTTGGGAAAACAGTTTTTATTATCGGATAAAATGGAGCAAACAATTTGTAAATTTTATAACTGTTTGTTAAACCCTTAATAGGTTGAATAAATCCCGGGCGGAACATGTATGTTGCGGCAAACGGAAGCTTTAATAAATCATTTTCAGTTTTCCCTTTTACACGTGCCCACATGGTTCTCCCTTTTTCAGTGCTGTCCGTACCAAGACCGGAAACATAACAGAACGTCATTTCCGGGTTAAGTTTTAGAAGCGCATTGGCAAAATTCAGTGTTAAATCGTGAGTAATACTTTTATACGCATCTTCTTTTTTACCGACAGAAGAAACACCCGCGCAAAAGAAGCATGAATTATACCCGGCAATATGTTCTTCAATCCCAGATAAATCAAAAAAATCTTTATGAATTATTTCTTTCAGCCTGCTGTGTTTCACTCCGCACGGTTTTCTATTAATAACGAGAACTGATTCCACTCGTGGATGTTGAAGGCACTCGTGCAGAACACCTTCTCCCACCATGCCGGTAGCGCCGGTAATGATAGCTTTTATTTTCATAATTTTCTCTTGATAATTCAAATAATAACTTTAGAGGAGCCCTTTAGTTTTATTCAGATAAAAATTTTTCTATTTATTCAAATCTTTTCTTTTATTCTCATCAGTAATAGCGGTGAATTGTTTCTGTAACTTTTTTCTATTTTTGTAAAAGTGGGAGCCCGTTTGTTGACCAATAAAAAATGCGCCGACCAGAAAATATAAGTATAAAAAGAAAAACCAATTTCACCGAAAATGCGCAAAAGAATTATAATTGGGACTGGGATATGAACTGCCCAAAACCACTGCA
Source organism: uncultured Ignavibacteriaceae bacterium (assembly GCA_964372115.1). Lineage (GTDB taxonomy): Bacteria > Bacteroidota > Ignavibacteria > Ignavibacteriales > Ignavibacteriaceae > CG2-30-36-16. The sequence continues at coordinate 169,821 of CAYJPN010000003.1, forward strand.
GCGAAAAATTTTTAACACCAGCCCTCCAATAACCGGAGGGAATATTAATAAAAAAAACGGCTAAGGTTATAATCGTTAGATTCATTTTTAATTTTTAATTTTTAATTTTTAATTCTAAATCTTATTCCGGTTAACTGCTCAGAAACTTCCCACAATTTTGCGGCAATATTCTTATCGTGCGATAATTTATTCGACTCAACTTTTGTCGGATAACCACGCCATTCCTGCCAGCCATTCGGACCAAAATAATCTCCGTTCTTAGCGGTTTCGTCAATGGCTGCTCTAAGAGTCGGCAGCGCGCCTTGCCAGGTTTTCATAGCGAAAAATCCATTCATGAATACAAATAATTTGCTATGCCGTTGAAGATCGGTTGCTGTCCATCCCGGATGAGCCGCTGTAACTTTCACATTGGTTTTGCTATTCGCAAGTCTTCTTTGCAATTCATAAGTAAAATAAAGATTTGAAATTTTGCTGTCTCCGTATGCGCGCCACGCTTTGTATTTTCTCTTTTCCCAATTCAAATCGGCGAAATTTAGATTGCCATATTTATGCGCGTTACTAGCAACATTAACTATTCGCGAATCTTTTGTGTTTTTTAATAGATCGATTAATAAACCGGTTAAAGCGAAATGACCGAGATGGTTTGTCCCGAATTGTAATTCAAATCCATCTTCGGTTTTTTCGTACGGCGGAATCATTACTCCGGCGTTGTTGATTAACAAATCCAATTTATCATAGTGTATTTTGAAAGCGTTGACGAAGGAGCGAATAGATTTCAAATTTGCCAAATCCAACTCCATAACTTGCACGTCGGAATTTTTGTACTGTGCCTTGATTTTATTAAGAGCATTCTTCCCTTTTTCCAAATTTCTTACCGCAATTATCACAGTTGCATTTTTACTTGCAAGTACACGGGCGGCTTCAAAACCAATTCCGCTGCTTGAACCTGTTACGATTATGACTTTTCCGTTTTGATCCGGAATGTTTTCCGTATCCCATTTTTGTTGTGCCATGTTAGTTCCTGCTTTATTTGATTTAATATTTTTTCTGGTTAGTTATTTATTTGTCATTACTTCTTTCCACCATTTTTTAGTTGGAATATTTGAATCATTCACTGTTGTTTCACCAACAATTGGAGTCGCGGTTTTTACTTCTGCCAATTCCGCCGCTTTGCTCAAACGTTCCATCGGTTCGTACCATGAATGCAGTGAAAGATTGAACGTTCCCCAATGAATCGGGTGAAGAATTTTTCCTTTCAGATCGAGGTGCGCTTGCACTGTCTCCTCGGGATACATGTGAATATGGTGCCATTTTTCATTGTACGCGCCGCATTCGATGAACGTCATATCAAAATGTCCATATTTATCGCCGATCTTTTTAAATCCATCAAAGTAACCCGAGTCGCCGGTGAAATAAATTTTATGATTTAGCGTTTTAACCACAAATGAAGCCCATAAAGTCTCGTCGCGGTCGGTCAATCCGCGTCCCGAAAAATGTTGCGTCGGAGCAGCGGCAATCATAAAATTTTTGTCGATATAAATTTCATCCCACCAATCAAGTTCAGTTATTTTTGCGCGGGGAACGCCCCACTCTTCAAGCTGAGGACCCACAGCAAGCGGAACTATAAATCTTTTTGTTCTTCCGTTCAATAATTGAATCGAATATTTGTTGAGGTGATCGTAGTGATTGTGGGAGATCAAAACCAGATCAATTTCCGGCAGCAACTCAACATTCAATGGAACTTCGCCGTTAAATCTTGTTGGACCGAAAAACGAAACTTTTTTTTCAAAGACCGGATCAGTAATAATTTTGTATCCATCAATGTTAATCAAAAGTGAAGAATGCCCAAGCCAAGTAGCGTTTAATTGATTTTTACCTTCGCTGCTGAATTTTGACAAATCGACTTGCTGCCGCGGGAGACTGTCATTTGGCGTCCGCTGATCCCCGGTAAAAAGAAACTTCCATGCTGAACCAATAAATTCTCCGGCAGATGGTTGTTTCCATTCGACCTGGTTCACAAATTTTCCATCTATGTACTGTGGGGAATTTTTTATTTTATTCATTTTACTATCCTCTAAACTATATGTTGCTGACGAACAAGATTGATTGATAAACATTACTGCGGCGCTTATTAGCGATAGAATTACAAAATTTATTTTCATTATTTTTTTTACTTTTTTACTTATCATATGATTTCTATAAATGAATATTCATTTAGTTACTAGATAAAAATTTTTAGAGTTTTATAGCGTCCCAAGCCAAGGTAAAGGCTTGTTCAATGTTATCTTTGGTTAAATCAAGAGACTTGCACAGTTTTGGATTTGACAATATCATCATCGGATAAAAAACGAAAGCCGCAAGCATGTCATGGGGGACATTTTTAATCACTTTCTGCTCAATTCCTTTCTGCAAAACTAATAACATCGGTTCAAAGTGTTTTTCAACTTTCGCATAATCTACAAGATCGGAAAAAGGAGAACTTGAAAATTGATCGGCATATTGAAAATATTCTACGTTTTTCGAAACAAATTCAAAGCCATTCAGCCAAAAAGTTTTGAAAACATCCCTAAAAGGTTTGGAGTCGTCAAAGTTTTTTAGGAGCGCCGCACTCAATTTTTGTTTGATTTCCACATAAGTTGAAACGAGAAGGTCTTCTTTATTCTTATAATAAATATAGATTGTTGCAGGTGAAACATTCGCTTCTTTTGCAATTTTTGCAACTGAACTGGAGACAAATCCAATTTTATTAACGAGTTTAACCGTTGCTTGAATTATAGCTTCTTGTTTGAATTCATCTTTATTTCTCATAGTTCAAAAATAAATGATCGTTCATTAATTGTCAAGTTTTTATTATTAAAACATGAAAAACCATAATTTAGATTTCCGAACTATTTTCCCCACCGTTGGCTTTTAACAAAACGTGTAAATTTATACAAATGTAAAAATAGGAAACGTACGTTTTCTAAAATGTGATTAAAATATTTTTTAGTCGACTTCTTTTGCTGCAATAACTTATATTTGAAGTAAGATATACAAATACTTTTTATTCATAAAATTGAATTGGAATTACTTTTAAATCGAATTGATAATTTAAAAGAATAATCAATTATGAAAGCAGAAAAAGAAAAACTTTTAAAGCTCGCGGCAAATCCAAATAATATTGCAGGTATTTACAATTACTGCGATAACTGGTGTGAAAACTGCGCTTTCACAAAACGCTGTTTCCAATTTTTGATGAATAAAGAAGACGTATCAACCGACAACAATTTTTCAAATAAAGAAAAATTGTGGGACGATATAAAGAACTCTTTAAACATGGCGGTTGAATTAATTGATGATTTGGCAGAACAAATGAAAATCGATTTAAATGATTCAAACCATGAGGAGTACAAAAACCATCACAGAAAAAAAAATGAAGAATTGATAAAAAACCCTTTGGTAACAAGAGGGTTTATGTATTCCCGTCTTGTTCAAAAATGGTTTGATAAAAACAACTATTTGTTTTTGGATAAAGGAAGGGAGATGGAAAAATTTGCTTCATTTGGGTTTGATAAAAAAAGTGTTGAAGATCATTTGTATAAACTTCAGGACATTTTAGAAAATATTTTTCGTTATCAGTATTTTATTCCTGCAAAGATATCGCGTGCAGTGGGGGCGATAGATATTGAAATTGAAAACCCGCAAAAGAATTTACCAAAAGATTCGGATGGTTCGGCAAAAATTGCTTTAATTACTATTCATAAATCTATTGATGCCTGGGCGGAGTTGAATAAAATATTTCCCCAAAAGGAAGATGAGATTCTCGAAATATTAGTTTTATTAAAAAAATTGTTAAATGAAACAAACAAAATATTTCCGAATGCAATGTCGTTTATTCGTCCGGGTTTCGACGAGTAATTGCCGCAATTTTAATATTGATGTTACTTGTTTACTTCTTCATAAAAAATTACCCTGCTTCTCATACTGTTTCTAAACAATATTTTTACTTATGCATCGAAATCAATTTATTTTTCGCGCCGGCAACTTGCTGAAAAACGCGCATGATGTTGCCGCCAAGAATTTTACCAATTTCTTCCTGCGTATAACCACGGTTAAATAACTCCAAAGTCAGATTCGGATATTTCGAAATATCTTCAAGTCCAACAACGGTATTATTTCCAATCCCATCGAAATCGGAACCAACAGCCACGTGATCAATTCCAACAAGATTAACTATATAATCGATATGATCCACAACTTTTGAAACCCCTACAGAACCATTACTCGCAAGAAACGGCGGATAAAAAACAATACCCACCACACCACCGCTATTAGCTATCGCTGTTATTTGATTGTCATACAAATTTCTATAATGATTCCTAAGTGCGCGGGCGCCGGAATGTGTTGCAATAATAGGGTTAGTAGTAATGCTTAAAATATCTTCAATTGTTCTTATCCCCGTATGGGAAACATCAATCATTACGCCGAGAGAATCGAGTGTACGGATTACTGTCCTGCCAAATTCACTCAACCCCACGGTTGTAGAACGTGAGTCTTGTGCTGAGACAGCCCACGCGGTGCTATTATTCCACGTAATTGTTAAATACCGCATACCGGCGTTGTAAAGAGAAATTAATTTTCCAAGATCATCCTCAATTGCGTGTCCCCCCTCAACCGCAAGAATGGCGGCAATTTTGTTTTGATTATTTAAAGCAGCAACTTCATCGGCTGTTCTTGCCTGCCCGATTTTTGTAGAGTCAAGCGATAGTTCTGAATAAAAACGATTAACCATAGACATCGCATAATTAAATGCGTCAGTTCCATGTGAGGAGGGATCTACCCATACCGCAAAAAATTGCGCATCAACCCCGCCGAGATTCATCCTTGGAATATCTGTATGATTATATGTATGAAAATCTGTTATGTGATATGCCGTATCCTGCATAATTATCTCAAGTATATCGTTGTGCAAATCAACAAGCCTGCAGTACGAATGAATTGTTTCAATCGAAAATTCGAAATGAGTATCACCGGAAATTGTGGTATCAACCACGAACGGCATGTATGCAAATTTTGAAGTGCGTATCCGAACATCGATTGTATTAGTGATTTTATTTATATTCTTACTGCTTTGCGCCGTTCCATTACCAGCATAAAATCTTGATAACCCGGAACCAAAACCTCCATCAAGTAAAATCATTTTTTTTGTAAAAGATTTTTCTTTGGTTTTTACATTAAAAAAGTAAACTCCGGCGCTGCCCCGTGCTTTCCAATCAATTGAATAATAACCAGTGGTTAAATACTCCTGGTAACTATCAACTATTTCTCCAAGTGTATTAAAAATTGTCACTTTAACATTGCCCGACTGTGGTACGGTTAAATTAATTTTTGTAGACGGATTAAAAGGGTTGGGGAAATTTTGAGAAACAAAAAAATCGCCAGGGGAAGAAGCAGGTTGCGAAAACGACGTTACGGAAAAATTATACTGCCAGTTGCCATCAGCATCTGTATAAGTCGAATCAGAAATTCCGTTTAATGCATCACTGATATATACAGTTACCGAAGGCAAATTTTCCCCGGTAACCTTATCGGTAATATTACCGTCAAAATGTATAAAACTGTTTTGAGCTAAAGTAATTGCAGGTAATAAAAAAAGAATGGTACAGATTGAAATAGAGTAGGAAAGGCGCTTCATATTATAACCGTATTAATTCGAAATTTTATTTTCTTTTTATGGCAAATTATGTATAAAAGCAGCAAACCAAAAACACAAAAAAAGAATTATCACTCTTCTAATTTTAATAAACAAAAATTACGTTCTATTAGAAAAGAATTTTATTTCGCCGCTTGCTATAAAAAAACTATAAATTCTTTCCATTTGCCATAAGCCGGTTTGTTCTATCCAGATCGGTTTGTATCGACCAGGGCTTTTTTCTAATAATATCCATTTCTTTTGCATCAATGTATTGAAATACAGGAAAATGTCCTTTTGGGGGCAAGTAAAAAAATTGTTTAATTAAAAATAAGTGTTATGCGGACGAATGATTTTTTGTAAAAATTTTATTTGAGTTCTAACTGTTCGGTCAATATACATTTCATTGAGGCGCTGCTGAATCATCCGTCTTATTTGGTTCATCCTCAATGGGAAGTGTTACCGAAAAACAAGTGCCCGGTCTAGTTTCGGTGCCTGTTTTGGAAGGACTTTCTAAACTGATACTTCCTTTGTGTTTTTCTACAATTTGTTTTACTACGGAAAGCCCCAGACCTGCTCCCTCATAATTTCGCTCTTTTATATTTGAAGCACGATAAAAATCCATAAATATTTTTTGCTGGTCTTTTTCAGGTACGCCAATTCCGTTGTCGCAAACTTCAATATTTAAAAAATCTCTATCAGCAGAAACAACGACATCAATTCTGCCTCCGGTGCCAACATATTTTACAGCGTTTCCAATGAGGTTTGACATAGCAATTTCTATCAAAAAGTGATCACCCTTGAAAACATTTTTAACATCTCTTTTATCATGGAAACGGAGAGTGATGTTTTTTGCTTCAACATTCACCCGGTGTTTTTTTATTAAATCCTTTATTATTTTCTCAATTTGTATATCTTCAGTTCGTATATCTTCTAACAGACGCATCTGCGAAATTTTTAAAACCTGGTTTATCATTTCAATTGCTTCATCTGTACGGATTTTTGCTCGTATAAGTTTTACTTCAATCTTCTCATCCACCGGACCCAAAAACTTTTGCAGCACTAAATCGAGAAAAGAATGAACTGCCGCGATCGGTGTTTTAATTTCGTGAACAATACCCATAATATATTTTTGTTTTTCTTCTTCGGCATTTTTAAGTTTTGCTATAGTCTCAACAAGGTCCTGTTCCATTTGGTAAAGTTGTTTTGCTATCCGGTTTGCAAGAAGCACACTGGTAAGCATTACAAAAGCAAAAATTGAAATAACAGCAGCGATATAATTAAAATTATTGTACAGATTGAACTCGGTTAAGCCTGTAAGTTGGTAATGCGGAAGGACCCCGGCATAAATGGCAAACACAAGAATCGAAAAAGTTAGTATTGTCAATACAGCCATCGCTAAAACAACCAGGCCCGGAAGAATGAGACTACCGATAATCATATGAAATACAAAAAGCATATAAAGCGGCGTTTCTACACCACCTGTAAAATAAACAAGCAGCATAAGCGTCGTTAAATCGAGTAACATCTGTAACAGACTGAAGTGCAGCGGGTTAAAAGAACCGGGTGTATTTTTTAATTTTCTACGTACAGAATGAAGAATTATATTATAAAAAAGAATAATCCCGGTAATAACAAATATCATTGTCTGCTGACCCGGGCTAAACTTAAAACCGAGTAAAAATTCGGCGGCGAGCACAAGCGCTGTAAGCATAGCTACCGCACTGTATCGCAGCCGGATAAACCAGAGGTTGCGCCTTCTTATTGCATCCCAGAAAGCATCGTAATGATGAGCCCAGGAGGGGACCAAAGAAATCATTCAGTCGTCCTTACTCAAAAATTAAATAAAACAACATTCGCATTGGAAGATAATAATCTTTTGTAAAAAAAAGGGCTCCTCAAAAAAAAAGAGGAGCCCGCTAATTTAAGATATAAATTTACCGCGTTTAGTATAATGTGTATGAAGAAGTTTATGCGATAAATGTCCGCATGGACCATCGGTAAGAAACTTTTCGTAAAGATATTTTACGTGAGTATTCTCGTGCGATTTTCTTACAGGCAATGATTCTTCTTCTTCGTATATTGCGTTTGCACGCGCAGCGCGAATCTCTTCACTTGTAGGAATTGGTTGACCACCGCCGCCAATACAGCCGCCCGGACAAGCCATTATTTCAATAAAGTGAACATCGTTTAATTCTCCGCGTTTAAGCATTTCCATAACTATTTTTGCGTTTGCGGTACCATGAGCAACAACAAACTTTAACTCGGCGCCTTCGAGGAATTTATAATCTTCCACACAGTTTTCGAGTTTTACCGAAGCTTGTTTTACACCCTGGAATCCACGACAGGGTTCAATCCTTAAGTTTTCAAAAGGAACTTCTCTGCCGGTTACAAGCTCGTATGCTGTGCGCAAAGCAGCTTCCATAACGCCACCTGTTGCACCGAATATAAGTCCGGCGCCGGAAGCGTCACCAAAAGGATCATCAAAATGTGTAGTTGGCATTTCCGGTAAATGAATACCTGCTTCTTTTATCATCTTTGCCATTTCGCGGGTTGTTAAACCGTAATCAACATCTTTGAAACCGGAGTCAGTCATTTCCGGACGGTTACATTCAAACTTCTTAGCAGAACAGGGCATAAGCGCTACCGTAACTATATCTTCCGGTTTTATGTTTGCTTCTTTTGCATAAAAAGTTTTTATAACCGCACCGAACATTTGTTGCGGCGATTTTGCTGTTGAAAGATGTTCGAGGTATTCGGGATAAAAATGTTCAATATATTTTACCCAACCCGGTGAACATGAGGTAAACTGGGGAAGTTTTACCGATTCATCTTTATCAACAAGTACAGCTTTTAATCTATTCAGAAGTTCAGTTCCTTCTTCCATGATTGTTAGATCGGCTGTAAAATTGGTGTCGAATACTTTATCGAAACCAATTCTTCTTAGCGCGGTGTTTAGCTCGCCGGTGTACGATTTTCCTGCGGGTTGCCCAAACTCTTCGCCTATAGCTGCGCGTGGAGATGGGGCGGTTTGAATAACTACATGTTTTGTCGGATCGTCTATGGCTGCCCAAATATCATCCGAAGGATCGTTTGCATGTAGTGCGCCGGTTGGGCATCTGTTAATACACTGACCGCAGTTTATACAAACCACATCTGCAAGCGCTTTATCATAGAATGTGCCGATATGAGTTTTATCGCCTCTGTCTATTGCTTCGAGAACGCCAACCTCCTGAAGGTCGATGCATGTTCTAACGCAGCGTTTACAAAGTACGCATTTATTCATATCGCGAATAACTGACGGGGATGATTTATCTATTTCGAAGAGAGGTTTATCAACATGTCCGAATGTAAAATTATCAACACCGTATTCTTTTGCCAGTGCCTGCAGTTCGCAATTATTATTCCGCACGCATGAATAACATTCCCCGTAATGTTCGCTTAAAAGAAGATCGATAATGTGTCTTCTTGCTTTACGAACCATCGGGGTTGTTGTTTTAATTTTAATAGGTGCGGTAATAGGGAATGAACATGAAGTTTGCAGGGTACGCATTCCTTCAACATCCACAACACACATGCGGCATGTGCCGGCAATGCATAAATCGGGGTGATGACATAAAGTAGGAATGTGTATCTGGTTTTCTTTACATGCTTCTAAGATTGTAGTTCCGAAAGGAACACTTACTTTTTTCTCATTTATTTCAACTGTAACTGTTCCGCCAATTGTATTTATGTCAGCCGGTATTTCAACTATGTGCGGCTGCTGGCTAACAGGAGTTCTACTATCACGCTTTGCCATTGCTGCCTCCGGTTCTGTTTGTACTATTTAATATTTCTTCTTTAAAGTTTTCTAAAATTGATATAAACGGGTTAGGCGATGATTGTCCTAATCCGCATTTTGAAGCGACCTGCATTGTCTTTCCTAATTCCTTTAATGTATTGATGTAACTGAAAGTAAAGTCGCCGTTTTCAATTTTTTTAACTCCTTCAAGAAGTTTTATATTTCCTATTCGGCAAGGAGTGCACTGACCGCATGATTCTTCAACAAAAAACTCCATAAAGTTTTTTAATACTTTTAGCATGTTTCTGCTTTCGTTGAATATCATGATCGAACCGCCGGTTGCAACATCTTCGTATGCAAATGTTCTATCGAATTGCGATTTAGGAATACAAACACCCGATGCGCCTCCTATCTGTACAGCTTTTGTATTTTCTGCACCAACGATGAACAACAGCTCGGATATTTTTGTACCCCAGGGTAATTCGTAAACACCAGGGAGGGAGCAGTCACCCGAAACAGAGAATAATTTTGAGCCTGTGGATTTATCTGTTCCGTGTTGTTTAAACCAGTCGCCGCCTTTTATCAATATATGCGGTACGGCTGCTAAAGTTTCAACATTATTTACAACTGTAGGGTAACCCATATAACCTGTGTTAACAGGATAAGGAGGGCGATTTCTCGGTTCGCCACGGTTGCCTTCAAGCGATTCAATGAGCGCGGTTTCTTCACCGCAAACATATGCGCCGGAGCCAAGACGAATTGTTATATCAAAATTAAAACCTTCTTTGCCTAGAATATTTTTGCCGAGTAAATTATCTTTTCTCATTTCTTCGAGATAATCTTCAAGCGATTTAAGCATATATTCATATTCGCCGCGGAGGTAAACAATACCTTCTTTTGCACCGATTGTGAATCCCGCTATAACCATTCCGTCAAAAACAAGTTCGGGAAATTCGAGTAACAATACTCTGTCTTTAAATGTACCGGGCTCTCCTTCATCGGCATTACAAACAATGTATTTTTTTTCTCCGTTAGCGGCAGCAGATAACATCCATTTGGTAGCGGTAGGAAATCCTGCGCCGCCTCTTCCTTTTAAACCCGAAGCTTTTAATTCGAAAAGAATATCATTTCTTCCGATCTCTATTGCTTTTCTAACTGATTTACCTCGCGTGTATTCAGAAAAGATTACCGGGCCTGTACGCTGTTTCTTTTTTATTATAGTTTCCATAATCCTTTCCTACTTAATTTCCGATAAAATTTTTACTGCTTTTTCAGGATCAAGTTTTGTATAAACTCTTTCGTTAACAATCATAGCAGGCCCCTGGTCGCACATGCCTACGCAGTTTGTATATTCGAGAGTAATCCTTTTGTCCTTTGTTGTTTCGCCGAAGTTTATTCCAAGTTCGCGTTTTATTGCGTTTGCAACACCTGTTTTCCCTGCCATATCACAGGAAATGGTCTGACAAAGGCGGACTATATTTCTTCCCTGAGGATTTGAATGTAAAAACGAGTAGAAAGAAATAACACTGTAAACTTCTACAGGATGTATATTCATCAACCTCGCAATTTCTTGCTGTGCAAAATCGGATACATATTTATGCTTTCTTTGTACTGACTGAAGGATTGGCATCAATGCAGAACGATCTGCTCCATATTTAGCAACAAGTTCTTCAATTTCTTCTGAAAGCGCATTTTTTTCGAATACCAGCATTTTATCCCTCCCTCTTTTTCTGCAACAGTTTTTCCACTTTTGCAACCAACTGTTCCGGCGAGATTGGTTTTTCTACGAAGTCATCAACAGGTACCATTTCGTTTATACCGAAATCCATGCCGATTGATTTTGATACGGATGTATACATCAGTATCGGTGTCTTGATATTCTCCTTGCGAAATTTTTGTGCAAGGAAAAAACCATCATCCGGTTCGTTCATCATAACATCAAGTATGATGAGATCCGGGTTGTTGTCCTTAACGATTTTGTAACCATCGTTAGGGTTAGAAGCCGTGATTACCTCGAAACCTTTTGAGGTTAACACCAGGCTGCTGGCGTCGAGGATATCAGGATCGTCGTCTATGATCGCTATTTTTTGCATAGAGCCCCTACTCCTTTATTATTAGTTAGTGTATTTAGTTAGTGCTTTTAAGCTATTTATAAAATTATTTTCTTCAAATATAATGAACACTTTTTAACAGGGTAAAAACACCCTAAATAAAGTGCCGTTATTGTATTCACTTTCAACTTCAATTTTGCCTGCGTATGAGTCAGTTATCCGTTTTACAATTGATAAACCGAGTCCTGTACCGCTAATATTTTTTGTAAGTTCATTTTTTGCCCGGAAGAATTCGTGGAATAGTTTTTCTTTTTCTTCCGGTTTCATTCCTATTCCGCTGTCTTTTATTTCAACAATGTTATAACTGTTTGAATTCTTCAGTGTTATATTTATCTGTCCATCAACCGTATTATATTTTATAGCGTTGCTGATTAGATTTGTAAATAATCTTGTTATTTCATCGTTGTCAGCTTTTATGGGTGGGGCTGGCGCATTATAATTTGCCGACACAGTTATATTTTTATCTTTAAGATCGAGCTGGAATAACTCAATTATACTTTCGAGTATTGCTTGTAAATCTATTTCTTTTATCTCGCGATTCACGGTTTTCATTTCCATTCTTGAAATATCGAGCAAGTCGTTCACCATTTTCAGCAGCGAGTCGAGCCTAAGCTGCGACCTCAAAATAAAACTCTGCCGCTGGTCGTCAGTTATTTTTACGGTTCCATCGGTAAATAACTTTAAGTAGCCGTACACAGCAGCTATCGGCGCTTTCAACTCGTGCGAAACCATCGAGACAAACTGTGACTTTAAATGTTCTATTTTTTTTAATTCGGTTATATTTTTTATAACTACTACCACACCGGCAAGTGTTCCGTCCGGGTGAAGGACGGGGGAAGATGTAGCCTCGATAAACAATTCATAATTGGTTAAAAGTTCTACCTGGGTGCTGTAAGACTTTTGCTTAGAATTTTCGGCATCCAAAATTTTTGTAATTAATAAAGCAATATCGGGGTGCAGTTTATCAATAATATATTCCTCGATGTATATAACATTGAGCTGCAAAAATTTTAACGCGCTCGGGTTATAAAGCACTGCCTCACCCGCTTTATTTACAACAAGCAGTCCGTCGGTAATAGAATTGATTATGGTATTAAGACGGGTTTTTTCAAACGCCACTTCAAGCAGTCGTGTTTCTCTTTCACGCTGCCACTTCTCCGATTCCACCAGAAGCACACGTTTGTCGTAACCCTTTTTTAATTGGAACAACAATTCATCGGGCAGAAATGGTTTTGGAATGTAACTATACGCCCCTATTTTAGTAGCTTCAATAGCGGTATCGTAACTTGCATAAGCAGTAGCAATAAAGCAAACGGTATTCGGATAAACTTTAATGATCTCCTTTAAAACTTCGATGCCGTCTACATCGGGCATCTTTAAGTCGATCAACGCCAAATCATATTCTGTTTTAGTCCCGAGTGCTATTCCTTCGGTACCGTTTTCGGCGGCATCTACACTGTAGCCCTCAAGTTCTAATAATCTTTTTGTGCCAATCCGCAGTCCTTTTTCGTCATCTACTATAAGTACTTTTGGTTTGCTGCTGTTATCCATAATAGTATATTTATATTTTTTTGAATAGCGTGCGGCGCTTGAAGTGCCGGCAATCTGTTCTGAATGAAACTTTATTTTTTGTGTAAAGCCCAAAACTCATTAAGTTTTTGAGCCAGTTCTTCTATAACCACAGGTTTATTTAAAATGCCGTCGCATTTTAGCCACTCTTTTTCTTCTTCAGTAGAAGCGCCGAACTTAAAGCCCGTTACATAAGCAGCCGAAGTAACAACAAAAACCGGTATAGTTTTACCATGGGCATCTTTTTTTATTTTATAGCTTAATATAAAACCGCTGTCGTGTTCTTCCATTATCAAATCGAGAACAGCAGCGTCTGGTTTTATTCGGTTAAAAACTTCCCAGCCTTCTTTACCGCTTGCTGCTGTAAAAACCTCGTAGTTCCTTGATTCAAGTAATAATTTATTTTGCTCTAATAAATCTATGTCGTCGTCTACTAATAATATTTTTTTCTTTTCCATTGCAGTCATTCTATTTTTCTATTTTCTCTAAATAACCCTTTGTTCTTGAAGAGATATATTTTTTGGTAGTTTAATTTTGAAAGTAGTTCCTTCACCGGGTTTACTTTCAAAGGTTATATGCCCCCGGTGCATTTTTATAATTCCGTATGTTATCGCAAGACCTAATCCGGTTCCTTTTCCCATTTTTTTTGTCGTAAAAAAAGGAGTAAATATTTTCCCGATATTTTCTTTCGGTATACCGCATCCGGTGTCTTTAATTTGTGTAATTACATTTTCGTCATCCGAAAAAATTTCAATAAGCAGTTTTTTATTTTCGCAATCTTCCATCGATTCGCAGGCATTGTTAATAATATTTAAGAATACCTGTTTAAGCTGATCTTTGTCGCCTTCAATTTTGTGTCCGTTGCTGTTTTCAAACTCAATTTTTACATCTTGATGAACCGGGTGCATTTTAATTCCGCGGGTTATGCCTGATAAAAGATTAAATAAATTGATTTGTTCAATATTTAGTTTTCCCTGACGGGCAAAATTTAAAAGGTTAGCCACAATATTTTTACAGCGCGTTGCCTCTTCAATTATAAGCGATAAATCCTCTACCGGCTGTTCATTATCAGACTTTTGCGCGAGCGCTTTTTTTAACATCGATGAATAAAGCATAATCGAGCCAAGCGGATTATTAATCTCATGGGCTACACCGGCGGCAAGCTGACCTATTGAAGCGAGTTTTTCTGCTGTCCGCAACTGGTCTTCGGCGTTGTTTAAATCGTCATAGGCTTTAGCAAGTTGTTCTATAAGCAGCGGCAGACACATTTCTTTTTCCGCGAGTCCTTTTGCAATGGCAACTGCAAATTCGCGGCATGTACCGTAACCACAGGCGCCGCAGTTTAACTCATCGGTTATCTCGTGTTTTTGAAGTTCATATAAAATTCGTTTTATCGTATCTTCCGATGGATATGGACGACGTTGATTTTTTACAGTGAAGTTACGTTTAAAATTAATATTGCGGCTGTTATATATATTGCTTTTCCATACATACTTGTCTATGCTGTGGAGGTTTTGCTCGACAAATTTTATAACCTTTTCACGTTTAGAATAATAATTCAAATCTGAGTCTATAGCTGGCCCATTAATGCAACCCTCACAGAATAACAAATCGACAAACTTTGCGTTAATTTTGTTATCAGAAATCTCTTCAATTAACTCCACAACTTTTTTCTTTCCTTCAACAACAATGGTTTCTTTTTCGAGTATATCACCGCTTATGTTTGATGCTTTTAGCAAACCGCCCGACAAAGGATAACTTTTTCCAAGATACGCATGTGGCGGGTCGAAGTAAGAATCCTCAAGATTATCGAGCAGAATTTCCTTTTCCAAAAAGATTTTTTTTAATTCGGTAAAAGTTAATACTCCATCAATCACTCCGGCAACATCCGGATCAACGGCTTCGCTTTTTTTTGCGATGCATGGACCGATAAATACAACCTTTATGCTGCTACCGTAATTTGTCTTCAAATATCTTCCTAACGCAATCATCGGCGAAACGACGCGTGCCAGGTTTGGAACAAGTTCTTGATAATACATTTCAATGAAGTTTACAACCGCCGGGCAAGAGGATGTTATTATTGTATTTGAATTTTCGCTTTTATAATAATTAGTGTACTGTTCGCTTATTAAATCAGCCCCGAATGCGGTTTCTACAACTTCATTAAAGCCAAGTATTTTTAAGGCTGTTGGTACTTTTAGATAATTATCCGGGAATGATGCCGCAAATGAAGGGGCAATGATTGCAATGGTTTTGTCTTTACCGAGAAAATGATTTATTACAAGATCAACATCGCTTTCAATTTGTTTTGCGTTCTGCGAACAAACTTTTATACAATGCCCGCATGAGATACACCTTTCGGAAATAACTCTTGCCTGTCCGTTTTCAACACGGATGGCTTTTGCCGGACATTCCCGTATGCACGAGTAACATCTCCGGCAGCGGTCTTCTATTGTACTAACTATTCCTGCATTCATTAGAAGCGACTAATATTTCTATTTTTCTTACTCTTACTCTTACTCTTACTCTTTTTTCTCAATTGTAATTCATCCATCAACTTACGAAGCTAAAAGTTGACTAATAGTCAATAATTACAGTATCTTCTGAAAACTCCAAAAGCATCTTAAATGTTCAGTATCTTTTTTCTGTCATAATAATGCGTATGAAGAATCTCATGTGCTTTGTGCGAATTTGGTTCGCCGAGAAATTCTTTATACAGCACCTTAACCGATTCATTTTCGTGCGATCTGCGCGTTTTCATATTTGCGTCTATCTGATAAAGTGCGCGCATTCTTTTCTGAAGTTTTTCAGCCCTCTGATGAATCGGCTGCCCGCCGCCGTTTATGCAACCGCCGGGGCATGCCATTACTTCCACAAAATGATATTTTGATGTACCGTTTTTCACCTCATCAAGTACCTGCCCAACATTGCCGATTCCGTTAACAACCGCAATGTTAATTTCCAATCCGTTAACTTTTACTGTTGCATCCTTTAAACCACTGAAGCCACGCACTGCCACAAAATCAACCGAATCTAAATTTGAGCCTGTTAATTTGTAATAAGCGGTTCTTAATGCGGCTTCCATAACACCGCCGCTTGTACCGAATATTGCCGCGGCGCCTGTCGACTCTCCAAGCGGGTTATCAAACTGATCTTGCGGTAGTTCACTAAATTCAATGCCTGCAATTTTAAAGAAGCGCACCAGTTCTCGTGTTGTTAGCACAGCGTCAACATCGTGCAAACTTTCTTCCGAAAGTTCTGCCCTGTTCGATTCGAATTTTTTAACGGTGCACGGCATTATCGAAACCACAAAGATGTCTTTTGGGTCTATACCCATTTTTTTGGCGTAATAAGTTTTTAAAACGGCACCTTCCATCTCGTGGGGCGATTTGCATGATGATACATGATTGAGAAGTTCAGGTTGTTCCTGTTCTATAAATTTTACCCAGCCGGGGCAGCAGCTTGTGAACATAGGAAGTGTCCCGCCATTGTTTACTCTGCTTATCAGTTCTGTAGCTTCTTCCATAATTGTTAAGTCGGCTGCAAAATTTGTGTCGAATACTTTTTTAAAACCAAGACGGCGTAAACCGGTAACAAGCTGACCTGTTACATCGGTGCCGAGAGGCATATTATACTCTTCGCCAAGTGTGGCTCTTACTGCCGGGGCTACCTGTACAACAACAAATTTATTTTTGTTATTTAATGCGTTCGAAACATCTTTGAGCGTGCTTTTTTCGCGCAATGCCGCAGTGGGACAAACAAGAATGCACTGCCCGCACAAAATACAATCGCTTACATTTAAACCTTTATTATAAGGGGTTGTAACCGTGCTGGTAAATCCTCTCCCTGTAAAATCTATTGCCCCTATTTTTTGAACTTCGTGACATACGCGAACGCATCTGCCGCAGAGAATACATTTAGCAGGATCGCGTTCCATTGAAGCGCTTGAAATATCTATTGCGTGCTCTTTAGTTTCGCCGATGTAACGATGTTCTCTAACTCCGTATGTTTCCGACAAATCCTGCAGTTCGCAATTTTTATTACGTACACAAACAAGGCAATCCTGAGGATGATTTTCAATCAATAATTCCACAATGGTTTTTCGTGCAACACGCACTCTTGGCGAATTGGTTTCGACAACCATACCTTCATAAATAGGGAACGCGCACGCAGGTGTTAAACCGCGGTGCCCCTCAACCTCTACACTGCATATTCTACATGCGCCGGAAGGAACTAAATCTTTTATGTGGCATAAGGTAGGTATTTTTATTCCCACAGACTTAGCCGCGTCGAGTATAGTCATCCCTTCTTCAGCGTTTACTTTTATATTATTTATTGTTAACTGAACCATCAGTTTCTCCATCAAAATCTTAGTTTACCGTTATTGCCGTAAAGCGGCACGATTCCAAACACATGCCGCAGCGGATACATTTTTCTTCAAGTATGTAATGCGCGTGTCCTTTTTCGCCAACAATTGCCTCGGCGGCACATTTTCTTATACATACACCGCAGCCTGTGCAAAGAGTGTTATCAATTGTATAAGTTAATAACTCTTTACATACCCCGGCAGCACATTTTCTCTCATACAGATGTTCTTCATACTCATCCCGGAAATATTGCAGCCCTGATAGCACCGGATTTGGCGCCGACTGACCGAGTCCGCATAATGAAGTATCTTTTATAACATCCGACAAACGCTGCAGGTAAACAATTCCTTTGAATCTTTGCAACTGATCAAGTTTGTTATTTGTGCTCTTGTAACTTTTCGGAATTCGCTCAATAATTTCGAGCATACGTTTTGTACCTTCGCGGCACGGTACGCATTTGCCGCACGACTCGCTCTGGATGAATGTGAGGAAATATCTTGCAACATCCACCATACATGTGTCCTCATCCATTACAACAAAACCGCCGGAACCCATCATAGCGCCGACTTCCTTTAGCGATTCGTAATCAACAAGTGTTTCCATTACACTTTCCGGTAAACATCCTCCCGAAGGTCCGCCTATTTGAACAGCTTTGAATTTTTTATTATCCGGTATTCCACCGCCTATTTCAAAAACCACATTGCCGAGTTTTGCACCCATCGGTACTTCAACCAAACCTGAGTTTACTATTTTGCCGGAAAGCGCAAATACTTTTGTGCCTTTGCTTTTTTCAGTTCCAATAGTAGAAAACCATTCGGCGCCTTTTCCAAGAATCGAAGCAACGTTTGAGAATGTTTCAACATTATTAATTACTGATGGTTTTCCGAATAAACCGGCATCGGTAGGGAAAGGGGGGCGTGGACGGGGCATCCCTCTTTTTCCTTCTATCGAACCTATAAGTGCGGTTTCCTCACCGCATACAAAAGCGCCGGCGCCTTTTTTAATTTTAAGATCGAAAGTAAAATTGCTGTTTAAAATATTTTCGCCGAGCAAACCATACTCTCTGCATTGCTCAATTGTATTTTGAAGTCTTTCAATTGCAAGCGGGTACTCTGCGCGGCAGTATATGTAGCCTTTTGATGCGCCTATCGCGTAAGCGGCAATCATCATTCCTTCAACAAGGCGGAAAGGGTCGCTTTCGAGAACCGAGCGATCCATAAACGCACCGGGGTCGCCTTCATCGGCATTGCAGATCAGGTATTTCTGATCGGCTTTTTGTTTATAGGCTAATTCCCATTTTTTACCGGTAGGGAAGCCTGCGCCGCCTCTGCCTCTTAAACCGCTCGCCTGTACTTCCTTTATTACTTCGTACGGTGTCATCAGTCGCAATACTTTATCAAAAGCTTTAAATCCGCCGTGAGCAATGTATGTGTCGATTGAAGTCGGGTTAATAATTCCGCAGTGTTCTAATACAATTTTTAATTGATGTTTGAAGAAGGGATCTTCTTTTAACGTCGGTACACCCATCTCATTTTTTTCATGGGCGCCGAGAAGTTTTTCGGTAAAGACGTTTTTTTCAACAATTGTTTTCTGGATTAGTTTTGAAACTAATTTCGGTGTTATCTCGCAATAAGAAATCCTCGGTTGCCCGGGAAGTTTTATATCAACAATAACTTCCTTAGCACAATAACCTATACAACCGGTTGCTTCAATTTTAGCTTTTATATTTAGCTTTAAAAGTTCAGCTTTAATTGCTTCTTCCACTTTTTGCGCGCCTGCAGCCAAACCGCATGTGCCCATCCCTATAAAGATTAGGGGAACATCATGTTCGCTGTATCTTAACTGTTCGCCGAAGTGTTTGTATTTGTCTTTGCATGCTTCATCGTGATGACAGAGCGGACCTTCGGTACAGCATCTGATAAATAAATCGCATGGGTTTTCGGAACTGTGCCAGCATTCATCGCAGCAATGTTCTATAAATGATTTCATGCTAAACTAACCCCCGGCGTTTCCCCGGCTTCCTTTTTTACCGTTTTCTTCGAATAAGTTTTTATGATTTTAGGAATATCCTTTACTGCAAGCCTTCCGTAATAATCATCATTTACTAAAATAACGGGAGCAATACTGCATGCTCCAATACAATTAACAACTTCGAGAGTAAATTTTTTATCTCTTGTTGTTTCACCGGCTTTTACGTTTAATTCGTTTTCAATTGCGACAAGTATATTTGCCGAATTTTTTACATGGCATGCGGTACCCCGGCACACCTTTATAACATTTTCACCAAGGGGAGTTAATCGGAATTGATTATAAAAAGTCGCTACACCATAAACACGGCTAAGCGGCATATTAACAAAATCGGAAATGTCTTTTAACGCATTTTCCGGTAAATAATTGTAAATGCCCTGAATGTCCTGTAAAAGAGGTATCAGCGCACTTTTATCTTTAGTTTCGTAGTTTTTAAATATTTGAGAATGCACTTTATTTGCCTTACTAAGTTATCGCCTCAGTATATTCATATTAAGTGCCACATTTAAAACAAGGGAATATGAGTTTAAGTTTTGTTTTGAAGCATAGTGTTATTGAAAATTGCGTTTTTTCTTGTTTTTGAAAAGATATTTGCCAAAAAGGATATTTGATTAACAATTACGAAATGTTTGTAAATGCTAAGAGATGAGAGAGGGAAAGTGTTTTATTTCATGCACAATATTGATATTAAAATGTATAGTTTTGCGAATGTATGTTTATAAAACTGACGCAATTAATGCCGTCGACTTTTTATCAAAACCATCTTGCCGATGATTAAGCTCGTCGAAAGCCGGTGATTATCTCAATACATCGCGATGGCTGGCAAACGATGCCGCAGAGCTACTTTGTACTCAAGCGGTTTTACTTTTACCCGTGGAGGCATGTTTTAACTTAAATCGGTAAGTTCTAAACTCGAACGACGAAGTTAAGAAGTAAATAATTCCGGTTCGAAACTACAAAGCTGAAGTTAAAAACTGCTTGATTTGAGTTTTTAACTCCTCAAATTGAGTTTTAACCCTGAAAGATTGAGCTCAAAACTTCAATGTTCCGGTTCAAAACTTCATCGTTCCGGTTCGGAACTTCAAAGAGGGGATTTTTAACTCCATGCGAGGAGTTCTGAGGCGGGAGGGGGTACTTAAGAAGTACCCCCCTAAGGTTGTTTTGCTTAATTTTTAAGCATTTACGGGCGCCGGTGCGCTGTTTTTCTCAAAGCGCTTCTTCAGATCGTCGTAAATTACCTTTGCGCCGGGTATGTTCATTGCGGTGGCTTGTTTTACAGTGTTGTAGTAGGTTAAAGCCGCCGTATAAGCTTCGCTGCCCGAGAGCATCACCGTGTCGTTCATCTTGCTTAACAGTTGTTCGAGCGGGTGGTAGAGTTTAAGCATATCATCTACCGCCTTAACGTCTACCTTCATTTCGACCATATTTAGAAAAGGCGGAGTAAACTCAGGGTTGCTCTGCGAGTATTCAATTACCTTGTCTACAAAAGGAATTGTTTTGTCGCTCATCTTTGGCAAAGCCTGACGTTCTTCCTTCGATATTGAAAGAAGAAGAGGAGACAGCGCGGCGGTTAAAGTGTTAATTGCCGCGCCGCATTGTTCTAACAATTCGGGTGTAAGTACCACAGACACCCGGTTTTCGATTGGCATAAGTACCTCCATATTTTGTTTTATATTGCCCGGCTTTTTAATAACCCCGTTAATAGACTACGGGACTGCCGGGATTTTTCGCCTTTTGTTATCCGCTGCGGGCGCGGGGTAAGTAAGACCGGTGCGCCCGCTACTGAAAATATTATTTTAAATAAAGCATCTTCTTCGATAAAACAATGTTGTCGGTGGTTAACCTGTAAACATAAACGCCGCTTGCATAGTTTTTAGCGTTAAACACTACTTCATAACTGCCGGCGTCTTTATATCCGTCAACAAGTGTTATTATCTTTCTTCCCAGTATATCAAAAACTGTAAGATTTACATGAGCTTTTTTCGGTAAAGCATATCCTATTTTTGTTTGAGGATTAAATGGGTTAGGATAGTTTTGAAGAAGAGCAAAGTCTTTTGGTATTTCCGCTTCTTTGTTTAACAGTTTTTCGGCAAACTTAAACTTAGACGATAAAACATTAGCGTAATATTCGTTTAGCGATTCGATGTTGTTCTTCTTTAATTTGCCCGATGTTTTACCGAGAGCAGCGCCCGAAGAAGCGGCAAGGTATTCGGCGGTAACTGCGTCCATCTCCGCGAACAATGCTTCTTCACTGCCGGAAAGAGAATCGGCTATGGCATTGTAATCATTAATTGCCGTTTCATAGTTTTCTGCGCTTATATCTATAAGCGAAATTAAATGACCGAGCATATAGTTTAGCTCATCATCACCTGAAACCGCGGTTTGTGTTTCGTAAATATTTTGAGCTTCCGCAAATTCAGGCAGTTCGCTTCTTAAAAGCATATTAATTATGTACAATCTTGCGTAAACATCGTATGATAAACCATCCTCACCGTATGTTGAAATCACATCCTTGTAAATATTCAATGCTTCATCGTACGACTTTTCGTAGAAATAATTTTCGGCAAGAGCCAGAAGATTTTCGAGAGGCGACAGCGCATCGGAAACGTCTTCTAAAACAAAAAGAGTATCCACATTGCGAAGATTATCGTCATTTATATAAGCATAAACATCCGATTGGTTAAATTCACCCGGTTGAGTTATAAAAGGTATATAATTTACCGGCACGCCAAACCTGCCCGAGGGGTCGGCGCCGTTCATTCCCCAATAATTTAATCTTGCATTAAGCGGGGCTGTCTGCCTGGCATAATAGCCGTTAAGCAAAAGTTCGGTTGTTATCTGCGGTGTGTTTTGCCTGTCGTCCATAATTGTATTGTATCCAAAATCGAGATAAGGCTGCGAATTATAAACATATATTTCCGAACCGTCATTTGAATTATTTCCGTTATTACATATTTCATTTAAACCGCCGTCATCAATTAAAACAGTGGCAGATTCAGTTTCAATGTAACTTGGCGTTAAATCGGGGTGGGAACCGGCGCCTACATAAATACCGTGAGAGCAGTTACCGGAAATATTATTTGAGCCTATTAAGGGAGATGACTCCGCAAGGAAAATTCCTTCGTCAAAATTACTGATTGTATTTTGCCTTAAAAGACCGCCGCTGCACGAATGAAGATATATGCCTGCGCCGCTGCTGCTTACCGGGGTAGTTAGTATATTTAATGTAATATCGAACCATGGTGTATTAACAAGCCATATTGGAAACAAAGCGTTTATTTGATTACCCGCAATATTTATTGAAGACAAGCCAAGCGCGTATATACCGGTGCCGCAGTTTGTAAATGTATTGTTATTTATGTACGGCGCGGAGAGAGTGTTCTGTACAAGCGAAATACCGTAATGGCAGTTTTCGAAGGTATTATTTGTTATCTCCAAATCCTCAACATCGTTATCAGCATAAACGCCGGCTTCGGCATTTTTTATTATGCAGTTATTTATTTTTGCAGAAGAGTTATGCTTTACGTAAACTTCTCTTCCCGAAGCAGGTGAAAGGAAATCGACAACAAGCTTGTTGGTTGGTAAACCGGAAAGTTCGGCATTGCCTTCTAATATTAATTTGGCTTCTCCATGGAAAACAATTTGGTTATTACTGTTTGTGCCGCATATAATTTTACCGCCGGATTTTACGGTGATGTTTTTATGTGCATCGTAACGGGCGTTTACAGTTAAAATTGCACCGCTTTCAATTGTTAATTCACCATTTAATGTTGTAGGAGTTAAAATAATTTCATTTACATTAATTTTACCACCGGCAATTACAGCCGGGTTTATGGAGTAAAATGCTGCATCCCCATGAGTAATTATTTCATTAAAGTCTCCTTTATTGTTTCCATCCGCTATGATATAATCAAATGTAGTGTCAACAAGGTTTTTAATCGTCCAGTTTTTATTACCGGTTAAATTCTTTAAGTGTACCGCAACTTCGTTTAATGTGCTGTACCACCGGTTAACAAGCATTATATATTCCGGCATAGAAGAACCGGGTTCCTTAAATATGCCGGCGTCTATAACTAACTTTTTATCTATTTCTAAGGACGGGGTGCTTAAGAAATCCAGATGATGATTGCCAGTTACAAACTGCGGACCATTAATTAAATTTAACCCAGTAGCTTGGATAACCTGCCCGGCAGTTATAAGCGTCTGCCCAAATAATCCTTTAAGGCGCGGGACAATTTTATTTTTTACAATATAATATTTATTTGTCGGTTGTCTGTCCTTATCCACTAATCCCAGTTCTTCATAAAAATCGAATTTATAATCATATGTGGAAAAATATAGATAAAGGGCAATTTCTTTGGCACCAAATAGAAGAGCCGTATTTAAATTATATAACATTTGCGCTTCACTTGGGTCAGCTTTGTCTACTTTAACTACATTGTCTTCATATTTATTACTTCCGAATGCTTGAAGCGTGACTCCAAAGTTCGGGTCAACCTCTCTAATTGCCGGGTACTTATAACGTGTAAAATATTCAGCATCGTAGTACCAGTAAAGCGGATTTTCCTCGGGCGTATATGGATAATGATAGGGGTACATATTAACAATTATCTTTTCCGGTTTTGCACGTTTCCAGAATTCTGAGGTTACAGAATTCTTAAAATTTCCATCCTCGCTGACGTATTTACCGTACATACCATTATCAAGGGTTGTTACAATCCGTTTAACATGATTAGTTGCCGCGTAAACTATGCTGTCCACAATTCTATAGGGTTCGTAATTGTCAATCGTATAAGGCTCATCAATCCCGTACCATGCATAAATGGCATCGTTATTATTAAAAAAATTTTGTGCCTCATTAATTATGCTATTTCTAAAAGGTGACAATGGATTAACTATATCAATTCCCCTTTGGTCATGCACCGTAACTTTATCAAAATAAAGGTCAAAAAATTCAGAACCGAACCAATCAATAATAAACTCCACATATTTACCTGAAAAATCTTCAGTGAGTCCAAAGTATTCCGTCCCTTGATTTATTAAACTTTTATTGCTTGCTGTATGCGGGACAGTTGACCAATCGTATTGAATGGTTTTGGTTATCCAATCGGCATTGAGAAATTCAACAACAGTTAAAGTTGTAGAATTTGGGTGGATATAGGGATTAACCAATTCTATCCAATCGTTAAATGGTGAATAATGGTAAACAATATCCCTAGTTTGAATTTTAATCGTACATACTGCATCCGACGTGTGCTGATTTAAATCTACTCCATTCTTCGGTATAATTTTTAATCTGAAATCAGCAGTATAGTAAACTGTTTTGTCTTGAGGGTTTGGAAACGAGAAACGATATTGACCATCCTGTCTATATCCCGGACCAAAAGTTAATGTACCGGTGGGGGCATTATTTTTGGTTTTTATACCATCGATAGTATCAATGGTAAATGGCTCACCTATATTGTTATTATATTGCAGCGAAACTGATCCGTTTACCGGATTTATTCCTTCAGCTTCCCAAACCGTATAGTGTGCATCCGTAAACTGTTTAATATAGTTAGTCGGCTCCATCCACAATTGGTCGGGGATTACTTTCATGCCGCGGGTTATAATAGGGGATAAATTAATATCTCTTACCCCTGCAGCGTGCACAACATCAACATTTAATGCCGCTATACTGTCATAATCAGCTTCGGTTATTGATGCTGCATTTGTACCGGTAAAAAGAATTAAAGGGATTCCCTCAATACCGGATTGAGCAAATATGCTGCTGCCCGGCAGAATTAAAAATAAGATTATAAAAAAGTAGTTATATATAGTTTTCATAGAACCTCTCCGTTACTTTATTTAAGATAGATTGCTTTTTTTACATGTTTAAAATGCTTCCCGGTATTTTCTCCCTCTGTTTCCAGCCTGTAGAAATATACTCCGCTTGATAAATTGAATTTTCCGAAATCAATTCTTTCTTCATAGTAACCGGCTGACTTATTTTCATCTACTAACGTGCTTATCAATTCCCCCTGAAGACTGTAAAGTATTAGTTTTACTTTACCCGGTTCAATAAGTTTATAGCTGATGGTTGTAGAAGAATTAAAAGGATTTGGATAATTTTGATAAAGCCGATATTCATCGACAACATTCCACTTATCTTCATTTATGTTTACGAGTATTATTTCAATCTCTTCACCCGGCTTTGACTCATTATTCTGATTGTCAACAGCGGTTAATTTGTAATAATATCTATCAGCCCAATACGGCAATTTGTCTGTATAGATAGTATCTGTTTGTTCAGAAATTAGTTTAGTAGAATCAATTAAAAAGTTAGAGGTTGTATCTCCGTATAGTCTATACCGACTGAAGTCTGTTTCAGTATTTTTATTCCATTTTAATGTAATTAGACCGGAATCCATCTTAGCAGTCAGATTCACCGGCGGGCGTGGTGCAATATCAAAGTAATTATATTCTTCTCCAAGTGGTCCGCCGAACATCCCGATATCACTTCGTGTTCCGTCAACATCAAGAATGTTCGGGTCGCCGGCATCAATCGCCGGTGAATATTTTTGAAGATGATAATCATAATTTGCATTGGGGTAATTTATCGAATCACTCATAAACATCGGGTCGGCGGTTATATCATGAGTTCCGGTTGTAGTGCCGCCGCTAATGTTTATGCTGTTCTTCCAGAATAGATTAAAGTCGCAGTTGTAATTAGTAGTGTATAACCTAATCCCGTATTTATTTCCTTGGGAAATATTGTTTCTGGCAACCATGTTTAATAGACTTGGTTCAAAACCGGATGCGTTATTCGGAAGCTGGTTGAGGAAAATGTTATTTTCAATTTTGCTGGATTGAGAAACATATTTAATTTCAAAATTTGATTTGTTAGCTCCGAACACCAAATTATTAGAAATATTTACACTGCTATTTTGACCAGCACAATAAATACCCCAACTATAATAATTTTCACTGTTGTTAATAATAACATTGTTAGTAATTGTTAAATGCCCTCCCCAATCGTTATAAATACCTTCTGGATAGTGTTGATTTTGGATTTCCGGTATAACAATTATGCAATTACTTACTTCAAAAAAACATGAATCATTTCCAGAAATAGTAATAGGATATTCTAAATTATTTATAAATATTGAATTTTTAATTACTGATGAGTTAAATCCTATCTGTATTCCATAGGTTGTTTTATCAAAAAAGCAACTATCTATTTTAATTATTCCTTTATATTGGGCTCTAAGTATAACTCCGCTTTCAATACTCCTCCCTTTAATATTAAAATTTTTAATTCTTACAAAATCACGGATAAGTATAGTTAAGAAATCAAGAACAACACCGTTCAATCCAGTGCCGTCAATTATGGTGCCGTCCATACTCTCGCCAATTAAAACAATTGCGCTGTCTATTACCAAAGTTTCTTTGTATACTCCGTTTGCCACAACAACAGTATCGCCGTCATTACAAATATTAATGCACTTCTGTATGCTGTCGCTCGCTGTTGCCCATGTGGTGTAGGGCGGGGTGGCGGTGCCGGTTTTGCTTACAAAGCGCGTGGCGGCTTCGCAATTAAAAATTAAAAATGAAAAATTAAAAATTAATAGAAGGAGTAGTTTTGTTTTCATGGGGTTGCTCGTTTTGTCATTGCTCGTTTTTTGTGGTTAGCGGATTAATAAAAAATCCGTAATAAGTTAGAGCCGGTTTATAAAAAAAAGTTTTCATTTATCCCGCGCCTTGGTTTTAGCTAATAAAATTTAATTGAAATATTTATTAATGTAAATAGCCGCTAAAAAATTTATACAACAGATTATCTCACACTGCTTGGGCAAATGTAATTTTTTCAGTCGTGTTCTCGAAACAATTAAAATTGGTTTTGCCGTGATTTTTCGCCTTTTGTTATCCGCTGCGGGCGCGGGGAGATGAAAACCGGTGCGCCCGCTACTGAAAATATTACTTTAAATAAAGCATCTTTTTCGATAAAAGAATGTTGTCGGTTGTTAATCTGTAAACATAAACGCCGCTTGCGTAGTTTTTAGCGTTAAACATTACTTCATAACTGCCGGGTTCTTTATAACCGTCTGCAAGCACGTCCATTTTTCGTCCGAGAATATCATAAACAGTAAGGCTTACTTTTGAATTTTTGGGCAGCGCAAAGCTTATTGTTGTTACCGGATTAAAAGGATTAGGATAATTCTGCATCAAAGCAAATTCAGTAGGAAGTTCTTCTTCTTTGTTAAAAAGTTTATCGATGAACTTAAATTTTGTTGAGAGTTTCTCAAGGTAAAATTCGTTTAATGATTGACAAGAGGTTTGAGAATTCTTATAACATAATCATCTATATTTGCTATATAATAATCCGGTCGCTCCGATGGATAATAGGGGTAATCATAGTTATACAAATTAAATGAGATGTAAGGTATTTTTGTTCTATGTATAAACTCAATTACTTTTAATACATTTCCATTGCCCCCATATTCTGGCTGGTTTTGTCCTACTACATCCTTCCAGCCTGTGGTAAATGTTGCATAATACCGCAACTGGTTATTTGAAGCTGCTTGTATTAAACTGTCAACTATTCTAATTGGTTCATAGCTGTCTATAGATTTTGGTTCATTTAAGCCCATCCAGCCTAGTACATGGTCGGGATTAGAATATAAACTTACTATGCTATAAACGCGATCTTTGGCAAATTGCTGAGTTTTTATTTCGTCACCCTTTGTATCTTTTACTTCAACATAATCAACATACAGTTTTACATTATCAAGCCCCGCCCAATCTACAATGTACTCCATCCAAAAAGAATCAAATTTATTCGGGTCATCTAGCGGGGTAGGGTAAATACCGCGGTATACATTGTCAACCTTATTTTCTAATTCCTCAAGAGTATAATTTTCAAAACTTCGATTTCTCCATTTTCCCCATCCACTAGAGTCTCCCTGTAGAAAGCTCCCGACGGTTAATATTGTACTATCAATAGTTTTAAGAGGTTCACCCGCTACTTTAGGATTTGCAGCAACAACTTTTATTGTGCAGACTGTATCGTTTAATCCAACTTCTATTGATGGATTATTTTTTTCTATTTTTAGTTTAAAAGTTGTTGTATACTTGACGTACCCGGTTGAATCAAAATTCATTACCTGGTATTTAATATTTTGTAAATATGCCGGTCCATAGATTAATTTTCCCGGTGTATTATTTATGGTAACTACCCCTCTTGTAGTATCAATAGAATTATAAAATGTATCCCCGATGGAATGATTATATTGCAGTTGAACCTCACCTTTACTTAAGTCACCAAGGTTTCCCTCTGCTTCCCATTTAGAATATACGGCATCCGAGTAATAACTTACCCAATGATATGGTTCGGAGTTCCAGATATTTATCGGCAATACTCTTAAATTATTATTAACAATTAAATCGTATTCTGCTTGATTGTGAATTCTTGATGCGATTCCAATCGCTCCCAAATCTCTTAAGCTTTGAAAATTTGCCGGAGTTAAGTCTCTTGCATCTGCGTTTATATAAACAGCAATAATGGGTATACCTTCATAATCATCAAGGTAGTGCATCTGACCCTTTAGTACCGGGGCAGAGAAAAAAAAATAATAAAAAAGAAGAAGAAAAGATTTTTAAACATAAATTTACCTTATCATTTATTTTAGAAATTGTCTCCTATTTGAGACCTTTTTATTCGCTTTCTCATTTTCACTTTAGAAGAATCATTTTTTGCATATTCATATAAACCGGTATACTTCTATTATTCACAACTTCTATTCTATATAGATATATTCCGGACGCAAGATTTTGAGCATTAAATTCAGTTTCGTAATAACCGGCATACTTTACTTCATTCACAAGTACTTCGATTAATTCTCCTTTTATATCGTAGACCATAATTTTTACGTAAGCTTCTTCTTTTATTTTGTATGGAATAATGGTTACCGGGTTAAAAGGGTTCGGATAGTTTTGATAAAGTTTATACTCTCCTATAATTTCAATTAAAGGCTCCCCCGCCGAGGTTAAGGTAATTACAATTTGCTCTCCCGGTGCGCTTTCGTTTCCATCAATATCAACCGAAGTAACGCGGTAATAAAGTTTTTCAACTCCAACCGGAACATTATCAATAAAATAAGCAGAATCAGTTTTACAATATAAACTGCTGCTATCGGGCGTAAAATTATTAACTGAAGAGCGATAGATATTGTAGTGCGAAAAATCAGCTTCACTAAATTTGTTCCATGTAATAGTAATTGTGCTGCTGTCGTATGATGAATGAAAATTAACCGGTGGTTTTGGGGGCAAATTTAAGTAGGTGTATGACGAGCCTCCGGAACCTCCAAACACGCCTATATCACTTCGCGAACCATCTATATCAAAAATAGAAGTATCACCGGCATTGATGGCTGGAGAATATTCTTGAAGATGGTAATCGTAAGCAAAAGATTTTGATGTTGTATCCTTAACAAACATTGGGTCAGTAAATATATCATGCAAACCGAATGCACTTCCTGTATTAGCATGAATTTCATTATCCCAGTATAAATTAAAATCAAGATGCGCTGGTTCTGCGCTGTGTAATTCTACCGCTTTTAGATTCTTTGTAAAAATATTATTATGTACTTTTGCTCTTCTGTTTGGATATATTAGTGAGGCGTGGTTTTGGTTATACGAATCTTGTTCTCTAAGTATATTATTATAAATGTAAGTAGAATCTCTAACTGAACTTGCCCAAATATTCGTCATATTGCCTGCAATTAAATTATTTTTAATAACCATCTCTATTGCTTGAAGATTAAAGATTCCTTCTGTGCTATAATTCCCGATAATAATATTATCTGAAATCGTCGGTTTACCATTATACATATTTACAATTCCATTATCTGCATCTTCACTTTCAAGATATATCAAACAATTTTTAATTATTGGTTTGCATGTATCGTAACCACAAGAAGTTATTATTCCGGTATGTACATTTGTTATAATTAAACCTTCCATTAAACCACTCGATGTACCTAGCCAAATAGCATCATCAGCATTTGAAATACGACAATTTATAACATTTACATTATACCAGATACTACCGACTGCTGTATATTTGTTTGAACTATTAAATCCTTTTCCGACAATATTAAAACCGTTAATAGTGATATCGGCATTTGCTCGTAATGTATAATAATCTCCCAAATTAGTGCCGTCAATTATAGTACTGTCCATACTTGTTCCCATTAAAATTATCCTTCGGGAAATAAGCAGATACTCTTTATAAACCCCATTAGCTACAACAACAGTATCGCCGTCATTACAAATGTTAATGCACTTCTGTATGCTGTCGCTTGCCGTTGCCCATGTGGTGTAGGGCGGGGTGGCGGTGCCGGTTTTGCTTACAAAGCGCGTGGCGGCTTCGCAATTAAAAATTAAAAATGAAAAATTAAAAATTAATAGAAGGAGTAGTTTTGTTTTCATGGGGTTGCTCGTTTTGTCATTGCTCGTTTTTTGTGGTTAGCGGATTAATAAAAAATCCGTAATAAGTTAGAGCCGGTTTATTAAAAAAAGTCTTCATTTATCCCGCGCCTTGTTTTTAGCTAATAAAATTTAATTGAAATATTTATTAATGTAAATAGCCGCTAAAAAATTTATACAACAGATTATCTCACACTGCTTGGGCAAATGTAATTTTTTCAGTCGTGTTCTCGAAACAATTAAAATTGGTTTTGCCATGATTTTTCACCTTATGTTATCCGCTGCGGGCGCGGGGAGATGAAAACCGGTGCGCCCGCTACTGAAAAGATTATTTTAAATACAGCATCTTTTTCGATAAAAGAATGTTGTCGGTTGTTAACCTGTAAACATAAACGCCGCTTGCGTAGTTTTTAGCGTTAAACACTACTTCATAACTGCCGGGGTCTTTGTAGTCGTCTGCAAGCACGGCCATTTTTCGTCCGAGAATATCATAAACAGTAAGGTTTACTTTTGAATTTTTGGGCAGCGCAAAGTTTATTGTTGTTACCGGATTAAAAGGGTTAGGATAATTCTGCATCAAAGCAAATTCAGTAGGAAGTTCTTCTTCTTTGTTAAAAAGTTTATCGATGAACTTAAACTTTGTTGAGAGTTTCTTAAGGTAATATTCATTTAATGATTGAATGTTGTTTTTCTTTAATCTGCCCGAAGACTTACCAAGACTAACTCCGGTTGCGCCGGCAAGATACTCTGCAGTTGCGGCATCCATCTCTGCAAAGATTGCTTCTTCGGTGCCGGGTATGGAATCTGATATTGCGGTAAAGCTGTTTATTGCATTTGAATACTCACTGGCGTGTATATCTATCATAGAACAAAGATGGTTGAGTGAATATGCAAGTGTTGCATCGGTTGTTTGTGCAGCTTTTGCTGCATACTCAGATTTAGTAGCTGCAAAATCAGCAAGTTCATTGTGATTAAGTTTTTCAATAGTAAACTGGCGTGCATACACTTCGTAAGGCAGTTCATCGCTGCTGTAAGTAGATGAAATGTTTTTGTAAAGAGACAACGATTCATCATAAGAACCGGCGTAAAATTTTTCTTCTGCAGCGGCAATATCTTTTTCTTTTTGTTCTTGATCAAACACTTCAAGTATAACAAATATAGTATCAATTGTTCTGCCTACATTATCAATGATGTATGTGTAAGGATTAAATTTAACATAATCCGATGCGGTAGATAAATAAGGTTCATATAAAACATCAAATCCGAAACGCTGTCGCGGATCTTCACCATTCATACCCCAATAATTATGGCGTGCATAAAAATCTCTTGTGTTTCCATCCGGTGTACCGTCAATAAGCAATGATGTTGTTTCTCTGTCATCACAAATATTATTGCTGCCGTAATCGAGTAGTGGATTGGCATTATAAATTGTTATCTCTGCCCCTTCTGAATTAATAGAGTTACCATTTTCATAAACAAAGTTAAACCCGGCATCGTCAATTAAATATGTTGATTCACCTTGAGAAGCAAAACCTGGTTTTAATACCGGGTTAGAACCAGCACCAATATAAATGCCTTCATAACTGCTGCCGGTAATTTTATTATCAAAAAGTTTGGGTGATGATTGATTTAAAAATATACCGTTATAAAAATCGTTAATATTATTCTTCCTCACCATACCACCGCTGCAAGAAGAGAGATAAATCCCCGCACCATTACCGGATGTTGTGGGAGATAAAGTATTAGATGTTATTACTGGATATGCTGTATTTTCCAGCCAGATTGGTACGCCAGCGGTTATCACGTTCTTACCAACATTTATTGCATTAAGTGATAAGTAAAAAATACCACGACCGCAGTTAGTAAATAAGTTATTAAAAATATAGGGAGCAGCAAGAGTATTCTGTTCGAGTTTTATTCCGTAAGTACAATTCTCAAAAGTATTGTTTACAATTTCGAGGTCATCAACATCGTCATCAATTGAGATGCCTGCAAAAGCATTTTCAATTGAGCAGTCATGTATTTTTACGGCGGCATTATGTTTTACATAAATAGTACGACCGGAGATTGGTGATACGAAATCTATTAATAATTTATTAGAGGCAGTACCGCATAATTCAGCATTACCTTCAAGGATTAGTTTGGCTTCACCATGAAATACAATTTGACTATTTGGATTTTCAGTACCTTGAATTTTAGCGCCTTGTTTTACTATTATGTCTGTATATGCATCATAGCGTGAGTTGATAGTTAGTACAGCACCGTTTTTAATTTCAAGAGTTTCTTCAGTCAATGAAGTCGGGCTGTTTATTTGTTCGTTACTCGTTAACCACCCGCCATTTTTTAGCGCCGGAGTTAATCAAATAAAATGAGCGTCACCGAATTCGAGGTAGGTAGTCAAATACTTATTGTCATTAGCAAAATCAATATATGTTGATGTAGTATCTTGTAAATTCATTACCCTATAGTTGTTGTATCCGGGATTCGGGTTTTGAAATGTGTACTTCATTTCATTCACAGTGCTGTACCATCGATTTACTCCAATCGAATAATATTTATCCTGCGGTATCGATTCGGTAAAAAATCCCAAATCTAAAAACATATTTGTAGCTTCACTGTAGTTGATTGCTTCAATTTTCTGAATAAAAGAATAGTTTACAACCGGCAATGGAGAAGTTAAATTTAAATTTACAAATTGTTCGGTTGGGGTGGTATTTTTTAAAGTTTTACCAAATAAGCCATTTAATGCCGGGGCAATATCATCTTTAATTTTATAATATCTTGAATTAGGTACTCCATTTTGATCTACTAAACCGTCGGCATACCATACATTACATGTTGTGTTTTTTAAACTGTAATATTCATAAAACCCTATCTTTTTTGCTCCAAATAGTAATGCAAGATTTGTACTGTACGACATCATTTCAACTGTCGGTGAAATTAAGAAATCATTTTCAATACAATTTTTATTAAATAGTGTCCATTTTGTACATTGGATATCCTGCCCCCAATTCGGGTCGTTTTCACTAACATTTTTAATTTTTTCAATTTGGAGATTAATATTTTCCTCTTGCCAATTTGGGTGTTCGCCAGGTTTATAATAGTAATGATATGGAAAAGCATTTAACCAGAGAAACATCGGGGTAGCACGTTTCCAGAATTCTTCGGCTATATAATATTTATAGGAACCGGACTGGCAAGTGCCGTACCTGCCGTTGTAATAGGTATTTAATGAAGTGATTATTCTTTTTGTATTATTCGTTGCAGCTTGCACCATATTATCAACTACTCTGTATGGTTCATAATTATCGATAGAAGTTGGTTCGTCCGCAGAGTAAAAGATTTCGATCGCATCCGGGTTTGTATAAGAATTTACTTCAGAAGCTATGAGAAGATCTGTTCCCATTGCCGGATTCATCAAATTTCTTCCGTCTTGATCAGACACGACTATCTTATCAACAGATAACTGGAGTAAATTAGAACCTGCCCAATCCACAATAAACTGGACATATTGTCCTTCATAATAAATTGGTTCTTTCCATGTTGGGAAATACTCTTCTTCAGTAGGATGGAGAGTTGGGATTCCACCTTCCTGCCAGTCATACCCACTAATGATTAAATGATTCCAATCATAGTTAGTAAAATGTTTAATTTTTATTTCGCGCCAAAATGTACTTGCCGGATTTTCACTGATAAACATTGTATCATTGGTTACATCAAAGGATACACCATGCGAAACTACTTTAATAGAACATACGACAGTTTCTTGATACTCAGGTTCAAATAAATTTATATTGGGATCAGTAGAATTTATTTTCAATATAAAATCTGCATCATAAATTATGGGGCGTTCATCGTTATATCTTTCATGCCCGGTTTGTCTATATCCGGGCCCTTTTATTAGATTCCCTGCCTCTGCATTAAGCATAGTCTTTATACCTTTTAATGTATTATCTTCAAAATAAAATTCAGAGATGGAGGAATTGCGCTCGAGTGTGACGTTGCCTTTATCCGGGGCAGTTCCTTCGGCTTCCCACTCAGTATAGTGTGCATTCGTATATTGATATATATAGTTATTAGGTTCCCAAGTATGGTACGGCATAACCTTTAAGCCATTTTGAACAAACCGTTCGATCATATAGTCCTCAACATTCGAATGCTGGATGATATCCACGCCCAGATTTTTCATCTTAATAACCTCATTCTGCGGAATATCGGGAGGACCTTCAGTGAATAAAATCATGGGTATTCCATCCTTTTGCGTAAGGACTTGAGAATGACTTTCCTTTGAGAAGAAAAAACAAAAGAAAAGCAGCAGCAAAACAAATTTAATGTTTGTGCCGGTATTAGAAACAGTAAGTTTTTTCATATAGAACCTCATTAGTTTGATTTATATTATTTTTTAGTTTATGGTCCCATCATTTAATTAATACCATTTTTTTTATGTCGGAATAGGATGGGATGCCTCCTTCTTTGATTACTTCAATTCTATAAAGATAAATTCCGCTTGTAAGTTTACTTTTACCAAAACTATCGGCATCAAATCTAATTTCATTATAGCCGGCGTTCTTGTATTCATTTAATACATAACCAACCAATTCACCGGTAATATCGAACAAAGCAATTTTTACATAACCGGCATCTTTTAATATAAACGGAATTATCGTTGATGAGTTAAACGGGTTGGGATAATTTTGATATAAATGATAATCCTGCACAAGTGAAATAGTCTTATCATCAACCGATGTTATAATTACTCCGAGTTCTTCACTTGCTAAAGATTCATTGCCCTGGCTGTCAACAGCAGAAACCCGGAAATATAATGTATGAACATTATTCGGTACATGTTGAGAAAAAGAATTTGTATTTATTATGGCAATAAGATTAGAAGAATCCGGCAAAAAAGAATGAACTGTATCGCTGTAAATTTTATAGTGACTAAAATCTTTCTCTGTATTTATTTTCCATGTTACATTAAGAATACTATCTGGAAATATATTAGCTGTTAATCCGGAAGGCTGGCGTGGTGCAAGATCTAAATAATCATATTTTTCTCCGCCGGGTCCGCCATACGCACCTATATCACTCCGTGTTCCGTCGACATCAAGAATATCCGGGTCACCGGCATCAATAGCCGGAGAATATTTCTGAAGATGAAAATCATAATTCTCCGTTAGCGGAATACTGTCGTTTACAAACATCGGATCTGCAATTATACTATGCGGTCCCAATTGAGCATTATACATTGTGTTGTTTGTATTATTCCAGAACAGATTATAATCTGTGTCAGCGGTATAGTTACTTATAAGCAATCCCGATTCATTATCAGCGATTATATTATTTTTTATTTTTGTTTTTCTGCCGTCAACTACCCAGATACCTTCACCGCCCTGATTTTCATCTCTTAAAACATTATTTAGAATGTTCACACTATCACTGTGATTCACAATATCAATATCTCTATATGTAGAACCGATAATAAGATTGTTTTGTATATCAATACTCTGTAACCAATGATTTGCATCTATACCGATATCTTTACTCTCAATTACTTTTATATTGATTAAATTATTTTTAATTATATTATGCCCACCCCAATCAATTTTTATTATTTCATTATCAAGATTACGATACATAATATTTTTTTCGATTCTAGGAAAAGCAGTATCAATAGAACTTGATACAAATGAAAAAACGAAATATCCTTTAGCATTTCTCATTATGTTATTTGTTATTTCTGAAGATCGATTTGCAATTTGTATTACTTGTTCAGTATTCTCTAAACGACAGTTTTGAATTTTAACCTCAAAAAAGTACGCCCTTATTAGTACGGTTGAATTCAGATTTTTACCAAGAATGAAAAAATTATTTATTGTGCAATCTGCTTTTACATCTATAGTAATAAAATCTGTATTAATACCATTTAAATTTCTGCCATCAATAATACAGCTATCCATACTGCTGCCAAGCAGTGCTATACGTTTTGTTATGGCTAGGGTTTCTTTGTATGTTCCATTAGCCACAATAACGGTGTCCCCGTCATTACAAATGTTAATTGCTTTTTGTATGCTGTCGCTCGCCGTTGCCCACGAGGTAAACGGCGGGGTGGCGGTGCCGGTTTTGCTTACAAAGCGCGTGGCGGCTTCGCAATTAAAAATTAAAAATGAAAAATTAAAAATTAATAGAAGGAGTAGTTTTGTTTTCATGGGGTTGCTCGTTTTGTCATTGCTCGTTTTTTGTGGTTAGCGGATTAATAAAAAATCCGTAATAAGTTAGAGCCGGTTTATAAAAAAAAGTTTTCATTTAGCCCGCGCCTTGTTTTTGTTTGGCTAAAATTTAAGGGATATTTTCGTAAATGTAAATGGAAGTAAAAAACTTCAGCTACAAAAACTTTAACACTCTTTGAAATTCTTAATTACCGGCTCCGGTTTTTGGTGCAGTAGATTTATTCTTTTTCCACTCCTGAACCGCTTCGGGAAAAGGGAACAGCGCGCGGGGAATTGCCCCGTGCATATAAGAGATAATAACACCGTAATTTACTATCGGCACGTCCAAAAGTTTTGCTTCTTTTATGCGCATTTGCATGGAGTGGCGCGTAAGCATACAACCGCCGCAGTGTACAATAAGTTTGTAATCTGCAAGGTTCTCCGGAAAGTCCTCGCCGCTTCTTATTTCAAACTGCAAATTCTTTTTTGTGTGCAGACGCATCCATCGCGGTATTTTTACTTTGCCAATATCATCTTCCTGAGCATGATGACTGCATGCCTCTGCAATTAAAACTTTATCGCCGTCTTCCAGCTCATCAACAGTTTTTATAGCTTTTACAAATGTCGCGAGGTCGCCTTTGTAACGCGCCATTAAAATAGAAAAAGTAGTTAACCGTACCGATTCTGGCACATCGGCGGCAACGCGCATAATTGCCTGGCTGTCGGTTACCACAAGATCGGGTGGATTTTTTAAGTTATTTAGCGCCGAGCGGAGTTCTTTATCTTTTGTAACAATTACAATTGTGTCTTCATCGAGCGCCTCGCGTATTGTTTGCACCTGGGGCAATATTAGCCTTCCTTTAGGCGCGCCGAGGTCAATCGGTACAACAAGCACAACAACGTCACCCTGACTTACAAGGTCGCCAATCAGCGGCGGATCAATAGTTTTTGGTAAAAGACGCGTAACCCGGCTTTTCAGCATATCGATGCCGACATTCTCTTTTACAGAAATCTCGAAATGTACAGCCTTGTTCATTTTTATTTCATCTACAAGGCTTAGATTTATTCCATGCTCAATTTTATTAACGGCAACAAGAAACGGAACATTAAGTTTACGCAAAAACGCAAACAGATCTTTTTCATCTTTACTAAGTCTCTCACGCGCATCCAGCACAACAATTGCAAAATCGGCGGCAGAGATAGCTTTTACTGTTTTGTTTATTCTTTTTTCGCCGAGTTCGCCAACATCGTCAATACCGGCAGTGTCGACAAGAACAACGGGACCGTATGGTAGAAGTTCCATCGCTTTTTTTACCGGGTCGGTTGTGGTGCCCGATATTTCGCTTACAATAGATAATTCCTGTCCGAGAAACGCATTAACCAGCGATGATTTGCCAACATTCCTTTTCCCGATAAAAACAATATGCTTACGTTCCGAATTAGCCGTTTTACTCACTTTGTGCCCCCAGATCTTTCGCAATCAGATTATATAATTCTTCATCAGACAATAATTCTTTTTCTTTTAACACATCGATAAAGTATTTGTTACTTTGTTCCGCTTCTTTTACGATTTCTGAAATTTTATCGTAACCGAATTTATTTATTAGCGATGCTGCAGGTGCGGAGGATTTCATTAAATGTTCGCTGCATTTTTCCCGGTTTGCCTTTATTCCGTTTATACACTTTTCGCTTAAGTTAAATAAAACATCTCTCAACATCTCAATCGATTTTAAAAATAAATGTCCCATCACAGGCACAAACGGGTTAAGCTCAAGGCTTCCCATAGAAACAAAATTTGTAATTACAACATCGTAGCCCTTTATAAGCTCGCAAACCTGTATCGCATTTTCCAAAATTACAGGGTTTACTTTTCCAGGCATTATTGACGAGCCAGCCTGCATTGCCGGGAGTTTTATTTCAGCAAGTCCTCCTTGCGGACCGCCTGACATCAACCGAAGGTCGTTGCAAATTTTTATAACAGAGGCGGCGCCGGATTTTATTAGTCCATGAACTTCTATAAAAACATCGTAATTTTGTGTAGCGTCAATCAAATCTTCTGCTTTGGCAATTGGGAGCCCGGTAATTTTTTTTAACTCGGATGAAACGTTAAGTACATATTCACTTTGGGCATTTACGGAAGTTCCAACTGCAGTACCGCCCAGGTTTACAGAACGCAGTCTTTCTTCACCGTTATAAAGCCGCCAGCGGTCGCGTGCAATTGCCTGCGCGTAAGCGCCGAACTCACTGCCAAGTGTTACGGGAACCGCGTCCTGCATTTGTGTCCGCCCCAATTTTAGCACACTGCTAAACTCTGTCTCTTTGATCTGTAATGAACGCTGCAGAACCGCAAATGCTTCAGCTAATTCTCGCAGCAAAAAAATGGAAGCGACTTTTAATGCTGTTGGGTAAGTATCATTTGTCGATTGGGATAAATTAACATCATCAATAGGATTGATTACATCATACCTGCCCGGTTTGTGTGCATGTAAAATTAGCGCAGTGTTTGCAATTACTTCGTTTATATTCATGTTGAGCGAAGTACCCGCCCCGCCCTGATAAGGATCGACAATAATTTTGTCATAAATTGAAAATGATTCCTTATTTATTGTTTTGTCAGTCTCCTCAACAAGACGGTGTATTGCTTCGCTAATTACAGAGTACTTCCACTCGGGCAGCAATCCGCATTTAAAATTAGTTTCCACCGCTGCGCCTTTTACAAAAAAGTAAGCACGTATTAAGTGGGAGTTAATCCGTTCGTATGTAACCGGGAAATTATCAAGCGCTCTTACAGAATGTATACCGTAAAGAGCATCCGCAGGAACATTCAATTTCCCAAGCGAATCAATTTCTTCGCGCATAACATCATTTCAATTTTATAACAAATTTTCAAAAAGTGTTCCACCTGTTAAAGACCATTGCTTTTTTGTTCGATTAACCTATTTTATCAAATTTTAGAACTTTTTGATTTTTATCTAAAAGGTAATATTTACGCGAACCTTCCATTTCCAACAAAATATTTTCTCTTTTTTAAGAATATTCTTGGCGATGACCTAATTATTTAATAAAATCAATCGTTATTAATGGTATATTTGTTGCCGAATTAAACCGGTTATTTAAATATGGAATACTAACCGTTTATTTATTTATTCAAGGCGTGATTATGGAATTTATTAATGAAGAATATATAAACTCTTTGATAGAAGATGACTCACTGCAAAATGAAGAGATGCAGCGGGATATTATAAAAAAGGCATCGGAAGCAAAGGGAATTACATTAAAAGAAAGCGCGGCGTTGCTAAATATTAGTTCACCCGAACTACTTGATGAACTTTTTCATACCGCTAAACAGGTGAAAGAAAAAATATACGGCAACCGTTTGGTTTTATTTGCCCCATTGTATATCACAAATTTGTGTGTTAATAATTGTCTTTACTGTGCGTTCAGAAAAGATAACCATCTTATAAGAAGACGAACACTAACATTAAAAGAAATTGAAGAGGAAACACGTTACCTTGTCCAAACCGGACAAAAAAGAATTTTACTTGTTGCCGGCGAACATCCTAAAAAATCAAGTCTCGAATTTGTCGGACAGGCGATTGAAAGAATTTACTCCGTAAACATCAACGGTGGAAATATACGCCGTCTGAATGTAAATACCGCACCTTTAACAGTTGAAGATTTTAAAACATTAAAAAGTTTTGGCATCGGCACCTTCCAATGTTTTCAGGAAACATATAATTATCAAACGTATGCTGAGATGCATCCGTCCGGTCCGAAAAGCGATTATGCATTCCGTCTTTACGCAATGGACAGAGCATTGCAGGCAGGTATTGATGACGTCGGCATCGGGGCGTTATTCGGATTAACAGATTACCGTTTTGAAACGTTGGCGCTGCTGATGCATGCACACAATCTCGATACCCGTTACGGTGTTGGTCCGCATACAATTTCAATTCCGCGTTTAGAACCTGCTTTAAACGCGCCTGCGGCTATAAACCCTCCGCATGTTGTTGATGATTTTGCTTTTAAAAAGCTTGTTGCTATTATACGGTTATCGGTTCCTTATACCGGTATGATTTTATCAACACGCGAAAGAGCCGAATTAAGAAGGGAAGTTTTTGAACTTGGCATTTCGCAGATAAGCGCCGGCAGCCGCACATCCCCGGGAAGTTACGGTCACCCGGAAGAACACGAACTGGAACAATTCCAGCTTGGCGATCATCGTTCGTTAGATGAGATAGTGAAAGATATTACAAGCCTCGGTTATTTGCCGAGTTTTTGCACGGCTTGTTATCGTTCAAACCGTACAGGTGACCGTTTTATGGAACTTGCTAAAACCGGCGACATCGGAAAAATATGTGTCCCGAACGCAATTTCAACATTTAATGAATATCTTAATGATTATGCCTCTGATGAGACAAAAGCTGTTGCTGAGAAATTCTTGAAAGATGAAACCAATAAACTTAAAGGCGCTACAAAAACAAAAACAGAAAAAATGCTCGAGCGTGTAAACAGCGGCGAGCGGGATGTATTTTTTTAATTGAAAACTAAATGTGCTTTCAAAGGTAATTGTATATGAATGTCAGCTCCTGCTTACAAAAAAATGAACTGTCGAAAGAGGAAATTGTATTTCTTCTAAATTTGGAAGTTGAAAAGGACATTCAACAATTATATAAAAAAGCAGATTTGGTTCGCCAGAAATACTGCGGTAAAGATGTTCATTTGCGCGGCATAATTGAAATTTCTAATTATTGCGAGCAGGATTGTCTTTATTGCGGCTTGAGAAACGCAAACACTTCCATTCAACGATACAGAATGAGACCGGAGGAAATAATAACCACCGCCTCATTTATACAGGATGCAGGTGTTAATACAATTGTTTTGCAATCCGGTGAGGACAACCATTTTACCGGCGATATGCTGGCGGAATTAATCCATCAAATAAAAATTAAAACCGGTTGCGCAATTACTTTAAGTCTTGGCGAGCGCACTTTTGATGAGTACGAAAAATGGAAGCAAGCAGGAGCCGACAGGTACTTGTTAAAACATGAAACCGCAAATCCTAAACTTTATTCAATGTATCACCAAAATCAATCGCTGCACGAGAGAGTTAAACATTTAAAACATCTCCGCGAAATTGGATTTCAAATAGGCAGCGGTAATCTCATCGGGCTGCCTCATCAAACGGTTGAAGATATTGCCGATGATTTGATTTTGTGTAAAGAACTTGAAGTGGATATGGTTTCTATTAGTCCCTTCATAGCCTCCCCGGACACTCCCTACAAAGATAAACCCGGAGCAACGGTTAAAGCGGCACTGAAGGCAATGGCGGTTTCAAGAATTATTTTGAAAGACAGTCATATGCCGGCAACTACGGCGCTTTCAACCCTGGATGAACAGGGGAGGCAAAAAGGATTGCGGGTTGGCGCTAACGTTATTATGCCCAACTTTACCCCTGAAATTTATAGGCAGAAGTATTTAATCTATCCGAACAAAGATAGGCATGAGTACAGCATATTGCCGCGTGTAAATTTAATAAAAGGGATGATCCTTTCGATGGGAAGAACAATCGGAATAGGACCCGGGCACTCTTTTAAAATGTACAATGAATAATGTACAATGTATAATCCAATTGAAAAGGGAACAAAGTAAAATTGTAAATTGCCCGGAGTTTTTTATCTTGAGGTGAAACAAAAAAATATTTTTTGCATGCTGAATTTTATAAACTCTATTATTACAAAGAAAAAAAAACAAGTAATCGGTCTTATGTCAGGCACCTCGCTCGACGGTGTAGACGCGGTTTTAGTTGAAATAACCGGCAGTGGAACTTTTACAAAAATAAAACAAAAAGCTTTTATTACATTTCCTTTTCCCGTTGGAATGAAGGAGATGATTTTGTATAACGCCGAAACAAACGGCGGTAATGTTACTGAAATCTGCAAACTAAACTTTTTAATATCACTGATTTATGTTGATGCAGTAAAGGCGCTCTGTAAAAAAGCAAAAATAAAAATAAACCAGGTTGATCTCATCGGTTCGCATGGTCAAACAGTTCACCATCTCCCAAAGCCAATAAAACTATTCGGATATACTTTCGGTTCAACACTTCAAATTGGTGATCCCGCTGTAATTGCTAAGCTAACCGGAGTGCTTACAATTGGTGATTTTAGAACCGGCGATGTTGCACTTGGCGGGCAGGGCGCTCCTCTTGTTCCGTATTTCGATTTTCTTTTATTCAATTCAAAACAAAAAAATCGAGCTTTGCTAAATATCGGAGGCATATCCAATATAACTGTGCTAAACAATAACGGTTCGGGTAAAGATGTTTTTGCTTTTGATACCGGTCCGGGCAACATGCTTATTGATTATTTTACACGCAAATTATTTAATAAACCGTATGATGAAAATGGTGCGATTGCGTTTAGTGGAA
This sequence comes from uncultured Ignavibacteriaceae bacterium, assembly GCA_964372115.1. Classification (GTDB taxonomy): domain Bacteria; phylum Bacteroidota; class Ignavibacteria; order Ignavibacteriales; family Ignavibacteriaceae; genus CG2-30-36-16. The sequence continues at coordinate 213,450 of CAYJPN010000003.1, forward strand.
ATGTGGATGAAAAACTGTTAAATGGTTTTATTGAGCTTGATAATTTTATTGATGAAGAACCGCCGAAATCCACGGGCAGGGAGTATTACGGAGCGGAGTTCGTATCAACACTCAGAAAAAAATTCAGAGAAATAAAAAATGAAGATTGGGTAGCAACCTCGGCTTGCTTTACTGCTTATGGAATATATCGTAATTATAATTTGTTTATAAAAGATGAAACAAAAATTGATGAACTTTTTGTAAGCGGGGGCGGCGCATATAATAAGTTTTTGATGAAGGAACTAAAAAGATATTTTGGTAAAAATGTAAAAGTAAATAATATAAAAAATCTCGGCATTTCCTCCGATGCGAAGGAAGCAATTTGTTTTGCCGTTCTTGCAAACGAAACTTTGAACGGTAACTCATCAAACATTCCACGAGTTACCGGTGCAAAAAAAGAAACTATTTTGGGAAAGATATGTCTGCCTTAAAAATATTAATTACCGGCGGCAGCGGGCTGCTCGGACAATATTTGAACGTTGTTCTCTCAAAACATTATGAAATATTAACTCTTTACAATCAACATCCCGGCAATTGCATAACTTACAAATCAAAAAAGATTGATTTAACAGAGCCTGAAAAATTTAATCATTTATTAACGCAATTTAATCCTGATGTTGTCATCCATACTGCCGCCTTCACTACTCCAGTTATTCCGGAGGGTGTTACTTCAAAGGAAATTTACAATGTTAATGTAAAAGCCTCTGTTAACATTGCCAGGCAATGCGAAAAAGCGGATTGTAAGCTAATATATCTTTCTACTGATTTGGTTTATGCCGGCTACCGTGGTTCGATGTTAAAGGAAGATGCAAAATTGATACCTGCCTCTTTGTATGCTGAGACAAAATTAGTTGCCGAAGAAAAAATAAAAGAAACATTTGATAATTATATTATTCTCCGCACCGCGCTGCTAATTGGTTTCGGTTTGAATCATTCAAAATGTCACTTTCATCAAATGTTCGATAATTTAAAAGAAGGGAAGCCGGTTAAGCTTTTTAATGATCAATACCGCACACCGCTTTCTTTAATTGATGCCTCCCGGATGTTATCCGAGATAATTAAACTCGATATAAAAACAGAAACAATTAATTTCGGCGGCAGAGACAGATTATCCAGATCCCAACTTGGAGAGTTAGTTTGCAGAATTTCCGGTCTGGATAAAAATTTAATTGAGAGTGTTTCTCTTTCATCTGTCCCACAAATTCCGCAGGTAGCAGATGTTTCTATGAATATGGAAAAACTTCAATCGTTTGGAATTACACCACCCGGAATTGAAGAGGCTATAAAAGAAATATTAAAAGATTACAATGCTGGATAAGTTTGATAAAATTTTTCCAAACAACGGTACTGTTTCACAATTTACGTACCTTGATTGCCAATTTATTCGTTAGCTAACAAATAACCATTAAAAGAAAAAAGAGTAAGATTAAGAGTAAGAGAAAAGAATGAGTAAAAATTTGAATAACCAATTATTAGGTGCGCATACTTCTACGCAGGGCGGGGTATCAAAAGCCGTTGATCTTGCAAAAAAACTCGGGTTTACTGCTATGCAGATATTCAGTAAAAATAATAATCGTTGGGACGCAAAACCTCTCGAAGAAAAAGAAATCATCTCATTTAAAGAAAAACTTGCCGGGTCAAATATAAAATTTGTGGTTGTGCACGACTCGTATTTAATAAACTTATGCTCTTCCAATGAAGAGCTGCTTAAAAAATCGCGCAGCGCTTTTATTGATGAATTGATGAGGTGTAAACAACTTGATATCGAATATTTAAATTTTCATCCCGGCGCTTACGGGGTTTTGACTGAAGAAGATGGAATAAAGCTTGTCGCCGAGTCTTTAAACATTGCACATGCAAAAACACCAGCTATTAATGTTAGCAGTATGATTGAATTGACAGCGGGGCAAGGAACATCTCTCGGTTACAAGTTTGAGCATATAAAAAAAATAATTGAACTGGTTGAAGACAAAGATAGAATATCTGTTTGCATTGATACTGCGCATATTTTTGCAGCCGGATACAATATAAAAGATGCGAAAGAATATAAAAAAGTTATAAAAGAATTTGATGATATTATAGGGCTTGAGAGATTAAAATGTATTCACATAAACGACAGCAAAAAGGAACTTGGCAGCCGGGTAGATAGACATGAGCACATTGGAAAGGGTTTTATCGGTCTTGAAGGTTTTACAAATATTATGAACGACAATAAGATTGCTCATGTTCCAAAAATTTTAGAAACGCCGAAAGGGAAAGAATGTCTTGAAGATTTGGAAAACATAAAAACACTGCGCGGGTTAATAATTTAACCTAATGGTTTAATTGCCGAATTGTTTTTTAATGAATCAAAATAATTCAAAATAAAACCATTCAGCAATTAAACAGTTTAACACCTACTTCGGTTCAACTGCCCTCAAAACAATTATGCCGGTATGTTTTTTAACCTTTGCAAGGTAGTCTCCAATCGGGTTTTCGCTTATTTGAACTTTTGCGCCGACAAGAGGGGCGTGCATAAAATGAATTCTGCCGTCATCTAATTTAACCGCAACGCCAACATGCCCTATATCGAGTCCTTTTAAGTTTGTTGTTATAGCAATCAAGTCGCCGTTATTTATTTCACTTTCGTGTTCAGCAACTTTTTCTTTCGGGATGTAATAATATTCCCTGCTGTTTATATCGTCTTCATACTTGCTGATTGCAGGAATAAAAGAATTGTTTTCCTTTAGCTGTTTGTAACTGTCGGGGTGTGTGGACATAAACCCAACCTCAAATTTTAACGGTTCGCCGCCAATCTCTTTTGTAATATCTTTTACAATCCCTTTTTTTGTGTTGTTGAAAATCCAGTCGCTAAAGTAATGAAGGCGGGATGGATATTTATCAATTTTGCCGTCGCGGTAGCGCAGTTGAGTTAGATGTTTCTGGTAATCTTCAAACGAAGTTTCGCTTGCCTTTATGCAGCGAGCAAAAGTAAGACAGTTTTCTAAAAATGTAGTGCAGTCTAAACCTGTTAAATGAATAACAAGTTGTTCTTCACCATCAGTTTCCAAAGTATGCGCTTCGTAAGGTAAACCGAGGAATGACTTTCCCACTTCAGCAATTACATCACCTATCGGCATATCCAGCATATTTTTATCAATTGAAAGATCAAACTTGCTTTTACAAATTTCAACATCTTCGGAGTTATAAACTTGCGCCAGTGTAACTGCCGATAACAAAATAAAAAATGCAATTATCTTTTTCATATAAAATCCTCGTTTTGTGGAGCTGCTGTTGAAGTAGAGTATTGTTCTATTTGTCGTGCGTGTGCAAGATTTTCAAATCGTGCATAATCTTTTATGAATGCGAGCCGCGCGGTGCCCGTAGGCCCGTTACGCTGTTTGCCGATTATAATTTCCGCTATGCCTTCGTTACTGTCGCCGTTTTCATCTTTCATAATACCGTAATATTCCGGGCGGTTTAAGAATATTACCACATCAGCGTCCTGTTCAATGGAACCCGATTCACGTAGATCGGATAATTGCGGGCGTTTGTCCGTTCTTGCTTCAACCGCGCGGTTAAGCTGCGAAAGTGCGAGTACAGGTATGTTTAATTCCTTCGCCAGCGATTTTAAAGAACGGGATATCTGTGAAATTTCCCTTTCACGGCTTTCCGACTTTGGCGGACCCTGCATAAGCTGAAGATAATCTATAATTATCATCCCGATATTTTTTTCCGATTTTAACCTTCTTGCTTTCGCCCGTATCTCTAAAACTGTCTGTGCAGGTGTATCATCAACATAAATGGGCGACTCGATAAGCTTGTGAGCGTTTTTACTTAGTTTAACACCCTCTTCACTTGGAAGTTTACCAGTACGAACAAGATGAGCGTTTAATCTTCCTTCGGCACACAACATACGGATAACAAGCTGCATTGTTGACATTTCAAGACTAAATAATGCAATCGGAATTTTGTGATCGATTGCGGCGTTACGTGCAACCGATAATGCGAAAGCAGTTTTACCCATAGATGGTCTGGCGGCTATTATAACCAAATCGGATCGTTGAAAACCGCCGAGTAATTCATCGAGTTCGTAAAAACCGGTAGGTACTGCAAACTGTACCGTACTTTGAGAATGTATAGCTTCGATATATTCCAAGGCCTCGCGCACAGCGCGGTCCATTTCAACATACGATTTTTTTAAGTGCGATTCGGTTATCTGAAATATTTTGTTCTCTGCCGCATCGAGTAATTCAAACGCATCATCAGCTCCTTCATATGCCGAAGATGCAATTTCCAATGAACTTCTTATCAGTCCTCTTAAAATTTCCTTTTCAACAATTATTTTTGCATGGTACTCTACATTTGCTGCAGAGGAAATATTTTGCGAAAGTTTGCTCAAATAAACACCGCCGCCGGCTTCATCCGCCTGACCCCGTTTTTTTAACTCTTCATAAACCGTAACAGTATCAATCGGTTCACCGGAATCAAAAAGAGAAACCATAACATCAAAAATTAATTGATGCTGTTTTAGATAAAACGAATCTGTGTTTAGCAACTCAATTGCTTTCGGCACGGCTTCTTGTTCAATAAGCATTGCGCCGAGAACCGATGCTTCAATTTCGGGGGCTGCCGGGGGTTTTCTATCCGCGGGGACTATTTTATCAAGGTCTGTTTGTTCTTTAATTTTTTTTGCCATACATCATCATAAATAAGGGGAAGTAAAATTAGAACTTTCTCAATTGAAGTCAAATTATTGAACAATTTTTATTAATTAAAAGCAGCCGGTTTATTAGTAATTTGAAGAATTAAAAACTACTGATTGAAATTAACACAAATAAAACCGTGCAACAATTTATTTGGATAAATTTCTTTGTCTAATAATTTCAAAAAGAAGAATGCCGGACGCAACCGATACATTTAACGATTGAATTTTCCCGATCATCGGAATTTTTACAAGAAAATCGCATTGCTCGGCGGTTAATCTTCTAATTCCTTTTTCCTCATTACCAAGTACAAGAACTAACGGAAGATTGTAATCCGATTCTGTGTATTCCTTTGCATTTTCCAACGAAGCGCCAGCGAGCCAGAAGCCGTTTTCTTTTAGTTGTTTTAGCGCGTTTACAAGATTATTAACCTGGCAAATTTTCAAATGTTCGGTAGCGCCGGTTGAAGTTTTAACGACGGTTTCATTTATCGGTGCGCTGTTGTGCTTTGTTAAAATTACACCGTTTACACCGCTGCATTCTGCAGTACGAAGAATCGCTCCGAGATTATGAGTATCCTGAATTGAATCGAGAGCAAGCAGCAGCGGCTTTTTTTCTTTTTTTGATGATGAAATGATCTGCTCAAGTGAAAAGAACTTTTGTTCGGAAATCAGCGCTATTATTCCCTGTGTATTCGGATGATCGCTAAATGTTTTAAACCTTTGCTGTGGAATTTCATTTACTTTTATTCCACGCTTTTTTGCAGCAATTCTGATTGCGTTTATTATTCCGCCCTGCTGACCGTACAAGATATAAACCTGCGAAATATCATCGCGCGAGTTTAATGCTTCGAGAACAGGTTTACGACCGACAATCTGTTTCATTACTACTGCTTAGCCTTATCATGCTTTTTATCTTTAGCAGTTCCTTTTTTTGAAACCGCACTCTCCGTTAAGGGCTCATTATTTTTTACCACAACTTTTTTTGAAAAATAGAACAGACCTATAACTCCGCCAATCAACATAAAGATAGAAATTATTTGTGCTTCCGATAAATTAAAAATATAACGCGGGTTCAATCTTATTGTTTCAACCAATAATCTTGCAACACCTGTAAAGAGTAAATAAATCATAAAAAGTTTACCGGCTACCCAATCGCTTTTTCGCAGTTTCCAGAGTATCGAAAAAATTATTATTGCGGCTATCAGCTCATAAATTGGTGTTGGATGCAACGGTGTTGTATCCGGAACAATACCGCCCGGAAAACTTTTTGCAATTTCGCTGCCGCGGAACATTGCCGAAGGCGGAACAGTACCGTTTGCGTAATTTGTTCCCCAAGGAAGTGTCGTCGGAATTCCATAATCACCATCGCCTGCGAGATGACAACCGATCCGTCCGATTCCGTAAGCAAGAGCAAGTGCAGGTGCAGCGGCATCAGCAAGAACAAGAAATGGAATATTTTTACGGCGTGTGTAAATGAGAACAGCTATCACCGCTAATATTAATCCGCCGAAAAAAGTTAAACCGCCCGGGTTAAATGTCATGCCAACCGGGTTTTTCAAGAAATCACTAAAATTTTCTAACAGATGAAAAAGTTTACTGCCGACTATTCCGAAAACGATAGCGAGCAGCGTTATTTCGGTGCCGTAGTTTTTATTTATATTTTTTCGTTCAAGTTCTTTGTTAAGAAGCCAGCTAGCAACCAAAAAAGCGATTCCGAGCATTAGTCCGTAACTGTAAACTGTAAAGGGGCCGATATGAAATAATTCTGGATACATAAAAATTCCTTAGTTACCGAAAGTGAAATAATTACTTGCAACTTCAAATGAACAAAACTTACGGTTATTCTTTTTCTTTGGTAAAAATTCCTTTAATAAAACAATTTCTTTTTTAAACATATTAAAACTAAAAACGGCGCTATTAATTGTTCCGTCCTGTTTTATAATATTTATAATTTTTTCGCCGTACAAGTCATCAAAACAAACCTCTCCAACAGCGGGTCCCGACTCGGTTAAATAAGTCTGATTGGCAGCCAAACCAACAATAGAAATATCAATTTCTTTTTTATTTATGTTTGAATTTAATTTTAACTCGTAGTTAAGCGCCGAAAATTGTTTTACTGTTTCAACAAAAAAACAATACTGCTGTTTTTTTTGATGAGTACTATAATAAAAATAAACCTTACAGATGTATTCTGTTCCCCCCTCTTTTTCAATAGGAGTAGAGGATTTCAATTTATCGAGAGATTTCTCTCTTGTCTTAGGTATTTTCGGAACAACTGTTGGTTTTTTTAATGCCATTATTTTCTTAAAAAGTTTTTAATCTCTTCAAGGCTATTTTTATCAAATGTCTGCTGCGAACCGTCCGCCATGTTTTTTAAGTTTAATGTGCCGTTAATAAATTCTTCGCCGCCTACAAATAAAACAAAACGGCTGTTGTATTTATTTGCTTCGCGCATTTGTGCTTTAACGCTTCGTTCAAGGTAATCTATTTCAACTGAAATATTTGCTCTTCTGAAATAAGAGGCAATGTTATAAACAACAGAAGACAATTCTTTGTCGAGACGGGTTATATACAAATCAATTGAATCATCCGGTAAAGAGAACGCATTTTCATTTTCGCATGCGAGTAAAATCCTCTCAATACCAGCGGCAAAGCCCATTCCTGGGGCAGGTTTTCCGCCAAGCTGTTCAACAAGCAAATCGTAACGCCCGCCGCCGCAAAGCGCACTTTGCGAACCTACTTTACCGCTTATTACTTCAAAGGTAGTTTTTGTATAATAATCCAACCCGCGAACAAGTTTTGCGTCAATTTCAAATGGAATATTTGCGCGAGTTAGAGCGTCTTTCAAAATATCAAAATCGGTTTTACTTTCCTCATCGAGATAGTCAATCAAAAGCGGCGCATCTTTCATAATTTGCTGATCGCTTTCAACTTTACTGTCGAATATTCTTAAAATATTTTTTTCAAAACGTACCCGGCTGTCTTCGGATAAGTTATCCTTTTTATCTGCAAGATATTCGCTCAATATCTGTTTATAGTTATCGCGCGATTCCGGGATACCAAGCGAATTAATTTTTACGCAGATGTCTTTTAAACCTAAACGATTAAAAATATCGTATGCCATTTGAATCATTTCGGCATCTATAAGCGGGGAGGTGCTGCCTATTGCTTCGGCGCCGAATTGATGAAACTGCCTAAACCTTCCCGCCTGCGGTCTTTCCTGCCTGAACATGGGGCTGATATAAAATAATTTGTTGAGGGGTTGTTTTACGCCGAGCGAATGTTCAATATAAGCGCGTACTACTGATGCGGTCATTTCCGGTTTTAAAGTAACGCTTGTCTCGCTTCTATCGGTAAAGGTATACATTTCTTTTCCGACGATATCGGTTTCCTCTCCGATACCTCTTGCGAAAAGCGCGGTCTCTTCAAAAACCGGGGTTCTAATTTCTTTATAATTAAATGCGGCAAAAACATTTTCAACAATATTTTCAAGATGCTTCCAGCGTTGTATATCGCCAGGAAGAACATCTTTGGTGCCGGTAATAGCTTTTATCATATATATGGTTTGGATCTTATTTTAAGCGGAAAAGAAAAAGTTACACTTCAAAATAGTGTTCTTCTTCTTTTTTAAATAATTCAATTATCTCTTCGCTTGTATTCGCTTCAAGTAATTGATTTCTAAATTCGTCTTTATTCATCATGCGCGAAATTCGGCTGAGTAGTTTTATGTGTGTGCTAACGAGGTTATCTTTTCCAACAAGTAAAAACACAAGGTGAACCGGATTGCCGTCGAGAGATTCGTATTCAATTTCTCTTTTGGTTTTGCCGAATGCAGCAAGAATATCGTTTATGGAATTTGTTTTACCGTGAGGAATAGCGAAACCCTTACCAACGCCGGTGGACATTATTTTTTCCCTCTCAAGAACACACTCCCGCACCTTATCTAAATCGTTTACGCGCGAATCGTTTTTAAACAAGTCTATCATTTCGCTTATAACATCTTCTTTTTTTCCCCCTTTTAAATCTGCAATTACAAATTCTTGTTTTAATAGTTCGTATAGCTTCATTCTTTTTCCAATATATTCTTTATCAGGGAAATATAAAATCTTTAATTTCCACAGCTAATTTAACAATACAAGTTTTGTTAAGCAATGCGAAGAAATAACTGCAAAGGTAAATATTTATTCTCACCGGAGTATCATTTTTAGCATTAAAAAATTTGCTGTCGGCCGGAAGGCAACTTTCAAAAACAGGTTAAGAGTTTAATTGAACATTTGGTTTGTGGGCAATGACAGATAAAATTTTATTAACAAAATCGGTTGAGTGGTCATTGTGTAATTAGTGCATTTTAGTATTAGTTTGAATAAATAATGAAGGGTGTTTTGAAAGTGACTTTTATAGTTGTAAATGCATAATAGCCGGTGATTGTCTTTTGTGTTTGCAAAGGTTCGTTTTGAGACGCCTTCTTTTTTTAAGACTGACACATTATTTTTTACTTGTGCGAAAAATTAAACACTCAAACCGGTTTAAAGAGGAAACTGCCGGTTTCGAGGGCTTAACCGGCAGCATTGAGTGTCATTTGTGGGGGGGAGTTGCTTAAACTATTTTCTTTTCATATATAATTATTCAATGATCATGCCAAAGCAAAAAAGTAAATTTTGCAATTCATTTAAGGAGGAAAATCCAATAGAAGTAAAAATTACCTTTTTTATCAGATGTTTTTACCTGCATTTATAGGAACTGCCAGGTTTTGTAAGGGGTTGAAAACCGGTTGTATAGAGAGTCAAATTGTGGAAGGTTGCTAAATAATATTTTCTTTTTTAAAATAAATAGGGCAATGGTTGTGTCGCCAATAAAGATAAAATTTTGTTCTATATTTGAAGTCTCTTTTATTAGCGCAGTTTGTAAACTGTACAAAATTGTTCATAATTAGAATTTTAACCATTGGAGATTTATAATGCTTGATTTTAGCATTGAAGAAAAAATTGATTTTGAAGCTGAAATAAAAAAATTAAAAATAGAATTGAATGCTGTTATTTTAGCACATTATTACCAGGAGTCGGAAATTCAAGATATTGCAGATTTTGTCGGTGACAGCCTTGATCTTGCAAAAAAAGCAAAACAGACCGATGCCGATGTAATTGTTTTTGCGGGTGTTCATTTTATGGCGGAAACTGCCAAAATCTTAAACCCCCATAAGCTTGTTCTTCTACCGGATTTGGAAGCAGGATGTTCGCTTGCCGATAGTTGTCCTGCTCCACTTTTTAAAGCTTTTCGAGATCAGCATCCTAACCACGTAGCAATTTCTTATATTAACTGCACTGCTGCAGTAAAAGCTTTGAGTGATATTATATGCACATCAAGCAATGCAGAAAGTCTTATTAATCAAATTCCTAAAGACCAGCCTATAATATTTGCGCCTGACAGAAACCTCGGAAAATATTTAATAAAAAAAACCGGGCGGGAAATGCTTCTTTGGGATGGAACTTGTATTGTACACGAAAGGTTCAGCGAGAAAAAAATTATAAAATTAAAACTTGAGTTCCCTTCCGCAAAATTAATTGCACACCCCGAGTGCGAAGATTCTCTCCTTAGCCGGGCTGATTTTGTCGGCTCAACAAGTAAACTTCTCCAATTTATTCAGGATGATAAAGCCAATGAGTTTATTGTGGCTACCGAGTCAGGTATTCTTCACCAAATGAAAAAAGCTGCTCCCGAAAAAACATTTATTCCTGCGCCGCCCGATAAAAATTGCAACTGCAACGATTGCCATTATATGAAGCTGAATACCATGGAAAAACTTTATCTTTGTATGAAAAATAAAACGCCTCAAATAAATCTTGACGACGAAGTTATTATAAAAGCGTTAAAACCAATTGAGCAAATGTTAAAGATGAGCTAACATTTATTCAAAATAATTTTAAATGTGGTTCCTTCGCCTGGAGCAGATGCTTTTACGAAAATTTTTCCTCTGTGGTATTCTTCAACTATTCTTTTGGAAAGACTTAGTCCAAGACCCCAGCCTCTTCGTTTGGTTGAATACCCCGGTCTGAATATGTCCTTTCGACGCTTTATCTCAATTCCTTTTCCATTATCGGCAACATCAATCTCCACTTTTTTGCGGGTTTCTTTTACGGTTATGTTAATTTTTCCCTCTTTATGGTCAATAGCATCGAGCGAGTTTTTTATAAGATTTTCAATTACCCATTCGAACAACTCAAGATTTAACTCAGCACATGCATTTTCATCACCTTCAAGTGTTAGTTTTACACTCTTGCCTGTCTGCGGCAGACGCCGCTGAAAATAATCGATAACATTTTTTATCTCGTCAAAAACCTTACAGCTTTTTATTTCAGGTTTAGCTCCTATTTTTGAAAAACGGTATGTAATTTTATTAAGTTTCTCAACATCGCTGCCAATTTCTTCCGCTACGTCAAGTACTTTATCAGGGTCCTGATATTGAATTTTTAATAACTCAAGCCAGCCCATCAAACTGGAAATTGGCGTACCGAATTGATGAGCAGTTTCTTTTGCCATTCCAACCCAAATGTTACTTTGTTCGTTTTTCTTTATTGAACTGAAACCAACATACCCGATGATAATAAATAAAGCGGCAATGGAAATTTGAATGTAGGGATAAAATTTAAGTTGACTTATTAGGTCAGAATCGCCGTAATGAATTTTTTGCAGGACGATGGAGTCCTGATAGGTTACGAAAATTGGAAGGTGGGTTTCATCCATTTGTTTTACGGTTTTTTGTAAAAATATTTTTAGGTCGGATGCTGAGAGGGTAGTATCATAGTTGATATTTTTTATGTTTTTTATATCCGATTCCGAAAAAAATGAAATACTGTCATTCGCATCGGTTTGAATCATCGGGAAATCGATTGGTTTGATTATATTGTCGAATAAAAAAGTAATATCAACATCGGTTTCAGAAGTGTTTGCAATATATTCTATCCCTTTTGCGTATAGCTGCGCTATCTGTCGTTCTTTTTCCTGCAGTTTTTGAACAAGGGCTTGAGTATAATATAATGTACCTACAGCTATTGAAATTGCAATAACAATTAAAGTTATTTTTATATTTAGAGAAGCCGGTCCGCCAGCCATCTTTTTCATCTTTAGCTCCTGTGTTAAAAGTTAAAACGGCAAAAGGTGTTTATGTCTTCGAAAAACGATATACAAAAATGGTTGTTTTATAGCTATAAAATCCAGGTAAAATAAAATAGAAGAAAAAGATATGATCAATAAGCTAATCCGCCGTTTAAAGGCGGATTATCAATTAAAATTAATCGACAAAAAATGTCTGTTTCCGTTTCGGACCAACAGAAACAATTCCGATTTTTAAGCCTGCTTCACTTGAAATAAACGACAAATAATCTTTTGTTGCCTGTGGCAGTTCTTCGTAAGAAGCACACTCTGTAATATCTGTATTCCAACCAATAAGTGTTTTATAAACCGGTTTTACGTTTGCTAACTTTTCAACATCAGTCGGAAAAGATTTTAACATTTTTCCATCAAGTTTGTAACCGGTGCAGACTTTTATTTCTTCAAAATTGCTTAGTACATCTAACTTAGTTATTGCAACCGTATCAATACCGTTTACCATTGATGAATATTTTACCAGAAAAGCATCGAACCATCCGCATCTTCTCGGGCGTCCGGTAGTAGCGCCGAACTCCGCGCCGGTTTTACGTAATTTTTCTCCAACCTTGTCTGTTAATTCGGTAGGAAATGGACCGTTGCCCACGCGGGTAGTGTAAGCTTTAACTATTCCGAATACATCGGTGATTTTTGTCGGGGGAACACCTGTACCGGTGCATGCCCCGCCGCTTGTAGGGTTTGATGACGTTACAAATGGATATGTGCCATGGTCAACATCTAATAAAGCGCCCTGTGCACCTTCAAGCAAAACTGATTTACCTTCGGCAATTGCTCCATTTAAATAAGCAGGAACATCTTTAATATATTTATCAATGGCGTCGTCAAAAGCCTGGTATTGCTCTATAATAGCGTCCACGTCGAGTTCTTCGTGCGCATAAACTTTTTTGAGGAGATTATTTTTTTCTTTTAAGTTTTCCCTAATTTTTTCACTTAAAATTTTTCTATTAAGAAGGTCCACAATGCGGATACCTTTGCGTGCGTATTTATCTATATAACATGGACCAATACCTCTACCGGTGGTTCCAATTTTTTTGTCACCGCTTTCGCTAATAGAATCGAGAAGTTTATGATAAGGCATTATTAAATGAGCGTTGTGGCTAATAAATAATCTGCCGTCAACACTAATACCATGTTTTTCTAAAAGCTCAATTTCTTCGAGCAAGGCGGTTGGGTCAATAACAACACCGTTACCAATTACACATATTACGCCATCGCGCAATATGCCGGATGGAATAAGGTGAAGGATATATTGTTTATCGCCAATAGCCACTGTATGCCCCGCATTTGCACCGCCCTGGTACCGTACAACTATATCGTAATCGGCACTTAATATATCTACTATTTTACCTTTGCCTTCATCGCCCCACTGGCTGCCGACTAAAACTGTAACTTTCATTAAAATTCCTTTTTGAGGGATAATATGGTTCTTGTTTGAGCAAAATAAAAACTCCGAATATAACTATCCGGAGTTTATATTTGGAAACGAAAAAAATTATTTAGAAAAGCTTTCAACCGCAGCGTCAACAGTTTCGAACGTTTCGAAAATGGTTATGAGTTTTGTTATGATGAGAAGACTTTCTATTTTCTCAGTAACCCGGGCTAACTTTAGGCTGCCGTCAGCTTTTTTCATTGTTGTCAGCCCGCCAATCATCATGCCGAGACCGGAACTGTTCATAAATTTAACGTCTGCTAAATCTACAACAATATTTTTTTTATCCTCATCAATCAGTTTATGCAGATGATCATTAAAATCTTTAGTATCCTCACCGCCCATCACATTTCCCTTTAACTCGATAACTACTGCGCCGTATCTTTCACTGGTTTTAATCTTCATTTAAGAACTCCTTATTCTTTTGGCGTTCAATTTAAACAGATGCCTTTATTTTTGCAAGTAGTTAAATAATTAGATTCCATTAAAAATGAACTTTTTATATTTTTACCGAAAATTTATCCCATCACCGTAACGGAACTATAAAATTATGGATACGTCTAAAATCCCGGAAGCAAATAATGAGAAAGATAAGTTGCAGTACCCGCAAATTTTGAAACTTGATGACGATTTTTCACTTATTCAAAGATTTATTGAAGGTGATGAGTTCTGCTTTGCTACACTTGTGCAGAGGCATAAAGAAAAAGTAAGAAATATAATTTACGTTACTCTTTCTAATACCGATAACGTAGACGACATTGCGCAGGAAGTTTTTATAACGGTTTATAAAAGTTTAAAGCATTTCCGTTTCGAGTCGCAGTTTACTACCTGGCTGTACAGAATAACAGTAAATAAATGTAAAGATCATCTGCGAAAAGTAAAAATAAGAAGCATTTTTACACCGATAAGAGAAGAATTTGAATATCGTGACGAATCGAATACTTCATATTCGGACGTACCGGAAATAATGCAGAAAGCTATAAAAAAGCTGCCAGAAAAATTGCGTACGCCGCTTCTCCTAAAAGATATTGAAGGATTGAGCTACCAGGAAATTGCCGAGGCAGTTCAATGCGAAATTGGTACTGTTAAGTCGAGGATTTTCAGAGCTCGCGAAGGCTTAAAAACTATTTTAAAGCCGTATGAGCAGGAGTTGACAGCATGAAAAAGAAATTTAATGAAGAAGAAATATTATCCGCATACTTAGACGGCGAACTATCTCGAACGGACGAGCAAGCAATTGAAGAAAAAATTGCACTTTCCAAAAAATTGCAGGAAAAATTTGCGGAGTTAAAAAAAATAAAAAAGCTTACACAAAAAGCTTACAAAACAATACCTGAGTCCCCTTACTTTGAGACGAGGCTGATGGCGCAAATTAAAGATTCCAAACCGGTAATTGGACGATTAAAAAAATGGTCGCCGGTAATTGCCGCTGCATTTGGTACTTTAATGTTAATGGTATTTCTCCGATTAAATCCCCAGATGTTGGACAATATTGTAAATGAACAAAAAAATAATATCGTTGGATTTTATAAAGAAAATCTTCAGCCGCTGCTTTTTGCCTCCAATCTTTCAAATGAAGATGTTTTCAATTTTGCGTTAAACCGCAGACTGCCACTTGACCAGGAGAAAAATCACTTTTTGCTTCTCGGTTCGGAAAAAGACGGGAATGAATATTTTGAAATAAAACCGGCAAAAGAAGTTGCTAATGAAGGCGATTACGAAAATTTTGTAAAAGCATTAAAGCTAAACCAAAAACAAAAACTTCAGATGGATTCAATACTGGGCTCTTACCGGGACGAGTTAGAAACCCAGGTGCTTTCGAACGACAAAAACACGCTTGCTATAAATTCCAATTTGTGGAATTATAGCAAAGCCATTGTTGCCGACCTTATGCTCTTTGCTAAGGACGCAAATCAAAACGAATTTGCAAAAATTATTCCTGCAGGGTATAATTTTAACGATACAAAAAATGTAATTCAGGTTGTAAACCGTGTGCGTACAATGCCGGATGATAACTATATTTTCTTTTCGCCCGATACAATATTCAAAAGCGGCATAGATAAAGACCAGCTAAAGCAGCAGCTGCGCGAGATGAAAGAACAACAGCGTGAAGAACTATTGAGAATGAAAAAAGATATAAACCGTGTGCGGGTGGAGGTTAAAAAATTACCGGAGCTTAACTTCAAAGTGTTTATTGATCAAAATAGAAGCAGCCAGCGATCGAGAAAAAATCATGCCCAAGATTATAACATCTGGGTAGATTCTACCATTTGCCGGGTCGAAATACCTGACATCGAAATACCCGATTTTGAGATGCCGGATATGAAAGAAATTGAATTTGAAATTGAACAGGCTACAAAAAATCTTAAAAACTTTTCAATTTCTTTTGATGATAACAAAGGTAAAAAAAGCTTCGGTTTTAAGATTGATACCGGAGACTCAACAGAAGGATTTAACTTTGTTGTACCGATGCCTGAAGTAGATTCGATTTTTAAATCGAAGTCTTATTTCTTGGATTCAGCATTAAATGTATTAAAAGGATTTAATTTTTATATCAACCCCGACTCAGACGGAACTCAATTTAAAATGTTTTCAGGGGATTCGGTTTTATTTGATATGAATTTTGATATGATGGAACAAATGGAATCGCTGAAGGAAAGCATGAAGGAATTCCAGAATGAAATGAAGGATTTGAAAAAGGAACTTCAAAAAGAAAACACCGACACAACAAAACAGAAAAAGACCATCAAAGGGATAGAAATATAAAGCAGTAAAAATAGCTGTTAGATAGATTAATAAACTAACTCCGGTTGGGTAAAGCAAAAAGACTACTTTTTGTAGTATGATGCCGAATAATATGACCATGTTGGTTTAGATCAATTCCTGCCTATTGATATTCCCAATAGCGAATAATATTCAAAAGACCAAAAAAAAATAAATGAATGCGGATTATCATTCACACGAATTTTCCAGGAAATAAAAGTCTTGATTGATGGATTTGGTTATGATAATAAGTACATTTCCGCATATTATTTAAGCTCAAACTTTTATATTTTTGCTCTCCGAAAAAATAATGCCCCGGTAGCTCAGTAGGATAGAGCGTCGGTTTCCTAAACCGTAGGTCGGAGGTTCGAATCCTCTCCGGGGTACAAACCGCATTTTATCATCATTCCCTTTTTTTTTCTGCCTAATGGTAGACAAATTCATCGACAATTATTCTACTATTTATTTTGCTAACGGACACCGGATTAACTAACGAATTACAACTATATGCTGCCAAACCGGATTTTCGCAGAGCCAATTAAATGCCCAAAATGTTCTCGTCATTAAAAACTCATTCCTTCCACCGAATATACTATTAAAAATGCAAGCCTCCGGGTTAAGTCGCTTGGAGCTTGCCGCCCTTTTGTTTGGCGGGGCTAAGTCCATCCATAGACCCCGTTTCTTTGCGGGGACACCGGATTATACCTCAGCGCAGTTTACCCCGCTTTTTTTTCGGGGTTCGGTATGAATCCTTGTAAAGTTAGGTTGCTTTACTTATATACTTATTAAAAACTATTAGATGTATTTTACTCAGAAGAATTTTGCTATAAATATATACTTTCAAAAATTTATAATCCCAGATTCTCCGTTAGGAAAAAATTCTAATGACGGTCATTAGGGAGAAAAAGGTGTAAACAATTGTCTTGGTTA
>CAYJPN010000004.1:0-225410 GCA_964372115.1 uncultured Ignavibacteriaceae bacterium
CTAAATATAAATATTTTTTTGGTTGCCGGCTATGCCGCGCTAAGGATGTATGGAAAAAATTCGTGCAAGTAAATGACACAGATTACAATGATGGGATGATAAAGGAAATTATTTATCCCAAAAAAATCATTAGAAATGGATTTTTACTGAGGCTGCTAATAGGATATTTTAAACCCAAAATCCGCAATAGAATAAATTTCTAATGCGTAGCGATAGAAAAAGGGTTGCATAAATGGTTATAAATTAAGAAGTTAGGCAAAAAGAAAAACGAAAATATTAACAGTAAGAAAAGCATTCGGATGAAGGTGTTAAAAATTTAGTTCACGAACAAAAGAACAACAAGGAGGGTGTATTGTTATCTTGCAGAAGTCGAAAACAAAATTAAAGAACTAAAATATGATTTTGGATATGATAGTTTTAACTTGAGGAGTTTTTATGGAATAAAAGCGGCTTTAATTTTTGTGATGTTTGCCTGCAATCTGTAGAGCTAATTTAGGCATTTTTATATTCTGAAATACAAAGACGTTTACATTAAAAGACGTGAAAGGGTTATCGGACTTTGAGTAAAACCCTGTCCCTTTTCTTTCCCTGTGTCTTTTTATTATGCGTAATTTGGGCTAAACAGCACTTAGAATATTTATCAAAGAAGTTGACAGTATAAAAAAAAACAGCTTATGTCTTCGGCTTTATGATTCCGAATTTTTTCATCTTTTTGAACAGAGCGGTGCGGTCTATCCCGAGTTGATCGGCGGAATTTAGGATTTTATAGTTGTTACTTTCGAGTACTTTTATTAGATAATCCTGCTCAAAATTGTTTTTTGCTTTTTCGAGCGTAAACCCAGCATCATCTTCTATCGCAAGCCCAGCATCAATATCAAGCGCGAGACAAACATCATCGCTGTGCAGTCTGTCATCATCAGAAAAAACAACCATCTTTTCAACAACGTTTTGAAGCTCTCTTACGTTTCCCGGCCATTCATATTCTGTTAACAGCGATAACGCCTGTTGATCAATATCAATTATTTTTTTGTTATTTTCAGCCGCATATTTATTTATATAATATCTTGCAATCAAGGGAATGTCTTTTTTCCTTTCGCGCAGAGGAGGGACTTTAATTTTTATAACATTTATTCTATGATAAAGATCTTCTCGAAACTTTCCTTCTTTTATTAAAGTATCTAAATCATGGTTTGTGGCGCAAATTAATCTTACATCAACCTTGCGCGTGGTTCTGCTGCCGATTGGCTGAACATCACCTTCCTGAATAACCCTTAAAATTTTTGCCTGAACATTAAGACTCATATCGCCTATTTCGTCAAGAAATAAAGTGCCGGTATCTGCCTGGACAAATTTACCGTTGAAATCGGAGTGGGCGTCTGTATAAGAGCCTTTAACATGTCCGAATAGCAGATCTTCAACAAGGTTATCAGGTACTGCCGCGCAATTTAAATCGATGTAAGGTTTGCCGCTTCTTATTCCCTCGAAGTGGAGCGCTCTTGCAACCAATTCCTTACCGCAGCCACTTTCGCCGAGTATAAGCACTTTTGCATCCGAAACCGCAAGCGTTTTTATTTGGTTAATTAACCTTAAAAAGGGTTCACTGCAACCAATCATTTTGTAGGTATTTGCAATTTCCTGCAACAAATTTTTTTTATCGGCGCTCCAATTTTTTTTCTCAATTGCATTTTTTAGCGTTAGCAGAAGTCTTTCGGCATCAAGGGGTTTTTCAATAAAATCGTAGGCGCCGTTTTTTATTGCTTCTACAGCAATAGAAACCGAACTTCTGCCGGAGAGCATTACAATTGGAATAAGAGGATTTACAACCTGAATTTTTTTTAATAGTTTATCACCGGTTATTTCCGGCATCTCAACATCGAGGATGATGCAGTCAAAATTTTGAGTACCAATTAATGAAACTACTTTAGCGGGGTTCTTTTCCGTAACTACTTCAAACTTTTTATATTCAAGTAAATTTCTAATTGAGTTTAGAAATCCTTCGTCATCATCAACTGCGAGTACTTTGTACATTTTCATTTCCTATGTTTCCAAGCGGCAACATTATGCGCACAACTGTTGAAAAACCACTGCGTGAAACAATCTCAATTTTACCGTGATGATCGTGAATAATTTTTTTGGCGATTACCAACCCCATACCGGTTCCTTCGGTTTTGGTTGTAAAAAAGGGCTCAAACACATTATTCATATCGGTTGTGCAAATTCCTTTGCCGCTGTCTGCAATTTCAATTTCTAAATATTCTGCAAATCCATTGCCCAACTGTTGTGCCAGAGAAGAACTAATAATAATTGAACCTTTGTTTTCAATTGCCTCAACAGCGTTCTCAATTAAAATATGAAATACAATTTCCATTTGATTTTTGTCAGCAAGCAGCATATCGGCGGAATCATCAAGATCAAGAGACAATAAAATATTATCTCTAATAAAACCGTTAAAATGAGTAAGTGTATCATTAATAATGGTATTTAAAGAACAAGGGATGAAATTAGGTTTATCCGTATTAATAAACTTCAAGAAATCTCTCGTCATTTTTTTTACCCGATTCATTTCGGAAAAAATTAAACCGAAATCAGTCTGAAGATTGCGGTAAGTTTCGGGCACGGAATCTTTCAATTTATATTCCAAAGTTTGAACATTTAATTGAATTGATGAAAGAGGTGTTTTAATGTCGTGCGCCATCTTTTGAACGGTTTTACTCCAGATATTTGTTTGTTCATCCTGAAATACTTCCGAGTAATCATTCAACTCAATTACGTAGCCAAGAATTAAAGAATTAAAACCCAAAACCGGGGTTCCCACTATTTTTCCTTTTTGAGGTCCATCTTCGTGTACAAATGAAAAATCCTCCTGCAGATATGAATTTTCTTTAACGAGATTATTTATAAAATTTAATAGTTCTTTACATTCCTGCAGCGCAATAAAAACAAACTCATCCTTAAATACCTGGTGTTTACATTTTAGAATCTGCTGGAAAAATCCGTTTATATTTTTTACTCTAAGTTTATGATCTAAAATTAAAATTCCCTTGGACTGGTTATCAAAAAGAATTGCGTTGGATTTTTTATTGATTTTTTTGTGGTAATATAGCTTGAAGAAACCGAACATTCCCCCGAATAAAATTGAGGCAAAAGCAGCATACAAAAAATATTTCAAACTAAATATTGGGTTCTCGATTAAAGAAAAATATCGGATTACACCGGATCGTTGAATTGCTAATTCCGGAGCATGATCACCATTAGTTTTTACAGAATAGTGTATCGGGGAATCAGAATAGTTGAAATTTTTTGAAGCTAAAATATTTAGGTCATGGTCTAGTATATAAATTTTTTTGTCGGAAAGAAAAACGAGTTGTTCATCTGAGTATTTAATTAGCTCGGCATCACATAAAAATGAAAAACTTTCAAACTTAATTACGTTTACGGTATTCAACTGCTGATCCAACTCAAAAATATTATCATCATTGTGCAGGTATATAATATTCTGAGTCCCTTGTTTTATCGAGATCGCAGCCCAGTTTTTTCCTCTTTCCAAATCCCGTTCAAAAAGTTTGTTGCCATTAATATCGTACAACATTATTGAGTTGTTAATGCTCAAATGCCCTCTGTAATTGTAAATAACGCCAAGCATATTTTTACCGTAGTTTACAGGGAAAACATTTATAGCTGATGTATTATTAGGAAATTGAACAGGAGGGAATAAAAATTCTAACCTATGATCTAATGCAAACAACCATGCCGAGTGATCATCGTAAGGAAACTTCCCTTTGTGATTTGCAGTAGCCGTAGAGTTTAAAAATATTTCTTTGTTACCGTCGTTATCTAAATCAAATGCCAAAATACCATTAATTGTAGAGCCCGTTTCAACTGATTTGAAAACAACCGAATCTTTTTTTACACTGTATGCATATACCTGTCGTGGGCGCAAAGCAAACCGGGTGGATACGGTAAAAACTAAATCCAGAAAACCATCTTCATCCATATCTTGCATCTCGGTTGATGTAATTGAGACGTCCCAATCTTTAAAAGAAACTTGAGAGTTATTGCGAACTACAAAGCCCTTCCTTAGTAAAAAAGTATTTTCTTCTTTTTCTTTATAATCTATTCCGTTCACAAATAGAGTATCATTCGCTTTCGAAAAAAAGTAAACTTCATCTATTCTATCATTGTTATAATCTCCAAAAATTGTTGTTCCGGGGATCCATTCTTCATCGATATTCCATTGGTCGAGAATACCCCCGTTACTTGATAAAAGTTTAACAGCGTATCGAGTTCGATTGTATTCAAATTTCATTTCAAATGCTTCACTTAGCCCGTCATTATCAAAATCATGGTATGACAAATAATAACCCGGGTTATAGGCTCTGCTGGTTTCGTTAATTTCGTAAGGGTAAATTTTTAGATAGGGCAAAAAACTCAATGCGTAGGTTAGTCCAATTGAGACAACCAAAAACAGGACATAAACTTTTAAGTGTGATATTTTCGACATTTTTTTCAACAGCCTAAAACCCAGAAAAATTTATCCCAAAGCAGGTTCATCAGAAATAGGGATTTAAATTAAACGATTATAAAATGAAAAAAAGAATAGATAAAATCAAATTTTAAGTTGATTATATGAAACATTTTTATGACGTTATGTTGACGGTTGGAAACATGGGGTATATTTTTTCCATTATTCACAACTTTATTTTTGGTCTGTGGTTTGCATCATTATCCATTCATTCGAGGGAATTTTAACTGGTAAAGTTTAATCGGACAATTTATTATCAATATTGCTTAATTAAATTTCAAGAGGTGTCTTATGAGAAAAAGTATACTAAAACTAAATACTTTTACTACAATTTTAGCGATGGCATTTGCAATTATTTTTAATACAATAACATTTTGTCAAATGCCTCCTCATCCTGATCTATTAAAAAAAGTAAAGGATGGTTCAATACTCAAACCTTATGTGATGTCAAATTTAAATGAAATTCAAAAAATCGGTGTTGATGCACCCTGGTCGGATGCGGCATTGATTAATAATAAAACTCCCGGCAAGATATCCAGAACAAACGGACCGGCATTGACACCTACCGGCAATTGGAGAGCGTTGGTATTGCTCGTAAAATTCAGCGACAAACCTTCCAGTGTTTTGGCAACAAGTTTTGATAATCTCATTTTTAGTCAGACATCCGGGACATTATGGGATTATTACAAAATAGTAAGTTATGGCGCGCTTGATATTGTTACCGTTAATTTGCCAAGCACTACTAACTGGTACACCGCGCCGCAAACATACTCATATTATGTCAACGGTATGAATGGATTCGGCACATATCCGCAAAACGCGCAAAAATTGGCTGAAGATGTAGTTCAATTAGCAAACCCGCTTATTGATTATTCAAATTACGATAACGATGGAGATGGTTATGTGGACGCCCTTTTTGTAGTTCATTCCGGACCCGGCGCCGAGTACACGGGAAGTTCTAATGATATCTGGTCGCACGCGTGGGTTTTGAATTCTTCATTAAATTTGGACGGAGTAAATGTATGGCGTTATTCTATGGAACCGGAGTACTGGCAAAACCCGGGCGACATGACTATTGGAGTATATGCTCACGAGTTGGGACACTCGGGTTTTGGTTTACCCGATCTTTACGATAGAGATTATTCATCCAATGGGTTAGGCTTGTGGAGTTTGATGGCAGGCGGTAGTTGGGGCGGAACATTAGGCAACTCCCCATCTTTTCCCGATGCATGGTCACATTATCAAATGGGCTATTTAACTCCCACTGTAATCACATCAAATACAAATTCTGTTTCTATTCCTAATGTAGAACAAAATCCTTCAGCTTACTTATTGTGGTCGAATGGTAGCGTTGGAAGCCAATACTTCCTGGTTGAAAATCGTCAAAACGTAAGTTATGATAACTCATTACCGGGAGCAGGATTGTGTATTTATCATGTTGATGAAAATGTTTCTACTCAAAATGATAAGGAATGGTATCCGGGCTACACCAGTTCAGGTCACTACCTGGTAGCGTTAGAACAGGCGGATGGTTTATGGGAATTGGAGCGAGATTTATCAAGCGCTAACAGCGGGGATGTTTACCCCGGTTCAACGAGCAATTATTTCTTTAACGATAACACAACTCCCGATTCAAAAGATTATTCTTTTTCTTCTACCGGAGTTGCAGCAAATAATATATCCGTTTCCGGGACAACTCTCACCGCTGATTTTGAAGTACAATCAGCTTCTTGGCTTGGAACTTATTTAGTGTGGGATGCAGCAGGGAACAATACATCTGCGCCTGTAATAAAATCTACTCTGGAATATTTAGGCTACACAGTAGATATGACGAGCAATCTATCATCCGTTCCAAATATTTTTCAGTATCAATCCGTATTTGTCTGCCTTGGAATTTACAGCAATAATTATGTACTACAAGAAACAGACGCCGCTGTGTTAAATCCATTTTTGCAAGCCGGTGGTAAAGTATATATGGAAGGCGGAGACACCTGGGCTTATGATACACGAACGTCGCTGCATGATTATTTTAATATATTGGGTATAGCAGATGGTAGCGGCGATTTAACAACCGTGTCTGGAATTAACGGAACTTTTACCGAAGGAATGACTTTTAATTACTCTGGAAGTAATAGCTATATTGATAGGCTCGGGACACAAAATGGTTCAATTCCTATATTAGAAAATACTTCTGTTCCATATTCTTGTGCTGTAGCATTTGATGGCGGAACTTATAGAACAATTGGAACCTCTTTTGAATTTGGCGGATTGGATGAGGGAGCAACTCCGAGCACCAAAGCAGAGCTGATGGTAAAAATACTGGACTTTTTCAATTCGGGTGGTTCTATGAAACTGCCTCCGACAAACGTGGTTGCGGGGAATGGCTTTAAAGATATTGTCCCGATCACCTGGGATCCGCCGCTAAATGCTGTGCCTAAACTACAAGCAGCAGTTGATGAATCCATTTCTGGAGGATCGGCTTCACAAGATAAAAACCGAGCTTATCTCGAAAAATTATTAGTCGGCAGAAAATTTATCGATTATAACCCTGAGCTTTTTAATGATACTGTTTCCTACTATAAAATTTATAGATCTTTAACTGCTGGCGGACCTTATTCTTATTTAGCATCGGTAGACCCGCATGGAAGAATTTATGGTGATAATGAGGATTATGTTGATGATGCTGTAACAAATGGTACATCATATTATTATGTAATTACCGCAGTATATACCGATGAAGAGGAAAGCGGCTATTCGCCTCAAGTGGAAGCATTACCTAATTCGTTAGGAAAAATAATAAACTCGAGCTATTCAACAAATAGTGTAACTGTAGATGGCATTATGAACTTGAGTGAATGGTCTGATGCAACTGTTATAGATATTAGCCGACCCGGTGTTGCATCTCCAATTACAGTTCGTATAAAAAATGATGATAATTTTCTTTACATTGCTGTTGATGATCCGAACAACACGAGCGATAGTGATGGAAGCAATGGGCTTGGATTTTATTTTGATGACGATAATAACAAAACCTGGGATGCATCCAGCCCAACGAGTGAAGGTAATTACTGGTTGTATTTAGATGGCGGAGTTGTAAATAATCGTTTTAGGGGAATATATGGAACTTACCCAGATAATTTGGGTTTTGAAACTTCAATCTATGATCCGCCTGGAGTTGTCTCGGTTGGTTCGATGGGTAGCGGATATCTCCGAACAGAAACAAAAATTGATTTGAGTGCCAGTGTATTAAATGCCGCTCCTGGAGGAACTATTGGCGCATACTTCTTTGAATATGATCCTTCAATTACTTTACCTCAAGGATATCACCACAGTGGAGTATGGCCGTACGGCGCAATTTGGCCGGCACCGGAAACTTACGGCGAAATTACTCTTGCTGCAGGCGGCGGTATTGTTCCGCCTCATAGTCTTACCGCAAATTTAAATCCTCAGAATGGAGAAGTTGCTCTTGCATGGCAGCATAGCAGTACAGCCGGTGCAGTCTATGAAGATTTTACAGGCACAAGCACAAACACCTTCGTTTATTCTGATGGCAGATTCGCTCAAAGCAGCGGCTATTTAGTTATGACCGGAGCATCTAATGATACCTGGGCAAGTATGTATTACGATGGCAATTTTGATGATTTTCTGGTAGAGTACGAATTTGAAAGAAGTGATGGGGATCTTGGTTATACAATAGGGAGCTTTCTTCGCGCCGATGGTTTTATCGGTACCGGAACTGATAATGGTTATTTAATAGCAACGACTGCTTCAGGCTACTATAGTGTTTGGCTGCATCAAAATGGTGTTGAGTCAGCTATCATTCCATGGACTACTTCATCGTTAATTAACACCGGTTACAATATACCGAATATTGTATCAGTTATTGCAGCCGGCAATAATATTCAACTTTACGTAAACGGACAGTATCTGGATGAATTTATCAATAGTACTTTTACTATTGGAAAAGTAAATCTTTGCACCTTTGATGCCTTCGGATATAACAATATAGTGAAGTGGGATTTCTTAAACATAATTCCATCAAGTAAAAAACTACTTGCTGGCAATACCGGAAAAAAAGCGGATTCTCAAATCAGATTTGAGGGTGGTTCTTCAAATAAAGCTCCTGGAAATTCTATAACAAATAATTTCAATACTCCGAGAACATTGGATGTTGAACTATCTCCGTCGATAGAAAATTTTAGGAATTTTAGAATATATCGCAATAGCATTTTGATTGATTCGACTGTAAATAAGAATTATTTAGATGTGCTGCCGGGTTTCGGAACTTATTCATACCTCGTTACTGCTTTTTATGATGAGGAAGAAACAACTCCCGCAGGTCCTGAAACTGTCGATTGGCAGCCGTCCCCCTTCATTTCTGTTAGGCCGCTTGCATTAACAGCAAATATTCTTGGGGATACGATAAATACAAAATCATTTGTTATTTATAATTTAGGTAGTGCTAACCTAACATTTAATCTTACTGAAATTGAAATATTTAAAAAGCTGGCTATGGTGTATCCGAACACCGACGGACCTTCAATTTCAAAAAATGAAATTTCTGAAGCTGGCAAGGTTAAAATAAATGTAAAACCAAAAGTTCAACTCGTAAAGAATGGAATTCCAACTGAAGCAGTACTTTGGCTGGATGAGTCACCGCTGTCTGGAACAATTTTGCCGGGAGACAGCGCCGTTATAGTTGTAACTTTTGACGGGACTGGATTAGCTGCAGGCAGCTATTTTGCAGAGATAGAGGTTGCAAGCAATGATTCATACAATCCCTTTGTGAATGTAAATGCTACATTAAATAAGCTTGTTGAAAATTTTACAACGGTTGATAATGAAAATAATTTAATCCAGGGTATACCTGATGGCGATATGGATGTTTACCTATTTAATGATGATCCATTAGCGCCGATTGAATTTAATATTTTTGTTAGCAATAGTGTAATTAATTCTGCTCAGTTAAGTATTTTAGCGTGGGATATCGATTGGGATAACGGCGAAAGAGACAGCGTTACACTGAATGGTCATTTCGTTGGTTACTTAACCGGCGCAAACGGAGAATGGAGTACTTCCCTCTTTAATATCGATCCTTCCTGGATTGTTCCCGGACCCACCGGAAAAAATTTGGTTCAGGTTTTTATTGATATTCTAAATGTTAGCTATTGGGCTGTTACTGTTGATTGGGGGCAGTTGATCATAAACGGATCATCTGGCAATGCCCAATTTAGATATGTAAACACTGACAAAACTATTTACAATCCTGGCGAGAATGTAATCATTACAGGTGAAGCGGATGCCGATCCCAATATGTCTGTAAGGGTAGAAACGAATCTGGTTGATCCATTCAATCAAATTATAGCCGGTACATCGAGGACTTTTACAGCTACTCAGGGTGATGAGCCATACCAGGAAACACTTGCAATTCCAGGCGGCTCTTCTGACGGGCTTTATAAAGTTATGTCTCTTTTATATGATGCGGCAAGTAACATTTTGCAAGATCAGCTATTCGTTAATTTTAATGTACAATCCCAAAATCCTACAATTAGTGTAACACCGGATTCATTTTTTGTCGGACTAACAAGTGGCGACTCCACTACTCTCAGCCTGAATATTAGCAACTCAGGCAATGCTGCATTAAACTTCAATATTCATGCAGTGCCGGTGCTTACCAAATCTGTTTTAAGTACACAAAAAATAGACGTAGCGAATGCTTCGAAAACCATTCAGAAAAATTCAAACGTTTCGGTAAAAATGATGGCTCAATACACAGGGGAAAAGCTATCATTCGGAATAAGTGAATATGGTGAAATTATGCCATTTATGTTCCCGGTTGGCACAGAGCATCTTGCATTCGGCTCATTATATTCAGGTTATACAATCGCTTTTGAGGTTGGTGGAACGGATAAAGTTGAATTTGCCGGGTATGAAGTGAGATATGGTTTAACCCCGGTTTCGTACACCACCGTTTTAGATGATTCTAATTTTGCAATAGTAGAAGCTATAGTTAGCACAAGTGGCGGTGAATTAAAAATTATTAGGAAATTTACATTTCCTAAAACCGAACAATTTGTTAGGATTGAAACATTTATTGCGAACCAATCCAGTTATAATATCTCAAATGTCGTATTTAAAGAATGGACTGACTGGGATAATAACGGAAGTTATGAAAATGATTGGGGCTTCGATATTACGCGGAATATGCCTTACGCACATGAAGTACAATTTACATCAATTGTTCCTGGACAGACTCCCTCAATTATAGATATTGATGGTTGGGATGATGTTGATGTACGTTTAACAAATGGCAATGTTCCTCCGGGTTTAATACCTGAATTTGATGGTTTGGAATTGCTGCATTACAATCTCGGAAGTCTTGCAATCGGAAGCCGAATATCACTATTAAATGTTTACGCCGCAGCAGATAATTTGACCGAACTTCAATTAGCTGCTGATAAAGGGGTTGGAGCTTTTTGGCTTACATTTAATCCGGTTAACGGTGTTGTTCCACAAGGAAGCAACACTTCTGTTGACGTCAAATTTAATGCTAAGAACTTAGCGTCAGGAATGTACCACGCAAACATTTTAATTGAAAATAATGATCCGACTAACCCGTTAGTAGCGGTTCCGGCAACATTAAATGTAGCACCTTCCGCACAAATTGCCTGGACTAATACGCTTCTTGTTGCTGATAACAACAATGAAAATACTACCCTTACTTTCGGTCAAGCTCCTCTGGCAAGCGATGGTATAGATAACTTCCTCGGTGAATTACCCCTGCCCCCTACACCGCCAAGCGGAATTTTTGACTCGCGCTTTGAGTTGCCGATTGTTCCAAGCGATTTTTCATTGATTGATTTCAGGAATGATTCGCTAACCAGCGCAACCTGGAGAGTTAAATTTCAGCCCGGCGTTGGAGGTTACCCGATGAATTTTAGCTGGGATTCTTCGGCATTTCCGGCTGGTTCATTCATACTTAAAGATGAAATAACCGGAACAATAGTAAATGTTAATATGAAGAATCAAAGTTCTTGCATCTTAACTAACTCTGGAATCTCTTCATTGTTGATCTTATACTCGATGCAAACCTGCTTAGATGTTCCTTTACTTACCGGTTGGAATATTATGTCAGTTCCTGTAGTTGCAACAGATATGAATACCTCTACACTGTTCCCCGATGCGACTTCACCTACTTATGGATTTAACGGCGGTTATTATACGGCAACCATGCTTGAGAATGGGCTTGGGTATTGGATCAGATATCCTAACGCAGCTACAATTGAAGTTTGCGGTACCGCGGTTTCGCTGCTTACCATTCCAATAAATTCTGGCTGGAATTTAATAGGACCTTATGCCGTAGATATTTTGGTTTCCTCAATTGCAACAAATCCAGCGGGTATTCTAACGTCGCCTTTCTATGGGTATGATAACGGATATTTTGTTCCAACTATTTTAAATGTTGGAGTCGGTTATTGGATTCGTTCAAGTCAGGCTGGAGAAATAATTATACCTACAACATCACTTGCAAAATCGGGGCAACATCAATTTGTACAAAAAGTTGGTGATGATTGGGGTGATATTATAGTTACGGATGCTGACGGTAAATCATTCCACCTATATATATCATCATCTTCAAATGGACTGATGGCTTTTGATTTACCCCCGGCTCCTCCTTCGGGAATAAAGGACGTTAGATTTGGCACCGACCGTATCGCAGAAAACTTAAAAGATGGAAGTAAAGAACTAAGATTAAGTTCACTCAAATATCCGGTTCGTGTTTCAGTCGAAAAAGCTAGCGTTCAAATATCGGATAACATCAATGGAAAACTCTTCAATAAATTCTTGCGTGACGGAGATGCCGTAGTAGTTGAAAATTCTACTTTAAATAAACTCATGGTTTCTCTATTAGAAGTACCGACAGAGTATCAGTTATCACAAAATTATCCAAATCCTTTTAATCCATCTACAAAAATTAGATTTGGTGTCCCTGAAAAAACAAAAGTTAGGATTGCGATATTCAGTCAACTTGGTGAATTGGTTGAAGAGATAACAAATACAATCTATGAACCAGGATATTATGAACTAAGCTGGATGGCAAAGCCGTATGCCTCAGGATTATATTTCTACCAAATGACAACGGGTAAGTTTAGTTCGACTAAAAAGATGTTACTAATTAAATAACAACATGCGTTATAAGAAAGACAACGAGCAGTTGTGTTAATTGGTTAGTGTGAGAAAGATTGTATTTCAGTTGCCCCGTCATTTTCGGCGGGGCGGCTATTCCATTTTTTTATGGAGGGTGATTTAGTAGTTAATTCTTTGCAAGACATAGTTTTTCATTTCTTAAAAGGAGATATAAATGAAACATTCGATTACGTTTTTTCTATTGCTCATCTGTTCGGTAACTGTCTTAGGACAAACTCCGGCAGTAAATGTACCACTAACCGTCACAGACAATGGGGGCGGAACACAAATACTTTATTTTGGTTTAGACCCGAGCGCAACAGATGGTGTAGACATTGGTTTGGGTGAAGCCCCTCTGCCTCCATTACCTCCAGCGGGTATTTTTGATGCCAGGTTTAATCTTAATGCAACAGACGCTTCTCTTAAAGATTACCGAAACGGGACGGCCACTTTTGTCGGTGAGAAGATTCATGAAGTGCAGTACCAGGTTGGAACCGGAACCACAATAACAATAGCATGGGATCTGCCTGCCGGGATAACCGGTAGACTCCAGGATGTTGTTTTAGGAACAATAATAGATGTTGCTATGAGCGGCAACAGTAATTATACAGTAGCTAATCCAGCTGTATTTAATAAGCTGAAAATGACAGTTACATATAACCTACTTCCGCCTCCCGCACAGCCAATTCTTTCATCTCCGGCAAATAACTCTACTGGAGTTGTATTATCTCCAACATTAATTTGGTTTGCTTCTTCCGGAGCTACTAAGTACACTGTGCAATTGGCAACTGATAGTTTATTTACTGCTCTCATTGTTAATGATACAAATGTTGTTGATACTTCAAAACAAGTAGGACCGCTCAATGCCAACACAAAATATTTCTGGCGTGTGTTAGCAGCCAGCGCAACCGGTCAAAGCGCATACTCATCAACATTTAATTTTACAACCCAGGCTGTCATCGGTTGGTGCAATTTACAGTGGCCCGCAACTGCGACCATTAGCCAGGGATCTTCAGTAGATATTTACGCACAAGTATGGGCAGATGGAATAACAAATGGCGCGGGGCAAGGCGCAGGTATTACTGCCAGCATTGGCTATAGTACTGCTGATACAGACCCATCGACATGGACTAACTGGGCGGCAGCTACGTACAATACCGACAGTGGAAATAATGATGAGTATATGGCTTCAATTGGTAATACCTTATCTCCCGGCACATATTATTACGCGAGTAAATTCGAACTTAATGGCGTTACATATTATGGCGGATATAACAGCGGCGGCGGTGGTTTCTGGAACGGCACAACAAATGTTTCCGGAACGCTGACCATTAATCCTAACCTTTTATCCGGCGACTATTATGTCGGCTTACCGGGCACCGGACCCGGCGGCAGCAATCCACAGTTTGCTTCGCTTAAAGCAGCATGCGATACATTAAATACCGGTGTTGTAGGAGGGAATTGCACTTTCTACATTACAAGCAATTTAACCGAGGCTTCAAATGTTAGTCTTGGATTTAATCCGGCTCCGTATACTGTAACTTTTAAACCGTATACAGGAACAAATGATACAATTACGTTTACACAACCAGCAGATAACGTTGGAGTTTCCGGTGGCTGGGTATTCGGCACGCCGACACTATCAGTTACATCTGCTACAAACTATGGGTTAGTAACGACAAATAATATTACTATTGACGGTTCAAATACTGTTGGTGGAACTACAAGAAATTTAGTTATTCAAACAGCCGCAGGAATAAGCGGCAGTACAAATCCTATCAGAATTATAGGAGATGTAAACAACTGTACAATAAAGAATGTTGCTGTGTTAGCTAATCAATCGGTTAGTTACGCTGTTTCGATAACCAATAGATTCTTTACCCCGAATAGTTGGACTCCGGATAGTATAACGGTTGATAATTGTGATATTACCAATACCATTAGTGCTTCCGGTCAGACGTTAGCTATTTCAAATAGTGGAACACCGACAACTTTCCCGACCGGGATGGTTTTCAAAAACAATGATATCCTTGCCCGTACAAGGGGTATTTTCCTAAATTATGCCGGCAATACCGATGTATATAATAACCGCATAAACATTAACCAAACTTCCACCGGATTAATGAGCTATGGAATATGGGGATATACAATAGGCGATACATCGAATGTAACCAATATATACAATAACCAAATTACTCTGCTTTCATCAGCAAATGCAAATACGGGTGATTACGGAATAGTTGGTATTGAAGCGGGATCAAAAGGAACGTACAACATTTACAACAACATGATCTCCGGGTTTAGCCCAACATCTGTAACGGCAGATCCAAATATTAAGATGATTGGTATTCGCTCGCAGGCAGCTCTTGTAAAAGCAAATATCTTTTTTAATTCAATTTATTTACCTAATACTACGATTGTACCGGGAGTCGGCGTACAGTTGTATGCAGGTATTTATATCTCTAACGGAACAAATGTTGTTAAAAATAATATAGTTGTTTCCGATGAAGATGACTTTGCTTCTTACGGCATTTACCGAAACGGAACCAATGGCACCTTAGTTTCCGACTATAATGATTTCTTTTATTCAAACGCCGCAAATGGAAATGTCGGTTACTGGAATGCTGCAGCCACTAAGACATTAACAGATTGGCAAACAGCCTCATCACAAGATGCAAACTCACTGAATGTTGTTGCTCCATTCACTTCTGTAACAGACTTACACATTCCGGCAACTACGGTTACACAATTAGAATCTGCCGGAACACCGATAGCAGGAATAACTACTGACATTGATGGGCAAACAAGAAATGTATCGACACCCGATATTGGAGCCGATGAATTTGCCGGGTTATTACCACTTGCATCCCCAACTAATCTTCTTGCGGTCAGCAATCAGATTAAGAAAGTAAATCTATCTTGGATGGACAACACTTCAACCGAAACAGGATTTGTTGTTGAACGTAAAACAGGCGACTCCACAAGCGTAGCTGTTTACAGTGTAATTGCTACTCTTGCCGCAAATTCTATTTCGTATCTAGATACTCTTGTTCAAGATACAACCTTGTATACTTACCGTGTTAAAGCTGTCCAAAATTCTGTTTCATCGCCTTACAGTAATCAAGCAACGGTTATGACGCTTATTCCGGTTGAGTTAACTTCGTTTGTTGCTCAGGCTAGTGATAACTCAATTAACATTAGTTGGATTACCTCAACAGAGAAGAACAATAGAGGATTTGATATTGAACGTAAACTTGACAATGGCTGGGAAAAAATCGGATACAAAGAAGGTAAGGGAACTTCTCTTGAGATTTCCAATTATACTTTTACTGATGAATTCAAGTACAAGTCATTCAAAGGAACAGTTCAGTATCGTCTAAAACAAATCGACTTCGATGGAACATATATATATTCGCATGTGGCGTCAGTAGATGTTGATTTTACTCCTAAGGAATATAGTTTATACCAAAACTATCCGAATCCATTTAACCCTTCAACTACAATAAAATTTGCTTTGCCATTCGAAAGCAAAGTAAGAGTAAACATTTATTCAATCACAGGTGAATTGGTTGAAGAGATTGTAAATACAGTTCACGCAGCCGGAGTTTATGATGTTCAGTTTAACGCCGGCAGACTTGCATCTGGCATGTATATTTATTCAATCGATGCTCAATCATTGGATGGATCTAAAAAATTCAATAATGTTAAAAAGATGATGCTCGTTAAATAATTAAGGGAGCTAAGGCTCCCTTTTTTTATCAAATTTGACTGGGGATACCTGTTGAAGATATTGTCTGTTTGGTTCTTCGTTCTTGCAATAAAAATTTGCGCACAAGAAGTGCTTGTAAATATTCCTTTTGTAATGACAAATGGCACCGATACACTACGCTTGTTTTGCGGTATTGATCCATATGCCACTGATTCAATTGATGAAGCATTAGGTGAATACGAACTTCCACCATTCCCGCCATCTGAAGTATTCGATGTTAGATTTACTGACTACCTGATGCCGTCACTTCTCGGTAACGGAGTTCAAAAAGATTATCGATTCGGGAGTTTCCCTTTTACAAGTGTAATTATTCATCGGTTGTACCTTCAAAAGAAACAAACTGATGAGTTAAAAATAATATTTAAACTGCCGGCAGGTGTAACTGGAAACATTTCCGACGAAATAAACGGTCAGCTTATTAATATAAACTTTGAAGGAAACGGAGAAACGAATGTTCCGAACGTAAACATCAGTTACTTAAAATTAAAACTGAATTATAGCATACTCACCCATAGTCCGAGAATACTTGACCGCAAAGATTATTTGTTGTTTCAAAACTATCCAAATCCATTCAATCCATCGACAAATATAAAATACGAGTTGCCGGTTTATGGATTTGTTACGTTAAAGATCTTTGATTTACTTGGAAATGAAGTGGCTGCATTAGTAGATGAAAATAAAGAAGCTGGTAAATATCAGATAGAATTTAACGCATTAAATCTTTCAAATGGCGTATATTTCTACGAACTACGCGCGGGTAACTTCAGAGATGTAAAAAAATTAATCCTCCTTAAGTAGTTGTGAGAGAATAATAAATCCAATAGGTGCAAAGCCCTGCCGCAAATTTTCGGCGGGGCTTTTTATCTTAACAAAACCATTTTTTTAACAGCAACATAGCTGCCGGCGGTTAGTTTATAAAAATATATTCCGCTTGCAAGGCTGCCGGAATCAAAATGTGCTTCGTATGCGCCGGGTGGTTTTTGTTCGTTTACAAGCGCGGCTACTTCGTTACCCAGAACATCATAAACTTTAAGATTTATGATTGATGAATTATGATTTATGATTGATGAATTATGATCTATGATTGATGAATTATGATTTGAGATTGATGAATTATGGTTTTCGACTGATGGAACTGAATATCTAATTTTTGTCGAAGGGTTAAACGGATTGGGATAGTTCTGCTCTAATATAAAGTTAAGTTTTATTCCTTCGTCCAATTGTTGTTTTATCCCTACCGCAATTGAATCGAATGATAAAATTCTAATGGCATCGGCAATAACATAACCTGGGGTGTTGGCGGCATTGGATATTGTTATACTCTCATTGCTGTTTCCGGTAAAATTAAAACTACCGATGAGGTTCCATTTAAACCTTCCTTGTGTTTGATCTATACGAACTGTGTCTACTGTTCCGCCGTGGTTTATTATAAATGGCGTATCAGAGCAGCGGTCGCTTGCGGCTGTCCACCAACCATAAACTGCATACATGCCAGCACCGGGCAGGTTTGTTTTAAACTCAGTATAACTTTCGCCGCTGCCTTTGGGGGCTTTCAAGGCGGGAGTGCTGCTCCAATAACCGGCAATATTAGATGCGCTCCAGTCACCAAATAAAGTTACATTCGCATCCCCTGTGTCTTCTACTTTTCTAAAAGTAACGGGCGGCAGGCAGGGGACGGAATCGTTCTGTACGATGGCAAGCATCGTGGGAATTTCTCTTTGAAACATTCCCCCTTCGGGAAGATTTATTAAAGTGCTGCCGACAGCCATTTGTGAAGAGCCGCCGCCGTCAAGATTCATCGCTTCTACGCAGCCGAGATTTATCATCACATCTGCCACTTCTGTTAAACTTAAACCGCTGCTTGTTGTTTGTCTACCGTCGGCGACAAGCATTATTACATGATTATCATTTGTAAACCCAACCGCGGTTCGCGGGTCTTGATTCGATAGACCGACACCGGAACCCCAAAAAACTTCTTCGTCATAAGTTATTTTTTTAATCCCGTTCTTTACAAGCGTTGGTCCGCCGCCAATACCAACTATTAACTCGTAATATGCTTCACCGGTTGTTGGGCTTGGAAGAGGCGCAGGTATCCCTTGAACGTTTGGTATGGGTTGATCAAATCTGTAAATGTCTTTTATGTTGCTGCCGAAATGATAGACCCAATCAACAGCCATTTCACGTGTGTCTGTTACGCCGAATAAACTTCTGGTGAGGAAATATGTTTTCCCGTCACGCACAACGCTTGAAATATTTTTTGCCGACACTCCATCCGGAGTGACAAGCGCCGAGTACGATGCACCGGTTTGAGTATTAAAAAAACCACCATTAATACCGGCGACAGCATTATATGAATGCACAAATGAAGTTATACCTTCTTTTACATTTTTTGATTTATACGCCTTAATCCCTATGTTGCTTCTATTCATATCAACATTAAAATACCAGGCATTTAAAGCCGGTGTTTGTCGGGAACCTTTGAATAAAGTTACTCCTTCCGGAAGTGATGAGTAGTTAGATGTTACCTCGTTCCATGCAATATTTTGGGCAAAGACTGAAACAGAGAATAATAAAACCAGAAGGGAAATATTTTTCATATGCAATTTGATTTTTTTTTTATAAAAACTGATACAACAAATTTAGATGAAAATAATATACCGGCAAATCAATATGCAAAAAAATGTTAATAGACAAACCGGTGATAATATCTGAAACAGATGATAAACACGGTGTGGATGTATGTAAAATGCATGAATGAATGCTAAGCAAAGATTTGTTTATAGTATTGCCGTTTATCATTTAGCCAACGGACTGTCTTTTATATCAAGCCTGTCTGCCACTGATGAAATATTTTTCACGTATTTTACTTTCAACTTTATACTTGTGTCTTTATACTTCCGGCTTACCCGATACCATGCAGCCATTCATCCATGCCGTTGGCTTTTAGCATGTATAATAATTATCAAGCAGTTAACTGAAATATTTTTAGAAAATTGAGATAAACATTTTAGAATAAATATTTTCGCACAATATGTAGAAATTAGCCTAAAACTTCTTACTTGCATTTGCGGTCAATAATTTTCATATTTTGTTACCGTTGTAAAATAAATCTCAAAAATAAAATTGGTTTGGATGGATAAGCAGCTCGAAATAGAAGAAGTTGATTTAACCTGTCCTCATTGTTATCAAAAAATATCCGAGGCTATGGTCTGCGCCTGTTCGTTAGAGGGTATAAAAAGATATATTTATTTTTGCTCGCTCTGTAAAGAACCCATCGCTGTAAAATCTTATCCCCGCGCATTTGCACTCAAAAACTTTAACAAAACCGAAAAAGAGTTTAACGGTTAACTTGTAACAACCGATGTTTAAAAATCGATTTATTCCACACAAAAAATCAGCTCAATGAATAATTTAGGTAGGATTTTAACTCTATATAGTATTGGAATGTAAATCTTTGTTTTTATGCCAGGATATTTTTCTTGTTTTGAAATTCTAATTCAATTTGAATTTTATACTTTCCACTTTTAACTTGCGGTTCACCGCGTTATGGATGAATGGAAATGTATGGTTACATGCAGTTGGATAACAAGTATTTTTGTTACATAGATTCAGCCACCACTTTTTGAGATGTTTGAAAAAGCCGGTTGGTATGATGTGAAATATTTTATACAAACTCTATAATATTTTTTCTAAATCTTGATGCATTTGCTTCCTTTTAACTCCAAAATTATATAAGTTTATAATGGTTCGTTCAAGCGGTCTACCCATACCTCTTGATGGTAAAAGAATCCAAAGCCCCAGACATCCCCTGTTCGGGGCTTTATTTTTCTATTCCGAAATATTTTCTATTATTGTCGAATACTAAATTAATTCATTAATGCTTCGATAATGAATTAGCAATAATTTAACAATTTTTAAATTTATATGAACATCTTAAAAAATATATTCTCTAAAAACAAAACAGAATCCCACTTAAATGATGGTTATGAAAAATTTAAAAGTAAAGATTATGCGGAGGCTCTACTATTATTCAACGAAGTGCTGAACATTGAACCTGAAAACACGAATGGATTATATTTTTCGGGATTATCAAAAATGCACTTAAAACAAAACGAGGCTGCGTTAAAAGACTTTAATGAGATTATAAAACTCGATAAAAATTGTGAGTCAAAAGTTTTTTTTTATAAATCGCTTGTGGAAAAAGAGCTGGCTCTTACTGAAGAATCGCTGGCAACTTTAAATGCTCTTATAAAAAAAGACCCCGCTTTCACCGAGGCTTACTATTATCGGGCGATGTTAATAAAGGATGATGCAAATCCGTCAGACGTAATTGATGATCTTGACAAGTATATAACAAAAGTATCCCATATTTATTCAGTCTTTTTGATGCGGGCTGAGATGAAAATAAAACTTGGTGATTATTCAAAATCATTGCCCGATCTTGCAAAAGCTCTTGAATTAAATCAAAATTCTTCAGAGACTCATAATCTATACGGTTTTACTAAAATGAAACTCGGCGAAAACGATGAGGCTTTATATTATTTCAATAGAGCAATTGAACTTAACCCCAAAAATTTTGATGCTTATTACAATTTTGCAGTTCTACAGAAAAGTAAAAATGAAATTGATGAAGCAATAAAAAAGTTAAGTCTCGCAATTGAGATTAATCCTAATTGTGTAAACTGTCTTCGTTTACGCAGCGAAATTTATCTTTCATTAGAAGAGTTCGGAAAAGCATCTTCCGATCTTGAAAAAATATTAAAATCTGAACCAGAAAATAAAGAAATACTGTTATTACAGGGGGATTTGCTGCTTAGGCTGAAAAGCTTTGACAAAGCTGTGGAAGTATTTAATGATATTTTAAAATTAGACCCTACATACACATCAGCCATTATAAAACTTTCTTCTGCCTTAATTGAGACGGGTGATTATGAATCCGTAATAAAAAATATGGATACATTTCTTTCAACAGCGAGTAACGGAGAAGCATACGCAACACGGGGCAACGCATATTACAGAATGAAACAGTACAGTAAAGCTACGGCTGATTATTCAAAAGCAATTGAGCAGTCTCCGGAGGAGTGTTCCTACTATTATTACCGTGCGCTTGCCAAAAAAGAATTGTACGATCGATCCGGTGCATTGAATGATTTTACCAAAGCGCTAATGCATCCAAAATACTTTGAAGCATTTGTATCCCGCGGCGAGCTTAAACTCCAAATGGAGGATTATCAGGGAGCGTTTTACGATTTTGACAAGGCAGTACTCATTAATTCATCATACGGCAAAGGTTTTTATTTGAAAGCATTGTGTTTAAAACAATTAGAAGAATACGATACGGCTTTGCGTGAAGTAACAAAAGCTATTAATGAAATGCCTGATTACCCGGATGCATATTTTTTGCGCGCTATGATTAATTTAAATCTTCGTTATTCAAAAAATGCAGCGATTGATTTTGAGAATGCGCTTAACTTAGGTCTTGAAGAGAATAGAAACCAGGCGGAAACACTCCTTGCTCAGTTAAGAAAAAACGGCTAAGTTTTTCACATTAAAAACAGTAAATATTTTTAACAATGGGTTTATTAATTAATTCTACTTTTTTGATCTTTCCCTATATTTTAAACACTGTTTAATTTAAGCAGTTGAGTTTTAACGTATTTTTTCCCATTTTCTTTCCAGATAGTAAAACTTCTTTTTTTATTGTATAACTAAAGCGCAGATTAATTCTGCTTAAGTAAAATAATTTAGAAAAATTGCGGAGGGTATTATGCCAGTTAAAGGTATATCTCTTAACACTTACCTTGAAGAACTGAGACAAGGAAAACATCATTTTGAAAATGTTTTCGAATCAATGTCACGAATGATCTTCGATCAATCCGATCAAATAAAAACGCTTGTAGTAAACGGACGCACTACGTACGATTTTTTAAAATTTCGCGGCGGTCGGAAACATATTATAGGAATGTATAATGTAATAAATAATTTTGTAGCCTTTATAAAAGATGCCGCAGAAAATGGTGAGAGCAAAGAAATGGCTTTTGTTCTCGTAGGTGAGCCCGGCAACGGCAAAACTTTTTTTGTCGAT
Organism: uncultured Ignavibacteriaceae bacterium; assembly: GCA_964372115.1. Lineage (GTDB taxonomy): Bacteria > Bacteroidota > Ignavibacteria > Ignavibacteriales > Ignavibacteriaceae > CG2-30-36-16. The sequence goes on from CAYJPN010000004.1 coordinate 22,564, forward strand.
TATCTTTCCACTATGTACCGCGATTTTGTATCAATCCCGGAAAATAATAAATATACTTTCCGCATGCTGATACCCGATGGATTGGATGGTTACGGTTCAATAAAAATTATCGAAAGTCAGACTTATGAAGACCCGATGATTTTGGCTATGAACCTTTTTGAGTCAGAAGACAAAAGCAAAGAATTTTTACAATCGCTTGGTTTTTCGGCAGATCAGATAGAAAGATGTTATCATAACTACCGACCACTTGGTGCGGATTCTGAATTTATCCTAAAAGATCTGTTAGATTTTTATGAAGGGGATTCAATAAAACTTTTGGAAAGCATAGATGTTATAAAAATTCCAATAAGTTCTACGCTTGGAACAATAACTGGAAAATATCCCGCAAAAGATAAATTAACAAGCTCCGGTGTCGATTTGGTTGGCGAGGAAAGTATACAACGTCTTCTTCACATCTCCAACACAAACAATCCATACCGGTTCGATCTGCGTCGCGGCGCTCTTGCGCGTGTCGGTAACGGCGGTATCCACTTTGCCGATGAAATATTTAAGAATAAAACCGACTTAATGAAAATCTATCTTGGCGTTATTCAAAACAGGATGATTGAAATTGATGCCTTCCGCTGGCCTATTGATACATTCGTTATTGCAACGAGTAATAATACCGATGTACAAAACTACCGGATGAACGGTGAAGAAAGACCAATATTAGACCGCTGCAAATTTTGTTATGTTGCTCATAATACTAATTATAAACTTCAGGAACAGCTAACCTGGTACGCTATTGGCGAGGGAAATAAAACTACTTTCACCGGAGAAAAATTACATATCGACCCGAACTTGATATATGTTTTATCAACAATTGTAACACTCAGTCGTTTGCCGAGGGTTGAGGATAAACTTACACCGGTAGAAATGATGAAACTTGCCGCAGGCGAAGTTGCGGGAGAAAAAAGTATAAAAGCGCTTGCAGAAATCGTTGAAGAACTTGAACACGAATCCGATACAACAAAACGGTTCGGACAAAAAGGTCTCGGACAGCGCGATCTTGCGAGGGCTATTAATACAATGCGCGGTTTCCCCGAAACAAACGAAGGGCAGTGCATGTTCGCCCTCGATGTATTCAAAGCCGCCGAAGATGTTATACTTGATTACGTGCAGGACAATACGGAGCGGGCAAAATATTTTGATGATTTGAATATTGCAAAAAGCCTTTACCGCAAACGTATACGCACAGAAATGTTTAACGCCTTTATGGATGAACCCACGGCGATAAAAAAAGATGTAATGATGTATGTTAACATGATAATCGGCATTGGGCGTTCTGATCTTGGACCCGACAAAATAATTACTTACCGCGACCCTCAAACCGGCAAAACACAACCCATCAAAATAGATGAGCGATTTGTTAATGCTGTAGAAAATGAACTTGAAATGAAAACGATGGAGCAGAAAGAATCTTTCCGCGGGCAGGTGAGAAAAATATATGCTCAAAAACTTCAGACTGATAAAAATTATGATTTTATGGATAACGTTGACCTTGTAAAAGCGGTAACCGATACAAGATTAAACTCTGATATAGCTTCTGCAGGCGGGCTTGTAGGGGCATTAGCAAACCGCACTAATGAGGACAATGAAAAACTTTACAACAGAATTGTATCGACGATGGTAAATAAATTAAATTACTGCCGTACATGTTCCGAAAAAACAATTGAGTTTTTCTGTACACAAGACCATCAAACATAAAAATGAAAAAGCGCAAAAAGTTTTTTGATATTTCCCGTGGCAAAACTGACCTTGAAAAGGAGATAGCTGAAAACGACAAAATAGAAAATATTTTAAAATATTTTATCGATGAGCCAAAAGGTTTTACCGGTTTGTATGATTACGATGATATGAAAGTTTTTTCAAATCTTTCATCCGAAAATACAATATCGAGCCGTATTTATGACCTGGACAGGCTGCTAGAAAGAGATAAACTGCGTGAAAAGGATGGATTTCCGCGGAAGATAAAACTTGGCAGACTTATAAAACCAGCCAAAGATGGTAAAGGAAAAACTATAATAATTCCTACCACAAGCGAAGAAAAGTTTTATCACTGGATTTCCGAACCCAACGTAGGTGAAGGTGAGTCAACCGGAGGCAGCGGTGATGAAGCCGAAGGTGAAGTAATCGGTGAGGAATCGATACGTGAAACCGAAGGAGAAGGACAGGGCGCGGGTCAGGGTAAAGGCGGCGAACACGGTATGGGCGCCGACGCTTATGACATAGGCAGGATTTTAACCGAGCAGTTTGAGCTACCGAACATAAAAGAAAAAGGAAAAAAAACTTCTTTAACAAAATTTACTTATGAACTTACAGATAAAAACCGGGGACATGGACAAATACTTGATAAGAAGGCAACTCTTAAACGTCTTGTAAAAACAAATCTTGCGCTCGGAAGAATTAGGGCAAAAGAAAAAGTTGATACCGCAAAATTTATATTAACACCCGGGGACAAAATGTACCGGATTTTGTCGAAGGAGCGGGATTATGAATCTCAGGCAATCGTGTTTTTTGTTCGTGATTATTCCGGTTCGATGCACGGTAAACCGACCGAGGTGATAGTAACACAGCACGTTTATATTCATAGCTGGTTAATTTTTCAATACGAACGGCAGGTAAACAGCCGTTTTATTGTACATGATAATGATGCCGAAGAGGTTCCGGATTTTTATACATACTATAACAAAAGCGTAGCCGGTGGTACCGAGGTTGCATCGGCATATGCATTAGTAAACAAAATTGTTGAAGAAGAAAATTTAGCAAAGGATTATAACATTTACGTTTTTCATGGTACGGACGGTGATGACTGGGAAAATGACGGAACTAAAGCAATTTCAGAATTGAAGACGATGTTGACTTACGCGAGTCGTATCGGTATTACTGTTGCGGAAAATAATTATTCGGCAACAAAAAATACAACCGTAGAAAAATATCTGCGCAGCTCCGGGCTGCTCGAAAGTGAATCGGATAAACTTCATTTCGATTCTTTTTCTGCAGCGGAGGCAGATGAGTCAAGAATTATCGAGAGCATAAAAATATTAATTTCATAACATGCAGTTAATCGATCAACATACAAAAAAAATAATGGAGGGCTGCAAAGAACGCGCTTTGGATGCCGGACTCCGTTTTGACAAGGAAACACTTGAGTACATTGTTACTAATACAGACATGGTTGAGTTATCCCCAAAAAACATGATTCCAACTTTGTACGATTATTGGCTGCAAGATCTGCAGGTTCTTAGGGGTAAGGGAGAGTATGAATATTATCCTCATAACCCATACGAAACAGTTATTAATACCCGTCCGGCTATTTCATTTTATAACGATAATAATCCCGATTGGCTGAACGTGATGATATTTTATCACGTTATTGCCCACATAGATTTTTTTCAGAATAATAAATATTACCAGCGTACCTGGGATTACGACTTCAAAGAAAAAGCGCTTACCGAAAAAAGGATAATTGCTAAACTCCGCTCAAAAAAGGGAAGAGTAGTCGATTATGTTATTGAGTTCGCGCGAAGCATAGATAACCTGGTTGGATACTTTAACAATTTAAGTAACTCCGATGATTATAAAATTTTTAAACTTCCTGATAAAATAGATTTTTATTTTAATGTTTTTTTGCAGTCTATAAAAAATGTAGGGCAGAGAGAATTTTTAGCTGAAATTGATAGATATAATTTATTAGAGGATACACCGGAAAAAAGTAAGGAAGAACAATTTTTCCTTTATATAAAAGATCGGAATCCTGAATATGAAGAAATATTTGAAAATAGTAATAAGGGTGAGAAAAAGATTTTCGGCAAAGATTTTATTCAATTTATTATGGAAGAAAGCGGCTTCTTGAATAATCCCGATAATATCTGGATGAAATCGGTGATAGAAATTGTTCGAGATACGGCTTTATACTTTTCGCCGCAGATTCGTACAAAAACTATGAACGAAGGCTGGGCAAGCTACTGGCACGAAAAACTTTTTATGAATGATGAAAGAATAAAAGGATACGAAGTTGCATTCGCGCGGATAAACGCAAAAGTAACAGCAATAAGTAAAATCGGTTTGAACCCCTACGCAATTGGTTTAAGATTATATAGCCATATTGAGGAAATGGCGGACAAAGGAAGATACAGCTATGATTTTAGAAAAATTCTCGATTTTGATGGAAGGGATAAATTTGACTCAAAAAAAATGAATGGTAAAGATTTTATTTTTCACGTTCGGCAAAATTACAGCGACACAACTTTTTTGAGCGCATTCATAGATCAGGATTTTGTGGATAAACATAAATTGATGGTTGTGGGGCAAAGAATTAATCCAACCCGGTATGTTAAAGAGTATTATGTAAAAAGCAGGAAAGCTGCGGACTATAAAGGGATGGTTATGGAGAGTCTTTTCCATCCCCCATATATTAATTTTAGCAAAAAAAATGATGGCACATTATCACTTGAACACAGATGGGAAGGGAAAGAATTATTCCGGGATTATATCTCTAATACTTTAATTGGCATCGAATATTTGTGGGGCGACCGGGTTGAACTCGATACAATTGAGATTGATTGGGATGAGATGAAAAAAAAATATGACCTCAAGGATACGACAGCAGGACAGACCACCGAAAAGGTTGAGCCCATTTATAGAAATGTGAAATACAGTGTGCAAAATAAAAAAGTGCACAAGCAGATAATAATAAAAAGTGCTTGATATGAGTTCCCGACCAAAAAAAAGTATTAAAGAAGTAGTTAATCTTCTTGATAAAAAATTGACAAAAGAAGAAAAAGGAACCGTAATTCCTTTTAATCAGTTTTTACAAAAAGCAGGTGAGGAGCCTCTTTGTATTTTCCGCACAGTGTTCCAGTTATTCAACAATATGATTTACCATTATATCACAATGGAAGGTGAAGGTAAACCTGACCCGGAAAGTATAAATTATAGAACTGTAAACTGCGACCGTCTTTTGGTTGATGATACCGATACTCCTTTTTTTTCCGATCTCCCTCTCGCAAACAGGATTATAAGATTAGCTGATTCCTTTAGAGAAGGCGCCCAGCAGAATAAAATATATATTTTCGTCGGTCCTCCCGGCAGCGGCAAAAGCACATTCATCAATAATTTATTACGTCGTTTCCAGGAGTACACTCACTTACAGGAGGGGACAAATTATGAAGTGTTGTGGAGGTTGGACGAAACCAAGCTTGGTCCCCGTCTTTCCGATGAAATAAAAGTTGCACTTGAAGATTACTACAAAAAATTTAAAGGCGGACCGGATACTGCGCCGCCTAATATTTTTGAAGTGCCGTGTCCCAGCCACGATCATCCGTTTCTTTTAATTCCCCCTGACCATCGAAAAGAAGTTTTGGAAAACCTATTAAACGGCGCAGAACGAACTAAAATATTTAACAAAAAAGAATACGACTGGCTTTTTAAAGATTTACCGTGCACAATATGCACATCAATATACCAGGCTTTAATAAAGCGATTGGAATCGCCTATAGAGGTTTTTAATATGCTTTTTGCGAAAAGATATTTTTTCGACCGCCGGCTCGGTAATGGTATTTCTGTTTACAACCCTGGTGACAGAGATTCTGAAAAATTTATCTACTCAAACGATGTAATCCAGAGGGAACTCGCTATCCACTTTAAGGACAGTAACATTGTTAAATATGTATATTCCAAATACGCAAAAACCAATAACGGCGTTTACGTTATTATGGATGTTAAAGGATACAACGAAAAAAGATTTCTTGATCTTCACGGAATTATCAGCGAAGGCACTCATAAAATTGAAGAGGTGGAAGAGAATGTTAATTCTCTTTTTATAGCGGTTATGAACCCTGAAGATAAAGGGAAGATTGCAACTTTAGAATCGTTTAAGGATAGAATAAAAGAAATAAACGTTAACTATATTTTAAACTATACCGAAGAAGTAAAAATATATTTTAGCTCATTTGGAAAACAAATACAAAACCGTTTTTTACCAGGAGTATTGAATAACTTTGCGCAAATAATTATTAGCTCCCGGTTAAATCCCGAGTCCGCTACAATAAAAGAATGGATTGATGATCCGTTAAAATATCGTAAATACAGCGATGAAAATCTTCTGCTCCTAAAACTCAGCATATACAATAATAAAATACCGGGATGGTTGGAAGAATCGGATTACAATAAATTTGATAAAAAATTAAGAAGAAAACTTATAGACGAATCTGAGGCTGAAGGTCGGTATGGTTTTTCCGGAAGAGAATCGATAAATATTTTTAACGAGTTTTACAATAGTGTAAGAAAAAAATTGAGCGAGGAAGACGGTACAAAGCGCGAACTCCTCATCACAATGAATGATATAAAAGAATTTTTTGAAAAACATAAAGACTATATTTCAAAAATACCCCAACGATTTATAGATTCCATTATCCGACTTTATGATTATAACGTGATGCAGCAAATAAAAGAATCGTTATTCCAGCAAAATGAAGAGCGCATTAGTAAAGATATCCAAAACTATCTTTTCGCACTAAACTATGATGCCGGTGAGAGGTTAATTAGTCCTTACACAAAAGAAACGTTCGAAATTTCCGATTCTTTTTATTATTCAATTGAAAGTAATTTATTCAACTCAACTGTTTCGGATGCACAACGCAAAAAATTTAGAGATGAAACCGCTTCAAAATTTACAATTAATCTGCAGGAAATGCAGGTGTCAAACAGCAGTATTGAGAATACTCATGTTTACAAAGAACTTTATAATACTTACATGAAAAACTTGAGAGAAAATATTTTTCAACCTTTTCTGCAATACACCTCTTTTGAAAATGCAATTAAATCATTCGGAACCGATAAATTTAATGTTTACGATACAAGAACAATTGAGTTAGTTAACCATCTGATAAAAAATTTAATATCTAAATTTCATTATTCGGAGGATGGCGCAAAACAGGTTTGCCTTTATATAATTAATAACAAAATAACACAAAAACTTACGGAATAATCTCTGCATGAAAATATCAATATATATTGCTTCGAGCCTTGATGGATACATCGCCGGCTCGGATGGCGGCATTGAATGGCTGAACTCGATGAAAGAAGAAGGGGAAGATTACGGTTATAATAACTTTTACGAATCGATTGACGCCATTGCAATGGGACGAAAAACATACGATTCAATCAAGGGAACAGATTTATCGAACTATGATGGAAAGGATGTTTTTGTTTTTACAAACCGGGAAATGTCATCACATAAAAGCAGTTTATATTTTGTTAAGATTGATCCGAGGGAGTTCGTTCATGATTTGACAAATAGAGGGTTGAAGCATCTATGGATTGTCGGCGGTGGTGAATTAATACGTTTATTCCTTAACGAAAGTTTGGTTGATGAATATATTATTTCGATTGTTCCCATATTACTCGGTGAAGGCACACCTTTATTTCTTCAACCTTTTAATGAGCAAGCAATCGAATTCGTTTCGTCAAAAGAATACAAAACAGGTTTAATTCAATTAACTTACCGAAAAAAAAAGCAGAATAACACCAAAAAATAAACTGCTAAATTTTATCTAACGCCGTACGCTTTCTCTCTTTTATCAGTTTAAATTGAGTAGGTGAAAACCCGGTAGTTTTTTTAAATTGATTAGAAAGGTGCTGAACACTGCTGTAACCAAGCCGGTAAGAAATTTCGCTTAATGTCAGTTCATCGTAAACAATAAGCTCTTTTACTTTTTCAATCTTTTGATTAATTATATATTTTTCAATTGTAATCCCTTCTAACGAAGAAAACAGTGAGCTTAAATGCTGGTAACTCATACCTATCTTGTCCGAAAGAAAAGTAGAAAAATTAACATCGGGGAGTTCATCCCCTTTACTATAATGAATCAATTCAATTATCGAAATTTTTATTTTTTCAATTATTGTTGCCTGTCGGTCGTCTAGAAGTTGGAACCCATTATTTTCTAAAGATTTTTTTATTAGCTTATTATTAACATTTCCGGTTACGCGCACCTCGCCCAGCACGATATAATTTACTTTCAGACCAAGTTTTTCAAGTTCTTCTTTTACAACCTTGATACATCGGCTGCAAACCATATTTTTTACGAATAATGTTTTATCTTCCATAACAAATCGATTTTATTTGTTCGGAAAATATAAAAAAATAATTTAGTTTAAATAGTAGAAAAAAAAGTAAATAATTTTTTATTAAAGAGGATTGTATGAAAAAAAAAGCGTTTTTGTTGATAATGATTTTGCTTGTAGCAGCTGTAAATGCGCAGCAGAAAAAACCGTTTACTATTGATGACCTATACCGTGTACAAAATGTTGGAAGCCCGGTTCTTTCACCATCGGGCAAACTTGTTTTGTTTACTGTAAATGCTGCCGATTTGAAAGAAGGAAAGTCTAATACCGACATTTATTTAATGAATATTGACGGCAGCGAAATAAAAAATCTTACGGATTCAGAAAAGAACGAATATTCTCCGTTCTGGTCTTCGAGTGATGAAAAATTTTATTTTATGCAAAGTGGACAAGTATACTTATACGATATTAAGAAAGGGGAGAGTGAAAAAATAACTGATTTTTATACGGGGGTTGAAAATCCCATCATTTCGAATGACGGTAAATATATTCTCTTTTCATCGGAGGTGTACCCTGAATGCGGCGCCGATAATTCTTGCAACGAAAAAATAAGTAAGTCTGCTTCCGAGGGCCCGGTGCAGGCTTATATTGCCGATAACCCTATGTATCGTCATTGGACTTCATACAGCGAAGAAAAAACGCCTGCTCTATTTTTGTTTGACATTGGTAAAAAGGAAGTAAAAAAAATTGTTGAAAGCAACTGGCTTTCATCCGGCTACATGCTTGGCGGAGACGTAAAATTTGCAGTGTCGCCAGACGCAGCAGAATTATGTTTTATGAAAAACCCGGATAAAAATATTGAAGCTTCCACAAACGCTGATTTATTTTTAATTGATATAAACGGAAACAATCCTGCTCAAAATATTACAGAACAAAACAAAGCGTGGGACGGGTATCCGGTTTATTCTCCTGATGGAAAATATATTGCATACAAACTTCAAGAGCAGCCGGCATACGAAGCTGACCGTTACCGTGTGGCTGTTTATAATCGTGGTACAAAATCCTCTAAAATATTAACTGAAGATTTTGATTATACGGTGAATGATATTTCTTGGAGTGATAATTCTAAAACAATTTTTTTCACCGCCGACTATGAAGGTTACGCCCCGGTGTATAAAGTTAATATTGACGGTGGTTTGGTTGAACAGGTAAGTACTAAACGTTCAATTTTCGGATATCAGGTATTACCAAATGAACAATTAATTTATATGGCTCGTTCTATTGACAAACCCGGAGAAATTTATAGTTCAGCCGCTAAAGAGGGAACCGAGGAACAGTTAACATTTTTTAATAAAGATTTGCTTGATGAAGTTGATGTAAGACCGGCAGAACAAATGTGGGTTGAGGGAGCCGACGGAAAAAAAGTACACATGTTTTTAGTTAAACCCCATAACTTCGATCCGAATAAAAAATATCCTCTAATATTAAATGTACACGGCGGACCGCAGAGTCAATGGATGGATTCATTCAGAGGCGACTGGCAGGTTTATCCCGGTTCGGGTTATGTAGTTGTGTTTCCAAATCCGCATGGCTCAACCGGTTACGGGTCAGCATACACTGAAGCAATTTCAGGTGACTGGGGAGGCAAAGTTTATGAAGATTTAATGAAAGTAACCGATGAATTAGAAAAACTGCCTTACGTCGACAAAGAAAAAATAGGCGCCATGGGCTGGTCTTTCGGCGGTTATATGATGAACTGGTTTCAGGCAAAAACAAAAAGATTCAAATGCCTCGCCTCCATGATGGGAATTTATGATTTAAAATCAATGTGGGGAGCTACAGAAGAATTATGGTTTGTGAACTGGGATTTAAAAGGGCAGCCATGGAACTCTGATTTATATGACAAATTTTCACCATCAAGTTATGTTGAAAATTTTTCAACCCCTGCTTTAATAATTACCGGTGAAAGGGATTATCGAGTTCCTTATACGCAGGGCGTGGAATATTTTAATGCGCTGCAGACACTTGGAATTGATTCGCGCTTAATTATTTTCAAAAACGATGGACATTGGCCGAATGGAATTAAATCGATGCCGTTGTATTACAACGCCCACCTTGAGTGGTTTAATAAATATCTCGGCGGCGGCGGCGCCCCTTATAATTCAAAAGAGTTGATAAAAAATGTAACCTTTGAAGAATAAATTTTTAACGGAAGTTACTGTTGCGCATCCCCGAAAATTTTAGTTTATGCATCGGGGTTGAATTGTTATCGGAATAGTAACCGTATACATTTAAGTTTGTTTCTTCTTCAATCTTGCGATTTGTAAATCTTGATTCGGGAACCGACATGGCTCTAAAATTATTTCGAGCTGCGGAATTAAAATTATAATCGTTTAATACTTTAAATCTTTCTCCCGGCATTACTCTTTTAACGGGTTGTGCCGGTTCTTCATAATAATACTCGTGCTCTACTTGAGGTATTTCAACCTGAACAGATTGTTGTGGAACAGGCTGAAGAATGGGTTGATATTGATTTGTTTGTTTTGTGTGCTTTTTGAGTTTAAAGAAAAAATATGAAAAAGCGACAATTGCTATACCCACAAGAGTAAACATTTTTAACGAAGTAATTATTATTTCTATCAAGTTCATTTTTTATCCTTAAATTTAGTACATACAGATCAAGTATTGTACCAATGCCAAAAGACTTCTTTTTAAGCAAATTAGTAATTATTTTTACTCCCGAAATGAGACTTAATATCATTTTGAGACTTTTCGTTTAACATCTAATCTCGCTAAGAGTTAAATTTGAAAAAAAGCTAATTAGGTTTGATTTTACATTAAATGTTTGATAATTTAATCCGTTGTGTTGCAACGACTTAGATATTTATCAATAACAAAGGAGATGTGATTATGACTAAGGCAGACATTGTTGATAGAGTAGCCGCAGGTACCGGTTTAACAAAATTAGAAACCGAGGCGATAATAGAAGGATTCTTTAAGACTGTTATCGAATCTCTCAAAGAAGGCAAAGGAATTGAAATTAGAGGATTCGGCAGCTATAAGGTAAAGAAAAAAAATGCAAGGCAAGCCCGTAATCCTAAAACCGGCGAACAAGTATTTGTACCGGATCATTATGTGCCGACCTTTAAATTTTCAAAAGATTTTAAAGAGTTGGTAGATAAAGGCATGAAAGAAAAAGAAAAACAACAAGGAATATAGTTTAGAATGAAATATTTTTGTCCAAGTTGCGGAACCGGGTTAGAAAAAGAATATAACTTTTGTCCATCGTGTGGATATGATTTACAAGATTTAACACTTGAAACCGCTGTTGCAGATTCACGCGAAGTTGAAGAGAGTGTTATCATTTGTGATTCCTGTGGTGAAGAAAATCTGGAAAATAATACTACTTGCCACGGGTGTGGCGTAAAATTGACCGGCAAAAAGGAATTGCGGAAGAAGACTATTTTAATTTCCGAAACGGCGGTTAAACAAAATATATATAAAAAGCCACAGGCTCAAAAGGTTAATAAACCCAAACAGCAAAAGCCAAAGAGGCAGTATGCGCCTGTTGTAAAAAATGCCGAAATAAAAAAGAGTGAAACAAAAAATCTTGATGTTAAAAAAACATTTATAATAATTGCAGGCACAGTTGTAATTGCCGCTCTTATTTTATTAATGTCCGGTGTGTTTAATTCTCCTTCACTCGTGCAGGAAACCGTTACAAATAATGCTCCTCCCGCAAACAACTCCGGCATAGATCTCGCTAACATGCAGCAGATTAATCAGCTTGAAGAGGAGGTAAAAAATAATCCTGGTGATACCGAGGCATTAGTAAATCTTGCTCATCTAAAAAATGATTCCGGTTTTTATGATAAAGCGATTGAAGATTACAAAAAGTATTTGGAAATAGCACCGGCTGACGCCGACGTTCGGGTTGATATGGGTGTTTGTTATTACAATCTTAAAAATTATGATCTTGCAATAGCCGAGATGGAAAAAGCGCTAAAATATAAACCCGACCATCAGATTGCGCATTTAAACTTAGGAATTGTTAACTTAGCAGTTGGAAATATAGAAGTTTCTCAAAATTGGTTGAAGAAAGCCGTGGAACTGGATCCGAACTCGGAAGTAGGGAAGCGGGCGAAAGAATTATTAGAATCACATTAACATCGGAGGTAATAGATGCCTTGCGGAAAAAAGCGCAAACGTCATAAAATGGCAACTCACAAGAGGAAAAAAAGACTAAGAAAAAATAGACACAAGAAAAAATTAAGATAGTCTGATTTATTTTTAATATTCTTTTTGAGAATTAATGGTAGATGCTATTTTGTGTTTGCCATTTTTCTTTTTAAGCCACCTTAGCTCAGCTGGTAGAGCAACGCATTCGTAATGCGTAGGTCGCCGGTTCGATTCCGGCAGGTGGCTCTTTACGTTGCGGATAAACATCAAAAAAGATTCCCTAAAAAGCGGCAATAATAAAAAACTAAATTTCCAAACGTAAAGTTCATTCGGTTTTTCCTTTTTCCTTTTTTCTTTTTCCCTTGACTTCTGCGATTTTTTTTAAGAAGAAAAAAACTTCTAAATAGGAATAAAACAAATTAATATTTTTTATTTGTCATATTGATTTTTATAATTTATCTAAATTGATGCTGGTTTGCAGAAGAAATAAAGACCTTATTTGAATATGTTAACCTTAGTAACAAACAAAAAATCTAAAGCCGTAAAAACCTTATTACCTTCTTATTTTGTATAAACAGTTAAAGCGAATGTGATTATGTAATAAGGTTAATTACGCAAAGCCAGGCATCTGTTATGAAGGTTTAACAGGCAAATAGGGTTTTTCCCCCGATATAATACTTCCCTGTAGGTATAGACTTCAAGTTCATAAAATAACTGAAGCTCTGTCGTACTAATTGGCAGAAGTAGGGAAGAGTAATAGAAATTATCTGCTAAGTTTTAGAAACTAATAAAAGAGCAGCAGAAATTGTCTGCTGAGTTTTGGAAACTAATAAAAGAGCAGTAAAAATTGTCTGCTAAGTTTTAGAAACTAATAAAAGAGCAGTAAAAATTGTCTGCTGAGTTATAGAAACTAATAAAAGAGCAATAAAAATTGTCTGCTGAGTTTTAAAAACTAATAAAAGAGCAGTAGAAATTGTCTGCTAAGTTTTAGAAACTAATAAAAGAGCAGTAAAAATTGTCTGCTAAGTTTTAGAAACTAATAAAAGAGCAGTAGAAATTATCTGTTCCTGACTTCTGCCATTTTTAACAGAACGAAAAAACCTCTAAAAAGAAAAAATAACAAATGTTATTAGTCATCTTACGCATTACATGATTTCTGATGAAATGGTTAACAATATTTTATTAAAATCCTGCATGGTTGAATGGCTGTATGTAGATCATTAATGTGCTAAATAAATTGAATTTAAATCATTCATCCATGCATGCATTCAAGCTTTTGTAACGAAGTTATTGTTTTACACCGTTGTAAATATTTTTGCGTAATGTGACTTATTAAGTCACGTTACGCGTGTTTTTGCTGTATTGCCCCGCCATTTATGGCGGGGGTTAAATTTACACAAAGATATTGGGCTTTAGCCCCATTTAGGCTATTGATGTGGCTAAAGCCTATCGTTTTATTTCAATTTCGTCCCCGACATAAATGTCGGGGCAATGAATAATCTAATACTGCGTAATATGACTTTTTATTTATTTGTCATATTGATTTTTATAATCTATCTAAAGTGATGCTGGTTTGCAGAAGAAATAAAGACCTTATTTGAATATGTTAACCTTAGTAACAAACAAAAAATCTAAAGCCGTAAAAACCTTATTACCTTCTTATTTTGTATAAACAGTTAAAGCGAATGTGATTATGTAATAAGGTTAATTACGCAAAGCCAGGCATCTGTTATGAAGGTTTAACAGGCAAATAGGGTTTTTCCCCCGATATAATACTTCCCTGTAGGTATAGACTTCAAGTTCATAAAATAACTGAAGCTCTGTCGTACTAATTGGCAGAAGTCGGGATTCCGGCAGGTGGCTCTTTACGTTTTTGATACACATAAAAAAACCTTCCTAAAAAGCCGCAATAAAAAAACTAAATTTCCAAACTTAAAGTTTATTTAGCTTTTTCTTTAACTATTTTTCTTTCCCTTTAACCACTTGCTTATTGCTCTTAAACTTCTATTTTATTGCTGATTAAATAAAGACGTTATTAAATTAACAAGCTCTTTTTTATCAAATGGCTTAGAAATATAATGCGTACATCCTCCTTTTAAGAATTCTGTTTTATCTTCTTCCTTTGCATAAGCGGTTACTGCTATTATCGGCGTGCTAGCATACTCCGGCATTTTTAATATCTCTCTCACTACTTCCATCCCATTAATCCCACCGGGAAAACCGATATCCATTAAAATTAAATCAAATTTCTTTTCGGCGACTAACTGTAATGCAGTCTCTCCGTCTTCTGCCGTTTCGACAATACATGTGTTCTTTAAATATAATTTTACTACATTCCTATTAGAATAATCATCTTCTACATAAAGAGCTAAAGGTAAAGATTTCTTATCGGCATTTTCTTTTATAAGTGGAGCCGCTTCAAATTGCTTTGTTTGTATAACCTTTTCATCCGAAGGTATAACTTTTACCGAAGGGAATTTAACCGTAAAAGTAGAGCCTACCCCCAATTCACTTTCAACCGATATATTTCCTTTCATTAATTCAACCGCTCGTTTAGAAATTGTTAATCCGAGACCTGCACCTTCATGGCTGCGGCTTAACCCTTCACTTGCCTGCCGGAATTCGTCCCAGATAATATCAATTTTATCCTGAGCTATTCCAATCCCAGAATCTTTTACTTTTATATAAAGCCAATCTTTTTCTTCGCTTACTTCTTTACCAACCTCTACAATTATTTTCCCTTGCCTGGTAAACTTTAGTGAGTTATCAAGAAGATTGTAAAGAATCCGGCGGAAAAGCTGTTCCTCTAAATAAGCATAAATATTTTTTTCTTTTATTATGGTTTCTAATAGAAGATTCTTTTTTTCAGCTTCTTTAATAAATGAATTGATACAATTTATTGTAAGAGGCACCACAGCGATATTTCGGGAAGTTAATTCAACTTTATTAGTTTCCACTTCTGATAAATCAAGAATAAAGTTTAACGTTTCGCTTAATCTCTTCCCGGAGGTAAAAATGCCTTGCGCCATTTCATTTTGATCCGGATCGGTAAGCTCCGAAATTAGTATATCTGCAAAACCCAAAATACCATTAAGCGGCGTTCTAAGTTCGTGGCTCATATTATGTATGAAGTTTGTTTTTAGGCGGTTCATTTCTTCCGCTTTTTCTTTTGCTTCGAACAGTTCCGAAATCATCTTCATTTTTTCGGTAATATCTTCCTTCATCGCAACAAAATGAGTGATGTCTCCTTCTTTATTAACTAACGGTGAGATCGATTCTGATTCCCAATAGATCTCTCCGTTTTTCTTTTTATTAATTATTTCACCTTTCCAAACTTTACCGGATAAAATGGTGTCCCAAAGTTCTTCATAAAATGATTTACTGTGTTTATCCGATTTTAAAATTCTTGGATTTTTACCTTTCACTTCTTCCTTTGTATATCCGGTTAGTTCGTAAAACTTTTCATTTACATATTCTATTTCTCCTTCCATATTTGTTATAACTACCGAAACCGGACTTTGCTCAACAGCGAGTGAAAGCTTTTGGACTTTTTCTACAGAGCGTTTACTTTCACGAATATCTCTGGCTATTGTTGAATAATGGGTAATAATATTCTTTGAATTTTTGTGACATAAGATCACTTGCAGAATAGGAATTTCTTCCCCGGTTGTTGATAAAAGTTTTGTCTCGCTGCTCCAAAATCCTTTTTTTGCTGCAGTTGGCAAACCTTCGCGCATAATTAGCTGAACAATGTCATCCGGATGAAAATCACTAATTTTAAGTTTTGTAATATCTTCGGAGGTATTCATTTCTATTAGAAGTTTTCCGCCCTGATTTAGATAAAAAATGTTTCCATGCAAATCTGCCATACCAACCAAATCCGGTGTTGCCTCCAGGATATTTGCCATTCTGGAAATTTCTTCTTCGGCATCTTTGCGGTCGGTGATATCCGCGAAGATCCCAAGCAGTAATGTCTTTTTCCCTTCTATCTCTAAAAATGAATTAGTAACTTGAGCCCAGATTATTTTCCCATTCCAAAGTTTTAATTCTTTTTCAATATAAGGCTCAACTTTTTTTGATGAATATAATTCTTGGTGCTTAAGAAGAATATGCTTTTCTTTTTCTTTGGTGTAATTTACTGAGAAAGGTTTTCCTTCCAGCCCTTCTTTCGTCTTTCCGAACATTTTGCAGAAAGCGTCATTCACCTTAACTACAATACCGTTTTCATCGGTAATACGCATACCACTTGCGGAATTTTCCCATACAGTGCGAAACTCTACCTCCGATCTTCTAAGCGCGTCTTCTGCCAGCTTGCGCTCGGTTATGTCGATACCGATGCCGATAAGAAACGGATGGTTGTCTATCAACATTCGACGACCGGTCATCAGCAGCCATTGGAATGCCGGTCCACCACGCAGAAGAACCCGACCTTCTATCGTCTCATCCACTCCGTTTGCCAATACATTCACGATTTTCGATTGGATCAACTCGCGGTCGTCCGGATGAATGGTGTCCAATGCGTTGGTGCTGCCGACCAGATCATCCGGCTTGCCGACGATTTCATCGCGCTGATAAGCATTCCAGCGCACATATTTACCGGTTTCATTGAGCATGTAAAAAGTGCCGGGGATAGCATCGATAATGGCATTGGTAAGGGCTTGCTCTTGTTTCGAAACTTCTTCTGCACGTTTGCGTTCTGTAATATCCTGGTTCACACCATAAGTTTTCACAGTACGGTTCTGTGAATCTTTCAGAATGCGAATGTTAACATTGAAAAAGCCCATCTCACCGTCTGCATAAATTATGCGATGATCCAGCCGTGTATAATAGTTTGGATCGGTAGTTTCCAACGCTTTCTTAGTTTCCACTCCCACAAGAGCCATATCATCCGGGTGAACGAATTTTTTTGCGTACTGCATAGATGACATTATATAACCTCCTTCGCGTTCAGCCGTTGTGTGCAGGACTGCATAGAATTGATCATTAAATTCAAATTTATCTTGTGCAACGTCGTACTCCCATGTGCCGAGATTGGCAATTTTCATGGCTTCCTTAAGCTTGGCTTCGCTCTCATGCAATTTTTCTTCTACAAGTTTGCGCTCGGTAATGTCTTCGCCCGAAAATAAAATGCCTGTAATTTTTGAATCTGAATCAAATAAAACTGTATTATGAAAAGCAATGATACGCTCAATACCTGATTTATTAAGAATAGGATTTTCGTAGTATTCAACCGGTTCAACTTTACCTTCCATCAATTGCTTAAAAACAGTATGAACCTCATTTTTCATGTTCTTAGGAATGCAAACTTCGAACCAATTAAAACCAATTAGCTCATCAGCATTTGAATATCCAAGAATTTCGCAGCCTTTTTTGTTGATTTTTTCTATTTCGCCTTGCTTGTTCAATGTCGTAAACATTACACCTGCAATATCAAAGTGAAGTTGAGCATTATCGCGTTCATTTTTTACTTCAGCCTCCATTTGTTTGCGCTCGGTGATATCCCGAATATTACATTGGATTACCTTGTGGGAGTTTACCGCATACACATTGCTTACAAACTCAACATCGATTTGTCTTCCATCGGATGTTTCAAGAAGTAAGTTTTCATAACGAACATACTTTTTCTGCAGCAGTTCTATAAATTTATCTTTATTAGCAACTATATTTTTGAAGAAGCCTATTTCCCATATTTCTTTTTCAAGAAATTCTTCTTTTTCGTAACCGAGCAACTCAATCAAAAATGGATTGACGTCAACAATTTTTCCGGTTTCTAAGTTGAGAATTAGTATTCCATCTTTAGCCGATTCAAAAAGACGGCGATACTGCATTTCCGAAGCGGCTAACAATATTTCTGCTTTCTGCCTGGATTCCTTTTCTTTCCCATCCTCAATTGCTCTCTTAATTGCGAATGGAAGTCTTTCAAGCCTATCCTTTAATATATAATCAACCGCGCCCAACTTTAATAGTTCGACAGCAATTTCGTCGCCGATTGTTCCTGAAACACAAATAAATGGAACCTCCGGACAAATTTTGTTATATAGCCGCAGCGCTCCGAACGCATCAAATCCCGGTAGTTTGAAATCAGATAAAATAACATCGTATTTACGTGTACTAAGAAAAGATTCAAATTCCTTTTCAGTGGCAGTTATGTCCATATATAGATTGTAACCCGAATCTATAATGAGCTCACGGCAAACCTCTGCATCTTGAGGATTATCTTCAAGAAACAGAACTTTTAAAGGTGTGCCTATTTTAATTTTATGATTCATTTCCATACTCTCCTTCAGGCGGCAGTTCATTAATTACCGCCCAGAAGCTCCCAATTTGTTTTACTGTTGTTAAGAAATCTTGAAAATTAACCGGTTTAACAACGTATGCATTAACGCCTAAGTTATAGCTTACGATCAAATCTCTTTCTTCTTTGGACGAGGTGAGAATAACGACTGGAATCATTTTGAATTTTGGATCGCTTCGTAAAATGCGCAGCAATTCTATACCATCCATGCGGGGCATTTTAATATCGAGTAGTAAGAATGCCGGGTTTCCTATTTTCCTCTCCTTAAATTTACCTTCGCGCCGTAAATATTCAAGCGCTTCAACACCGTCTTTAACTACGGTTATATGATTGGCAAGATTGCTCTCGGACATAGCCTCCAGAGTTAATTCAACATCTTTAGGATTATCCTCCGCTAATAGAATTGTCTTCAAACCTTTCATAACTTTTCCTCTTTGTATTTTGGTACAGTGAAATAAAATGCAGCCCCTTTATCTACTTCGGCTTCCGCCCAGGTATGCCCTTGATGTTTAGAAATTATTTGACGGACATTAGCAAGCCCGATTCCGGTTCCTTCAAATTCTTCTATGGAATGTAGCCGTTGAAAAACACCAAACAATTTTTTTGAATACTTCATATCGAATCCAACTCCATTATCTCGAACGAAAAAAACAAATTCTTCGTTATTTTCATATGTGTTTATTTCTATGCGGGCTTTATTCTGCTTAAGGGTGAACTTTACTGCGTTACTTAATAAATTAATCCAAACCAAACGAAGCAGGGCATAGTCTCCTAACACATTCGGCAAATTTGCAGTCACCCATTCAATGTCACGTCCGGCGTTAGCCTGTTTAATATGTTGAAGCGCTTCTTGCAAAACCTGGTTCATATCAACATCAGTTTTCTTCATCTCTTTGCGTCCGACTCTGGAAAACTGCAACAAGTCATCTATGAGTGAACCCATTTGGAGTGTTGACTCGGAAATACTACTAAGATAATGTTTACCCTTTTCCGGCAGTGAGTCGTGGAAACGGCTTTTCAGCAGATCAACATAGCCGCTTATATGCCTCAAAGGGGCTCGTAAATCGTGTGAGACTGAATAAGAGAAAGTTTCCAATTCTTTGTTGGCAGTTTCTAATTGTTCTGTCCGCTTAATTACACGTTGTTCAAGTTCTTTGTTTAATTTTTTGATTTTTATTTCAGAACGTTTTCTATCTGTTATATCCTCAATGGCGAGAAGAATTATCTTCTCTTTTCCAAAGGCTCTTTCTATTTGCCGGGCATTCAAAATCATAATACGTTTACCGATTGTAGAAAAGTTGTGTTCAACTTCATAGTTGTCGAATGTCGTTTTTTCAGGAAGGATTTTCTCAAGTAGTTCTCTAAGTTTAGGAATATTCCATTGCTGATTGCCAAGATCATAAATAAGCGTTCCGATCGTCTCGTTTGATGTCACCTTAAAAAAATTATAGAATGAACGGCTTGCCTTAACCACTCTCAACTCTCTATCTAATACAAGTAAAGATTCGCGCACTGTGTTAATGATGTTTTCGGCAAATTCATTTACTTCATCCGCCGGGTTCAATTTTATTTTTGAACGCGAAGGCTTTTTAACAGGTTCAATATTTTCTTTTTTTTCTCTCTTCTCCATAACCCAAACCTTTTAATAAATTATTTCTCTTTTCATGACACTGCTCCCATGCATGCTATTGCTTCATTGATGTTAATCTTTTTTACGGGCAAAAGTAAACTAAATTTAGTACCGACTCCTTTTGTAGATTCTACGTTAATATCTATTTTATTCAAATCGCAATATTTTTTTACGAGAGAAAGACCTAAACCGTTTCCATCATATCTTCTTGTGTAACCCGTCTCCTCCTGCACAAACTGCATGTATATTATTTTCATAAAATCATCGGATATACCAATGCCCGTATCTTCTATGACAACATTTATTCCCAATTCATTTTTTGAAACAGTAACCGAAATGTTACCTTCCTTTGTATACTTAGTAGAGTTGTCGATTAAGTTTGCAAATATTTGATATATGCTATATTGATCACCAAATATCTTAGCTTCCGATAGAGTAGAGAAGAAATTATAATTTAACTTCTTATCTTTTATTACTTTTTTGTTTTCATTTTGAATTATTTCCATAACCTCTTTTAACAAATCGAATTCGCTAAAAGTCGGTTCGTATGAGCCAACATGCATTTCGGATGCATTCATAATCAAATCAACAGTTCTGACCAGTCTATTACCGGCAGAATCAATTCCGTCAAAATATTCTAATAAATCCGGTGTTATTTTTTCCACCATTTCATCCTTTAATAATTTTGTAAAACACAAGACAGCATTCATTGGAGATCTTATTTCGTGCGACATTTGTGAGAGGAATTCTGACTTCAGTTTGTCCGATTGCTCTGCTTTTTCTTTGGCAGCGGTCAGTTCCATGTTTGTTTTTTCAAGTTCTATTGTTCGTTCTTTCACTTTATCTTCTAATATCATATTCTGATTTTCCAATTGTTGATGAAAATAGCGTGCATTAAGAAGGTTTTTAATTCGAAGATCAACCTCGATCAAATCGAAAGGTTTAGTTAGAAAATCCGAAGCGCCCACGGTAAGCGCTTTTTGTTTAGATTCAATTGAAATATCGGCTGTTAGTACAAGTATTGGCATGAATGTTCCGGATGGTATAACAACTTTCAATTGCCTCATCACTTCAAAGCCGTTTAAGTGAGGCATATTAAGATCAAGTAAAATCAAATCCGGCTTATATTCTTCAAACAAGTCGATCACTTTTCGTGAATCTGTAGTTGTTGTATAGTTTGTAAAACCCTTTGCATCAAGCAAACATGTAAGAACATCAATGTTGGCTTGTTGATCGTCTACAATGAGAATTTTTGCTTTTACTATTTTATAATCTGTCATGGCACATTTCCAATTAAATTATTATTTAACTTTTTCTTTGCTGGTAGTTCTCATCCACTCATCAACAACTTTCAAAAATTGTATTACATCAATCGGTTTTGTTAGATAATCTTTAGCCCCGGTTTCCATTAATTGCTTTATCTGTTTTGTCATTGCATCAGCACTTAGAATAACAATGGGTATCTCCGCAGTTCTTGGTTCTGCTTGCAATAATTTAATTACTTCACTGCCGTGAATATCTGGCAGATCGAGATCAAGCAGAATCAGATCCGGCTTGTAATCAATTGCAAATCGAACTGCATTTTTGCCGTATACATTCGTTACAGTTTTAATTGACGGACGATGTGTTTCTAAAATCTTTTCAACTAATTGAATGTTCGAAAAATTGTCTTCGATATACAAAATAGTTCTGCTGTTCTGCGTTATTCCATATTCAGATTTTATAGTTCGATCTATTCCTTCGTTGCAATTCTTTTGAATCTCCGTCTGCGGCAGAACAATCCAAAAAGTGCTTCCTCCTGTCTTGCCATGCCTTTCGGCAGGTGGACCGGCATGCATGTCTCTGACTTCACTTTCAACGCCAATTTTTCCACCCATAGCTTCAATCAGGGTTTTGGAAATGCTCAATCCTAATCCAGTACCTTCGATTTCAGATTTTTCGGCACCTATCCGTTCGAAAGGATTAAATAGTTTTTTAATATCTTTTTGATTAATGCCGTTACCCGTGTCAATCACACTAATCCGAACAGTGTTCAGTCCACAGTCATCAGTTTTTATTTCGCTTTCATTATGTATGCTGCCGACAGTTGTCTTCCTGCTTCCTGCTTCTAACTTCATCCTGCATACTTCACATTCAATCTTTACCGAACCTCCCTTACGGTTATACTTAACTGCGTTGGTAATTAAATTAAGAAGGACTTGTTTTAAACGCTGGTAGTCGGCTTTTACAAATAGTCTTTTAGCCGTTGATGCATCTGATTCCAGCGTAATCTGATTCTCTTCGGCAAGATGACGAACAATATCAATCGTCTCCAAAATAGCTCCGAAAATTTCAACCGGCTCCGGTGAAATTGTCATGTGTCCGGCTTCAATCCTTGATATATCGAGCACTTCATTTATTAAATCCAGAAGAAGTTTTCCGCTTTTTAATATTTGATTCACACCTTTTTTTTGAACCGGATTCAGTTCTCCCATATCCATCAATTGCGCGAAACCAAGAATTGAATTCATTGGCGTTCTGAGCTCGTGGCTCATCCGGGAGAGGAATTCACTTTTTGCAACGTTTGCCCGTTCGGCTTCCGCTTTTGCTTTTGAAAGTTCATTCTCATTCTTTTTACGTTCGGTAATATCCTCAATTGCAAGCAGAATAATTTTCTCTTTACCCAGGGCTTGTTCTATTTGCCGGGCATTTAAAAGCATTATTCGTTTACCGATTGTAGAGAACACATGTTCAACTTCGTAGTTATCGAATGTTGTTTTATCGGGAAGGATTGTTTCGAGTAATTCTCTTAGTTTGGGAATATTCCATTGCTGATTGCCAAGATCATAAATGAGCGTTCCAATCGTCTCGTTTGATGTCACCTTAAAAAAATTATAGAATGAACGGCTTGCATTTACAACTCTTAAATCTTGATCCAGAGCAAGTAATGGTTCACGTATAGTGTTGATGATGTTCTGAGAAAATTCACTCACTTCATCTGCGGATTTTTTAATAACCGCGAGCTCCTTACGTGTTTTTTCCAGACCGGCTTCAATCTTTTTCCGTTCTGTAATATCGTCAATGGCGAGAAGAATTATCTTTTCTTTTCCAAAGGCTCTTTCTATCTGCCGGGCATTTAAAAGCATAATTCGTTTACCTATTGTAGAGAAGTTGTGTTCAACTTCATAGTTGTCGAATGTTGTTTTTTCCGGAAGAATTGTCTCAAGCAGTTCTCTCAGTTTGGGAATATTCCATTGATGATTTCCAAGATCATAGATAAGCGTTCCGATTGTTTCATCGCTCGTTACTTTGAAATATTCATAGAAGGAACGGCTTGCTTTAACCACTCTCAACTCGCTATCTAATACAAGTAAAGATTCGCGCACTGTGTTAATGATGTTTTCGGCGAATTCACTTACCTCATCTGCCGAATTCAATTTTATTTTTAAACGCGACGTCTTTTTAATTTCTTCTATTTTTACTTTTTTGTTTTTAGGTTTCATGTGTATTTGCCCTGCAGATAGTAAATGAAAATGTGCTGCCAAAATTTGCTTTGCTTTCCACCCATATTTTTCCACCGTTTATTTCTACAAATTCTTTACAAAGTAATAAACCCAAACCCGTGCTGGTTTCACCATCCGTTCCTTTTGAGCTAACTTTCTCTTCTATTTTGAAAAGTCTTTCAATATCTTTTGCGAGTATTCCAATTCCATTATCTGTAACCGAAACTTCAATTGTGTCGTTGTTCGATTGTTCGGACTTAACAATAACTTTTCCACCTGTTTTTGTAAATTTAACCGCGTTGGATAAAAGGTTTCTGATAACAGTACTAATCATTTTTTCATCCGCATAAACATTATGTACGTCGACTGCATCATTTATTATTGTGATTTCTTTTTGTACGGCGCGCGGGTTAATTGTATCAATGCTTTGTAAAACCAGTTCAGACAAATCAATATTTTTTGGTGTATAGATTATGGATCCATTTTGAATTTGAGACCATTCTAATAAATTTTCTAAAAGTTTATATAGATTACGAGCCGCCTGGTTTAACGCTTTACTGTTTTCAGCAAATTCGGCAAGTGAAAATATTTCCGTGCCGTCAGCCATTAGCGCTGTTAGCCCAAGAAAACCATTAAAAGGACTTTTTAAATCGTGAGCAATTATGGAGAAAAATTTATCTTTTTCAGCGTTTAGCTTGATTAACTCTTTATTTGTTTTCTCTACAATAGCCTTAGCGCGTAGGCTTGCCTGTTCGGCAGACAAGCGCTCGGTAATATCTTCTACAAGCGCCTGGATCATGCGTTGATCTTTAAATTGGATGATTGAAAGTGATAATAAAGTATCGTAAGGAGTACCGTCTTTACGTTTAAATTTTATCGGAAATTGATGAACAAACCCTTTTTCTTTCATAAGAGAAATTACTTTTTCCCGATCAGCTAAATCGTAATAAAGATTAGCTACACTTCCTATGCTTATAATCTCTTCGCGAGAATAACCACCCGGTTTAAGCATTGCGTCGTTAAAGGTTATTAGTTTACCGGTCAAATCAGTTACACCAATTCCAACGGGAACATTCTCAAACAAGCTACGATATTGTTCTTCGCTTGATTTTAATGCTTCTTCAGCCTGTTTGCGTTCGGTAACATCGCGTACAATGACAATTACTTCATCCGGATTGCCGGGAACCATACGGGCGTCATATTCACAAATCCCTCTATTTGGCAATGGCAATTGATATTCAAATAATTGTATTTGCCCTGTTTGTAAGGTTAGTTTTATTTTTTCATCAACCAGGTCGGCAAATTCAGGCGGCATGATGTCGCGGTTCTTTTTACCTATAATTGACTCTGTTTGAAATGCAAGATCCTCTTTGGCGCCTTTGTAATCAAGATAAACCCCTTCTTTGTTGAGCCTGAATATCAAATCCGGAATAGCGTCAATAAGCGCACGGGCACGGGTTTCGCTTTCTATTAGCGCTTTTTCTGCTTGCTTACTTTCAGTAATATCAACATCTACTCCACGGTAACCAATTAGGTTATTTTCTTTGTCAAGAATTGGAACCCCTGAGGTGGAAAGAATAATTTTTCTGCCATCTTTATGAATGTTACAATTTATAAAATTTCTGAAGCTTTCTTTACGAGCAAACACTCCAAGAGCTCCCTGTTTCCTCTCTTCTTTATTTTCCGGATCAAAAAAATCATAAAAATATTTAATACCGGTGATTTCTTCAGCATTATAACCCAATACCTCTTTTATAACCGGACTTATATAAGTGTATAAACCATTACTGTCAACTTCCCAGATCGATTCTTGCGAGTTTTCCGATATTTGTTTAAATCTCAATTCACTTTTTTTCAGAGCCTCATCCACCAGCTTGCGTGCGGTAATGTCGCGGAAAAGGCCCACGCTGCATGCTCTACCCTCAATTGTAATGTTGGTCGAATTGATGTCAGCAAACATGATGCTACCGTCTTTCCTGAGACACGGAATGTCGGGGGCAAGGGTTTTATCTCCACGGGTGAGGGATTCGAACTCGGCAATGATAAGTTGTAGGTCATGTTTGGGGTGAATGTCTGCCAGCCCCATTCTTGTCAATTCCTTTTCGGTGTATCCGAGCATTCGACATAGAGCCGGATTTGCATATTTGAAAGTTTTTGTTTCAACATCGGCAATCAGGATACCATCGGCGCTTTTCTCAAAAAGCAATCGGTACCGCGCTTCACTATCGCGCAGTGCGTCTTCCACTCGCTTCCGTTCGGTGATATCTCTTACTACATCCATCATATAAATTGGATTGCCGTCTGCATTTTTAATTATTGTTGCTGAATATTCGCCGATAAATTCAGAACCATCTTTTTTTACAGACCTAACTTCACAATTAGTAATAACACCTGTAGTAATAAACTCTTCAAAATACAGGTCCATTTTCGGTTTATCTTCGGGATGAATAAGCCCAAACCCGTTCAGCCCTATAAATTCGGAAAGCTGGTTGTAACCAAATAGCTTAACAACTTGATTGTTCGCAAAAATTATTTTACCGTTTAAATCTAATAATGATATTCCATCAAGAGATGTTTCAAACAGTGCGCGGTATTTTTCTTCGCTTTCTATCAGCGCTTCCTCGGCTTGTTTGCTCTTTGTTATATCTTCCACTGTTCCATCATAATACAAAGTATTTCCGTTTGAATCGCGGATTGCCCGGGCGCTTTCTTTAACAAAAATAGATTTGTGGTCCTGACAAAACCATATTGACTCAAAGTTTTCTATCTCTCCACGCTGTTCTATCTTCTCAATAAATATTTTTCGTTGTTTGGGTGATACGAAACCGTTTTGTTCAACATTTTTTTTAGCGAGTTCGCCAAAAGATGAATAACCAAGCATTGAGACCAACGTTTTATTTGCAAGGAGTATCGTTCCATCCGGGCTTGTTCTGTAAAGTCCGATTTTGGCATTCTCGTAGAGTAAACGAAAACGTTCTTCGCTTTCCTTTAGTCTATCTTCTGCATGCTTGTGCTCTGTATTAGCTAAAATTGTCTGTATTCTTTTCTTTTCAATTAGCCATGTTATTATTGCAAGCAGAAGGCTTAAACCTAAACCAGCTATAAGAATAATTAGTGAGTCGTTAAAATCTATTCTCGACTCTAATTCCGGTGTGGATTTTACTACAACTGTCCATTCATGTCCATTTAGACTCATTACTCCACTTGATTTTAGAGGCGGACTAAATTCAGTTGAAGGAGTTTGGGAATCATACATTTTCGTTTCGTCAGAAACAATTTTACCATCATAAATTTCAACATCAAGATCCGCAGCGCGTTCACCAAAAAGTCCTTCCATAAAATCCCCCATTCTAAATGGTGAATACACCCAGCCGAGCAAATTTTTACGTCTCTCACTTAAAGTTATGTTAGAAGTTTCGTTTCTATAAACCGGCAAATAGATTAAAAAACCTATTTGATCTTTTTTGCCAGTTTCCTGTACCAATTTAATTTTTCCGGATATTGCTGCTTCATTTGAGTCGCGTGCTGTTTCCATCGCTTTCCGGCGGATTGGTTCTGAAAACATGTCATATCCAAAAGCACGCAGGTTACGGTCTTTAAATGGTTCGAGATAAATTATAGAAGTGTAAGTTTCCCGGTTGCCTTCCGGCCATAGTTTGTATTCAGGGAAACCCTCCTTACGAACGGCGGCAATATGTTTTTTTATTTGCTCTGAGGGAATTACTAATGAAAAGCCTACACCCTGTATACCCGGATAGTTTTCGTTAAGAAGGAGTGAATTAAAAAACGAACTGAATTCGTTCCTATCTACACTATCCGATGCTTTATATAAGCCTCGTACACTTCTGAGTATTTGCTCATAACTATTTAGTCTATACTCAATGCGGGTATTAACATCCCTTACGCGAAACTCAAAATACGAGCGCAGTTCATTATTTGCGTTGGTATTTGAAATATTCCAAATAATGTAGGTGACTATTAAACATACTATTAAAAGTAAAATGGGCCGGATGAATCTATTCCGATTCATTTCCCTCAGTTGTAGAATAGGGGATTGGTTACCCTGCCTGTTATTTCGATTAAATTTTAAGGAATCCATCTTCTTTTTCTATCGCATTAAATTACCTTGAATTCATAATGTACGTTGAACTTTTCCTGTAATAGAGTGATGGAGATTAGGCTTAATAAACAATAAGGTCAATAGTCCAAAAGGATGAAAAAGGAATTACATCTTTTGGGGGAAAAGAATTGATATTTACCCGCAGAGTATAGAAGACGTATTGATATTTGTTCTTATAAAGACACAGGGTGCGTTATGTTTTTTGTAACAAACCCAGAACCGTTATTAGAAATTTGTTCCAATTGACTGATATGGGTTTAAGTAATGATAAAAGAAAATTCATTTCTAAAGAATTATTGTGTTTGCTCAATTTTTGCGCGCAATTTGGTAATCGTAAGTCCTTTCAGAAAATTAATTGCATTTGTAATGCGTAGGACGCTGGTTCAATTCCGCAGAGGGGTTCATTTGTTTAAATGATCTTTTTCACTGGGCTCAATCAAATCTTTTATCATCAAACACGTATCTATAGAAGATTTCCTCCCTAAAAAAATTAGAAAAAAAATCTCCCCACTTCATTCCACCATCTAACCCTATTATTAAACTTACTGTTACGGTCTGTTTCCTAACATATTGGTGGAGCTACAAAGCATTTTAAGTAAAAAAATTCTTGACATTCGTAAGAAAAATGATTTATTTTGGGATGTAGTAGAGTAAAGTGGGGAAAAATGTTTAATTTAGAGTTGAGAGATGTTTAGAGGATATTTTTTACATACAGTAGACACAAAAGGAAGAGTTAGCATTCCGGCAAAAATGCGCAAGCATATTTCGGCGGAGGCTAATAACAACTTTGTTATGGTAAAAGGTACAGTGAACTGTATCGATCTGTATCCAATGGATCAATGGGCGGAGTTTGAAAAAAAAATGCTCGAGCTTAATATGTTTGATCCCGAAAAAGCGCGCTTTATTAGAACAATCTCTCAAGACCTTGCTGAGGATACATGGGATGCTCAATCGAGAATCCTGATACCTCAACGACTGCTAAAACACGCCAAAATTGAGAAAGAAATTGTTGTTCTCGGAGCTTTTAAGAAAATAGAATTATGGAATCCGCAGGTTTATGAAGATTATATAAACCAGTCGCCGGAAACTTTTGAACAGATTGCATCAAAAGTAATGGCGGGATGATGGATGAACATCATGTTCCTGTTTTATATAATGAATCTTTATCGTTTTTAATTACCGATCCGGCGGGAGTTTATTTTGACGGAACGCTCGGTTTCGGCGGTCATTCTTCCGGCATTCTTTCGCGCTTGAATGATAAAGGATTATTAATTGCTACCGATGTTGATAAAGATGCGTTTGATTTTTCAAGAAAAAAATTCGAGGCAGATGAACGAGTTAAACTGTACAATTTTAATTTTTCTCAGATTGATATTATCTCAAAGATTGAATCGGTAGATAAGTTTACAGGTATCTTCGCCGACCTCGGTGTGTCCTCATTTCAATTGGACAACCCGGAGTCGGGGTTTACTTATAGAAGCAATGCAAAATTAGATTTAAGAATGGATAAAAAACATGCGGTAAATGCAGCGGATATATTAAACTCATTTACGGAAGAAAACATTGCAAACTTAATTTATCAATTTGGTGAGGAAAAAAATTCGAGACAGATTGCAAGAAAAATTTGTATCGTGAGAGAAAAAAAGAAAATTACCACAACCGGTGAATTAGTAGAAATAATAAAAGAAATAACGCCGCAAAATTTTTGGAATAAAACTTTGTCAAGAGTTTTCCAGGCGCTCCGTATTTATGTTAATGACGAACTTGAAATGCTGAAAAACTTTATTGAAAAAGCAGTTGATCTGCTTGAAGTAAATGGAAGGCTCGTTATTTTAAATTATCACTCACTTGAAGATCGAATTGTGAAAGAGAAATTTAAATATGAAACTTTAAGCTGCATTTGCCCGACTGATTTTCCAGTCTGTATGTGCGACAAAAAGCAACGATTGAAAATAATTACAAAAAAACCGGTACTTCCTTCGGATGAAGAGATAACAATTAACTTTAGAGCGAGAAGCGCTAAACTAAGAGCTGCGGTACGGGTATGAAAAAGGGTTCAAAACCGTTTATACTTTACGCTCTATTGGTAATTGTAACCTTAACATTGCTTATTCTTGGTTTTGTAGGTGTAAAATTAGAAAATGAAGTGTTAGCAAAACAAAAACTTGCCGGAGAAGAAAAACTTAGCGCATTAAGGAATGCTCGAACAAACATTATCGCAGAGCTTCAAAATTATGCTGCCGAGGAAAGAATAATGGAAATAGCGGTTAACGAATTAAACTTAACCAAACCGGAGCAGCCGGCTGAAATAAAATATGTGAGTAAAGAAAAAATAGAGATGATTAATAAAATTATTGCGGAAAAATATGAGTAACGGCAGGGTACTTTTAGTATCTATTTTCGTTGTGCTGTTTTTTTTCGTACTTGTTTTTAAGCTTTTTAAAATTCAAGTATTAAAACACGAAGAATATACTTACAAGGCGCAACGGCAGCAAATGTCTACTGAAAAGATTAGGCCCGAACGCGGTTTGATTTTTGACCGTAATAATTTATTACTTGTTTACAACAAAAATGATATTTCATTTTACGTTGATATAAAGTTGGCAAACAAAAACAGCAGGTATAAAGTAAAAGAAAAAATAGCGAATAAATTTTCCGGCGTATTTGGTAAAGACCCATCCTATTTTTTAAGTTTAATGCAGACCGACAAAAAACATATCTGTTTGATGGAAAAAGTTTCCAGTGAAAAAGCACTGCTGTTAAAAAACTTTAGAGCCGCAGGGCTCTACTCAATGGAAGACCCGACAAGAATTTACCCATATGAAAATCTTGCATCTCATATTCTCGGTTACGTTAACACTGAATACTCAGGCACAAACGGGATTGAGAGAGCGTATGATGACGTTTTAAAGGGTGAAGAGGGTTTGAGAACTGTTGAAAGAAATGCTCTTGGAGAAACCATTATGGTTTCGGAAGAAGAAGCAAAGCCGGCTGTGCCCGGAGATAACCTTTATCTTACAATTAACAAATCATACCAATCAATTCTCGAAGAAGAATTAGACAATGGGTTAACCATGTATGGCGGAACATCGGCTGTAGGAATTATTATGGATCCAAACACCGGT
The DNA here is from genome assembly GCA_964372115.1 of uncultured Ignavibacteriaceae bacterium. Classification (GTDB taxonomy): domain Bacteria; phylum Bacteroidota; class Ignavibacteria; order Ignavibacteriales; family Ignavibacteriaceae; genus CG2-30-36-16. Next base: position 53,504 of record CAYJPN010000004.1, read on the forward strand.
GAAATTCTTGCGCTCTCTAATAAAAAAGATTATAACCCGAACAGTTACTGGAAATTTAACGACGAGGACAGGCGAAATAGATCGATAACCGATACCTATGAACCCGGCTCAACATTTAAATCAATAACCATAGCTTCGTTATTAGACCAAAAGCTTTGCCAGTTAGATGAGACTATCAATGTTGAAAACGGAAAATACAAATTTAAAAATGTTTACATACGCGATACTCATAACCGCGATAAATTATCTGTTAAAGGTGTAATAGTAGAATCAAGTAATATTGGCGTTACAAAGCTTGTAAAGCGTATTGATGACGAATTGTACTATAAATATTTGAGAGGATTTGGATTCGGCAATTACACTGCGTCCAAGCTTCCAGGCGAATCTAAAGGGAGTTTAAAAAAACCAAATGATTGGTCAGCATTAACAAAAACATTCGTCTCATTTGGTTACGAGATAGCAGTAACTCCTCTTCAGCTTGCGGCAGCATATTCGGCATTGGTAAACGGCGGTATTCTTTATGAACCAATGCTCGTTAAAAAACAAATAAAACGAAATGGTATTGTGGAAGAAGAATGTGAGCCGAAGCAGGTGAGGAGAGTTATTTCAGAAGAAACTTCTTCGGTTATGCGCGAGCTGCTTGCCGCAGTGGTTGAGCAGGGAACAGGCAAAAATGCGCAAATTAAAACTGTGCGGGTTGGAGGCAAAACCGGAACTTCACAAAAATTGATTGACGGAAATTATTCGAAAGCGGAGTATAATTCTTCTTTCATCGGTTTTTTTCCGGTTGAAAATCCAAAAATAGTTTGTCTTGTATTGGTCAACTCACCAACTCTCGGAAGATACGGCGGCGCGGTTGCAGCGCCTATATTTAAACAAGTAGCGCAGCGAATTATCGATTCCGATGTTAATAAATTCCTTAAAAAAGAAAAACAAAATTTTGAGATTAAGTATGCTAATAATTCCGATGACCAAAGTGAGATTGAAATAAAACATATAAACAATCTTGTTAAGCCTCTTAAATCGACTAAAAACATTCTTGAAAATAGTATTATGCCCGATTTAAAAAATCATTCGTTGCGGGATGGTATTTTATTATTAACCCAACTTGGAATTAAATACGAAATAAACGGCAGCGGTAAAATAGTCAATCAAAGCGTGGAACCCGGAACACAATTGCGGTATGGAATGAAATGCCGTTTGGATTGTAAAGAACTATCGGTAAACGGCACAGAAATATATTAATGAAATTAAGTCATCTATTAAATAGTGTAAACTTTGAAAAAGTAATTGGCAACGTCGATAAAATGATTGCCGGAGTTACAAGTGATTCAAGAAAAGTTGAAGAAAATTTTGTTTTTGTCGCTGTAAAAGGATTTAAAGTTGACGGACATAAATTTATAATTGACGCTATTAACAAAGGAGCCGTAGCGGTTATTTTCGAACAGAAATATATAATCGATAATTCAGTCTTTACAAACTTACAAGTTGTAAAAATTGAAGTCACTGACAGCCGTAAAGCTCTTGCTGAAGTATCACACTGCTTTTATGGTGAACCGTCAAAAAAATTGAAACTTATCGGCGTTACCGGTACAAACGGAAAAACAACGACTACTTTTTTTATAAAAAGTATTCTCGAAGCTGCCGGGTATAAAACGGGGCTTGTCGGTACAATTGTAAACATGATTGGCGACGAAGAATTGCCATCACTTTTAACGACGCCCGAATCAAACGATTTAAATGGGCTGCTTAATGATATGTATTCGGCTGGTTGTGAATTTGCTATTATGGAAGTATCTTCTCACTCGCTGGTATTAAACCGCGTGCACGGATTACATTTTTCCGCCGGTGTATTTACAAACATTACATCCGATCATCTTGATTTTCATGAAACATTTGAAAACTATCTCGAAGCAAAAAAAATATTATTCAGCAATTTACCCGAAACTGGTTTCGGTGTATATAATATTGATGATAAAAGCAGCGGAAAATATATCGATGGTTGTAAAGCAAAGCTGATATCATTTGGACAGAATTCCGACGCTGATTACAGCATGAGAGACATTAGCTACAACATTGAAGGTACAAAATTTAATTTAGCAAATGAAAAAAAAGAGTACTCGTTATCTACTAAATTAATAGGTGAGTTTAACGCTTACAATGCTTCGGCTGCTTTTGCGGTAACAACTGCTTTGGGCATTAATAAAGAACTTGCTGTTGAAGGAGTAGATAAAACAAAGCAAGTACCCGGCAGATTTGAAGTGATTGGAAGCGGCGATAAAAAAGCAATTATAGATTATTCCCATACAGCCGATAGTTTAGAAAAAGCATTACAGGCTTTGAACGAACTTGTAAAAACCGAAAGACCAATTTATACCGTGTTCGGGTGCGGCGGAAATCGTGATAAAACTAAACGACCAATTATGGGAAAAATTGCGAGTGAACTGAGTACAAAAGTAATAGTTACCTCTGATAACCCCCGGTTTGAAAACCCAAATGTAATAATAGAAGAAATTGTTAAAGGAATAAAAAAACAAAACTATTCTGTTGAAGCAGATAGAGAAAAAGCAATAAAAAAAGCTATCAATGAGTCGGAAGAAAATGCGGTAATTTTAATTGCCGGAAAAGGGCATGAACCGTATCAGGAAATTAATGGCGTGCGGAATCATTTTTCGGACAAAGAAATTGCGGAAAAATATTTAAGTAAATGAAAAAAGTTACAATTACATTAGACGATATATTTAATCTCCCAACCGCGGTAATTTATAACCCGGATGGATTCAAACCTGTTTCCGCGGTTACCATCGATTCACGAAACGTACCGGCTAATTCTCTTTTTGTTGCAGTAAAAGGCGGCAAATATGACGGACACAAGTTTATAAAAGATGCGGTAACTAAGGGCGCATCGGCAATTGTAATTAATGAGAAAAAATTAAAAAATATTGATGTTGTTGATATCCCGATAATTACTGTTAAAGACACTGTGAAATCTCTCGGCGATCTGGCGAAAATATGGAGGGAAAAACTTTCAACAAAAATTATTGCACTAACCGGCAGTAACGGTAAAACATCAACAAAAGAAATGCTTGCGGTTTTATTAAATGAAAAATATAAAGTAAATAAAACTATATCGAACAATAATAATCACATTGGCGTTCCGTTAACTTTGTTTTCAACAACAAATAAATATGATGTTCTGGTTCTTGAGCTCGGCACGAATCATTTTGGCGAAATAAAATATACATCCGAAATCTCAAAACCTGATTACGCGTTAATTACAAACATCGGCAATTCGCATCTTGAATATTTAAAAAATAAAAAAGGTGTATTAAAAGAAAAAGCGGTGCTGCTTGAATCATGTGTAAAAAATAACGGTACAATATTTATTAATAATGATGATTCGTTATTAAAAAATGTACTCAAAAAATATTCGGATAGGGTTACTTTTAGTGAAACAGCAGAAGCTGATGTTAGCATAAAAATAAAAACTTACACCGAAGAGGGGAAACCCATTCTTGAAATTAAAACGAATAAGTTTTCACTCACAACCGAGTTTCCTCTATTTGGCGAATTAAATGTAAAAAACTTGTGCGCCGCTGTGTCGGTTGCCGCAAAACTTGGACTTACAAAAACTCAAATATCCACGGGCATAAAAAAGTTAAAACCTGTAGAAAAAAGATTTAATATAAAAAGAGTAGATGATTATGTTGTTGTTGATGATACATACAACGCCAACCCAGAGTCGATGAAATATGCATTAAATATGACAGCCGATATTTTCAAAAACAAACGGAAGATTGCTGTACTTGGCGATATGTTTGAACTCGGTGAAGAACAACTCGAACATCATATAACATTGACAAAAATATTAAAAAAAGCAGGTTACAAAATTGTTTATTTAACTGGTAAAATGATGAAAAATGTTGCCGGCGAATTAGCATCGGTAAAAACCATGGACGTAAAACATTTTGAATCGAGAGCGGCACTAAAAAAACATCTATCCAAAATAAATTTGAAAGAGGCTGTGATACTTGTTAAAGGTTCGAGAGGAATGAAGATGGAAGAGTTTGTAAAAGTTTTGACTGAAAGGAAAATATAAATGCTTTATTATTTATTTGATTATATAAATAAAGTATTTGATCCGCCGGGATTCGAAATCTTTCGTTTCTTAACTTTTCGCTCGGCTGTAGCAGCAATAACCGCGTTAGTTTTGTCGCTTTTTATCGGGCCGAAAATAATAAAACACCTCCAGAAAAAACAAATAGGCGAGGCAAAAAAAATAGACGGACCAAAATTTCATTGGTCAAAAGCAGGCACACCCACAATGGGCGGGCTAATAATAATTATGTCTATTGCGGTTCCGGTTTTGTTGTGGGGCGATATTCTCAGCATATATATAATTCTTGTTCTTGGCGGCACTATATGGTTAAGCGCTGTGGGCTTTTTAGATGATTATTTAAAAGTGGTTAAAAAACTTCCAAACGGATTAATTGCTAGATATAAACTGCTGGGTCAGGTTTTAATCGGATTAATTGTTGGGGCGGTTATATATTATTCGCCGGAGTTCAGTGAATACGCCACAGTAACCACTGTTCCGTTTTTAAAAAATGTGAATCTTAATTTTGGATATCTCTACATACCTGCAGTGGTATTTATAGTTACCGCTACATCCAACGCAGTTAATTTAACTGACGGATTAGACGGGCTTGCGATAGGCACAACCACCATTGTTATGCTTGCATTGGCAATTCTAAGTTATGTAAGCGGTAATGCGATTTTCGCAAAATATCTTAATATCATTCATCTTCCCGGTTCCGGCGAATTGACAGTTTTTGTAGCCGCCGTAATCGGCGCCGCCCTCGGGTTTTTATGGTATAACTCGTATCCGGCACAAGTTTTTATGGGTGATACAGGATCGCTCGCTCTTGGCGGTGCATTTGGCATACTTGCAGTATTGATAAAGAAAGAATTATTTATTCCATTACTTGGCGGTATATTTTTTATGGAAACAATTTCTGTAATTATGCAGCGATTGTATTTCAAATACACAAAAAAAAGAACCGGTGAAGGAAAAAGAATTTTTAAAATGGCGCCAATTCACCATCATTTTGAAATGGTGGGATGGCCTGAGCCTAAAATTGTTATCCGGTTTTATATAATTGCAATAATTCTTGCAATAATTAGTTTGGCTTCGTTTAAGGTAAGATAAAATGAACATCGAAGGAAAAAAAATATCAATTATAGGTGCTGTCAGAAGCGGGATAGGCGCTGCTAAACTTGTAAAAAAACTCGGCGGTTTTCCATTTATCAGCGATGCCGCAAATGAAGAAAAATTAGCCGATTCGATAAAATTATTAAAAGAATTAAAAATTGAATATGAAGTAGGCGCGCATACTTCAAGGGTTTATGATTGTTCACTGATGATAGTGTCGCCCGGTGTTCCCTCAAACTCACCGATAATAAACGGTGCGATTGGAAAAAATATCAAAGTGATAAGTGAAATTGAATTTGCATCATTTTATTGTAAAGGAAAAATTATTGCAATAACCGGCACAAACGGAAAAACAACCACAACCACTTTGTGCGGTTATGTTTTTAATGCCTGCGGTAAAAAAACATATACCGCCGGCAACATCGGAACCGCGTTTTCAGAAATAGTGCTTGATGTAAAAGAAGAAGATTTTGTTGCTCTCGAAGTGTCGAGTTTTCAACTTGATTTTACTGAAACATTTAAACCAGCAGTTTCCATAATATTAAATATCACACCCGATCACTTAAACCGGTATGACAATAAAATTGAAAATTATATCTCTTCAAAATTAAAAATATTTGTAAATCAAAAATCGTCGGAGTTCGTTTTGCTGAACAAGGATGATAAAACTTTGATGAATAGTCTCTCAACGTTCAAGGCTCAACCGGTTTATTTTTCACTTAGTGAGAAACAGACAGACGGTATTTATTGTAGTGGTGATGACATCATTTTTAATAAAAAAGGGAAGAGTGAATTTACCTGTAAAAAATCGGAAATCAGTTTACCGGGAAACCATAACCTTTATAATGCAATGGCGGTTATTTCTGCCGCAAAAATATTTGAGCTGGATAACAAAAAAATAAAAGAAGCTCTCGGTTCGTTTAAGGGAGTCGAGCATCGATTGGAATTTGTTCGCGATCTTGAAGGAGTAAAATTTATAAATGATTCAAAAGCAACGAATGTCGACTCGGTGTGGTATGCGCTTCAAAGTTATGATAACCCGTTGTTCTTAATTCTCGGCGGGCAGGATAAAGGAAATGACTACAATCAAATAATAAATTTAGTAATAGAAAAAGTAAAGAAAATTTACGCCATCGGATCATCAGCCGATAAAGTATTTAACTTTTTCCACAAAGAGGTTAAAGTAGAAATAACAAAAAAATTAGAAGATGCTGTGTTCGCCGCAAATAAAGAAGCACGGCAGGGTGATATTGTCCTTCTTTCCCCAGCCTGCGCAAGCTTTGATATGTTTGACAATTACGAGCACAGGGGAAAAGCATTTAAGGAAGCGGTGAATAAACTGTGATGAAAAAGTTAGCCGGTATTGTATATTTTGATGTGTTTGCTTTAATGCTTGTCGGACTCGTATTTGTCATGAGCGCAAGCAGTACATATAGTTCTGTAAAGTTTGAAGACACATTTTATCTTTTTAATGCGCATGTAACCCGTGTGCTAATCGGAATTTTGTTAATGAGTGTATTTGCATTTTTTCCTTACGAACTATATAAAGATTACAGTAAAATAATATTAATGGGCAGTATAATTCTGCTTGCATATACATTAGCAACTGCCCCATCAATTAAAGGCGCAGGCAGGTGGTTAGATCTCGGTGTAATAAGTTTTCAACCGGCTAATTTAGCGCGTCTGGCGTTACTGATTCATATTTCATATATGCTTGTTGAGAAAAAAGAAATCCTTTCAAATTATAAACAGGGTTTTGTAAAAATATTTACGTGGGTTGCATTAGTAGCGCTTTTAATTTTACTTCAGCCGAACTTGAGTAATGCGTTTTTAATTGTGTTTTTATCTATTGTAATTATGTTCGTTGGTGGAGCTAAGCTAAAACATATTGCAGCAACCACAGCTACATTTATATTTCTTGGTGGTTCGGCAGCAATGCTTTACTCCCACTCAAGAGAAAGAATTTTAGGGTTTATTAGTTCGATATTTCAGGGGGGCGAGGTGAATCATCAAGTCACACAGGCAATGGTTGGTCTCGGCAGCGGTGGATTTTTTGGTGTTGGTTTGGGGTTTAGTAAACAAAACAATTTGTTTTTGCCTGAAGCTTACGGCGATTTTATATTTGCAATTCTCGGAGAAGAATTAGGATTTTTGGGATCAGTGTCTGTGCTTCTTGCATTTTTAGTTTTTTTTATTGCCGGAATTTTAATTGCAAAAAAAGCAACTGACCCATTTGCCAGGCTGCTTGCTTTCGGAATTACACTCTCAGTCATCACTTACGCATTTGTAAATATTTCGGTTGCAAGCGGAGTGATTCCTACAACCGGGTTACCCCTGCCGTTTATAAGTTACGGCGGTACATCGATATTTTTTACGTGTATATCGGTCGGTATACTTATAAATATTGCGATATCATCGGACAAAGAGGAAAAACTTGCAGAGGTTGAAACGGAATGACGACTGCGAAAACATATAAGTTTTTATTTGCAGGCGGCGGAACAGGCGGACATCTGTTTCCGGCAGTAGCGGTTGCGGAAATGATAGTTGAAAAAATGCCGGGCGCGAGAATTTTATTCGTTGGTACAAAATCTAAAATTGAGGGGAGTGTTATCCCTAAATTAGGATATGATTTTAAAGCAATTTGGATAAAAGGTTTTTCGAGAAAAATGAACCTTGAAAATATTTTATTTCCGCTTAAACTAATAGTGTCAATATTTCAGTCGTTACTTATTAATATAATATACAAACCGGATGTTGCGATAGGTTCGGGTGGATATGTAAGCGGACCGGCGATATTTTGCGCTTCGGTAGTTGGCGCAAAAATTATGCTTCTCGAACAAAATAGTTACCCTGGTGTAACCACTCGTTTGTTGGAAAAATATGCCGATGAAATTCATGTTACTTTTGAAGATTCAATAAAACACTTAAAGAAAAAGGAAAAAATAAAAGTAACCGGCAACCCGGTTAGGAAAAGTTTAACCTTAATAAAAAAGGAAGACGCTTTATCAAGGTTTAAGCTATCTGGAAATAAAAAAACGTTATTAATTTTAGGAGGCAGCCTCGGAGCGTTATCAATCAATAAAGCTGTTGCAGAAAATATTGAACAAATGTTGAACGCCGGAATTCAATTAATATGGCAATGCGGCAAAAATTATTACGAGCAGAATAAAAAATTTGCTTCACCAAATGTTTTTATCTCGGCTTTTATTGATGATATGAACTGCGCTTATTCAGCCTGCGATGTTCTTGTAGCGCGTGCCGGAGCAACAACTATTGCCGAATTATTAGTGCTCGGAATTCCATCGGTTCTCATTCCGTCACCTTATGTGGCTGAGAATCATCAATATTACAACGCAAAATCGTTATTAGAAAACGACGCTGCAATTATGATAGATGATAAAGATTTATCGAGTAAAATAACTGAAACTGTAACAGCATTAATTAACGATAAAAGAAGAATAGAAACATTAAAAAATAATTCTTTAAAAATGGCAAAGCCGGATGCATCCGGAACCATAGCTCAATGTGCAATTAACTTAGCGGTGAATAAAAATGACAGATAACTTAGAAAACCGTAAAAGGTTCAAATTTAATATGTCCTTTTATTATCAATCGACAATTGCTTATTTCATATTTTTTTTGCTGTACGCTGTAATCCGCGGAGAATTTGTCGAAGGTTCTTTCAGACTAATAACGAAAGACCCGATAATTTACTTCTTCGGCATAATAGTAGTAACGGCTATTTTAAGTTTGTTATATAATCTTTACTTAAACAAATATATAACTATTGACGAGAAGGAAATTGAATTTTCTAATCGATATCGAGCAAAAAAAATTAGTTTGAACGATTTGCAATCGATAAAAATATCCCGTGACAAAAAAGAAACGAGATACGGAACTTTTAGAATTATTCGATTAAAGTTAAAAAATAAAAAAAGAGTTCTGTTAATTAGACCATACGACTATGAAAACGATGAATTACTTGTAAAAAAATTCATTGAGATAAAAGCGAAATTGGATAACAAAAATGTTTAAGAATATAAAAAAAGTGCACTTTGTTGGAATCGGCGGCATCGGGATGAGCGGTATTGCAGAAATTCTTCTTAACCGGGGATTTGAAGTTGCTGGTTCGGATAAAAGTTTATCTGAAGTTACCGACCGATTGGCTTCGCTTGGTATAAAAATTCATGAAGGACATAAAGCGGAAAATTTGGAAGATGCCGATGTATTGGTTTATTCCTCCGCTGTACAGGTGGAGAATCCCGAAGTTCAGGCGGCGGTTGAAAGAAAAATACCAATTATTAAGCGCAGCGAAATGCTCGCCGAAGTTATGCGCATGCAGTACGGAATTGGAATTGCAGGTACGCATGGTAAAACAACTACAACTTCAATGGTCGGTTTAACATTAACCGAAGGAAATATTGATCCTACTATAATTGTTGGCGGAAAGTTAAGCGGACTCGGGGGAACAAATGCGCGTCTCGGCAATGGTGAGTTTATTGTTGTAGAAGCGGATGAGTTTGACAGAACATTTTTACGGCTTACTCCAACCATTGCTGCAATAACTACTTTAGAGAGTGAGCACCTGGATACATATAAGGATCTTGATGATATAAAATCAGCATTCATTGAATTTGCGAATAAGGTTCCATTCTATGGTTTTGTTGTAATCTGTCTTGATGAACCTGCTTTGCAGGATATTATTCCGCATATAAATAAAAAAATATTAACATACGGAACTACTTCTCAAGCAGATGTAAGAGCAACAGATATTTCTCACAATGAGTTTGAAAGTTCATATTCTGTAAAATACAAAGGCGAAACGTTAGGTAGAATTAATCTAAAAATTCCCGGACTTCACAACGTAAAAAATTCTCTTGTGGCAGTTTGTATTGCTAAAGAACTCGGGATTGATTTTTCGGTAATACAGAAAGCGCTCGAATCATTCAGCGGTGTGTATAGAAGGTTTGAAGTAAAGTACAACGAAGAAATATTGGTTGTTGATGATTATGCGCATCATCCGACTGAAACAAGCGCGACACTTGCCGGGATACGCTCGGGCTGGGATAGGAGATTGATAGCTGTGTTTCAACCTCATCTTTATTCGAGGACGAGAGATTTTTATCAAGAGTTCGGTCGTTCATTTTTAAACTCCGATATATTTCTTTGTACCGATGTTTACCCTGCACGCGAGATTCCGATAGAAGGTGTAACAGGTGAGCTTATTGCGGATATCGCAAAAAAATTCGGACACAAAAATGTTATTTATGTACCCGATAAAAATGATGTTCCAAAAGTTTTATCAGAAATTAAGGAAGATAACGACATCATTGTAACCATGGGAGCCGGTGATATTTGGAGATATGGCGAAAAATTTGTCGAGTTATTAAAAAAAGTTTAGTTATGAATGAAAAAAAAAGCAAAATAGTAGGCACAATATTTTTAATTGTATTAATTTCGTGCATACTTTATTTAAGCTTTTTTGCATCTACAAAAGCGAATAAAGGAAAGTATAAAGTGATTGAGCTGACAGGAAATTATTTATTAACTGAAACCGATTATTTAGCTTTTACAAGATTAACCGAGTTATCGAAATATGAGAACATGACATTGCCTATTATTAAAGATCGTTTATTAAAACATCCCTACGTTAGAAAAACAGATGTTGAATTTAACGGTATCGATAAAGTAAAAGTTAGACTCGGTGAAAAAAATATTGTTGCAATTTTAATAGGGGGAAGCGAACCTTTTTTTATTACCGATGATTTTCAAGTAGTACCGATTTTCCCGAATACTAAGTTTATAGAACTTCCGGTTATAAGTAACCCTGGTGGAGAAAAAAGAATAGAACCTTTGGGCTACTTGAAAACTCAAGATATTATTGAGGCATTCAAAATTATAGAAGCGGCAAAACAAACTGATTCTAAAATATTCAAAAGTCTTTCGGAAATAAATTTGAGAAACGGAAGCGAAATAGTTTTAACATTCTCCGGAATTAATTCTCCGGTTATATTTGGTCGCGGCGGTGAAGCAAAAAAAATGATATACCTTGAAACATTGTGGGATAATTTGATTAACAATTCGGATTTTGCAGAAAACAGTAAATACATCGATTTAAGATTTGCCGATAATATATATATCGGCATGGAAGTAAAGGTTTAGATTGATGAAAAAAAATATAATTGCCGGTCTCGATTTAGGAACAACAAAAGTTTGCGCAGTAATTGCCGAAAAATTTGAAGATCACGTTGATATACTTGGCTTCGGTGTTGCACCCTCCGAAGGACTGCATAAAGGTTTAGTTGCCAATATTGGTAAAACGGCAGAAGCAATTAAAGAAGCGGTTCGTATCGCGTCAAACCGCGCCGGCTTTGCAATTACAACTGTAAATGTCGGTGTAGCCGGCGAACATATTACAAGTATGCGTCACCGCAATTATGTTACTATCAACAGTGATGAAAAAGAAATAACAAAATCGGATCTTGACAGACTCGAAGAAGATGTAAGAACAATTCGTATACCTTCCGATAGGCAGATATTACATATAATACCGGAAGAGTTTTCTGTAGACCATCAGGGCGGAATTGAAAACCCTATCGGGATGTCGGGCTCAAGGCTTGAAGCTACAAATCATATTGTACTTGCGTCAATACCTGCTATACAAAACATCAGAAAATCAGTTGAACGCGCCGGACTGCAAGTGCAGGATTATATATTGCAGCCCCTTGCATCATCATCTTCGGTGCTTGAAGAAAGCGAAAAAGACCTTGGTGTTGTTTTAATTGATATTGGCGGCGGAACAACCGACATAGCAATTTTTCATCACAAAGCAATAAAGCATTCCAAAGTAATTGGTGTTGCCGGCAACCAGGTTACAAATGATATACGCGAATCTTTGGGGGTTGTTACAGAAGAAGCAGAACATTTGAAAAAAGATTTTGGTTACGCTACCGAAGGTTCAATAATAAAAGATGATGATATTTTGATAAAAGGCGTAGGCGCCCGGGGAAATACGAAAATACCTATAAGCCTTTTAACACAAATAATAAGCTTACGGATGCGCGAGCTGTTTAGTTTGATTGACAACGATATAAGAAGTGCAGGTTTCAAGAATAAAATTAAAGCCGGTATTGTACTTACCGGTGGCGGTTCTTTATTAAAAGGATGCACAGAACTTGCGGAAGAAGTTTTTGGATTACCGGCACGTATCGGTGTTCCGCAGGAATTAGGCGCGGGTTTGTCAAATGAAATTGAAAGCCCTGAATTTGCAACCGTAGCCGGTTTGATAAGAGGTATTCCGGGTGGAAAATCAAGTGAATACCAGGTGCTGATAAAACCTGAAAAGAAAAAACCAACAAAAAAAATTACGCAAATTATAAAGCGTGTTCAGGATTTGTTTAATGATTTATAATAGCCTTAAGAGGAGGTAACTATGAATTCTCGATTTGTTACTCTTGATAAAGAAAAACGCATGTCTGCTGTACTAAAGGTGGTAGGTATTGGCGGCGGCGGATGTAACGCAATTGAAAGTATGATAAAGCGCGGTTTAACCGGCGTTGAGTACGTTGCAGTTAATACTGATGCCCAGGTGCTTGCAAGCAGTTGCGCACAACACAAAATTCAAGTTGGTTCTACAATTACCCGCGGACTCGGCGCTGGTGCGGATCCCAATGTCGGGAGAAAATCAATTGAAGAAGACCGCGAGAAAATTTCAGATATTCTTGCAGGCAGCGATATGGTTTTTGTTACCTCCGGTATGGGTGGCGGTACCGGTACCGGCGGAGCTCCTGTGGTAGCTTCTATTGCAAAAAGCATTGGCGCTCTGGTGGTTGGCATAGTTACAAAACCTTTCCGCTGGGAAGGTAAAATGAGAATGATTAACGCCGAAAAAGGAATTCAGGAATTAAAACAATACGTTGATAGTTTAATTGTTATTCCAAACGAACGACTTTTAAGTATTCTTGATAAGCACATAAACGCTTTTACGGCATTCGATAAACCAAATGAAGTTTTGTACGAAGCCACACGGGGTATTGCTGATATAATAACGGTTGAAGGTTTAATTAATGTTGACTTTGCCGATGTGCGCTCCGTAATGAACCAGGGCGGAGAAGCTTTGATGGGATGTGGAATTGCAAGCGGTGAAAACCGTGCAATAGAAGCGGCTCAAAAAGCAATATCGAGTCCGTTGCTTGAAGGTGTAAACATCAAAGGCGCCAAACATGTTCTGCTAAATGTTACCGGTTCAAACAATTTAACAATGCAGGAAATTGACGAAGGTAACAACGTTATTTTTGAGGCCGCCGGCGAAGAAGCTAATGTAATTTTCGGCTGCGTTCAAAGAGAAGAAATGAACGATTATGTTTCCTATACAGTTATTGCTACAGGTTTTGATAAAGGTCACCAGGCAGGTAATAAAAAACAAACCGCGTACGAGCCGCTGCAAAAGGAAACACGTGTTGGAGGCGGTTTTTCTTTTCTGAATAACAGCGAAGTCGATCAGGAAGATCTTGATGTCCCGACATATTTTCGTGTAAAACGTCCCTCGGCACCGTTAAACACAAATGATGAACAAGCCGAACCACCAAGAAGCGGCTTCAAGTTCGATTCATCAAGATATAATTTTGGTAAAGCAAAAAACGAACAAGAACTACCCCAGGAAGATGACGACGAAGCTTCATCTTTTCTTAGAAAAATAATGGATTAAAGAAATAAATTATTATAATAGTTACCTCTTAAACCCGCTGGTTCTCTAGCGGGTTTTTTTATTCATCACTCGGACGCGATTCTATAAACACATTATCTTCATTATCTTTTGTAATAATAATTCTATTTGGTCGACAGCAAATTCGGCACTCTTCAACAAAATCCTGCTTTTCTTCAACCGTTAGATCTAGCCACACTGTATTATGAATACCACAGTACTGGCATGTCCAAACCATATCATCATCTGTTTGCATCTTTACCTCGCATAAATTAACATCAAAATAAACAATAAAATTTTCCCGTCAATTATCACTTGAATTTAACATCAAAAACCGATAAATATATAGTGCTCAAATGTACACTATATTATGAAAAAATATCAATTAGAAAATTCAATAGAAAAACCTGATTACTTACTGCCCGCACAGTGGATAGAGGGTCCCAGGATTCGTACGCTTTACCCGCCCATTCCCCATAATACATGCGCGGTTAATTTTGATATTTATAATTTCAAAATGCTTTTTAATGACGAAAAAACCAGGGAGCTGTTAAAAACCGGGCGTACAATCGGGTGCTTCTATATTGAGTCTCCCGGAATGCGTTCGTTATTGCGCCGGCTTGATGTAGAAACATTTGAAATGCTTACGGCTGCTAGTTCAATTATTCGCCCCGGTGTTGCCGAGAGCGGAATGATGCAGGAGTTTATTGCCCGGCACCGGAACCCCGGCAGACGGAAATATTTTATTCCGCAACTCGGGGAAATATTAGCCGATACGTATGGAGTTATGATATACCAGGAAGATGTAATAAAGGTGGCTCATCATATAGCAGGGCTTTCGTTGGAAGAGGCTGATTTACTAAGGCGTGCTATGAGCGGAAAGATGCGTTCGCACAAAGCAATGAAAGAAATGACCGATAATTTTTTTGTTTCCTGCAAACTGCAGGGTTTAAGCGGCAAAGATGCGGAAGAACTGTGGCGGCAGATAGAGTCGTTTGCCGGATACTCTTTTTGCAAAGCTCATAGCGCCTCGTTCGCGCTGTTATCGTTTCAGGTTGCGTACTTAAAGGCACATTATACTGCGGAGTTTATAGCGAGTGTATTAAACAACGGCGGCGGTTTTTATTCGGCGGCAGTTTATATTCAAGAAGCAAAACGCTTTGGCTTGAAGATAAAATTGCCGTGTATTAACCGAAGCAACTACGAATATACGGGTGCAGGAAACTCAATACGAATTGGTTTTATGGCAGTAAAAAAATTATCAAAAATTTCTATCGATAAGATAGTGTGGGAAAGAAAAGCAAATGGTCGTTATGTTTCATTGGCAGATTTTCTTGTTCGAACGGGTATAGGTTATGAAGAAACTGCGCTGCTTATAAAATGCGGTGCAATGGCGTCTTTTAAACAAACACGCCCGGAGCTTATGCGGCTTCTTGATATTTATCTTTACCGCCGTAAACTTTTGGATGAAAAATACAACGACCTGTTTTTGCATGAAACATTTCTTTTAGAAAACAAAGTTAAAACTACCGTAAACT
Organism: uncultured Ignavibacteriaceae bacterium; assembly: GCA_964372115.1. Taxonomy (GTDB): domain Bacteria; phylum Bacteroidota; class Ignavibacteria; order Ignavibacteriales; family Ignavibacteriaceae; genus CG2-30-36-16. The sequence continues at coordinate 68,958 of CAYJPN010000004.1, forward strand.
ACTCTCTTCCTGAAATTTGCCGCATTGAGTACGAAACTTTTAATTTTATGGTAACGCGTCATCCGCTTTACTTTTATAGCGATATTATAAATAATATAAAAATTAGTTATGCCGGTGAAATGCCGCGTCTTCGGGGGAAAAAAGTAAAAATGGTGGGATGGTATATGACATCAAAAAGAATAAGAACGCGGAAGGGAGAGATAATGAAATTTCTTTCGCTTGAAGATTTAACAGGTACTTTTGAAGCTGTAATATTTCCTAATGTTTACGCAAACGTTGCCGAGAAAACCATGTCGATGGGACCTTACGTTGTAGAAGGTACGGTTGATGTTAACGATTCAACAAATTTAATAGTAGATAAACTTGATGTTCTGTCGGGGGTGGCAATAAAAGCTTCGCAGCAAAAAGATAGTGTGGAAAATAAATATTACGGTGATGTAGAAAAAGTTAATGAAACTGATTTTGAACTTGTAAAAAATTTGGGGGAAGAAAAACTACGTGTAGCTTATGCCGGATAATTATTTCATGTTAACAAATTGAGTAGGGAACTTAAAATCAGCATCTTTTACAAGTTGAATTACACTCTGTAAGTCATCAATTTTAGTTGCTTGGACTCTAACCTGCTCGTCCTGTATCTGTGCGGTTACTTTAAGTTTGGAGTCTTTAATAAGTTTTGTAATAAGTTTCGAATTTTCTTTGGAAACGCCGCTTTGAAGATCGATTTTTTGTTTTAGTCTGCCGCCGGCAGCAATTTCAGGTTCGTTATATTTTAAAGCTTTTATAGATATATTACGGCGCAGAAATTTTGTTTGGAGTATATCTATGCTGGACTTTAAACTGTAATCGTCTTTTGTATTGATGGAGATAGTTTTTTCTTTTTTATTAAGCTCAATAGTAGTATGCGAGTCTTTAAGGTCGTAGCGCTGCATAATTTCCTTAAGAGCCTGATTAACAGCGTTATCGGCTTCCTGGAAATCTATTTCAGATACTATATCGAAAGAATGATTTTGTGCCATAATTTTCTAATGTCGGGGTGGGGAGATTCGAACTCCCGACCTCTTCGTCCCGAACGAAGCGCGCTAACCGGGCTGCGCTACACCCCGTTGACAATAATAAAAATTAATAAGATATTTGAACAATTGATGCCAAAAATAAGTTTAACTAATGAAAATTACAAGTAACATATATGAAGGCTAAAATAAAGATTAAATAAAATGATATTTAAACTATTGTTTTTATTGATAATTTATAATATCTTAATAGAAAACAATTTACAACACTTCAATAAATTGAAACTTGAAATAACTAATACATTTAATCACAATTTGAGTGAGGGAAAACTTATGAAAAAAACTATATTATTCTTGAGTGTCGTGCTTTCAATTATGTTTGTTAGCAGCACTTTTGCTCAGTCTTCAAAATATGGCTGGCTTGCCAAAGAAAGCTGGGCTTTTGGTTTTGGCGGAATGTATCCGTATGGTATGAACCAAGCTTACAAGTACACTGAAACAAATTACGGCGGCTTTATATCAATTCAAAGAAATTATTCTGAACATATTGGTATACGCTTAAAACCGCAATATTTCAGTTTGAAAGGAGAAGTTGGGAAAACTGAAGTTACCGCAAATTCAGTCGGTGGTAATCTAGATCTTCTTTATTACCTTGTTCCATGCGAACCACTATCCCCCTACTTGAACATAGGATTTGGATTTTTATATTCGATGTTCGATAATCAAACACCCGCAACACTTCCTACGTCAAATGCCGATTGGCAGATGAACTTAGGTTTTGGCGCTGAGTATAGATTAGGTGAAAACTGGAAGCTTTCAATGGAAATTGATTACCATACTGTATCCAATGCGAGTCAGTTTGGTGTAAAAGGCGTTAATGCTCCCGGATTGTTAGGCACACCTAAGGATGCTTATATGGACTTCGATCTCGGTTTCTTATACTATTTTGGTTACGGCGATAAATCAAATCTTTGTCAGTTGTATGAAGGCTTAAATGCAAATATCGATTACAGTAAAATTGAAGAAATTGTAAAGAAATATGCTACAGAGCCTGCTGATGTTGACTACAACAGGATTGAAGAAATTGTTAAGAAGCATAAATCTGTCGCTGCTATGGGCGAACAGAATTGGGTTCTTATCGGTGTTAATTTTGACTTTAACAAATCATCATTAAGACAAGAATCATTCCCGATTCTTTATCATGCTGCGGAAATATTATTAACTCATCCTGATGTTAATGTTGAGATTCAAGGACATACAGACAATGTAGGTTCAGATAGTTATAATCAAAAATTATCTCTTGCAAGAGCTAACTCTGTTAAAGATTTCTTGGTTTCTAAAGGCGTAGCCGCAAGTAGAATTACAACTGTGGGTATGGGCGAAGGTAAACCAATTTCTGATAATAAAACCACTGATGGTAGAATGTTAAACAGAAGAATTGAATTTAAAGTTAAATAATTAAAATCATTTTTCTTACAAAGGGATTTCTGAAAAGAAATCCCTTTTTATATTTTAAACAAAAAAAGGCTGTCAAATGACAGCCTCCAGTTGATTCTTCCCACCCGAAGAAGAATCGCGCACCACCTCTCTCGCTATAGCGAGAATGAATTAATTTATTATTAGTGTAACTAACCAAAAAAAATATCAATGACTCACACAAATCATTTTTATCTAAACTATGTTTTCCTTTATTGCTTTGACAATTGCCTGTGCTTTGGAGTGCACATGAAGTTTTCCATAAATGTGCCTCACATGGTTCCGTACAGTCTGTATGCTTATAAATAATTTTTGGGATATCTCATCATTTCCAATACCCTGAACAAGAAGGTGTAAAATTTCTTTTTCACGCTGTGTTAAAACAGTTTCCTTATCTTTTTTGGGGATAAAGGTTTTGAAATAATTTACGGTTTGTTTAGCTATAGAAGGCGACATAGGCGCTCCGCCCAATGCCGCATCTTCAATCGCCTGTAAAACTCTTATAGGGGCGCTTTTTTTTAGAATATAACCATCGGCACCTGCGAGAATGGCATTAAAGACATGATCATTATCTTCGAAGACGGTTAGCATTATTATATATGCTTCAGGAAATTTTTGCTTTAAGTGCGACACACCCTCAATCCCGCTCATGCCAGGGAGATTTATATCAAGCAGAATAACGTTTGAAGAATTCATATTTATTAAGGCGTCTTCTACTGATGAAAACTTACCGGTGCATTCAAATCCTTCTGACGAGCTCAAGATATATGCAATGCTCTCTCTAAACTCTTTGTGATCTTCTACAATTGATACTTTTATATTCATAAAGTTTGTTTTACTCCCATATAAAACTTAACAATTAAGACGCTAAACTCAATAACACATTTAAGTCATTTTGTATTGTATAATAATTTCAGTTCCAAAATTGGAATTTGAATTTATTTGAAGTTTTGCATCGATATCCTCCGCTCGTTTTTTTATATTAATTAATCCGTTGCCAGACAATAAATTTAGTTTATTACTTCCGGGTATATCATCAAAACCTTTGCCGTTATCTCTTAAGCTAATATGAAGAATTTTATTTTCATCATACACATTAAAAACAACTTTATCGGCTTCCGAATGTTTTACAACATTATGCATAGCTTCTTTGAAAATTAAAAAAATATTTCGTTTTGCATCATCTTTTATTGTTACCCCAGCATTGGTAAGATTTGTTTCAATACTTGGTTGTATTTTATTGCTTTTTGCAAAATCGATTATAAAAGTGTTGAGTCTTGAAATAAGATCCTCCACTCTATCATATTTTGGAGATATAGTCCATACTATATCGGTTATCGATTCCGCGGCTTCGAGCAGAAGAGTATATATTTTCCCAAATATTTCCTTCTCGGGTGTAATATTTCTATCTACGTTAGTTTTAACAGTGCCGGAATAAATAATAGCACTTCCCAATGTGGCGGCAAGATCATCATGTAAATCTCTTGCTATGCGGTCCCTTGTCGCCTGTTTTTCTATTTTAGATAGTTTAACCATAACAATACGTTCAAAATAAAGATGGATAATAGTTAGAAAGACAATAATTGAAGCCAAGGGAACAACCGTGGAAAGGAAAAACTCCCGGTGAATAAAAATATAGACCTGTATTAAGTACAAAACCGCTATGAAAATATGTAATGTAATTAACCTAAATTTCCAATTATATTTTTTTCTTCCTGATTTGAAAGAGATAAAACACAAAGTGATAACTATAAAAAGCTTTGTTATTTCAATCTGATTTTCGGGATCACAAAACAACCTGTTTAATAATGAGTACAACCTGCTTTTTATTCTTGCAAAGCCATCTTGTTCAAATATTTTTAATGTAATTCCGGCAGTAACACCATAAAGTTTTTTTTCTATTTTGGTTGCCGGAAAATAAATTACAACATCAAAAAGCTTTATGTTCCCTGTGCCGAAATGTACTTGCTTTGAATCATGCGAGCCGTAGCCGGTGCCGCTTTTTATTTCCCGATATCCTAACAAATATTTATTATCATTTATATGTCCTGATTGATAAAAAAATACTTTTACTCCAACAGCGTCTCTATTACTTAAAGTTCCCTCAATATCAATCAGAATATTTTTATTGTTATCAATTTTGTTAATGCACAATCTACTGCTTTCATTAACGTAATTTGCAACGTACAAATCGAGGTCACCATCATTGTCAATATCACCGGCAGCGGTACCAGTACTATAACCGTTTAACCTCGCGCCGAACTCTATTGTTTTATCGTCAAAAAATTTACCGCTAATATTTTTATAAAAAATATTTCCGCCTATATTGGCAACATATAAATCAATAAATCCGTCGTTATCGAAATCTCCAAATGTAGCCCCATAACTGAATAAAGTATCAATACCAATAAACTTTTCAGATTTATCTTCAAATGTGCCGTTACCCCTGTTTAAGTAAAATTTATTTGGCGCTTTCCTATTCGTAATAAAAAGATCAAGATCTCCGTCATTATCCACGTCTCCAAAAACCGCGGCATTACTTTTTGTATATGGTAATCCTTCAATGCCTGATTGAGCTGAAATATTTTCAAAACTTACCTTCCCGTTTATTGTAACATTTCTGTATAAGAGGTTTGGTTTTGACCAATTGACCACAACCAGATCGAGATCATTATCTCCGTCAATATCACCAAAGGATGCAGAGGTTCCGCCGAATTCCGATTTTAGACCTGCCTCTTCAGTAATTTCGTTAAAATAACCAAGCCCATCATTTATAAATAACCTATTTGTTGATTGCTCATTAGCGATAAACAAATCAAGGTCTCCATCATTATCAATGTCGCCGAAAGCAACCGAATTTGTTCTTTCTTTTAAAGAACAAGCACGGTTTTTTTGAAGAGAAACCGGGCGAAAATAACCGGAGCCGTTATTCAGAAATAACTCATTTGTTCCGTATAAATCGCACAAGTATAAATCCAGGTCGCCGTCATTATCAACATCGGCTAACCCGGCGCCGAGATATATTTCTGAAAACGAAACAACCGCAGAATCACCCATAAGTGCGGTAACATTTCGAGTCACCGCCTCATCCTTAAACCTGAATTCCTTAATTCCGTTTTTTGGTTTACAATAATTAATGTACAAACGGTTTGGTTCAAAAATGCAAACAGCGTAAATATCTTTTAAACCATCGCCATTGATGTCATCAATTGCAACCCCGTACTCATCACTAATTTCGGAGCCGTGGCGCACAATTTCCCACAAATCAAAACCAGCACGATCTTTTACAACATAGGTAGTTGTGTCTTTTGAATAGTGGTATAAATTCCCGTTATCACCGCTGCACCAACCTTCATCATCAGACAACATCAACAAATCGTGTACATCATCTTCAAAAGACGTTTTGATTATCTTCCACTCTGTACCGTTATAATGACATACAAAACCGTTAATGCCGCTGGCCCAAATCGATTTCGGATTTAAAACAAAAATATTTGTTATCCTTTCAGCAAAGGGTAATGATGAATGGATACGCCACTTACTGTTTTTGTACTCATACAAAAGGTTATTGCTCAATGCGAGGAAATGTCCATCTTCCACAAAACAAAGAGAATAAAAATCTATTTCCCCGAGATGTTGATGCCATTCGTTACCATTATATATCCATAATTTGTTTTTATTGCTGATTACTGTCGCTGTTTTTTCTTTTATTCCGATAAAACTTCTAATCGACATAAATGGAAAGTTGAGAATATCCCACTTCTTTCCATCGTAGTATGCGATCTCCCTATCGCCAACAATCCATCCCTTTTTGTTTTTATAAAAAAACAATTTCAAAATATGGTTGGCTAACGGATGATTAACTTTTTTATAGCTTTTTCCATCGAATAAATATAATTCCGAATCATTGAGGGTTGTATTGCTGCAAAACCAAATATTATCACGATCAATCATATACATTAAATCGATTGAATTTATTGGGGGCTGTTTTTTCGGGATAACCCATTCTGTTCCGTTGTATTCAACTAATTCGCGTCCGGCAGCTATTATTTTATTCTTTTGTGTACAGAAAAGGAAGTGGACAGTGCTTCTTGTTGGGGAAGGTACAAGTTTCCATGTGGAAACATCTTTGTGGGAGATAGAAGCGGGCTGAGAATATAAGTATGAAAAACAAACTAACAGCAAAATAAAAAAAACAGTCGGCGATAATTTGGATTTCAACATATAATGCAATATTTATTTTTGCTAATATAAAAAAAAATTTTCTCCTAAAATGGAAATTCAACTTTTTTTTGCTGAAAGCCTTACAGATAATTTCTTTTTGTTATATTTTCGGTAAAAAAAAAGAACTTTTGGTACAAAATGAATAAAAATGAACTTAAAAAAGCAGCGGCATTAAAAGCTGTAGATTTTATTGAAACCGGAATGATTGTCGGGTTGGGAACAGGCTCAACAACAACTTTTGCTATAAAAGAAATTGCACTAAGAATAAAAGATGGAAGATTAAAAAATATTAGGGGTATTCCCAGTTCTTCGATTAGTGAAAAATTAGCCCGCGATCTGAATATTCCTCTGATAACATTTGATGAAGAGACTGAGATTGATATTACAATAGATGGAGCAGACGAAGTTGATTCGAAGTTAAATTTAATTAAAGGCGGCGGCGCTGCATTGCTTAGGGAAAAAGTATTAGCCCAGGCAAGCAAGAGAAATATTATTATTGTTGATGCTTCAAAACTGTCACACACGCTTGGGACAAACTGGTTTTTACCAATTGAAGTTATCCCGTTTGCCGCTAATCTTGAAATGGAATTCTTGAAAAAACTCGGCGGTTTCGCCACAGTCAGAAAACACGATGATGGAAGAGTATTAAATACTGATCAAAATAACTTTATTGTTGATTGTAACTTCGGAAAAATTGATGACCCGGTTTTTCTTTCAACACTCCTTAACAGCCGGGCAGGAATAGTTGAACATGGTTTATTTATTGATTTAACCACCGATTTAATTGCTGCAGATGAAGAAGGTATCACACACTTCGAAAAAAATAAATTACATGCAGACAATCATGATTTTATAAAACTTATACAAAATTAGATGAATCAGTTGTGTAACGATTGCCGCCACAACTCAAATGTTAAAAACCAATCTAACTCGTATGCAAAAGTTTTTTTTTCGGAATAATAACCGTCTACAATTTTGCTGATTTTTTTCAAATCATATAGGGCGTAGTTTTTAATCTTTTCAGAATTAATTAATTCCACAATGTAGTCTTTTAATAAATCCAGCATGTTATTTCGTATCGGGTCATTGTAAACAAAACCAAGCTGTTTTTTAATTCTGGTAATAAGTCTTGCTTTTAGTGATGATGAGCTGTACGGGTATACTATTTGATTTTTAACAAGCGGAAATTTGTCAAGTTTCAAATTACTTCCCGAAATAAGCGATCGAAATATCTTGCCGTTTTTTTTCACGGCAGGGGATAATAAAAATCCTGCATCGAGTAATGATTTTTGAGCAAAGGGCATATATCCGGGGGCAAGTAAATCCATGGCGGCTTGTCCGGGACCATTAACATTAGGCATTTTTCTTTTTATAGCAAAATAGTCAAGCCAATGTTCCACCCCAATTAATTTTGGCTCGGGCAGTTGAAAACATGCGTTTTCAATTTCATCAACTAAATATTCATCCATCATCATTACTATTTCATCGCGAAAAATATCAGCACGATGCGCACGGAGAAGTGGAATTATTTTTGAAAAATTGTTCTGTAGTATGGCTTCTTTTTCAAACAACAGTACTTTGTTTAGTAGTTCTCTCCTCAGAATTTCTCCATATCCGCCGTCAATTATAAATTTTCCATTTTTATAAACTTCCCCATGATTTTTCATGTGCAGAGTTTCGGAAGCAGGCATTGTTAGTAGTGTTTGACCGAGTATAGATTTAAGACTTTCAACTAAAATTTCTTTTGGCGGTATGTTATTAGGGAAAAACATATGTTCAAGTTTGTAATATGATGATAAACGTTTTGCAATTATTGCATCCGGTTGCTTATCATCCCCAAAAGTATGCACCGAAAATTTTTGTTTATTTTCTATAAGCTGCGTTAGAAGTACTCGTGAATCCAACCCACCTGACAAGGCAAGTGAAAGATTACTATTTCCTCGTATCGGGAGCAAAGTTAAATTTTTCAATACCGATATTGCACATTGAGCATCTACTCCATTTGCAAATTCCGTTTTATATGCATGTGTTTGTGTAATTGAAATGTTATTTTCGTTTTTAAGTATTACCCCCCCTGGTCCTAACCGGTTTATATTTTGAACTAAACTTTCGTACCCAAAATGATTTGTAAGCTGCCAGGTTGAACTTAATGTTTTAATATCAGGTTCATTTTCATTAATTAGTTTTGCAAGTATATCCAACCTTGTTGAGAAAAAAAGAGCATCCTTTTTTTTACAATAATATATTTCTCTTAGTCCAAAGGTATCATTGAATAATTTTATTTCACTTTCATTAAAAACTATCCCCGCAAAATGTCCATTTAATTTTTTAATGTTGTCTTGATTCTGTGACAAAATTAATTCCCAATCATTTGGCTCTAATAACTTTTCACATTCCGGTGAGATCCCTATCCCGCATAAGATGAATCCGGATTTCCCTATAACTTTTATTTTTAGAGTTTCTTGAATTCCGTTATATCCCAGCAGTAGGGAGTTATTATCCAAAATATTATTCTCTCGAAATGTGTTCTTAATGAACTCAAATTCTTTAGAAGAATATTTGCCCGATATACCAAGAAAAAAAGACATAAAAACTTTCTGAAAATAATTAATCAAATTTAACACTTAACTTTTATATGTGATAAAAAATAAGTTAAATTTGAGATATTAATTTAATGGTAAAACAATGACCAAAATGCTGATTTTACTACTATTAACTATATTATCTTTTATCCCTTCTTATAGTCAAGAGTTTTCTGACTATTGCGGCGATTGCACATACTTTAAAGGTGCGTTGGTTAGAATGAATACCACACAAAAAACAATATACCTTTTTTTTACCGGGCACGAATTTGCGGAAGGTTATGAGACTCTTTCCGCTGTTTTTGAAAAACACAAAATCAAAGGAAGTTTTTTTTTAACGGGAGATTTTTATCGAAACCCAAAATTTGCAGTAATAATAAAAGAGTTAAAAACAAAAGGTCATTATTTAGGAGCCCACTCCGATAAGCATTTGTTATATGCGCCATGGGATAATCGTGATTCTACCTTAATTTCCTTCGATCAATTCTCACAAGATGTTTTAAATAATTATGCCGAGATGAATAAGTTCGGTATAACAAAAGAAGAGTCCCCATATTTTCTCCCGCCGTATGAATGGTATAATGATACTATTAGTCAATGGACAAAACAACTTGGATTGCAGCTTATAAATTTTACCCCGGGGACTTCCTCAAATCAGGACTGGTCGATACCCGAACTTGGTAAGGGGTATTTTTCTTCTGATACAATATTTGCGAGAATTTTAAGATTTGAGCGGACAGATAAAAATGGTATGAACGGATTTTTGCTTCTTACTCATTTTGGTACCGATCCGAGGAGAACCGATAAGTTTTATAATCGGATGGATGAATTAATAACCGAATTAAAAAATAGAGGGTATAGTTTCGAAAGATTAAAAGCTACCAGTAAGTGAAAAATAATCATAAAAAATAAACAGGTTTATTATGGCAGTTATAGGTTTAGATTTAGGCGGAACAAAACTTTCTTCGGCTCTTTTTACAGATGCAGGGGAAATTTTAATCAAAGAAACTATTTCACTTGATAAAAGGGAAGGGGAAGAAGTTGGTAATTTAATAACCGAACAGCTTAAAAAATTATTAAAACAAAGTGATGTAAAAGTTGATTCCGTCGGTGTGTGTGTCCCCGGAATCAGTTATCTAAAAACCGGGAAAGTGTGGGCGCCTAATATTAAAGGTTGGGATAACTATCCTTTGATGGGCGAATTAAAAAAAGCTGTCGATGATGATAAAATTAAAATAAAAATTGATAGTGACCGGGCGTGTTATATTCTCGGTGAAGTTTGGAAAGGTGCGGCAAAAGGTTGTAAAGACGCTATCTTTCTTGCTGTTGGAACAGGGATAGGCGCGGGAATTTTGGTAAATGGTGAAGTGCTTCGGGGTTCAAATGATATAGGCGGGGCAATAGGTTGGCTTGCACTCAATAGACCATTTCATAATAAATATATTCAATGCGGTTGTTTTGAATATCATGCTTCGGGGGAAGGTATTGTAAAAGTTGCAGCAGAGTTATTGTATGAGGACAAAGTTTATAATGGCATCCTTGCTAATAAAACAAACATAATAGCTCATGATGTTTTTGAAGCTCAAAAAAATAATGATATTATTGCAGTAAGAACCTTAAATATTGCAGTTGAGTTCTGGGCAATGGCAGCCGCCAATCTTGTAAGTTTATTTAACCCCGAAAAAATAATATGGGGCGGTGGTGTTTTTGGCCCTGCTGTTCATTTTCTGGACGCAATAATGGATGAAGCCCGTAAATGGGCACAACCAATAAGTATTAAACAGGTCTCGTTTGTAGCATCGGAACTCGGCGGTGATGCAGGACTTTACGGTGCCGGTTACCTGGCTTTAAAAAGTTAAAAACTTGAACTCAGCTTGCCGAGCCATAAAAAGTTTGCGCAGCAACATATCAAACTATCGAAGTGCAAAAGTTAGATGAAACCGAAAATATTATTAGTGCGAAACTAATTTGTTTGAATAAATAATTGGTACTGTCGGACTCTATTTAGTAATTAAATATTATCGTAAAAAAGTATGTATAATAGAAAACTTGTTTTTTCAGCCGCATGTCTTGGGATGTTTTTATTCGGGATAGTATTAATTTCGCTCGGGGCTATTCTTCCTTCAATTACTGCACGCTTTGTAATAGATGAGATTACCGCCGGAACATTAGCTACTTTACTTCCTTTCGGAATACTTGCAGGTTCCATTATTTTTGGTCCTGTAGTTGATAGGTACGGTTATAAAAATATGTTAATTATTTGCTCACTTCTCGTACTTATTGGATTAGAAGGCATAGCTTTCGCAAGCGAATTTTATATTCTTCAAATATCGATATTTCTAATCGGTTTTGGAGGCGGAGTGCTTAATGGCGGCACAAACGCGCTTGTTGCGGATATCAGCGACGAAGGTAAAGGTGCAAATCTTAGTTTGCTCGGTGTGTTTTTTGGAATTGGAGCGCTTGGTACGCCTATTTTACTCGGCGCTTTATCCAAATCGTATCAGTACGATTCAATTCTTGCAGGTGTGGGGATATTTATTCTCTTACCGGCTTTTTATTTTTTATTTGTAAAATTTCCAAAACCGAAACAACCACAGGGACTGCCAATTAAACAAGGCGTTGGTTTAATAAAAGAAACATCACTTTTACTTCTCGGGTTTGTTTTGTTTTTCGAAAGCGGTCTTGAAGGAATTGTAAATAACTGGACGACTACATACTTAATAAACGATTTAAAAACCGAACCGGACAAAGCTTTATTTGCGCTTTCATATTTTGTAGTAGGCATGACTGTAACACGGTTATTGCTTGGCGGCATACTGAAAAAAATATCATCATACAAAGTGCTTTACGCTTGCATTGCAATAGCTTTTGCCGGTACAACAATATTAATGTTTACTTCATCATATAGCACAGCTATTTTTGGATTAGTGCTGCTCGGCATCGGGTTTGCCGCCGCATTTCCTGTTGTGCTCGGTTACATTGGCGATATTTACAAACACCTATCAGGCACAGCGTTTAGTATAGCGCTTGTAATTGCTTTAAGCGGCAACATGATAATAAATTATGCAACCGGTGTAATTGCACAAGCATACGGTATAAAATATTTCACAGCGGTTTTACTTATAAGTTTAATACTAATTACAATAATTTTATCTTTTGCATTAAAAAATATTTCAGATAAAACTAAAATATAATTTGGAGAAAAAATGAAACTTGCAAAACAATGGCTTAATAACACTAGAAAAATAATGTTACAAATAGAAGCCACTCAATTAGAAAATATTAAAAAGGCAGCCGAGGCAATGGCGGATACAATTGAAGCCGGACATTGGGTTCATACTTTCGGCTGCGGACATGCAACTCTACCGATTGAAGAGATGTATCCACGCATTGGCGGCTTTGTCGGTTTCCATCCGATGGTTGAACTGCCATTGACATTTTTTACAAATATAACCGGACAAATGGGTGTGCATCAGTTTGTTTTTCTCGAAAGAGTTGAAGGTTACGGTGTGGAAATAATGAAGGGATACAACTTTGATAAAAATGATTGTATGTGGTTATTTTCTCATTCAGGTATAAACAATGTAAATATTGATATTGCGTTGGAAGCGAAGAAAAAAGGGATGAAGGTTATTGTTTTCGGTTCTGCCGCCGCCGCAAAAGGAAAAAAGACAAGACATTCATCGGGCAAAACAATTTTTGATATTGCGGATATTGTTGTTGATACTTGCGCCCCTATCGAAGATGCTTCGGTTGAGCTAAAAAATCATAAAGACAAAATAGGTCCGGTTTCTACAATGGCTTTTGTAACAGCCGTGTGGATGACTGTAACAACTGTCGCAGAAATTTTGGCGGATAGGGGAGTAAAACTTTTTATCCATCCTTCGCATAATGCAGGTGATACAACCGCAAAAGAAAGATTGGATGAAGCTCTCGCCGAGTACAAAACAAGAATTGCTGGTGTTTAATTAACTAATTATTAGCGGCACAGAACACTTACCTATGCTGCATACGAAAGATTTTATGAAGAAGCTATTATTAAAAAATTGTAGACTGTATAATAAATTAAGTGATCTCCCTTTTGATATATTAATCGAGGGCAGAACCATTTCTAAGATTCAAAAAAATATTAGTGCCCCGGATGATTCAGAAATTATTGACGTAAAAAATAATATAATAGTTCCCGGTTTTATCGATTTGCATATCCAGGGAGCAGGCGGTTCGGATGTACTTGATAATACGGTTGAAGCTCTGCGTGCAATATCCAAAACTCTTGCCGCAACCGGAACAACAGCATTTCTCGGAACAACCGTTGTAAAACCGGCTGAAGGAAACGCTCACCTAAAATTAGCGCGCGAATGGACAAATAAAGATTTGAGCGGAGCTATGATGCTTGGTGTTCATCTTGAAGGACCATTTATTAATGTTAATAAAAAAGGGGGGCTTGCCGCCGATAGTATTTATGAATCATCAGCAGAAAAACTCGAAGAAATATTTATCGCTTCAAGTGATTCACTAAAGATGATGACAATTGCTCCTGAATTAAAGGGAAATCTTGAAATCATAAAAAAATTAAAAGCCAATAATGTCGTCCCTTCATTTGCTCATTCCGATGCGGATTATGAAGAAGCAAAAAAAGGATTTGATTCCGGTATTAATCATGTTACACATATTTTTAATGCAATGCCGCCGTTTCATCACCGCGCTCCATCTCCGCTTACGGCAATATTTGAAAGTGATACAATAACCGCACAAATAATAAGCGATGGCCATCACCTTCACCCTGGTACAGTAAAAATTCTGTATAAATTACTCGGGGCAGAAAGATGCGTCTGCATAACTGATGGTATGCATGGTATCGGTTTGCCGGATGGAAAATATATTTACAACGGTAAAGAGTATAATTCTGTTAAAGGTGCCGCACGTTATTTTGATGGAACATTAATCGGCTCAACTACAAGTTTGGGCAACATTGCATTTAAGTTTAAAGAATTTACAGGATGCACATTTGAAGAAGCAATAAACTCTGTTTCTATCAATCCGGCAAAAGTTCTCGGGATAGACGATAAAAAAGGTTCGTTGGAAATAGGAAAAGATGCCGATATTGTTTTGTTGAATGATGACAATTCAATTTTATTAACAATCGTTGAAGGCAAAATCCGCTATCGAAAATAAAGGAGGTTAATTACAATAAAATTTTGCTCATTCTATAATGGGGAATGGTTACTTCCATAAAAGATTCCCCGATAACTTTATAACCGAGTTTTAAGTAAAACTTAATCGCAGATTCACGGGCATGCAGAATGATTTCAGCATATCCAAGCGAAACAGCCAATTTTTCAGATTGGAGAACAAGGGCTTTTCCAATTCCTTTCCCTTGCAGATTTTGTTCAATAGCAACCTGCCGCATTTTAATTTTAGTACCACTCGTAGGGTTTAGAAGCAAGCAGCCTAATAATTTGTTCGCTTCATCAAATGCGCAAAGATGAAATTGACTTTTTTCGGCTGCCAATTCATCATCACTAAAATTTAGCCCGAGAGGTTCGCGTAAAATTTTGTGCCGGAGGTTAACTTCTTCTTTATATTCTTTCGAGTTATGTTCAATTATTTTTATTATCATAAAAATTAAAAAATTTTAGTCAAAATTAAGCGACGCGGCGGTTATATAAAAGTGGTGTAAAAATTAGAATTTTATTATTAACATTGGCCCTGTTATTTATAATTTAAAGTGGAATGAAAAATTATGGAGCCAATTTGGTTAAAGTGGGCAAAAGAACTTCAAACAATTGCACAAAGCGGTTTAACTTATTGTCAGAACGAATTTGATATCGACAGATATAAACAACTTCAATTAATTGCTTCGGAGATTATAGCGCATCAATCCGATGAAGATTTGCAAAAAGTTACAAAACTTTTGATGGATGAAAGAGGATACTCAACCCCTAAAGTTGATGTTAGAGGTGTAGTGTTTAAAGATGACATGGTGCTTCTTGTGAAGGAAATATCGGACGGTGGATGGACTCTGCCGGGCGGCTGGGCTGACCCAAATGAATCGCCCCGTGAGGCTGTTGAAAGAGAAGTATTTGAAGAATCTGGTTATAAGGTTGAGGCTTACAAACTTGGCGCATTAATGGATAGAACTGTTCAGGGACATTCGCCGTTTTATCCGTTTCATGTGTATAAAATATTTTTTCTTTGCAGAATAATTGGTGGTGAAAGTAAAAACAGCATAGAAACAGCCGGGGCTGAATTTTTTCCAGTTGACAACCTTCCGCCCCTTTCAACTGCGCGCACAAAGGAAAGTCAGATAAAATTATTATTCGAAATATCAAAAGATGAAAAAAGTCAAACGTATTTTGAATAAGTAATGAAGTAATGATATTAGATGTCTTAACTGTAATTTGCAAAAACCTATTTTGATTGTACGGCATTCATGCCGGGGTAAAAAAACATATGATTGTATGAAGTGATATTTTTCTTAATAGTACCTTAACACTAATATTCTTGCTAATACACGGCAGAATATTTGCAAACTAAAAGACTAAAAAGCATGAATGAATGATCCGTTAGCTAACGGATAACCATTCAATCACTCATCTCAAATAATTTGGTTCTGTCTCGTCCAGGTTAGAGGAGTATGAATACAAACCGGTCTACTTTTCAGCCGAAAAAAAATGGAATGATTATCACTATTTAAAAATATATTATGAAATTTAATATTCTTGGTGCGCCGAAGAAGTATTAAAGTGAAATATAAATATTTTTACTTGCGTCATTAAGGTGTTATACTTAATTTTGCTGAAATTTTTTCACCTACATTGTTAGTTTATATAAGCATGGCAAATATTTCTCTGCTAACAATCTTATATATTAAGAAACTCATTTCTCAGTTATTTATTCCCGGAGGATTAAATGATTCAAAGGCTACTGTTCCTTTTTTTCTTATTATGTTTAATTTCCACACCAATATTTTCAGGTACAACCGGTAAACTTTCCGGTTCTGTAAAAGATTCACAAACCGGTGAGCCGATTCCCGGTGTGAATGTAATATTGGAAGGCACAAATTATGGAGCCGCAACAGACGTGGATGGATATTATCTTATAAATAATCTCCCTCCCGGCGCATATACGGTTAATTTTTCCGCGATAGGTTTTACCCGTAAGAGTTTTACAAATGTAAAAATTGCGGTTGACTTTACAACCAAACTCGACGTACAACTGACTACCGAAACCATTGAACTGCAGACTATAGTTGTTGAAGCAGAAAACCCGCTTATTAGAAAAGATTTAACTTCATCGCAGGTTGTAGTGGACGCTGACCAAATCGCAAGTTTGCCGGTTGAATCGGTTAACCAACTGTTAACATTACAGGCGGGTATTGTTCAGGGTGCGGGAGGCGAGCTGCATATCAGAGGCGGTCGTTCTACTGAAATTCAATACACTGTAAACGGTGTGTCAATTTCAAATCCGTTTGACAACACAAAAACAGTGAACATTGCCACTAACGCTATACAAGAACTTTCGGTAGTGAGCGGTACATTTAACGCTGAATACGGAAATGCTTTGAGCGGTATTGTTAACACAATTACAAAAGAAGGCGGCTCTCAGTATCGGGGAAAAATTTCTGCATACAGCGGCGATTATTTAAGTACGCACAAAGATATATTCTTTAATATTGATGATATCAATCCGGTTAATAAATCGGTTTTCGAAGGTACTATAAGCGGTCCGATTCCATTCCTTGAATCAAGAGTAAACTTTTTTGTATCGGGCAGGTTGGAACAGAGCAAAGGTTATTTGTACGGAATTCGCGAGCATACAATTTATGACTCGGTTTACCGCAATCCGCTAAATCCTAACGATATTAGAATTTCAAAATCGGGTGACGGCTCAATCGTATCGATGAATCCAAGCCGTGAACTTAGCACTACAGCAAAACTTACTTTCAAACCCTTCAAAGCTGTAAAAATTAATTATGATATGCTCTATTCAAAATCAAATTATAAATTTTACAACCACGATTATAAATATAACCCGGATGCAATTTATAATAATTACGAATGGGGTTTGTTAAACTCCCTCGAAGCAAGACACGCTTTAAGCAATAAAACTTTTTACACTTTACGGGCATCGTACAATCTTAACGATTATAAACAATTTTTATTCCCTCTACTTGATGGAGGCGGTAACGCAGTTGATTACTACCCGGGGCTACAGGTTAACGGTTTACGCGCCGACCCGAATTACCAACCGGATTATAAATCAAACCGGGCGGCAAACTACACATTTCTCTCGGGAGGAACGAATAACGGGCAATATTATCAGCGCTCATCTACATGGGCAGGAAAGTTCGACATTGTGAGCCAGTTGAATAAAAATCACGAATTAAAATTTGGCGCCATGTTTGAAAATCATACCCTTGATTTTGAAAACTTTACCATTCTGCGCGACTCAACACAATATATTACTCCAACTATCCCCTCGCTTTTAACCGCCAACCACGATTTATACACAAAATATCCAATCGTTCTCAGTGGTTATGTGCAAGATAAAATGGAGTTTGAAAGTTTGATAATAAATGTCGGTTTACGCTACGATTTTTTCAAAGCTAATTCCCGTTATTCGACAGACATATTTAACCCGTCGCCAAATAATCCAAACCTTCCACCTTATGTTGATAAAAACGGATTGTTGGCTGAGGCTCCGAGCAAACAACAGATTAGTCCTCGAATTGGTGTTTCTTTCCCGATAACAGACCAGGGGATAATACATTTTTCATACGGACATTTTTTCCAGATGCCTCCTTTCAGAAATTTGTACACCAACCCCGATTTCAAATATAGCTATGCTATTGGCACTCCTACTTTCGGTAACGCAAATCTTAATCCGGAAAAAACTGTTACTTATGAGATAGGTTTACAGCAGCAGTTGTTTGAAGATTTGGCATTTAATATTACCGGCTATTATAAAGATGTTAGAGACTTGCTCGCCGTACAACAGATTAGAATTAGCGGAAGCGAAACCTACTTAAAATATGTAAATAAGGATTATGCAAACAGCAAAGGTTTAACATTATCTTTAACAAAAAGAAGAACACCTCAAGATATGCTGAGTGTTACTCTTGATTACACATTTGCTGTTTCGGAAGGTAATGAAACAAATACGGACGCATTTTTCCTCGATCTATCATCCGGAAGACAGAGTGAAAAAATTCCGGTATATCTCGGATGGGATCAAACTCATACGCTAAATGGGACAGTTTCAATCGGTGAATTAAATAACTGGAATGTAACACTTGTGGGGCGCATTGGCAGTGGTTTGCCTTACACACCCCAGATACTTGACCAGCAAGTTTTCCTTAGAACTAACAGCGGGCGCCGCCCAACACAATCGAGAGTTGATCTTCTCGCCGAAAAACAATTTTCACTTAAAGGTTTCGGTATAACAATCTTCTTAAAGATTTATAACCTTTTCGATGTATTAAACGAGAGACTTATTTTTACAGACACCGGACGTGCCTCTTACACTTTAGTAACAAGGCAGGGTTCGGCGGAAGAAACTCAAAAATTGTCCGAGACAATTCCGGGTATTCACTCCCCGCAAGAATATTTTACAAGACCCGATTATTACCTCGCGCCTCGCGAAGTTAACATCGGTATGTCATTAGAATTTTGATCGAAATTTTATCGGAGATATTAAATGAAAGATAAAACAATAATAAAGTTTTTATTTGTAGTTGTCGCACTGTTTTTTGTAAGCAGTTTTACACCAGCGCAGGTGCAAAACAAAGAAAAAATAAAACAGGATGCAGCAGCCGTTAGACAATACATGCAGAACTATCTTAATAATAGTCCAAAGGGAAGTGGTCAGGCTTCGGCAGAGAAAAAGAAAAATGAATCAAACACTTCCCTCGAAAAAACTTCTGTTCATGAAAGAAGAAAATCATATTTTATGAACGGAAATAAAATTTCTACCGACGTTTATAACTACGGCGGTATAGCGCCGGGATTTGGCTTAATAAGAGGCATAAATAATTTTGTTTGGAAAAACCTCTCGTACGTTTTTCAGTTCGGTCCTATAGTGGGTGCATCTGTTCCGAGTGCAAAAAACGGAAGTCCGCTTCACATTATTTCGGATGGTTTATTTGACTATGCAAGTCCTCAATTACGGGAAGTAAGTCCTAATGGTGATACCTTATGGCAGTGGCAGCCTTTACCCGGTTACTCAGACCCTGACCAGGATTTAATGGCATCCAACCCTGCCGAGGATTTGAATGGGGATGGCAAACCTGACAGTTGGCCACGAACCTGGTACAACCCAACAGCGGGCAAATATGTTTGGCCCGGTTACCTATCTCAGGACGCTACCAATGCTGATCTCGAAGTTTTCTGGTCTATGGATGATCGTGATAACAGGGAGTTTCCTTACTTCCCATTTACTTCCGATTATTCACGTTTAGGACTTGGAATTCAGGTTGATGGACGCGCGTTTCAATGGAGCAATGCTCTTGCAGAAAACGCAATATTTTTTGTTTACACTATTACAAATACTAGCGATAAAGACCTGGATTCGGTTTTCTTCGGAATTTACGGTGACCCGGATGTAGGCGGCGGCTCTCCCGAAAATACAGATGATAATGGTTTTTTTATTCCTCCGTATTCAACAGATTCAGTAAATGTTGAAAATATTCCTCCCTATGCAAGAAGTATGGTTTATTTCTGGGATCCGGATATGACTGGTCCGCTAAGTTTACCTCTTGGTTACCTTGGTTGTAAATTTCTCGAAAGCCCGGGTAATGCCGAAAATCTTATTGATGACGACGGTGACGGGATGTTCGATGAGCGTCAGAACGATGGTATTGATAATGACGGCGATTGGAAAGCAGCTTTGCACGATGTTGGCATTGACGGCGTGGCGAACACTAATGATGAGGGTGAAGGCGACGGTGTTCCAACAGCCGGAAGAAAATTAGCCGACGGTTCTCTTGATCCGCTTTTCCCAGGTGAACCGAACTTTGAATTGACCGATCTCGATGAAGCTGATCAGATTGGATTGACAAGTTTTAACTCATGGTCATGGAGTAATGATAAAATTTCAAATGACGAATCGATGTGGAATCGTTCATTACCGAGAAACTTTGGAAATATTCAGCAGAATGCCGATATCGTTTTTATTTTCGGCTCCGGTTATATTTCTCTAAAAAAAGGTGAAACAAAAAGAATTTCCATGGCTCTTTTGCTTGGTGAGGACCTTGAAGATTTGTTAACATCCGCTCAAACGGTTCAAACTATTTATAATAATAACTATCGTTTTTTCCGTCCTCCGCAAATTCCAACACTCACTGCTGTACCCGGCGATAAAAAAGTTACTCTCTATTGGGATACAAAAGCCGAAATAAGCGAAGACCCGATTACCGGGAAAGACTTTGAAGGTTATGTCGTCTATAGAAGTACCGATCCTAATTTTAACGACATCCAAAAAATTACGGATGGCAAAGGTTCTTCATTTTTAAGTGAACCTTTAAAAGACGCAAATGGTAGAGACGCTAAATGGGACCTTTCAATAGTTGATGAGCCGTTTACCGATTTGAACGGTGATGGCAAATGGCAAACAGGGGAACCTTATGAAGATTACAATCATGACGGCACCTGGACTGCCCAAATTGAAAGCCCGTGGAAAGGTTATCATCCGATTGCTTACCAGGAGAGAGGCATTCACTATTATCTCGGAAATAATACAGGGCTCGTCCATAGTTTTGTTGATTCGAATAATGTGATTAATGGGCAGACATATTATTATGCCGTTGTTGCTTATGATCATGGGGATTCAATCGGAATTCCGCCGACTGAAACAACAAAAAAGATTACAGTCGACCCAATTACAAGCCGCTATAAATTTGATTTGAATACAGCGCAGGTTATCCCCGGTCCCCGTGCCAGCGGTTATGTTGCGCCTGTCTATAGCGATTTAAATTTAATGCACGATACCGGAATAGGAACAGGTGATATTTCGATAAAAATAATTGATGATCTTGCGGTACCTGATAACGGGAACTACGAATTAATTTTTGATTCTACATATAACTATAACGGAACACCCGTGGCGGGTTTGAATTATTCGGTACTTAATTCAGACGCGGTAACTCAAACGTTTTATTTATATGATACTAATTTTACGGCTCTAAGTTATGCAAATATTTCTGATGATGATCAACTGGTGGTGAGAGATTCTGGTGCTGGACTAGTTTACACAAAGGATGTGGATTATCGTATTAACTATGAGCGAGGTTCAATTAGAAGAACCGCAACAGGTGCAATGACTAAGAATAAGGTATACTTGATTACCTTTAGATATTACCCTGTTAACGACAGTAAAAATTTAAGTTTCGAGGATAGTAACCCCGCTTTCGAAGGCTTAAAAGTAAAAGTAAGAAATAATCCTAAACTTGAGGTTGATTCCGCAAAAACCGGATGGTCTGAAGGAAATTCAAACCTCCGCTGGATTATAAAAGAAGGCACGATTGGCGGGGCTAAAAAATTCCCTGCTGATTACGAGATAAAATTTTCTTCTTCTTATATAGATACCGCAATTATACAGGTT
Source organism: uncultured Ignavibacteriaceae bacterium (assembly GCA_964372115.1). Lineage (GTDB taxonomy): Bacteria > Bacteroidota > Ignavibacteria > Ignavibacteriales > Ignavibacteriaceae > CG2-30-36-16. Next base: position 90,850 of record CAYJPN010000004.1, read on the forward strand.
ACCGGCGGTGCTAAAAAATTCCCGGTTAAGTATTCCGTTAGCGACATCACCACCGGAGTACCGGTAAGAATACAAACATTCTTAAGAGATATTGCGAAAGTAGATACAGCATGGACCTTAGCAGAGGAAATTATTTTATTCAAACCTAATGCAATAGGCAATCCAAACGAGCTTACATGGGGTGTAACTTTTGCCCGACCGGAAGATACTACCATCGTAGCTATCCTTCCGACAGATGGAGATATTTTTATCTTCAAAACAAAACGGTCTTTTAACACGAAGGATAAGTTTTCATTTAAAACTTACGGAGCTAAGTACAGCAGTGAAAATGCAAAATCCGGTCTTGATAACGTTTATGTAGTTCCGAATCCATATATAGGTGTGAATGAAATTGAACCGACTACAAAACTGCCGGGGCAGCAGCGTGGCGAGCGCCGTATTTATTTTGAAAATCTTCCGCCTCAATGTACTATCCGAATATTTACATTAAGCGGTGAGCATGTTCAAACATTACAGCATGATGTTACAATTCAAAACGGCAGAGAATTTTGGAATCTTTTAAATAAAGATGGTTTTAGTGTAGCCTACGGTGTTTACTTTGCGCATATTGATGCGCCGGGTGTAGGCGAAAAGCTAATTAAATTTGCTCTAATTAAATAAGGATGCGAGGTATAAAATGAAAACAAAAATTTTGCACTCCGTTTTTAATAAGGAGATTTCGATGAAATTTTACAGAACTATAATTATAATTGTCTGCTTATCTTTTGCAGGTGTTGCTAACGCGCAGATTGGGGGCGCGCAGCTAAATAAATCGGGCACAACATCCGCCCAGTTTTTGAAGATTGGCGTTGGACCGCGCGCAATTGGTATGGGCGGCGCTTATACCGCTCTTGCCGATGATATAAACGCAATGTACTGGAACCCTGCGGGTCTTGCAAAAATGTATTCGCGCGAGGCTTACTTTAACCATGTCGATTGGATAAGCGATGTAAATCTTGACTACGCCGGTTTTGGCATGAACATAAATGAATTCGGCACTATTGGCGCTTTTGTTTCAATAATGTCGATGGGTGATATGAAAGTCCGGACACTTCAGCAGCCTGAAGGAACCGGCGAAATGTTTTCAGCCGGCGCGGTTGTAATCGGTTTGTCTTACGCGCGGCTTCTTACAGAAGAATTTGCAATTGGTTTTAACGCAAAATATATAAATGAATATATATGGAATGAAAACGCTATCGGTTTTGCTTTCGACATCGGAACTATTTACACCATTCCATTCTTAAATCAGTTCAGGCTTGCCGCCAGCATTTCTAACTTTGGTCCTAAAATGAGACTCCAGGGCAGGGACATACTTGTTGTTACCACCGTTGGCGCGGGGCAGGGTAATGTAATAAACACAGATTTACAGCTTGAAGAATTTGAACTTCCTCTCATCTTCCGTTTTGGTGTAGCCGTAGATGCAATTAAAGAAGCAGAGCATAGGCTTACCCTTGCAGTTGATGCTGTTCATCCGAATGACAACTCGGAAAGCATAAACACTGGTTTAGAATATACATGGAATGAAATATTTTTTGTCCGCGGCGGTTACAAATCATTATTTGAAGAAAACGGCGAACAGGGATTAACTCTCGGCATTGGTGTAAATTATCGTTTGCTCGAATCGCTGAAAGTTAAACTTGATTACGCTTACGAAGATTTCGGAAGACTAAAAAATGTACAATACATTTCACTTGGTTTAAGGTTTTAAACCAGGGACAAACAAAATTAAAAACCTCTTCGAATGTATTTTCGAAGGGGTTTTAATTTAATTGATTTATATAGATGCCACAATTATTGCAGAATGAACACGGTAAATCATCCTTTTTTATTGCTCGGTTTATCTCTATCTTTACAAAACCCAAAAATGATGGATTAAAATGTACGAATACGTAGGTGCATTACACATGCACTCTGTTTATTCCGATGGCTCGGGAGAAGTTGAAGAAATAGCTCGTTTTGCTGATGAAGTAGGTTTGGATTTTATTGCACTAACCGATCATAATACGCTGCGTGCCTTACAAGAAGGATATGAAAAATGGTACGGAAACACTCTTCTGCTCGTAGGCTGCGAAATAAACGATAAAGAAAATAAAAATCACTACCTTGCCTTTGGTATTAATGAAACGTATTCTACCCGCATGGCTGCAAAAGAGTACGTTCGAAAAATAAAAGAAGCCGGAGGAATAGGATTTCTTGCTCACCCGCATGAAAAAAGAACCCACATGAAAGAACATCCGCCATATCCGTGGACAGAATGGGAGAGCAAGGATTTTGATGGGATTGAGATATGGAACCATATGTCGGAGTGGATGGAAAATTTAACCGAAGAAAATAAATACCAGGCGTTCCTTCATCCCCTAAAAACTATTGATGCGCCGCCAACCGAGACATTAAAAATATGGGATGAGCTAAACCAACATAGAAAAGTAACCGCTATTGGCGGCATTGACGCGCATGCCCATAAATATAATATGCTTGGATTCCTTGAAGTTGAAATATTTCCCTACAAAGTGCTGTTTAAATCTGTCAGAACCCATTTGCTTCTTCATGAAGAAATAAAAAAAGGAAATGACGAAAGCTCAATAAACCTTGCAAAAAAGACCATTTACGAAACACTCGCTTACGGAAGGTCATTTATTGCGAATGATTATCATGGGAACTCGCAAGGTTTCAGGTTTTTTGCCGAAAAGGATGGAAAAGTGTTTCATATGGGTGACAACCTGGCAGGGGGTGGAAAAATAAAGCTACGTGTTCAGGTTCCTTTGCCCAGAAATGAAATAAAATTAATTTATAACGGAAAAGAAATAGATAAAGTTGAAGATCAATTGGAGACTGAATTTATTGTTACAAAAGCGGGAGCGTACCGGATTGAGGTTTATACTTTAGGAAAAGCGTGGATATTTTCAAATCACATAAAAATCGGCATGTAGATTCTTTTTCTTTTATAAACTAATTGCATAAATTAGTACCCGAAATTGCAGATTTTTGATAACTTTGCGCCCATAGTTCAATTGGATAGAACGTCGGATTCCGGTTCCGAAGGTTGGAGGTTCAAGTCCTCTTGGGCGTACGATTTTAATTTAGAAAGGATAACCTGTTAGATGCTCACTAAAAAGAAAAAACTTTCCAGGAAGGAAATAAAAGAGGATAAGCTGCTAACCTTTTCGGCAAAAGCTTATAACTTTGTAAACGATAATAAACAAAAAATAATGATATGGACTGTAGCAATAGCTGTTGTAATTGTTGCGGTTATTTTTTACAAACAAACCAGTTCATCAAATAATGAGGCAGCGGGTTTGGCTTTATCGCGGGTTATGACTTACTACGATAATGGTCAGTATCAGCAGGCCATTGACGGTATGCCCGGCTCTAACGTAACAGGATTAAAACAAATAATTGATCAGTTCGGCAGTACGGAAAACGGCGAAATTGCGAAAATATATCTTGCCAATTCTTATTTTATGCTTGACAAACTTGATGATGCTTATAAGTATTATTCCGACTATAGCGGTAGTTTAGAAATTTACAAAGCCGCCGCTCTTGCAGGCGAGGCAGGTTATTTCGGCAATAAAAAAGAGTACCAAAAGGCTGCCGATCTTTTTCGCCAGGCTTCACGTGTTTCCGAAGAGAATGCTCTTAATCCCGAATATATGCTTAAAGCCAGTATAAACTATATTAAAGCAGGAAATAAAGAAGAAGCCAAAGCGCTTCTTGACGTTATTAAAAAAGAATATACCGCTTCCTCGGCGTTCAGAGAAGCAGATAAATATTTAGCACAGGTTAATTAAATAATTGATGTTACTATTTTTTTAACTTTTAAGTATAAAAAATATTTAAATCTTTCAAAAATTAAGTAACTGTTACGATATATTTTGTTAACCAACATTGTAAAACATATAGGAGTCAGTAATGAAAAAAATCTTACTTGTTGCGCTGATATCAATTAGCGTAGTTTCTGTTTGGGGACAAGGTCTAACCCAGCTTGGTGTTTTTAACCGGGCTAATATGGACTTTAACATGCCCGATTCTTTGTTACCTTTCGCAAATACCTCTACAGCCCCGGCTAACATCGGAACAAGAAGTGTTTGGGTTGCGGATGACTTGGATCAAGATGGAAAACCTGAAGTGATTGCTGTTGATTATTCCAACAGAGGTCGTGTACACGTTATGGAAATGAACGGCGATCAGCTCGAGATCGTTTGGTCATCACCATTAAATGAACAAGGTGGCGGAAGCACACCACGATGGGTACGTACAGGCGATTTAGACGGTGATGGTCGAGGCGAAATAATTTTCCCTAATGCTTTAAATTCATCAACAGATATTCGCGTCCGCGTTTTCGAATGGGACGGAATAAATGACAATGGTTACGGCGTTGAAGCTGCCATTGATTTACCTGTTGATATTTTTGCCGCACAGGGCGTTGGTAATTTTAGGACTAACAGAGAAGTTGCCGATGTTTATGATTACGACAGTGATGGTCTTGATGAATTAACTATGTGTAATCGTGATAACAGAGTTTATGTGCTTGGTATAAGTGGTGATATTCCCGGTTTTGGCGGATGGCAGCTTGAAGGCGGCGACCCGGCAGTTGTACCGAAACTCGGCGCAGGTTCGTTATGGCATTCTGTAGCTGCAGACATTAACGGCAATGGAACAAAAGAAATAGTAAATCATTACTGGAATTTTTATGGCTTCTATTCAATAGAACCAGCTGGTGCTGATACATATACTTACCCTGATACAGCACAATCAAATGAATATCGTGAATACTTAGCAGACGACGCAGTTGCCTATATGGGCATTCAGCCTGTTGATGTTGACGGCGACGGTAAACAAGAAATAGCCGGTATTGCTTATGGTTCAAGTTATGATATTACACTTGTTTCCATACCAACAGGCGCAAGTCCTCTTTACTCATGGGATACTACTAATTTTGGAGTAATAGGTAGTAATCTTTGGGAACTTGATGGTCGTACAGCCGGTTCTTTCTGGGGTATCGGCGCTTGCGATCTTAATGGAAACGGTCGTCAGGAAATTTTACTCGGTGGTTCTGCAGGTTACGATGTTGTAGCGTTAGAATATAACGGCACTGGCAGTCTGCTTGATCCAGCTAATTATACTGCAAGCATTGCTCATGCAGCAAATTGGATTTACAGATCCTCCGATTTAATAATTAGAGATTCAGCCGGAGTTGTTGATACTGTTTCGGGCGTATTAAATGAAAGCCCATTTGTATCGAAGATTGCTAGTTATGCTGATCTTAATAGCAACGGTCATCCTGAGGTTGCTATTTCTTACCAAAGCACAGTCGATTCGCTAAAACGAACTTACACACACTGGCAGGATACTACTTTTGTTACTGATTCAGTAGTAACTTTCTGGAATCCTGATCAGGTGATTGTAAGAGTATTTGAAGCAACCGCAACCGGTTTGAAAGAACTTGATTTATCAGTTGTTTCTCCCGATCAATATACACTCGAACAGAATTATCCTAATCCGTTTAACCCAACAACTTCTATCAGATTTACATTACCGCTTGACAAAAACATTTCTCTGAAAGTTTACGACATTCTTGGTAATGAAGTTAAGACTCTTGTTGCTAACGAAAAGATGGCAAAAGGTTCTTACGAAATTACATGGAATGGTTTGAATAACGCGGGCAGCAAAGTTGCAAGCGGTCAGTATATCTACAGGTTAGAATACGGCAACTTCTCAAAATCAATGAAAATGACTTTGCTGAAGTAATGTACAATTCGCAATGTACAATTTAATTTGAATTGAGAGCAGGATGTTTTTATGTCCTGCTCTTTTTTTTATTTAAATATTTAAAAAAGAATAAAGCATTAACGCAGCAGAATAAATTTATTTGTTTTGTTAAATGAGCCTGCTTTTATTTTATAAAAATAAACCCCGCTCGAAAGATTACCACCATCGAAATTCAGTTCATATTTCCCGGCAGGTTTTTCTTCGTTAATTAACTCCTCCACCTTTCTTCCGAGAATATCATAAACCGAAATATTTACAAATTCGTTGTTCGGTATATCAAAACGAATTTTTGTTAAAGGATTAAACGGATTTGGGTAATTTTGATACAAGAAAAAATTTGTCGGAATATTGTTTGGTTCGTCAACCCCGGACAGAATTCCGTTACCGTAAACTACAATGGCTAATATTGAATCATCCGAGACGCAATTTGTTTTGATGGTTAAAGTGTCGGTGTATGTTTTATTTTCGGATGGGGAAAATTTAATCTTAACATTATATACGCCTATTGCTCCGGCTATTTTTATGGGATAATGTTCATCATCTACTATGTTAAAATTATTTGATGTGGTTGTCATTGAATTAATTAGAAGCTGGCCTGTGCCGATTGAAGAAATAGTAAGCTCTTTTACTGCTTCGCTATCAGTGCTTACATTTCCAAAGTTTAATATTCGTAAAGGATCTTCTGAAGTTGACAAAATTACATCGGAAAAATATTTTCTAATGCGTAAAATATCGGTTAGTAAATAACTTGTGTGAGCGGGTGAAAACCGGGTAAGTTTTGTGGAATAGTGACCCGGCTGTAAATTAAAGGAACTTCCGCCAATTAAATTGTAATGTTGATCTGTTGAGCCCCATGAGTCATTGTTGTTGTAATCAACATCAATCACGGTATCGGTAGTTGTCGTGTTAATCATCAGGTATCTATGTATGATTTGAAAATCGGAAGGGATATAGGATTTTTCTACGAAATAATTTCCGCTTAGAGTATCAGGTAAATCGAACTCATAATAGCAGTTTATATCGGGTGAAAAAATATCGTTTTTCCTTGCATACGCGCTCTGTTCAAATGGAATAAAAAAAGGAGTAACATTTTGCCAACTGCCGCCGGTTTCATAATAAACTCCGCTGTTTCCGGGAACATTCCAATTTGGCTCGGAGTTATTTTCGCTTGCGTTTAAAATAAATTGGTACGGTATGCCGTTACCCGCAACTTTTAAAGTCGCTGCCGGTTCCTTCGGATCATTTGATAGAATCAAAAGAGAATCTTCGTAATAACCTTCGCCGGGTGGATTAAACTGAAAAACCACATCTCTTTTAGCGCCCGGTTGAATTGTAAAATAATTGCCGTTTAGAATTTTAAACGCCGGCGTACTGAAAATTAAATTTGTTACATTCAGCTCAGTTGTTCCAAGATTAAAAAGCGTAATTGTTTTTGTTGAAGTATAATCGAATGAAAAAATAGTATTATCAAAAAATAAAGGGAAACGATCCCGGAAAAAATTGTCGTTTGCTGTTGTATCGCCTGTGATCGGGTTTACTCGAACGTAAGTAAGTTTTCTTAAACCGAATTCAAGATCAGCGCCCGGTAATCGGCTTCTCACCAAAGCCACCCCATCAACTTTAAGTGATTTACTGAAAGAAGAATCTGTGCTAATATCAACCGTTAATGCGCTATCTCCTGGCGTTAGATAAAATATTGCTACGGGAGTCCAGCTTCCTTTGTGCAATGATTTTGAAACACCGCTCGGGTTGTAATGAAAATCTTCAAATGGCATCAATTCATTTTTTTTATAAAGTTTTATATGCAAATCGCTTGAGCGATCATAAGCATAATTGAAAAGCAGGTAATAATCTGCTGTATCAACAGAACAATAAAACTGTGCATGCACTTCGCTAATATCACCATTGGAAACGAACTTGCGACTACCGTTCCCGAAAAAATATGCAGGTGATAAATTCGTCCACCAGCAATCATTTGGTCCCGGATTAATCGGAATGAACTCGCGATAAGTGGAAGTATTTAAGAAACACTCATTACTATCTGCAGTTGCGTTATCAAAGAAGATTACATCGATGCTGTCCAACATTTGTTGCGCTGTGAGGTTGAATGGAATGAAAAAAAGAATAACAACAAACTTATAAAATGCTTTCAATTTATAAACCCTTCAATTGTTACAAATTAAGTTGTTTTAAGTTAGCCAAAATAATTGAAAAACAAAAATGGAGTAATAATTTATTGAAGTGTGAAAGAGTATCATCAGTGCAAGTTAAACATACAAAACCCCTTCGCCAAAAAATGGTTATTTCGATTAAGTGCTGTATAAAAATGGTCTCAAATAATTTATCCGACCCAGTTTTCTGCCCATGTACGGTTAAAAGAAACCTTACCGCAAGTAAAAACGGGAACGTTTGCTTTTACGATAATAACAGGCAGTTCACTTTTCCGCAAAACTTTGTCGGCAACTTTTCCCATTTGCTGGCTAAAAGAATTGCCTTTTCCATGTGTTGAGATCAGAATCAAATCAATTCTTCTTTCACCGGCATAACTCAAAATTCTTTCAGGGGCAAATCCCTCAAGTATTGCCTCAGTAATTTCAGTTTTGCTTATACTTATCTTTGCAAGAAAACGCCGCACTTCTTCTTCGGCGTCCATTATGCGTGCACGTCTGAACCTGGCAAGCGACTCATAACCTTGGGGCGCTTTTTCAACATAATCGGGTTCAACAACATGCAAGAGGTGAATAAGAGAATTGTGTTGTCTTGCCATACACTGGGCAAATTCAAGAGCGCGGAGCGAACTATCGGAAAAGTCCGTGGGCACCAGAATGTTGTTTAAGTCTATCATAACTTCCTCCAGGGAAATACATATATACTATACCTATAACATCAAAGTAGATAGTTTCATCGAAATCTCGTTCAAGTCGAACGGCTTATAAAAAATAGAACTTACATATTGCTTTATGTCGGCTTCAATGTCTTTAATCTGGTCTTTAAAGACATAAGTTAGTATAACCGGCAAGGCGGTATTAATATAACGAATATTTTTACATAATGCTACAATTTTTTTCGAAGGTTCGTCATCAATTATTACTAAATTGATATCGGACTTGCTAACGAGTACTTCAAGCACCTTCAAATCGGTAGTGGTAGTTACATTATAGATGTCCTGAAGATACATCAAAAAGCTGTAACACATATTAAAGTCGGGGCTGTAAAATACAACGTTTTTTGTTTTTTTTATCATTTAGTTATACTTATCAAACGAACCGGTAACCGGTTTTTCAAATAAAATATTTCTTATCGGGAAAAATAGGCGGATGATGTTTTTTATACAAAACGTTGATGCTTGGTTAGCAGGCATACAGTTATCCGCTTTTAAGTTTATTCTATAAACGTGCCAATGGGAGGAATGCTAAAAAATCTGATTTTAGCTTATTTTTGAATAATATGGAGAACTTTAGGAAGGTGTGCAAAAGTGGGATTCTCGTTACTGAAAATCCCTCTTTTGCAAATTATAATTATTGAGAATAAAAAAAACGCAATATTATGCAGTAATATCGAGTTCTTTCAGTTTACGATATAGAGTTGAAAGCCCCACTTGAAGCATTTCCGCTGTTTTTTCTTTATTAAACTCATTTGAATCGAGAGCTTTCAGAATATACTCCTTTTCAAACTTTCTCACAGATTCTTCTAACGAACCGAGTTTACTAAAGTCAGAAAAACTTGGAACTTTTCTAAATGTTTCCGGCAAATCTTTAACTGTAATAAACTCATTCCTGCAAAAAATAACAGCTCGTTCTATAATATTTTCAAGCTCACGAACTTCGCCGCGCCAATCGTAATTGACTAAAGCACGCATTGCTTCTGGGTCAACACCCTTAATATTGCGGTTCATTTCTTTTCTGTATTTGTTAAGAAAATGATCAGCGAGTATGGGTATATCTTCTTCCCGTTCCTTAAGTGAAGGCAAGTTTATCTCAATTACGTTCAGCCGGTAAAATAGATCTTCGCGGAATGCGCCAACTTTTATTTCTTCACGTAAATTGCGGTTTGTGGAAGCTATAAATCGAACATTTACAGGAAGTGAAGCCGTTGTGCCAACCGGTGTGTATTCTTTTTGCTGTAACACCCGTAAAAATTTTACCTGTAGCTGCAGAGGAAGTTCACTTATCTCATCGAGAAATAGAGAACCGCCGTCGGCTGCTTTTACAAGTCCTTCTTTATCAGATATTGCACCGGTAAACGCACCTTTTTTGTGACCGAACAATTCGCTTTCAATCAAATTTTCCGAAATAGCGCCGCAGTTTACGGCGATAAAAGCTTTGTCTTTTCTTCTGCTTTTATAATGAAGCGCCCGTGCAACAAGTTCTTTGCCGGTTCCACTGTTGCCTGTAATAAGTACGGTGCTGTCGGTTTCCGAAACCGTATCGATCATGTCGTATATTTTTTTTATCGCTTCGCTTTTACCAACAAAGTTCTGAAAATCATAGGTGCGCTGTATTTCATTACGCAGTATTCTATTTTCGAGCAGTAATCTTTTTACTTCGAAAATCCTTTTTACTTTCAAAAGGAGTTCATCGAACTCAAGCGGTTTAAGAATATAATCGCTGGCGCCGCTGCGCAGAGCTGTTATCGCGGTATCTAACGAACCATAAGCAGTAACGATAATAAATGGAGCCTGCAAATTAAGTTTTTTTGCTTCTTCTAAAAGCTGAATTCCTTTCATCCCCGGCATTTCCAAATCCGAAATTACAAGATCGAATGTTTCTTCGAGCAGTTTATTATATGCCACTCTGCCATTTTCTGCTTCGTCTACAACATAACCTTCCTTTTTTAAAACAAATGAGAGCGACTCTCTGATTATATCTTCATCATCAACTACTAATATTCTTTCTGACATTTATAACCTTTTTTATTTTAAGGATGTAAGGGTAAAGTTATTCTGAAAGTTGTGCCTTCATCAACTTTACTAAAAACTTTTAGATCACCCTGAAAACTTTTTATTATACCATAACTAACCCATAAACCAAGGCCTGTTCCTTTTCCTTCTTTTTTTGTTGTAAAGAAGGGTTCAAAAACTTTCGCAAGGTTTTCATCGGGTATTCCTCTGCCGGTATCATAAAATTCAATTATCAATTGGTCATCATCTAAATCGGAACGTACGCCTATAACGTCCTGATAGGTTCCTTTTGGCACTTCCACAATTACATCCACGGCGTTAAGTAAAATATTTACAAACACCTGTTGTATTTGGTCAGCAACAAGAGGTAAACTGGGTATTGAATCATTCAAACTTGTTTCGAAGGTAATATTTTTTGCTTTTGCACCAACTTTAATAATTTCGATAGCTTCCCTAATATTCTGGTTTATATCGGTCATCTGCAGTTCATAATTTGAAGGGCGTGAAAAATCTACAAGGTCGCGAATAATTTTTGAAATACGGGTAACCTGACTTTTTACAAGTTCGAGTTTTTCTTTTACAAATTCATCATGTGTAGAGCGTTGCACAACCTGCACAAGCGCAGAAATTGATGCGAGAGGATTACCAACCTCGTGAGCCACTCCCGCTGCAAGAGTACCTATGCTTTCCATTTTTTGAGTATGTACAAGTTGTTTTTCTAAAAGTTTCTTTTCGGACAAATCCCGATGGACACCAAAAAATGCTGTCACCTTTCCGTCGGGATCTAAAATGGGTGAAATTAGTATTTGGGTAAAAAACGGATCGCCATTTTTTCTTCTGTTTTCAACCTCACCAACCCAAACTTTTCCTTCGTTTATTATTTTCCACATGCGGGTCCAAAACTTTTTAGAGTGTTTTCCACTGGAAAAAACATTCGGGTTTTTTCCTAAAAGTTCTTCTCTTGAATACCCGCTTGCCTCAATAAAAGCTTTGTTAACATAAATCATTTTTCCATTCAGGTCGGTTATCTGAAGCGGGTTAACAGTATTTTCTGCTACCTGATAATAACGAAGTAAATCGACGTCTTTCTTCTTTTCCTCGGTAATATCTTTAGCTAAAATAAAACAACAAATATTATCGCTGCCCTGGTTAGAAAAATTTGAAAGATAAAAATCCACGTCAAGTGAAATTTTACCAGATGTTAGTCTCGAAACTATATTACTTGGCTTGCCATCATTTAAACAATTTTGTATCCACTTAATAGTTTTTGGTCTATGCGATTCTTCAATTAATTCAAAAAAATTAATATCGGTTAATTTTTTTCCTTTTAACTTTAATTTAAAAACTGCTGGTTTATTGAGATCGAGAATGTTCCCTTCTTTTGCAATAATAAAACACATTTCGGGCAAACTATCCAACAATTCAAAATCAAATTTATAATTTCTCTCCATTAGGTATAAAAGTCATATCTTATTAAAAAACATTCGCAAAAATAAAAAAGGAAAAGTTAAAGCCCTAACTATTTTTTCGCCTGCAATTTATGACTAATACTTCTCAGAATCGAGAAAGCAAAATTAATGCTTATAAATATTGAGAAGCATGAACATATTTAACAAAAATATGTTGAAATTATGAGGCAAATCACACAGTTGAGTTAAAATAATTCTGGAACGAAGATTGCTCATGTTGCCGCCTTAAGCAGTACTAATTGAGGTAAATTCCGAGCCGATGAGCGACCTCTCCCGGCAAAAAAAATCGGGTTACCTCAAATCTCATTTGGTTATCGACATAATGCGCGGTTCCAAATCACATCAAATAGCCCACCAATGGGGCACGGATGAGTTAGAAGGTCATAACACGTGCCCCTTGTCTTTTTACCTATTGATTATGACAACACTCTCTTGAAAAATCTAAGGCTTGACTAAGCCAAAAATTATGAAAGCAGGAAGTTTTTAAAATCAAAATAATTCGATGACATTTTAACCGACAATCCTTTCATCCTCATAGTTTCCTCTAACTGTGGAGGAATTATAATTTTTGTTCTTAAGTCGTCATCAAAAACATTTAGAAACTTTGCCGGGTGCGCCGTGGAAAGAACAATATTTTTTGTGTCGACTGTTTTATTCGTCATAATATATTTCTGTAGCGCCAGGTACCCAACAGCGGTGTGCGGATCAAAAATATAGTTATAGATTTTTGCAACATTCCTAATTGACTCCAATATTTCAACATCATCAAACGAGTAAGCAGATATATCATCTTTTATTCTCTGATGATTTCCTTCATACAAATGTAAAATTCTTTTTATATTGGATGGATCTCCAACATCCATTGCGTTAGAAACAGTTTTGATTGATGCACGGGGAAGATACTGCCCGGTGTTTATATATTGTTCGAAAACATCGTTACGATTGTTTGCTGCAATAAATTTTTTTACAGGTAAACCAAGTTGTTTTGCAATCAGTCCGCCGGTTAAATTCCCAAGATTACCGCTCGGCACAGAAAAAATAACTTCTGCTGAATCAAACTTAGAGTAGGTATAAAAATAATAAAGTGATTGAGGTATAAGTCTGGCAATATTTATGGAGTTTGCCGAAGAGAGGCTGAGCAGCTTGTTAAGTTCTTCATCAAGGAAGGCAGTTTTTACAAGTTTTTGGCAATCGTCAAATGTTCCGTCAATTTCGAGTGCGGTAATATTTTTTCCGAGTGTGGTTAATTGCTGTTCCTGTATTTTGCTTACCTTCCCCGATGGGTAAAGGAGTATAACATCTACATACTTTGAACCCAAAAAGCTGTTTGCAACCGCGCTTCCGGTGTCACCCGATGTTGCCGCCAAAATTGTAATTTTCTTTTTTGAAACCGAATTAAAATAATTGAGCACTGTTGCCATAAATCTTGCCCCAAAATCTTTAAAGGCAAGTGTAGGTCCATGAAATAACTCAAGTACAAAAATATTATCTCCGAGTTCTACGAGAGGTGCATCGAAATTAAATGTTTTGTCAATTATGTTCTGCAAATCTGTGTCCGGTATTTCGCTATCGATTAAATTTTTAATTACATTAAATGCAATTTCAGTAAAGCTTTTATGATTTAACTCTTGCCAAAAATTTTCGTGCATTGAGTTTATTTTTTCCGGCATAAACAAGCCGTTATCTGCGGTCATTCCTTTTATTACCGCATCTTTAAAGCTGAACTTTAAATTTCTATTATTTGTTGAAATAAACATCTATTTATCCTAATATTTTAGCGCCGTCATTATTTATAGCCGAAATGTACAAATCGCAACCGACATTAATTTGCTCATAAAGTTTTTTAGTTTCATTACCGGCTTCAATTGCCGATTGAATATTTTCAAATAAGGCAAAAATGGATGGACCTGAACCGGAAATTCCACAGCCGATGGCTCCGCAATTCAAAGCAGTTTCTTTAACCTTATAAAATTGTGGAATTAATCCGGCACGCTGTGGTTCAATAATAACATCTTCAATTGAACGGGAAAGTAATTTTATGTCGCCTTTCATCAACGCGTACACAAATGCCGCAGTATTTGCCCAATGTGTTACAGCGTCTTTTAAAGGCACTTCCCTTTTTAACATCTGTCTCGTAACAGAGGTTTTTATTTCAATATGAGGGTGGACAACTGCCGCAAATAATTCTAATGGGGTTTCAATCTTAAACACATCAAGCGGCAAAATACTTTTTACTGCTGTAAACCCGCCGAGCATACTTGCTGTAACATTATCGGCATGAGGTGTACCTCCGCTTGTTAATTTTTCTCCTTCCAATGCGAATTTAATAAGTTCAGTTTTGGTAAACGGTTTTTCAAGAATTTCATTTAATGCGTAAACTGCTGCAACAGCGCTGGCTGCACTTGAGCCGAGTCCGCTGCCAAGCGGCATTTTTTTGTTAATCTCAATTTCAATTCCAGGCTGAAATTTCAGTTCATTCATCATCGAGATTAAAGCTTTCCCGGCAGTATTCACTTCAGGCGTTTTAGGTAGTGCGCCGCCGTCACCGGTAATTGCATTAATTTGCAATCCTTTTTTATTATTAATTTTTAAAATTAATTCATCACCCGGCTCGATTAGAGCAAAGCCCAGGACATCGAATCCACAGCTTATATTTGTAACTGACGCGGGGGCAAATACTTTTATTGATTTTTCCATTGAAATCATTTATTTGTTTTTACAAAGATATGAAAACAATAAAGTATAAAGTAAAAAGTTCAATGGAAAAATTTGAAATAAATTGTATATAATTTATCTAATGAAAGATTTTGTTTATGTTTGTGAAAAAAGAAAAATTATGAAAATTGGATTAGTACAATACAGCCCCGAATGGGAAAATAAAACTGAAAATAAAAATAAGATCAATAATTTGATTGATGGGATTGATGATGTTTCATTGTTCATTTTCCCTGAACTTACACTTACCGGCTTTACAATGAATTCAAAAGAATTTTGCGAAGAAATGAACGGGGAAAGCTTTAATTATTTTTCTACTCTCGCAGCAAAAAAGAATGCAGATGTTTTTGCCGGTATTATTGAAAAAGATGGGAGCAAAATTTATAACACTTTGCTTCATCTAAACCCCGAGGGCGAGCTTGTTAATAAGTATCGGAAAATTCATCCGTTTACTTATTCAACAGAGGACAAACATTACACTCCCGGCGAAAAACCTGTAATTACACAAATTGAAGATTGGAATATCGGTTTATCTATTTGTTACGATTTACGTTTTCCCGAGTTATATCGTTTTTATGGTAAGCTGCGGACCCAACTTATAATTGATATTGCGAACTGGCCGATAAATAGAATTGAACATTGGCGCACTTTGCTAAAAGCGCGTGCAATTGAAAATCAATGTTATGTTGCCGGCGTAAATCGTGTGGGTGCAGATCCTAAATTATTTTACAATGGCTGCAGCAGTGTGTTTGATCCGATGGGGAATGAAATTGTTATTTCCATCGATACGGAAGATATCTTAATAATAGACATCAAAATTGAGACGGTCAACAAAGTCAGGGAAAAATTTCCATTTCTTCAAGATATGAGACTTTTGTAAAAACAAGAATCTATAAAGAATTTTATAATGAAAAAAATATTTTCGGTTTTGTTTTGTTTAATAACACCTTTTTTAATTATGAATTGCAGCGCGGATATTTCAAAAGAAAAAGAAATTTATGACAACGGAGAGTTTGTTCCGAAATGGGCAAAGTCTGCTGTCTGGTATCAAATATTTCCGGAAAGATTTAGAGATGGAGATAGTTCTAATAATCCAACTATTGATGACATCAAAGGAGCCGATCCCGTGGAGTTACCAAAAGCCTGGCATGTTCACCGATGGGGCAGCGATTGGTACGAATTGCAAGACTACGAAAAACAAAACGGTGAACCGGAAATGTGGAAACATCTTCTCCGCAGGCGTTATGGAGGCGATCTGCAGGGGATTATAGACAAATTAGATTATTTAAAAACTTTGGGTATTAATGCAATTTATTTAAACCCTGTTTTCGATTCGCCATCGCTTCATAAATATGACGGTGCAAGTTATCATCATATTGATCCGAATTTCGGACCTGACCCTGCGGGCGACCGTAAATTAATTGACGCCGAAAATCCATTGGATACTTCTACATGGGTTTGGACAAAGGCGGATGAACTTGCGTTACAACTAATAGAGCACGTCCACAAAAAAGGGATGAGAATAATTTTTGACGGCGTGTTTAATCATATGGGGAAAAATAGTTTTGCCTTCCGCGATGTTCAAAAAAATCAGCAAAAATCTCTATACAAAGATTGGTTTACTATTAAAACGTGGGATAACCCAGCTACCGGCGAAAAATTTGATTATGAAGGTTGGTTTGGCGTAAAATCGTTGCCGGAGTTTAAAGAGGATGAAAACGGAATAGTTGCCGGACCGAAAGAATATATTTTTAATGCCACAAACAGATGGATGAATCCAAAAGGGAAAGGTCCGCATTATGGCATAGATGGTTGGCGACTTGATGTTGCGTTTTGTATCAAGCATCCATTCTGGAAGACATGGCGCAAGCATGTTAGATTTATTAACCCCGAAGCTTATCTCACTGCAGAAATAATCGATGAACCCGAGAAAGTAAAACCATACATGCAGGGGGATGAATTTGATGGAGAGATGAATTACAATTTTGCTTTTACATGTGCCGAGTTCTTTTTTAACCCTGATGGGCTGAATATTACTGCGACGGAGTTTGATAAAAAATTAAAACAACTTAGGAAAATATATCTTGCCGGGGTTGCATATGTTTCTCAGAATTTATTCGGCAGCCACGATGCAAACAGAATTGGTTCCTATATTGTAAACCGCGGCATTGGCAACTACCGAAACTGGAGCGAATATTTCGGAATATCTCAGGCAGCAAACAACCCGAACTTTAATGTTAGAAAACCAAATGAAGAAGAAATAAAACTTCAAAAACTTTTTGTTATAATGCAGATGACATACCTCGGCGCACCAATGATTTATTACGGCGATGAAGTTGGAATGTGGGGCGCTAACGACCCCGACTGCCGCAAACCGATGTGGTGGGATGACATAAATTATGACGACGAAGTTTATAATCCCAACGGTTTAAAAAGATTGCCTGATAAAGTAGAAATAAACGCCGATCTTTTTAAACATTATCAAAAGATGATAAGTATTCGAAACAATTATAAATCTCTAAAACTTGGAAATTTCAAAACTATTCTGGTAGATGATAAAAAAAATATTTTTATTTTTGAACGCGAATACAAGGGCGAAAAAATTATAGTTGCTTTAAATAACTCAACAAACTTGGAAGTAGTTGAAATTTCAACAACAGAAGAAAACTTGTATTGTGATTTATTAAACGATAATCAAATCAAAGCTGCCGGTAAAATTTTGAAGTTTATAATTAAGCCGAAGTGGGGCTCCGTATTATTAGAGTGTGAAAATGATTAATCAAAATTTAAGAGCAAAAGTAATTGCGTAGTTAAAAACTAAAATCACAAACAAAAATGTTAAGGAATATTTACACTCAATCGGGAATGAACAATGCCGCATAACGATTTTTTGAACTGCTGAAAATGTTTCGGATTTAACAAAAGTCAAATCTATAATGTTGGGACAGGTAATCGATTTTGACGAATAACACTACAAACATAAAAAAATATAACCGGTTCATCTTATACCTATATATTGGCTTCCCGATGTTAATAAAAAAATTTCTTTGAAAGTATTTTAAAGCACCTCTCTAATTTATTTCTTGCATTTGCTATGTTGCTCCATTATTTTGCCCCCTCAAAACAATCAAACTTCGAGGAAATTTATTAAAACCATTTTAGGAGCGTTCGATGAATAATTATGTACGGTTTTGTGTCATTCTTTTTTTCGGTTTTTTAATTTTTTCATCTAACCTTTTTGCCCAATCCGAGCTCTGGAAAGATGTTTCCGAGTCTAATATAATTCCTAAAGGCGAAAAAGTTATAAAACCAATAATTTACAGAACGGTTAGTTTAGAAGTTGATGCGATGAAAGCATTATTAAACAACGCTCCGATGGAATACTCGAGTGCAGGCATGAATCGTCCGCTTGTTGTTACACTTCCGATACCTGACGGAACTTTTCAAAAATTTTATTGTGTAGAATCTCCTGTCATGGCTCCGGCTCTTGCTGCCCAATACCCGGAAATTAAAACTTATCTTGGTAAAGGTGTTGATGATAAAAGCGCCAGTGTTCGTTTCGATATTACCCCCCATGGTTTTCATGCAATGATTCTTTCACCCGAGGGTAATGTATTTATTGATCCGCACAATAAAGGCGATATACAAAACTATATTGTTTATTACACAAAAGATTTTCAAAAACCGGGCGCTGATAGAGATTGCGAACTATTAATAAATGAAGACCTCAAAGCTGAATTTGAATATATAAATCAATTAAAAACAGCTTCACCAACCGGACCTCAATTAAGAACTTATAGACTTGCTTTAGCATGTACAGGTGAATATGCCCAGTACCATGGCGGCACAGTTGCATTAGCATTAGCCGCAATGGTTACTACTGTTAACCGTGTTGATGGTGTTTATGAAACCGAGGTTGCGGTAAGAATGGTTTTAATTGCGAATAACAATCTTATTGTTTACACAAGCGCATCTACCGATCCTTATACAAACAATGACGGCGGCGCCATGCTTAGTCAAAACCAAACTACAATCGATAACGTAATCGGCAGTGCCAATTATGATATCGGTCATGTTGTTAGTACCGGCGGCGGCGGAGTTGCATACCTTGGTGTTATTTGTACAGCAAGCTGGAAAGCACGCGGAGTTACGGGCTTATATGCTCCTATTGGCGACCCTTTTGATATTGATTATGTTGCTCACGAAATGGGGCATCAGTACGGAGGCAATCATTCATTTAACGGAACCGCTGGTTCTTGCGGTGGTGGAAACAGAAACGCTGCTACAGCTTATGAACCGGGCAGTGGTTCAACCATAATGTGCTACGCAGGTATATGCGGTTCAAACGATTTACAATCACACAGCGATCCTTATTTTCACACAATAGGTTTTGATGAAATTGTTAATTATACCAACGTTGGTAATGGAAATAGCTGCGCGGTTATAACCACCACAGGTAATCACGCACCGGTTGTTACTGTTCCTACCGGCGGATTTTATATTCCTAAAAGTACCCCATTTGCCCTTACAGGGTCAGCCACCGATTCTGATGGAGACGCATTAACTTTTAGCTGGGAAGAATTTGATTTAGGGCCAGCGGGCTCACCAAATTCACCAAGCGGTAATGCTCCTATTTTTAGAGCATTTAATCCTTCAACATCTCCTACAAGAACTTTCCCGAAGTTATCATCGCTTTTAAATAACACTTCTGTTATCGGCGAAATTCTTCCTACTTATACAAGAAATTTAACTTTCAGACTTGTTGCGAGAGACAACAAACCTGCGGGAGGCGGTGTAAATTATTCTACAGTTGCTTTTCACGTTGACGGCAATTCCGGACCTTTTGTTTTAACATCTCCTAATACTAATGTTTCATGGCCTGCAAATTCGTCTCAGGTTATTACGTGGAATACAGCTAACACTGATGTTGCGCCTATCAGTTGTTCGAACGTAAATATTCTGCTTTCTGTCGACGGCGGAAATACATATCCTTTTGTACTTGCCGCAAACACGCAAAATGACGGAACTGAAACTGTTGTGTTACCGAATAACCCTTGTACAACAGCGCGTGTGAAAGTAGAAGCTGCCGACAACGTATTTTTTGACATTTCGAATACAAACTTTACAATCGACCAGGGCATTCCGGTTGAATTAATTTCGTTCAACGCAAGTGTAATTGACGGCGGTGTTAGAATAGAATGGGCAACAGCTACCGAAACAAACAATGCCGGTTTTGCTTTGGAAAGAAGCAACGATGAAAAAAATTATGAAACAGTTACCTATCAGAAAGGTTCGGGCACTTCAACTATAAAAAATATCTACAGCTTTGTTGATGAAACTGTTGAGTATGGCGTTTATTATTATAGACTAAAACAATCCGATTATAACGGTTCATCAAAATATCTAAATGTTCTAACTGTTGATGTCGGTTCTCCTAAACAATTCTCATTGTCTCAGAATTATCCTAACCCGTTTAATCCGTCAACTAACATTAAATACACAGTGCCGGAAAAAAGTAATATTAAACTCGCGGTTTATGATGTGCTCGGACGGGAAGTAGAAGTACTTGTTAATGAGAGTAAAGAAGCAGGCACTTACGAAATTACATTTGATGCTAAAAACCTTACAAGTGGAATTTATTTCTACGAGCTAAAAACAAACAATTTTAACAAAACAAATAAAATGATATTAGCGAAGTAATAACCAAAATTATTAAAAGCGGCTCGAAGTGAGCCGCTTTTGTGTAACCTTAACGTAACAATATCATCTTTTTTGTTTCCATCAATCCATCAGTTTTTAGTTGATAGAAATATACACCGTTTGGAATATTACTTCCATCAAACTCAACTTCATAATTCCCGGATAGTTTTTCTTTATCCACTAATCTTATTATTTCCCGTCCCAATAAGTCATAAATTTTTATAATCACTCTTGATGTTTTTGAAATTGAATATTTTATTTTTGTAGTTGGATTAAAAGGGTTTGGAAAATTTTGTTTTAAAGAATGTCTATTTGTTGTAACAGTTGAACTGGAAAGACCTGAATATATCGAATCAAAAACGGTGATTGAATTTAATACCTCACCCGAAAAATCAAACAGCGCCAGGTTTTCCCACGGCGATCCTAATTGTGCGGTTGAAATCCACTCCGGCTCCCAATAAAAAAAACCTAAACCTCTACTGTTCGGAATATTTTTTATGAGGTTGATAATATCTCGAAGAAATTTTGTTTGTCCTTCTACTGTTGCCTGGTAGCCGGGAAGCAGCTGATTAGGATCTCCCACAATATTGTTTGTGTTATCATTCCAGTTTAATGTCCATGGATATGCTGTTTCGGCAACGATAATATTTTTATTGTATCGTTCAGCCAAATCGTTTGTGTTAAATTCTAAGTCGTTCAATGTGCCGTGCCACCAGGGGTAATATGACAAACCTATGATATCAAAATTTACTCCCTCTGAAATTAGTTTATCATAAAACCACCTGCTGCCGGTGTTGTCACCACCGCGGTCGATATGAATTACAATTTTTACGCTGTCCCCAATGTCCAAACTTTCATTTACACCGCGAATACCCTCTTTAATTAAAAAAGCAAACTGGTTCCACTGTTGAGCAGAATTATATTGATCGCAAACGCGTCCCTCATTCCACAGCAGTCCGCATGAAATTTCATTACCAATTTGAACCAAATCTGGCAGCGTATTTTGATTTTTTAGTAAAGTGATAACACTTTTTGTGTATTGGTAAACGCTGTCATTTAAAAATTGAAAAGACAAATTTTCCCAGGAAGCCGGTTTCACCTGATTCCCGGGGTCAGCCCAAGTATCAGCGTAGTGAAAATCTAACAAGAACTTTAATCCCAGGTTTTTTATGCGTCTTGCCATTTGCAAAATTTTCGGCAAACCGTTATAACCATTAATTGGTGAGTGCCAAATTTTCAAACGAATGTAGTTTACATTATGATTTTTAAATATCTGTAACGCATCATTTTGAATACCGTTTTCTTTAAAAACACCACCTCTGTCTTCAATTTCCTGCAGAGAAGAAAGATCTGCTCCCTGTATAAACTCAATTTTGGAAGATCCGGATTTTTTTATTACATGTTGTGCGGGTAGTGTGAAACTTAATATAAAAACGAGTACTATGAACAAATTTATTCCGGACGTTTTCATTGCAAAAAATCGAGGCATCTTAATGGTTATAATTTTCTCCCTTAATATAAATATTTCTTTGAAACTTTGTATTCGGAAAAAATCAAGGGTTAATTAATTTAATAATTGCCGGCTTTGTGGTTTGTTTGGGGATCGTGGGCAGTAGAGACGTTCGCGGAACGTCTCTACATAATTTGTTATGCTTCGATTATTTTATAGGTGTGGTTTATTTCGCAGGCTTTTTCAAGCATCGCCGTTACACCGCAATATTTTGTCATCGATAATTCTATAGCGCGTTCAACATCCTTAGGCTCAATGTTATTCCCGTAAAAAATATATTCCAGATTAATTTTGGTATAAACTTGCGGATGGGTTTCAGTTGAATCTGCTGTAATATTTAATTCATAACTATCAAACTTAACCCGTTTTTTATTTAATATACTTACAACATCGCTGCTGGTACATCCGCCAAGAGCGAGTAATATAAGTTCCTTCGGACGGATACCGGCATCACTCCCGCCGAAATCTTTTGGACCATCCATAGTTATCCAATGATTCGAATCAGTCTTGCCTGCGAATGTAATTCCATTTATCTGTTTTATATAGGCTGATTTAGTTGACATAAAAACTCCTGTTAAATTGTTGCTATAGGATGAATTATTGGCAGAATCGATTCTGCTTTTATCAATAAGATATTGAAAATTATGAAAACAAAAAATATTCCCCTCCGCCAATAGAGTGTTGCAATTAGAGGAACTTTGAAAATTAAATCGCTATTCATCGAACATTACCTACCTAATTCCGACGAAATATAAATTAAGACTAAAAAAGCCGCTGTAAAATCGGATGCTTTTTTGTATTATTCAATTCGGAAAATTAACTGAAGATTGCCTGTAGTTAGAGATAGGAAATATATAGTGGATAATACAAATTTTTATAACAATGTATCCGACTTCTATGATGAGATGATTAATTTTAGCGAATTGGTCATCAAAAGGGAAAAAGCGCTTTCAATAATTACGGGAGACAACAAATTAACAATTGCGGATGTTGGATGTGGTACGGGAGTGGATTCGATTGCACTTAAACGTTTGGGAAATACTGTATACTCTTTCGATCCTTCTGCCGGGATGATTGAAAAAGCAAAATCAAATGCTGCTGAACTTAAAGCAAAAATTAATTTTTATGTGTACGGTGCTGGCGATATACCGGCGGAGTTCAATAATAAATTTGATTTGGTAATATCACTCGGAAATACCTTTGCTAATATTAATGAAAATAAGTTTGATGCTGCTTTAGAAAACGCTTTCGATATTTTGAAAAGTGGTGGAAAATTGTATTTGCATATTTTAAACTTTTCAAAAATATTAAATTTGAAAGACCGCATTTTAAATATTACAAGTAACGGCGGTTATTATTTTATCCGGTTTTACGACTTCCAATCCAAAGAATTAAATTTTAATGTATTAAGGTTTAATGCCCAAAACCCTTCTAACCGTGAGCTAATTACAACACATTTATTCCCTTATACTTATAAAAGTTTTGAAAAGGCATTAACTGAAAATCATTTTATAAACATAAATTACTATTCATCTTTTACGTTTGCAAAATTTGATGAGACAGAATCAAAGGATTTATTTATATACGCTGAAAAACCATAACAATGATGATATAAAGGCGTAAATCGGTTTATCTCACAATTATGAATAAGTTATTATGAAAGCGGCTATTAACTTCCTGAAATTTTATTTATTTTCGTTTGAAAATTTACAGAGCACTTTTTTGAGTACTGGAGTTTAATTTTGACCAGCGAAGAACTTAATGAATTATTAGACGAAGCTTACGAACACCTGCGGCAGGGCAGATATAGAATGGCTTTAACCTCGGCAAAACGCGTGCACGAGCAGCGCCCCGAAGATTTTAATGCTGTGTGCTGTTTAGCCTGGGCTACTTTAGAAAATGGAAATCCTTACCAGGCTTTAGAACTTGCAAATCTTGCAGTTCAAATAAGCCACGAAGCGGTTGACAGCCGATTATACAGAGGATTTCTTTTAATGCGCATGGGTTTGTTCGAAGGCGCTATTTCCGATCTTGATTGGGCAATTGATAAAAAACCCTCCCTTCTTTCGTGGGCACATTTAAATAAAGCCCGCGCTCTTGCAGGACTCGAAAGATATTTTGAGGGTCTTGAAGAAATAGACAAAGCAATCGAAATTGATGGTGAGGAGAATAAAAAATTATTCAGTGTGCGCGAATGGTTTAGGCGGATTTTAGGTTACGGCGAAAATTTTTTTAGCGGAATATTTAATAAAAAAAAATCAATGCTTCAAGAAGCGGAAGAGGCTCTTCATCAAAAGGAATATTGGTATACTTTGTGGGCTGCACGCGATTGTTTGAATTCTCCCGCTCAGCAGGATGAACATAGACACGCGCATATATTAGAACTTGAAGCATTGCTCGGTATGTTTCAACTACGAACAGCGGAAGAACACGCCCGCAATTTAAAACCATTTTTAGGGGAAGAAGAACGTTTTCAGGATGTCTATCAAAGGATACTAAAAACAACAGCCTCACTGCGCAACGAACCAAAGATAGAGGAAGAATTAATTTTCCCCGGAAAAATCCGGACAGATTTTGAACGTTATCCCAACCAGTTATTCAATATTTTCCACGCTAAATTTTTTGATTATGTGGAGAGTAACTACTCAGGTAAGCGTACATATCTTTTAAAATTTATGGAGGGCGATGTCCGTTATATAGGATTAGAAGTTTGTATCGACAATCCGTTTTTTGGCAATAAAAATATTAATATTGATGGTACAGTTGCCTGGTATTTAAATAATCTTTTAATAGGCAAGCATGATTTTATTCTTCAAATAAAAAAAGAATGGCAAGTACTTGAATTTGTGCAAAGCTGGGGTTCTGAAACCTCGGAGTACTGGCAACGCGGGCAGGGGCGCGTAGAAATATTTCTTAACAATGTTCCGGTCGCCTGCCGGTGGTTCGGAATAGATGAGAGCGAAGTTGTAAATTTCGAAAAGTCTGAAGTTGGTGATGGTAAAGTTGAGAATTATGAAATTCAAACAACCGAGCAGCCTAACATCGTAAAAGAAGCATCGGAAAAACCGCAGGAAGTAAAATCCCTCGAAGAATTACTCGATGAATTAAATGCTTTTACAGGTCTTCAAAATGTAAAACAATCGATGAAAGATTTTGTTGATTATTTACAATACATAAAGGAAAGAAAAAAGCTTGGTTTAAAAACCTCCGATGATCTTTCAGTTCATGCGGTTTTTCTTGGAAACCCAGGCACCGGTAAAACTACAGTAGCCCGGTTGCTCGGAAAAATATTCAAAGCGATGGGACTGTTGCGCAACGGACACGTGATTGAAGTTGACAGAGCCGGACTCGTCGGGCAGTTTATTGGGGAGACTGCACAAAAAACAGACAAAGTAATTAATGAAGCATTGGGCGGATTATTATTTATTGATGAAGCTTATAATTTAAAAAAGAGTGGTGTTCAAAATGATTTTGGACAGGAAGCAATAGATATTCTATTAAAACGTATGGAAGATAAAGCAGGTGAGTTTGTGGTTATTGCCGCCGGCTACCCTGAAGAGATGCAAACGTTTCTTGGTTCGAACCCGGGGTTAAAATCAAGATTCAGTCATTTCTTTACATTCGAGGATTACACGCCGGACGAGATGATTGAAATATTTAGGCAGTTTGCTCAAAAGGAGGAGTATGCTGTTTCCGCTGAATCTTTGAAGCTTATCAAAAAAGAGTTTGTTAATCATTATCGAAAAAGAGACGCATCATTCGGTAACGCAAGGCTTGTGCGAAATTACTACTCCGAATCAAAACTCCAATTGAGTAAACGCGTTCTTCGGATGCCAGAGGAAAACCGAACCAAAGAGGCTATGACAACAATCGATTCGGAAGATATTGTTGCCATCCTGCAAACCGTGTCATCAAAATTAATAAGTTTTGATATTGATGAGGAAGCGCTTGCAAAATCATTAAATAAACTAAACAGTCTTTCGGGTCTTGCCTCTGTTAAGAAAGAGATAAATGAAATTGTAAAACTTGCACGTTTTTACATTGAGCAGGGTGAAAATCCGAGAGAAAAATTTTCCTCTCATTTTTTATTCCTTGGGAACCCCGGCACCGGTAAAACAACTATTGCAAGATTATTCAGCGAAATTTATAACGCCCTCGGTATATTAGAAAAGGGGCATCTTATTGAAACGGATCGTCAGGGTTTGGTTAGCGCTTATGTGGGACAGACTGCAATAAAAACAAAAGAAATGATTGATAAAGCTATAGGCGGCACCTTGTTTATTGATGAGGCATATGCCATCACAAAAAAAGGGGATAGCAATGATTTTGGGAATGAAGCGATAGATACACTTCTAAAAAGAATGGAAGATGACCGTGGAAAGTATATAGTTATAGCTGCAGGTTACACAGGCGAAATGCAGAGATTCATTGAAAGCAACCCGGGATTAAAATCACGGTTTACACGTCAGTTAAATTTTGAAGATTATAAACCCGACGAGTTATTTGAAATTGCCAAACTAAGTTTTGCCGAAAAAAATTATGTGCTTGAAGAAGATACTGTTGAACCGTTAAAAAAATATTTTGAAAAAATCTTTGCCTCGCGCGATAAATTTTTCGGTAATGCGAGAATGGTAAGAAACCTTGTTGAGAGTACCTTAAAGAGTCATTTATTGCGGATTGCTGATTTTCCTCCATCGGAACGGCATGAAGAGGTGATGAAAGTAATTACACTTCAAGACATGAATGAATTTATTTCGCTTCCGAATGAAAAAGCAAATGTAAAAATTGAAGGTGATCCTGTTTTACTCGACCAATATTTGCTGGAACTTAATGAATTAATAGGTCTTGAAAGTGTTAAACTGAATATTTCAAAATTAATGAGCAGTTTAAAAGTTGCCAAACTTCGCAAAGAACGTGGTCTAAAAACTATTCCTAAAAATCTTAACGCGGTTTTCGCCGGCTGCAGGGGAAGCGGTAAGACCACAGTAGCTAAAATTTATGGAAAAATTTTAAAGGAAATGGGCATACTTGAAAAAGGGCATATAATTAGCACAGATGCTAATAGTTTAGTTTCATCTTACCCAGGACAAACCGCTGAGAAAACAGAAGCGTTTGTTAAAAAGGCTTGCGGAGGGATATTATTTATTGAGGAAGTTTATAATCTCGGTTTCGGTCTAAATGAACCGGGCTACGAGGTTTTTAATACCATATTTAATCGAGGGGACTGCAACGAAGAAAATTTTGTTACAATCATCACGGGTTATGAAGAAGAGTTAAAAAATTATTTATCGCTTCATTCAGCACTGCAAAATCAATTCCCCAATTATTTTTTGTTTGAAGATTTTACGCCCCGGCAGATGCTCGAGATTGCTCTTACAATATCTTCAAAGCATGGTTATAAACTTGATGAGGGAGCCTGGCAGCTTTTACTTGAAATATTTAATAAGATGTACGACAACCGAACCTATACATTTGGAAATGCGGTAACTGTTAAGAATATTTTTTATAAAGTTATTGCAAACCAGGAAGAAAGAATTCTGGCATTACATAGAGTAAAAGATGAAGATTTGACAACCATAATGTTCAGCGATGTAGATAAAGTTGATTTAACCGAGTTTTTTTAAATGAAGCCTATTTACGTCAAATGTTTTTCTAACGAATTCCACAATAAATAGACCACTACAACTTAATATGAAAATAAAAAATCTAAAGGAAATGTATGAAGGATAAATATTTAATAGCCGCCATTGATGAAGCTAAAAAAGGGCTTAGTGAAGGAGGTATTCCTATTGGTTCTGTTCTGGTAAAAAACGGAGAGATTATCGGCGGAGGTCATAATAAAAGAGTGCAAGAACTCAATCCGATGATACATGCAGAAATTGACTGCTTAATGAATGCCGGAAGAATCGGTTCGTACAGGGGAACCGAATTATATTCCACTCTTATGCCGTGTTATTTATGTGCAGGAGCGGTTGTACAATTCGGTATAAAAAAAGTTTATGCAGGCGAGTCGGTTACATTTGATGGTGCAAAGGAATTTATGGAATCGCATGGTGTGGAAGTTATCGATCTTAATGATGAAGAGTGCATTGCAATGATGAAGGATTTTATTACAAAAAACCCTGAACTCTGGAACGAGGATATTGGAGAGTTATAAAAAAAAAGGCGAGGTAAAAACCTCGCCTTTAATTTGTAAATTGGGAAACAGGGGAATTAATACATTCCGCCCATATCACCCATACCGCCGCCTGGCATTGGAGGCATAGCAGATTCTTTTTCTTTCTTCTCATAAACAACTGCTTCAGTTGTAATAAGTAAAGAAGCTACTGAGGCTGCATTTTCCAACGCGGTTCTTGTAACTTTTGTAGGATCGATAACGCCAGATTTGATTAAGTTTTCATAAACTTCCGTAGCTGCGTTAAATCCAAAGTCGTCCTTTCCTTCTCTAACTTTTTGAAGAACAACCGATCCGTCTAATCCGGCGTTGTTTACAATCTGTCTTAAGGGTTCTTCGAGAGCTTTCATAATTATCTTAACACCGGTATTCTGATCGATGTTGTCACCTTTTACATTTTCAATAACTTTTATTGCTCTTACAAAAGCGACGCCGCCGCCTGCAACAATACCTTCTTCAACTGCAGCACGTGTAGCATGAAGTGCATCTTCAACGCGCGCTTTCTTCTCTTTCATTTCAACTTCGGTTGAAGCGCCTATTTTAAGAACTGCAACACCGCCAGAAAGTTTTGCTAATCTTTCCTGAAGTTTTTCTTTGTCGTAATCGCTAGTTGTTTTTTCAATCTGAGCCTTAATTTCATTAATTCTCTTTTTGATATCGTCGCCTGTTCCGGCACCCTCAACAACAGTAGTATTGTCTTTATCAATTACAATTTTTTTAGCTGTCCCAAGGTAAGAAACAGTTGCGTTTTCTAACTTGAAACCGCGTTCTTCGCTGATAACAGTACCGCCAGTAAGAACAGCGATATCTTCAAGCATAGCTTTTCTTCTGTCGCCAAAACCAGGAGCTTTAACTGCGGCAACTTTTAGAGTTCCGCGAATTTTATTAACTACTAAAGTAGCAAGAGCTTCGCCTTCAAGGTCTTCGGCAATTATTAAAAGAGAGCGACCTTGCTGAGCAACTTTTTCAAGCACAGGAAGGAGATCTTTCATTGCAGAAATCTTTTTGTCGTGAATTAAGATGAAAGGATCTTCAAGGATTGTTTCCATTGTTTCGGTATTGGTTACAAAGTAAGGCGAAAGGTAACCGCGGTCAAACTGCATACCTTCAACTACTTCAAGACCGGTTTCTGTACCTTTTGCTTCTTCAACTGTTATAACGCCGTCTTTACCGACTTTTTCCATTGCACTTGCAATTAAATCACCGATAGATTTATCGTTGTTAGCTGATATAGAACCAACCTGTGCGATTTCATTTTTACCTTCAACCTCGCGGCTGATAGATTTTAAATGTTCAACAACTTTAGTTACCGCTAAATCGATACCTCTTTTTAAATCCATAGGGTTAGCGCCGGCAGTTACGTTCTTTAAACCTTCTCTATAGATAGCTTGAGCAAGAACTGTTGCTGTTGTAGTTCCGTCACCGGCAACATCGCTGGTTTTCGAAGCAACTTCGCGAACCATCTGTGCGCCCATATTTTCTACTGCGTCTTCGAGTTCTATTTCTTTAGCAACCGATACACCGTCTTTTGTAACAGTAGGTGCGCCGAATTTTTTTTCTAATATAACATTACGACCTTTTGGTCCTAGTGTAACTTTAACAGCATTAGCTAATTTATCCACACCTTTTTTTAGTTTGGTGCGTGCTTCGCTGTCGAATTCAATTAATTTTGAAGCCATTATTTATTTCTCCATTTATTTATTTCAAAAATATCAATTAACCAATTTTTGCGAAAATATCGCTTTCTCTCATTATCAAATATTCTGTTCCTTCAACAGTAACTTCTGTACCGCTGTATTTGCCGTACAAAACTTTATCGCCAACCTTAAGTTCCATCTTTACAATTTTTCCATCTTCAGCAATTCTGCCCGGTCCAATTGCTATAACTGTTCCTTCAATAGGCTTTTCTTTTGCGATATCAGGTAGTATGATTCCGCCTTTTGTTTTTTCTTCAGCTTCCATTGGTTTTACAATTACTCTGTCAGCTAAAGGTGTTAAATTTATTTGAGACATAATTAGTCCTCCGTTTAGTTTATAAAAAATTTATAAAATGTATTAGCACTCTTAAAAGATGAGTGCTAATATACAGCCAGAACTAAAAATTGTCAAGTCAATGAACACCGGTAGTTATTAAACGACCGTTAATGCATAATAAAGAATTAGAATATTTTTAAATTTGATGGCAAAACATGATATTAGTTTAATTATTTTTATGAAAAACAAAAAAAAAATTTATTAATGATTAAATCCGAATTAAAAAAACTGCTTGCTATAACCAGGGAACTTGATAAAAAAGTTGTAGTAGTTTTTCTAGCGGTAGCTGTTTTACAGACAATCTCATGGTATTACACTTCCAGGGTGTTTTTCCGTGTGAACATCTTTAATCGGTTTGAGTACTCTCAAAATGTTTATCTAATTGAGTATCTATATTGGTTCTTCGGCGACTTTTTAACCTTTTTTGTTTTAAGTTCTTTAATAATAAAATTTGTTTTAAAAGAAAAAATAAAAGACTATGGTTTTACCACAGGCAATTTTTTAATCGGGATAAAATTTACACTTTTGTTTTTAGTTGTAATGATTCCAATTGTTTGGGTCGTATCATCATATCCGGAGTTTGCCGCTACATACCCGCAGTATAAGGCAGCAAGAGACTCGTGGGTAACATTTTTTATTTTTGAAACCGGGATGCTTATTTATATGTTTGCGTGGGAGTTTATTTGGCGCGGATTTATGCTTTTTGGTTTAGAAAAAAAATTCGGATATTACACCGTGTTCATTCAAATGATTCCTTTTCTTATTCTTCATAACGGCAAACCCGCCGGTGAAACTTTTGGAGCAATAATAGCTGGTATTGCTCTTGGTGTTCTTGCTTTGAGAACCCGGTCGTTTCTTTATGGGGTAATAATTCACGAAGCTGTTATGTTCAGTATAAATTTATTTTCAACGCTTCGATATAAAACCGGAGACTATGGGATTGGAATTAATTCAATTGTTAAATTAGTAAAAGAAATTTTTTAAAGGACTTAAAAAATGAGATTCGCATTAAATATAGATCATATTGCCACACTTAGAAACGCACGCGGGGCAAATCAACCTGACCCGGTTACTGTGGCTTTAATTGCAGAGCAAGCTGGCGTTGACGGTATCGTTGTTCACCTGCGTGAAGATAGGCGGCACATCAATGAAAGAGATGTGCGTCTTTTAAGAGAACTGATTACGACTAAACTCGATCTTGAAATGGCAGCCATTGATGAAATAGTAAAAATCGCTTGCGATATCGGTCCTGAACTTGCGACGATAGTTCCGGAGCGCCGACAGGAATTAACAACCGAGGGGGGAGTAAATGTACTCGATAATATTTTACATTTAAAAAATACCATTATCGAATTACACGAAGCTGATATTGAAGTTTCATTGTTTATCGAACCTGATATTGAGAATATTAATGCCTCTGCCGAAATTGGCGCCGATTTTATCGAGTTGCACACCGGTGTTTTTTCGAATGCATTAAGCGAAGAAGAACAGTATGATGAATTGGAAAAAATCCGGCTGGCTGCCAGGCAGGCAAAAAAACTCGGGTTAAGCGTAAACGCAGGGCACGGCTTGGATTACCAAAATATAAAAGTTTTTAGAGAACTGACCGATATTGATGAAGTTAGTATTGGGCATGCCGTAATAGCACGCGCGGCTATAGTTGGTATTGATGAGGCGGTAAAAGAAATGATCCGTTTAATTAACTCCAATTAAATTAAGTTGTTTTTGAGGTTAAAATTTAACAAACAGTTTTTTGTTTCAAGTATCATTTTATTTCTTTATTAGATAGTATAGCATGCGAAATTACGTACTTGAATTTAAAAATTATGATGAATATGTTTTTTATGTTCTGTTCATCATTTTTTATTAGAATGATTCAAGTTGATCGGTTCTATTTATAAACCGTTAAGACGGTTAGTTGTTTGAAGATTTCATCCATTAACCCCGGGATTAATCCCGGGGTTAATATCAATAAGAGCCTTATTTTTCAATCGTTTCAACGGTTTATCTTCAAAGGCGGTCAACTTGAGTGAATGATATAATTTTTTTTGATAAATTATCTGCGGGATTTTTATGAGAATTACTTTTACAATTTTTATAGTTTCTTTTTGGGCAGCCATAATTTTCGGGCAATACGCCAACATAAGAGTTAGTAATGTTGCCAGCACAACTCCGGAGGAAGTTACAATTGCAATAAATCCTTCTAACCCCGACCAACTTGCCGGCGGTGCAAATATCAAATTTATGTATTATTCCAATAACGGCGGTTTGAGCTGGACTGAAAAAACACTTTCATCATCTCTCGGTGTTTGGGGAGACCCGTGCGTGATTTATGATGGACTAAATAATTTGTATTTCGCACATCTTTCAAACCCGATAACCGGTTACTGGATTGATAGAATTGTAGTACAACGTTCCACCGATAACGGAGTATCCTGGGATGATGGCGCGGGTATCGGGTATCAGTATCCCAAAAATCAAGACAAAGAATGGATGGCTGTGGATTTGTCGGATACTCCGTACAAAAATAATTTATACATAAGTTGGACAGAGTTTGATAACTATGGAAGTGCTAACCAGGCGGACAGCAGCAGAATTTTATTTTCGCGTTCAACCGATCATGGTTTAACGTGGCTTCAACCCGTACGCATTAGTGATGTGGGGGGTAATTGTATTGATGAAGATAACACTGTAGAAGGAGCTGTTCCCACTGTTGGGCCAAACGGCGAAATTTATATCGGCTGGGCAGGTCCGCTCGGCTTGATGTTTGATAAATCGACAAATGGCGGTGTTAGTTTCGGAGCCGATATTTTTGTTTCTGATATGCCTGGCGGATGGGATTTTGCTGTTCCCGGCATTTACAGATGTAACGGGATGCCGGTAACGGTTTGCGATACAAGTCAAACTTCCACAAGAGGGAATATTTATTTGATGTGGGGCGATCAACGTTTCGGAAACGATAACTCGGATGTTTGGGTTAGTAAATCAACCGACGGAGGAATTACTTGGGGTGAACGAAAAAGAGTGAACAACGATAACACAACCCGTCATCAATTTTTTCCATGGGTTTCTATAGATCAAACAACCGGGTTTTTATACTTTATATTTTATGACAGACGTGCCACCACAGGAGTAGCCACGGATGTTTATATCGCTAGATCAACTGACGGCGGAGAAACATTTGATAATTACAAGGTAAGTCAGTCATCTTTTACACCAAATCAAGGTGTATTTTTTGGAGATTATTCCAACATCGCATCGTATGATAAAAAGATTTATCCAATCTGGATGAGGATGGACGGAAATTCTTTAAGCGTTTGGACGGCACTTATTTCGGATACGACAAACGTTCCGGTTGAGTTGTCGTCATTTAATACCGAGGTCAGCGGTACAGAAGTGGTTCTGAACTGGCAGACTGTAACCGAACTAAACAACTTAGGTTTTGAGATTGAAAGAAAGTTTGTTGATGATATTTCTTCACAATGGGTCCCGTCCGGTTTTGTAAAAGGAAGAGGTACTACCACAGATAAAAACAGTTATTCCTTTAAAGATAAACCAACCGCTGACGGAAAATATGCCTACCGAATTAAGCAGATTGATTTTAATGGTGAATTCGAATATTCTCAAGAAGTTGAAGTTTATTTTTCTTCACAGCGCAATTTTGTGCTAAATCAAAATTACCCAAATCCGTTTAACCCGTCTACAACAATCAGCTATCAAATGCCTAAAGAAGATTTTGTTTCGTTAAAAGTGTACGATGTTCTTGGAACCCAGGTTGCTGATTTAATACATGATGTAAAACCCGCCGGTCTTCACGAAGTAAATTTTGACGCCTCTAAATTCGGAAGCGGTATTTATATTTGCAAAATGATGGTTGGAAATTTATCGCAGGCAAAACGAATGATTTTTTTGAAATAATACTTTAGCCGTTGGAATGAATTTTTTATTAACTTTTTAATTGTATGAATCTAAAACAACGGCTTGAATATCATTACAAAGCATTCAATAAAAAACAAATTGCACCGGACCCGCTTGAGTTTCTCCATCTTTACGAACATCCGCTCGATATTGAAGCGATGGGAATAATTGCGGCTGTATTCGCGTATGGCAATGTTAACCAGATAAAAAACACACTTCAAAAAATCCTAATTGCTGCGGATAATAAACCGTTTGATTTTATTTATGACTTTAATAAATCATCGACACAAAAACTCGGGGGTATAATTCATCGCTTTTATACAAATAAAGATATAATTTATTTGTTCCAAACTCTTAAGCAAATTTACCGCGAACACAATTCTGTCAAAAATTATTTCCAAAAATTTTACAACTTCCGGGATGAAAATTTGAAAAATGCAATCTCAGGTTTTTCAACCGGCTTTTACGATTTGCTGGGGCATTGGTTAAATAAAAAAGATATTTCACCCGGCTTAAGATTTATGTTTCCACTGCCCGAGCGAGGAAGCGCGTGTAAACGAACAAATCTTTTACTTAGGTGGATGGTTAGGAAAGACGAATTGGATTTTGGACTTTGGGATGGAATACCGGCATCAAAATTATTAATACCTGTGGATACACACGTTGCCCGTGTGTGTACTTCACTGAAATTGACAAGTAGAAAAAATGCCGACTGGAAAATGGCAGAAGAGATAACAAATAAACTCAAAGTATTTGATGCCGAAGACCCTGTTAAATATGACTTCGCAATTTGTCACATCGGGATGCGAAAAATAAAATTTTAACTTGATATTATTTATTTTAAAAATATTGAGAATTATAACATTTCATTCTTATATTGCGACGTCTTTTTTTAAAAATTGTGCTGCAAAGCAATTGTAATCTTAATCTTACAGGAGAAACCACATGTCAAATGACAAGAAGTTTGTTCCCTTTGTCTCTCCCGACAATAACATGGCAGAGTTTACCGTCAAGGCTCTCGTTATCGGACTAATTATGTCCGTAATACTTGGCGCCGCTAATGCATACCTTGGTTTAAAAGCCGGTATGACTATTGCCGCCACTTATCCTGCCGCCGTTATAGGCATGGCGTTAATAAAATTATTCAAAGGCAGTGTACTCGAAGAAAATTTTTCAAGAACAGTTGGTTCAATCGGCGAGTCTATTGCTGCCGGTGCAATATTTACTTTGCCCGCATTTTTTATCGCGGGTATTTGGAAACCATTTTACACCCCCGGTAACTACGCAATCTCTACTGCTATTATGATTGCGGGCGGTGTTCTTGGAATTATGTTTGTCGCTCTTTTAAGAAGAGTGATGGTAGAAGATGCTGAACTTCCTTTCCCTGAATCTGTAGCGGCAGCCGAAATTCACAAAGCCGGTCAACATGGCGGCGGCGGCTCAAAATTTTTATTTGGTGCAATGGGTTTTGGTGCTTTAGTTCAAACTCTTGCAAAATTTCAATTGTTTGCTACATCTTACGACAAAGTAATTGGCGTTGGACGCGGAGGAATTTTATTCCGTTCGCCAGATGTTAGTCCGGCGTATATGGGTGTTGGTTACATTATTGGGCCAAAACTGGCAGCATTAAACTTTAGCGGCGGTGTACTTGCATGGGGTCTTTTAGCCCCGATCATTGCTTACTTTTCGAACAGTTCATCAGGCGCTGATGCTGATTGGTCCTCCCTAACCATTGACGCCTGGAAAACTTATGTTAGACCTATTGCAATTGGCGGTATGCTCGTTGGCGCAGGCTATACACTTTGGAAAATGAGAACAAGTTTAATAGCCGGTATTTCCCGTTCAATCGGCGATGTAAAAAAAGCCGCATCGGGTGAATCCAGTACTGTTAGGACTGATAAAGATATTAGTTTTAAATGGATTGTAATCGGTATACTTGTTACCGGTGTTGTTACGTTCTTCATTTATAATTATTTTGCCCAAAACGTTGTTGCTGCACTTGTTGCAACGGTAGTTATGATTGTAGCAGGTTTCTTCTTTGCCGCGGTGTCAGGCTATCTTGTTGGTATTATTGGTTCAAGCAATAACCCCATTAGCGGTTTAACTCTTTCTACACTTGTTGTTGCTGCACTCTTAATGGTTGCCCTCGGCATGTCGGGCACAACGGGTATAGCGGCTGTACTTGGTGTAGCAGCTGTTGTTTGCGTTTCAGCGGCGGTTGCCGGTGAAATGCTCCAAGACTTAAAAGCCGGTCACATCCTCGGCGGTACTCCCTGGAAAATGGAAATTGGCGACATTATTGGTGTTGTTGTTGCTTCTGCAATAATGTTCATTCCACTTTTAATATTACACGAAGGCGATATTAAAATGGGCGGAACCGGATTCGGTGGTGCAAATCTGCCGGCTCCTCAAGCAAGTTTGATGGCTATTTTATCAAACGGTATAGTTTCCGGTAATATGGAATGGATACTAATCTTTACCGGTATGTTAATGGGTGTTGCGTTTATCTTGATGAATGTAAAAAGCCCAATGCTTGTTTCAGTGGGTATGTATCTTCCTCTTGGAACTACCTTCGCAATATTTGTTGGTGGTTTAATAAAAGGTATGGTAGAAAGAGTAAATGCTAGAAGGAAATTTAACGACGCACAAAAATCGCGCGTTGAGAATATCGGAGTGCTGCTTGCAGCAGGTTTAATTGCGGGCGAGGCGCTCATTGGGCTGCTCTTTGCCGGGTTGGCTTTCGGTGAATTTGAACTTTTCAAATTTTTTGAAAACCCGACCTTCTTAATCAGCCTTGTTGTGTTTGCTATAATAGCTTACATCCTTGTTCAAATACCTGTTAAGAATGCCGGAAGACCGGATGAACCGGCTCCGCCTTCTGCAATGATGTAATATTTTTTTCGGAATGGCAGTTCATTACTGCCATTCCTTTTTTTATTTCTGGAGATTCTTAGTTTGTTCGGTAAGAGAAAAATAATAAGCGATATTAATTACCTGGAGTTAACGCCGGCTCATATCCATCAGTACGTTTTAGAGGAAGATGGTAAAGTTTCTGTTTTAGTTCCTCGTTTTAAAAATAAAGTTTTATTTGAACTTTCATCTCAGTTCCGCTCATCAACGGTAAAAGCCAAATTAGACAAGTTCGGGTCTCAAACATGGCTTGCAATTGACGGTGAAAAAAAAGTACAAAAAATTATTGATAATTTAAGAAATAACTTCGGTGAAGAAATTGAACCCGCCGAAGAAAGAGTTACAACATTTTTAACTGAACTTTATAAATTTAAGTTTATAACATTTTATGAATTAACAACGAGAAGGAGTTAGTTATGGGTGATAATTTAGGACACCTAAAACCCGCTTCCTTGTGGAAGCATTTCGAAGAGATCTGCAAAAGACCTCATCCATCAAGGAAAGAACAGTTAGTAGCCGAATATGTAGTATCGGTGGCAAAAAAAAACAAGTTAGATTACAAGATCGATGCATTCGGCAATATTGTAATTAGTAAACCAGCAACAAAAGGAAAAGAAAATCTAAAAGCCGTAGTGCTTCAAGGACATCTTGATATGGTTGCGGAAAAAAACAGCGATGTAAAACATAATTTTGACAAAGACCCGATTCAGGCATACGCTGATGGCGATTGGGTAAAAGCAAAAGGCACAACCCTTGGTTCAGATAACGGTATCGGCGGCGCTGCTGCACTTGCCGTTCTCGAAGCAAAAAATATTGAACATGGTCCATTGGAAGCTTTATTTACTCTTGACGAAGAAACCGGATTATTCGGCGCACAGGCTTTAAAATCAGGATTTGTAAATGCAGATATTCTGCTTAACCTCGACTCGGAAGAAGATGGTGCACTTTATATAGGTTGTGCAGGCGGACAGAGTACTATCGCTAAATTTACTTTTAGCCCATCAGATGCTCCAGCTAATACTGCAGCAAAGGAAATAAAAATTACCGGTTTATTAGGCGGTCATTCAGGCCTCAATATTCAAGATGGCAGAGGCAATGCAATAAAAATAATGGCGCGTTTACTCTATTCGCTTACAAATAATTTCGGAGCTCGTCTTGTTACAGTAAACGGAGGAAGCAAGCACAACGCAATTCCACGCGAGTGTTTTGCTGTTGTACGCGTTCCTAAAAATAAAGCCGCAGATGTTACTGCTTTTGTTGAAAGTTATAACGAAACTGTAAAATCAGAATTAGCTTCGGTAGAACCAAATCTGCAAGTTGTAGCTGCTGATTCCAGATCAAAAGCAAAGATGATGGATAAAATAACATCAGCTAATTTAGTTAACGCACTTTATGGTGTTGCGCATGGCGTTATAAAAATGAGCGCCGATATAAAAGGTCTTGTTGAAACGTCAACAAACCTTGCCGTTATTGAAACCAAAGGTAAAAATGTTGTTGTAACAACAAGCCAGCGCAGTTCTGTTGAATCTGAAAAAACAGATATATCAGCCCAGGTTGGTTTGGTTTTCAAAATGGCAAAAGCCGATGTAAAACAAAGCGATGGTTACCCGGGATGGAAACCTGACATTCATTCACCGGTTCTAACAACCATGACGAATGTTTATAAAAAAGCGTACAAGAAAAAACCTGAAATAAAAGCAATTCACGCAGGTTTAGAATGCGGTATTATAAAAGAAAGATATCCTGATATGGATATGATTTCTTTTGGTCCAACTATTGAAGGTGCTCACTCACCTGATGAAAAAGTTCAAATAAGCACAGTTCAAAAATTCTGGGATCTTCTTCTTGCAACCTTGAAGAATATTCCTGCTAAATAAATAAGAAGTGTTAATGCCCCTTTGTAATTGCGAAGGGGCTTTTTTATTTTCTCCATCATCGTATCAATAAATAACTTATGAAAACTGCACTAAAAACAAAACCCCAGCCATCAGCATTATTCCGTTGGTTAGTACTTGTTGTAATCAGCTTTGCTATGTTCGGCAATTATTATATTTACGACAGTATTAGTCCACTTGCCGATGTGTTGAAACAACAACTTGGTTATTCCGATGCTAACATTGGTTTGCTAAATGCAATTTACAGTTTTCCAAACA
The DNA here is from genome assembly GCA_964372115.1 of uncultured Ignavibacteriaceae bacterium. GTDB lineage: Bacteria > Bacteroidota > Ignavibacteria > Ignavibacteriales > Ignavibacteriaceae > CG2-30-36-16. The sequence goes on from CAYJPN010000004.1 coordinate 130,142, forward strand.
TCATAATGGTTCTAATCGGCGGTTTGATTATCGACAGGATAGGAACCAGAAAATCGGTTCTTATTTTTACCGTACTTATTATGCTTGGCGCCCTTGTAACGGCAGTAAAAGGCAACATCATTACTATGTCAGCCGGCAGATTAATTTTCGGGCTTGGTGCGGAATCGATGATAGTTGCAATAACTACAATTATTGCGAGATGGTTTAAAGGAAAAGAACTTTCTTTAGCATTCGGGTTAAATTTAACGGTTGCCCGCCTCGGTTCATTCATGGCGTTAAATTCTCCTAGTTGGGGAAAAAGCTTGTACGCTTACTGGCAGTCGCCTTTATGGATAACTGTTGCTGCAGGCGGTTTTGCAATGTTGTGCATTGCGCTCTATTATTTTATAGATGTTTACGCAAGTAATAACTATGAACTTCCGAAAGAAGGAAATCAGGATAAAATTAATATAAAGGAAATCTTTAACTTTGGAAAATCCTTCTGGTTTATAACTGCATTATGCGTTACTTTTTATTCGGCAATGTTTCCATTCCAAACTTTTGCAGTTAAATTTTTTCAAGAAGCTCACAATACCTCCCGTGAGGTTGGCGGCAGCCTTTCGAGTATGCTAACTTTAGCCGCGATGATTTTTACACCTATTTTTGGTTACCTTTCTGACAAATTTGGAAAACGCTCCCTTTTAATGATGTTTGGTTCGCTGTTGATAATTCCTGTTTATTTAATGATGGCTTACAAGTTTGGTAAACCCGATGTTATGATGCCGGGCGATTTTTTAAATATCAGTATTGGTTTTGCCGATTTAAATGTTGCTCTGCCAAAGTATCTTCTTCTACCGATGGGAATGATGGGAATTGCTTTTTCGCTTGTCCCTGCTGTAATGTGGCCTTCCGTAGCGCTTGTTGTTAAAGAGGCAAAGCTCGGTACCGCTTATGGTTTAATGACGATGATTCAGAATATCGGTTTGTTCGCTTTTAATATTATTATTGGTTATGCAAATGATATTTCAGGTGCAACAGCACAAAACCCTGGAGGTTATAATCTTGGAATGTGGATATTTTCAGTCCTGGGATTTTTAGGGCTCTTCTTCGCCTTTTTGTTACGCCAATCTGAAAGAGGGGTTGGTGGTCATGGACTTGAAGATGGAATGAAATAAAAACAAGCGAAGATAAAAAAAATAACTATGTATCCTTTATCTAATTAGTTTAGCTTTTTAATTATTGGTTGGAATTTTCCCGAATAAAAAAAATGCGCGAATATTCATCCGTCAAGTACCGCTGATAGCAAACATTTTTTCTGCAACCAAAAAAAGACTAACGTCAAGTAGATAATTTTCCTGTTCCGTTTAATTGAAATTATTGTTAAGTTAATGATAACATAGAGATAAAATTCAGAATGCAAGTTTACGGAATAAAATATTTATCGCTCGCTGCATTTCTGCTGGTTTTAAACTCCAGCGTCAATGCACAAGCCTTTGGTTTCGGTTGTCTCGGCTTCGTTGGAGGTTATGGCGGCTATAGTATGCAAAGATATGAACCAACCGGATTAAATAATTACATACAAGTTTTTAACAGTATCCGAACTGATTCGTTAACCGAGAAAATGCCGAACTTTGGAACTGCTACAGGATATAGAGCCGGTGTAAACTTTTTTAGAGCAAATTTTAGCGGATTTATTCTAACCTTCAAAGGTTTTTATCAAGCACTCAGGGAAAAAAAATCAGCCCAGTTATACGCGGTAAATACCGGGGTCAGTTCGGTTACATACCAACTCGATATTAAAGGATGGGGTGCGGGTATTGATTTAGGCACTACAATTATTGGCGGATTAAGCTGGAAGGTAATTGATGCAGCGGTTACATTTAACAGTTTAAATTTTAAAACAACAACAAATAACCCCAGCGGGTATACTGTTCTGTTGAACTACGCTACTGATAAACCTGCATTAGGTTATTCTATTGGTACAGGATTTATTTTTGATATTATTGAAGATTATATTTCAATTGAGGGTTTAGCCGGTTACTCTGTTTTTAGTATTGATACAGTGCAGCTTGCTGACGGTACGATACTTTCATTAAATGAAAATAGCGCCGCACCAATGAAAGATTTTATAAAAAGCGGCGGGTTTAACGCCGTTGTTCAACTAAACATAGGCTTTCCATTTTAATAAAACACTAAAAAATTTATGAAATTAACAAAACTTGATAGCGCTGCTGAAATTGCCATAAAAACTTGTATGGCAGTAAAAAAGAATGAAAAAATTTTAGTTATAACCGATGAGTTAAAACGTGATATTGGTTATGCTTTATACTCAAATGCAGTAAGGCTTGGTTATAAGGCTCTGTTAGTTGAAATGAAGAGTGGAAAAATTAACGGCGAAGAACCATCGGAGGAAGTAGCCTATTTAATGCAAAATTTTGATGTCGTTTTTTGTCCGACAGCAAAATCTCTTACTCACACGGATGCTCGCAGAAGTGCATCTGCTAAGGGAGTTCGTGTAGCAACATTCCCGGGAATTACAAAAGAAGTAATGATAAGGGGAATGAACGCAGATTATACAAAAATTGCAAAGCTTTCGATAAAGCTTAAAAAGATTCTCGAAAAAGGGAAGGAAGTTAGAGTAACAGCACCATCGGGCACTGATATAAGTTTTTCTATAAAGGGAAGAACTTCATATGCCAGTAAAGGTTTATTTCATAAAAAAGGTGAAAGCGGTAATCTGCCGACCGGCGAAACCTTCTTGGCTCCGGTAGAAGGAACAAGTAACGGTGTTTTTGTGGTGGATGGTTCTATGGCTGGATTAGGTTTGATAAAAAATGCAAATATTAAAATTGAAGTTGAAAACGGATATGCCACAAAAATTACCGGTGGTAAAATGGCTTCAAAGCTAAAGCAGCAGTTGGACGGTGTTGGAAAACAGGCGCGTAATATTGCTGAATTTGGTATTGGAACAAACGACAGCGCCAAACTGAGTGGTATTTTGCTTGAAGATGAAAAAGTAATGGGGACAATACATATTGCGTTGGGCAACAATGTTTCGATGGGCGGTAGTGTAAATATTCCGATACACCTCGATGGTATAATAAAAAAACCAACGGTTTATCTCGATGGCAAAATGATAATGGAAAACGGAAAACTGTTTATTAAATAGAAGAAAACATTTTTCTTATAGATTACAGAACACTAATTTTAAGATTAACCTCCGGTAGTATTGTTTGTTATCGTCATTCATTCTATTTTTATAAATAAAATTTTTATTCTTTCGGAAATCTATGAAATATTGCTACAACTTGTTAATGATTCTGAAAACCCCCTTTTTATCATCAATTCATATTACTCCCATGAATATAAGATTACTATCTCTAATAGTGCTATTTACTGCATTAGCTCCGTCATCAAAAAGTAATGCACAAAATTTTCTAATAGACACAACCTTCAACATTCCCGGGTCTTTCGATTCTTCTCAAACAACGTTTGTAGAATATAATTCGGAACCTGGCATATTAAAACTGAAGAGCGGTGAAAATGTAAACCTTGCAAAAGGTAAGTATGCTTATGTGTATTACACAGCTACTCCACCAGAAGATACTTCCCATTCAAATCCGTACCATGTAATTGACGGAATTTCGGGTACCTATTTAACATTTTTGGCCGGTAACGGAACACAACCCGGAAGCGGTTCTTTTATACTGATAGATTTAAATGCATTTAGGACAGTAAAAAAAGTTAAAATTATTACTTTCTCACTTAATCCAAACCTGCGTCCGAGAGCCTATACGGTTTTTGTCGGTACCGATACACTAACTTTTGAAAAAGTTTATGAAGATCCGGCTACGACCGAAGTAATCCAGACAGCAGTTTTTAATCCTGTTGTATCAAAATATGTAAAAATAGTTTTTGATGTAATGCCCCCTGATTTTGCCACCGTAATATCAGAAATAGAAGTATATGGTGAAGGATATTTACCGACAGGTAAATATGTTTCATCTGTAAGAAATTTTGGAAAAAAAGTTAATGTCGGTAGTTTCGAGTTTACAGGCGATGTACCTCAAGGAACTTTTACAACATTTAGCTTTAGAACCGGTTCCAACTACACAGTTGATTCTACATGGGGCAAATGGTCCGAAGCTAAAAGTGTTTCCAACAGTCAGTTCGATGTATTTGAACCGAGGCAGTACATTCAATACCAGATAAACCTTGCAACGAATAATCTGCTGTCCCCAAAGATTGACGATATAAAAATAAATTACGATTCAAATAATGTTGTCTCCGATGTTTCAACCCAAATTAGTCCGCAATACGTACCGATTTTAAAGGAGGCAAAATTTACGCTTTCAATTGATGCTCAGTTTAAAACAAATGATTATGGTTTCGATTCATTAATTATCGCTACACCTTCTCCTTCAACTTTAAACTCTGTGTTAGTAAATGGAACTCCCGCATCGATTCTTTCCAGCATAACGGCAAATGAACTTCGAATATATTTTCCATCGACAATAAAAACTAATGCTAAGATAGATATAAATATTACAACCACTCCTTTTCTTAATATTAATCCTTTTATTGTTAAAGCAGTTAGTAAGAGTGTAGTTAATAACTATCAGCAATTAGACTCTCCAATAAAAGATGGTGTGCAGGGATGGAGTATTGTTACAACAGGAGTTCCCGATAAATTAATTGCTAATTCAAAGGTTGAGCCAAACCCGTTTACGCCAAACGGCGATGGAATAAATGATGTAACAAAAATAACTTTTTTCCTTGGAAATATTGGCGAACCGAAAGAATTAATAGGCAGCCAGGCGAGAAATTTAAGAATAAAAATTTTCGATTTGACAGGTAGATTTATAAAAAATTTAGTCGATCAGAATTCGGCGTCGGCAGCTTATGTCGCAGAAAATTCAATTATATGGGATGGCAGAGATGAAAACGGAAAGATGGTTCGTCCCGGTGTTTATATTTATCAAATTTTTGTAGATAGTGACAACGGCGGAGAATATCTCAGCAAAACCGTTGTTGTTTCTTACTAAACCATTTGAGGGTTACAGTGAAAATAATCTTAAAAACAATTATAATTTTATTGATAACTGCTTCCGTAAAAGCCGGAGGCTTCGACGATCTTGGAAATAGCGCCAGGGTGTTTTCCCTTGGCGGGGCATATACGGCTGTAGCTGATGCGCCATATTCGTTGTTTTACAATCCTGCTGGAATTTATAGATTAAAAAAATACGCTGTGTCAACAACGTATTCAAATTTATACCCCGGTGTGCAGGATGATAATCTAAACTATTTTTCCTTGAGCGGAATTGTGCCGATAAGTTTTATCGGCGAGTTGGGAATAGGAGGCACATTTCTAAACACAAGCCTTTGGCAGGAAAATATTATTTACGGAACTTACGCAAGAGAAGTTTACAACTCTTTCGCAGTGGGCGGCTCTGTAAAGCTTTTAAGATGGTCGGCTGAAGCTGCGCCGGGTGAAAGCGCTTTATCATACATCGGTATTACTTTCGACGCCGGTATTCATTATACATTAAAAGATGTTTTTAAAGGTTCTGATTTAAGGTTCGGAATTGCAGCACAGAATATAACAGAACCAAGCATTGCTTCGAACGGAAGCAGCGATGCCAAACTGCCGATGATACTTGCGGCAGGGCTGGCTTATGTTTCGAGTAATTTCGATTATTTAATTGCTGTCGACTTTGTAAAAGAAGGCGACTCTTATTACGTAAAAACTGGCGCAGAGTTTTTAGGATTGCGACAGGAAATACTCGGATTAAATACGGCTTTTTTAGTAAGAGCAGGTTATAACGGTACAGTCAACAATACTCCATTCAGTCGTAGTGGAATTAACGGCGGTTTTGGGCTCGAGGTAAATAATTTAATAATTGATTACGCTTATGTATACCCGCTCGAACTTACCGAGGTTGGCGGCAGCCATAAAGTATCTCTAAGCTATAATTTTAACTTTTAACTCTGCTGCAGGAGGTAATTTTGAATTCATTTCGTATTACGGTTTTTATAATACTAACATTTTTTCTTTTCGCCGGAGATGCCTTTTCGCAGTTTATAGCAGATAAGACAGCGATGGGGACAAACTACCAGAACTATTCGGGAAGAAATTACGAAAACTATAGTTCTACTTTTATTAAGAAAAAATTCTTCGATAACTTTGGAAATTTTTTAATTGAGGGAACCACGGTTTACGAGTTAAACGAAGTTCAAAAGCAGGCAGCCGGTGATGTGGCTGGCGGAACAAGTGATCTTGTAAAATCCCGTTTTTACCAAAATTATTTTAATAACTTAATTATAGGCAGCGACTCTTACGGCGGTTTCGAGACAAGACTTATGGTCGGTGACGCTATTCGAACAAAGTTTACTTCACTTACTTTAGACCGTGCACGTTTTAACGGTATTCGCTGGGATGCCGGTACTGCTAAATATAGAGGCACGCTGGTTGTTTCCAGAGTTTCCGATCCAATTCGTTTCCGTTTCGATCGCACAATTTATTCTGATGGCGTTAGAAGAGTAAGAGATTGGACGCAATATTTATTCGGTGGACATTTCGAAACCGATATTGGTGACATGTTAACTCTCGGTGTTACATATGTTAATCAGCACCAGAGACGCAGCAGTATTGATAGCAAAGAAGCCTCGCTTGATGGTGTGGTGGCTAATGTAATTCCGCGTATCATTTTTCTAAAAATCAGTGACGATTCGCCGGGGGATAACTCCGGCCCAATTGTCTATGCTCCTCCATCAATTATTATTAATGGTGTTCAGCGCCCTACTGTTAACATTTACGGCAAGCTTCCTACAGATGCTTCCACAACTCTGCAGCAGCCTATACAGTATTACGAATTAAGAACTAACGAAAATAACACCGGTTTTGATATAAATGACAAAACTTTTTTTAGAGGCGCCGATACAACAAGTTTTACAAGAATTATAAATTACAAAGACAGATATTCGGTACCGCCGTCTTCATATCCCTACCAGGTGCCAAGTTCATCTCGTGAGAATAAAACTTATGCATTTTTAATGCCTTCTGGTGTGGAATCAGTTCAAATTAAAGTAGTGGTTTCCAACGATTACAAGATTGAAACCGCGCAAGATTGGGTTAACAATCAGGATGAATATCTTAACGATGCCCGTTGGATTAACCATTCAAATAAGGATGCAGTCGGCAGGCCAACGCCGTTTTTTGTAAGATCGCAGGCAAAAGGTAATGTGCGCGATGCTAGTAACAAGCAGGTTGTTACTATTAATTATGGTTTGGCTACCGGTATGTCAATTTACGGTTTAAACTTCAAATTCAGTCATGCCGGGTTTGATATTGAGGGTGAATTTAACCAGAGTGTCGAATACTTAAAATACCCTTTGCTTGCGGGTAACAGATTCGAAAATAAAGGTGAAGCGTGGTACATCCGCGGCAAGAAAAAAATTGGACGCTTTACCCTTGGCGCTGAGCGGTATAAAATTTCACCGGATTATATAAGCTGGTTAAACACATATGTGCTTGAAAACAGTTATTATGATGATCCGAACCAGCAGAGTCTTATTCCAACTCCAATTCTTTATCCCGAAGCACTTGGTCAGGGCTATGAATCGAGTTATTATCCTAACAGGTTAATATTATTTCCGGGCGGCGCTTTTTATCCTTTGGTTGACGATAATGATGATAACGATAGATGGGAAGACGGTTTTTATCATTACCAGGTTCAAACCACTGATGCATTAGAAAGAAATAAAGATATAATTAACGGTCGCGGAGATTATTTTAAACTTGGCTACCGCCAAAATATAAACGAGTTGCGTTCACTCGCGGATATTATTCGTCAGCCCGATGCAGGTATATTTCCTGGAAAGGATAGAGATAATGACGGCATCCCCGATGATGACAGAAATGCAGACGGTATCCCCGATTTTGCCCAGGACTTCCTAACGTATTACGCCGATCCTCCAAGTTTTGACTATGGTGATGATTGGAATAACAATGGTGTAATTGACGAACAAGAAAACGATATTTTGCCTGACTATCCATACGACCCCGATATAGATGGTTACCATGTATTTACCGGGATTGATCTTCTTGATGATTTGAATATCCGGGTTGGTAAAATAAATGAAGAAGGTATAGCACGTGGCGGAATGAATGACGTTAATTATCTGCGGTCAGAATATTATACAGAAACTCCGAAGTTTGGTTCACTAAGATTATTTTATGTACTCAAACAAGTTCAGGATAACATACCTAACGACGGTTACCAGTTTACAGGTGTTATAACCACCAGTAACCCTTACCCGGTGTACACACAAGATCCATTAAATTACAGGAACTCCCTCGTTAATTCACTCTATCTCGGTACAAAGTATACTCAAGTTAAAAATTTGAATATTGAAAATAATGTTCGTATTGAGCTAAATAAACAGTTTGCGTTTGGGTCCCGTCAGATTGCGCTTAACTATCCTGAAGAACAAACAAGACTTCTTGGCGATCAGGTTCCGGGAAGAATAGTTTTTTGGGGTATAGTAAATAAAATTGATTATACAATATCTCTGTTTAACAATAAATTAAAATTGAGTCCTCAATTAAAAATTAGAACAGAAAAAATTGTAAAAACCTCCGAAGACGCAAACGGAGCTCCGGTTACTAACGTGATTACTCATCAACAGGAATTAATCCCGATATTCAGAGTAGATTATTCATTAACAAGTACTACCGATGTTCGATTCGGGGTTCAAGGTTTTAGTTTCTTTAGACTTACGGATTTGTTCTTTTACAAAATAAGAAATTATCGCGACAACGTAGACAGCCAGGACAGAAGCACAATTGCTTTTTCAATAAGCAACAAAACTCAATACGGCGGTTATAACGTAGTAATGGATTTTGGTATTAAACACACAAATATAAATTTCATCAGACCCGAAGACGCCAAAAAAGGTACGGAGGAATCAGTATTATTTTTCTCAATCTATGCAGGATTTTAACGGTTAGTTAAAAAATGATTTGGAAAGTGCTAATAATGTTAGCGGCTGCAATAGCCAGCTATTTTATCCCTACTCCACAAGAGCTTCAAGAAGCTTTTAAAGGAGGGCAAAATTTTTATGCCTCCAATAATTATAAAAAAGCAATTGAGCAATATGAATTAATCATTAATACCAACAGCGATTTTTTGGAAGAAGATAGTGTTAAAGTTCAATTACTAAACGGAGAACTTGTCGTTGGTGTTGTTGTCGCAGCTTACTATCAAAAAGCCAACGCACTTAAAAATTTAGATTTACCCGATAGTGCGGTAACAATTTTTAGAATTGTTGAAGCCAGGGATGATGAACTTGAACTCGCGGCTCTTTCGCAGTATCAGATTTATGATATTTATTACCGTACTTCAAGATTTAAAGAAGCAATTGATGAAGCATTAAAACTCGTAAACAAATATCCTTCAAACAAAAAAGCCGAAACTGCTCTTTATGATATAGGCTGGGCGTATAGAGAACTTAATAACCTTGACCAAAGCAATAACTATTTTCTCGAATTAATAAAAAAATATCCTCAAACAGAATATCTTCCACGATCAATTTACCAGATTGGTCAAAATAATTTTGATCTAAAATTATACGATCAAGCGATTTTATTTTGGGCTGATCTTAATAATCGATTTAAACCAGATGCATTTAAAGACCAGGATTGGCAAAATGTACAGCTTAAATCTGTAAAGGAAAGACAAATTTTTGAAGCTACCGCCGGTCGTGAAACGGATGAGTCTATTCTCGAATTAGTTGCAAAAGCTCAGGTAAAAATTGGCGACAGTTACCGCGAAAAAGGTGATTTCGAAAAATCGATTGATAATTATGAAAAAGTTGTTGCAACTTACTCTTTACTGCCCGTACTTGTTGAAGTATCTTATATAAAAATGGCGGATTATACTCTTAAAGAAAAAGGATTGGATTCTGCCCGGGTTGTTTACCAAACCGCTATAGATGAAAATTTTGCCGACAAACAATTGCAGGCAAAAATGCAATTTAAAATTGCTGAAATGTATCAAAACGCCGGGCTTTTTGACGCGGCTGCAACAGAGTATGAATTTTATATAAAAGCATATGCGGATGTTGCCGCCCAGATTGATTTTGATGTAGACAAAGCCGAGTACAGTATTACAGCTATGTATTATAACGGACGACAATATCAAAAATCGATTGACTGGGCGGATTCTCTAATAACCAAGTTTCCTTTAAGTGATGCTTTGCCCGGTACGCTGTTTTTAAAAGGTTTAGCCCTGAATTCGCTCGAAAAATATTCTGAAGCCCGCGAAACCTTTGGAGAACTTCTGAGCAAATATCCTAAAACTCAAGATGCCGGTAATGCAAAAGTGCAAATTGGGTATGCTTATTCAAGTGAAAAAGAATATGAAAAAGCTCTTGAAATTTACCAGGAGGCGCTTCGTGATTATCCGAAAAACTTAGACAGCTCGCAGGTTTTTTACGAAATAATGAACGCATATTACGACCTTAACCGTTACGACGAGGCAATAGCGGCATTCGATAATGTAAAGTTCGGCTCGCCATATTATACCGCTGCGTTTGGTAAGATGACAAAAATTTACGGCGCTCGAAGCCAGTACGATGAAGGGAAAAAATTCCTCGACAATCTTCTTGATAGCGATTTAAAGAGTGATTCGGTTTATTATTTGCCGGATATTAAATTTGCCCTTGCCGATCTTTTCATCTCAAAGCAGGATTATAGGACTGCTGCTCAATACCTAACAGAAGTTATAAACGACTCTGTAAAAGATGAATCAAAAAGTTTTATAAAACTTCAGGCACGTTACGCGCGTGGAGTGTTAAACTATCAGCTCGAAAACTTTGCAGGCGCTGTGGAAGATCTTGAGTTCATAAAGAATACTCCGGATTACGACGTTCGATTTGCTGATTACAAATCAAATATTACTGAAAAACTTGCTTTGGCATATTCAAAAACCGGCAAACGCGAACTCGCTCTAAGTATGATAAAAACTATGATCGAGCAGGCGCCGGATTCACTTCAGAAAGGTAATTTAACAGCCACAATATCGAGCATTTATTATGAGTCGGGGGATTACCCAAAAGCAATAGAAAGCGCAAATGCGGTTCTTAAACTCGATGGAATTTCCGATGAAACAAGAATTCAAAGTTATATAACTTTATCTCAAAGCTATCAGAAACAGGAAAACTTAAATAAAGCGGCAGAAGTGCTTCTTCAGGCAAGCGAGAAATATCCGAATTCTCCTGAAATTCCTGCTGTGCTCTACAGCCTTGGCGCTGTTTATTTTGACGCGGTTGAATATGAAAAAGCGGCAGATATTTTTAACAAATTCATAACCCGTTATCCGGATAATCCGAATGTAAAGGACGCCCGTTATTTTAGAGCATACGCTTATTACGAAACCGGCAGCTGGCAGGGAGCGTACAATTCTTTTAAACAATATGCCGCCTCCTATCCCGGTGATCCGATCGCACCGGAAGCGCAGTTCTTAGCTGCCGAGGCTATGTTTAACGCAAAAGAATATACTACTGCCATAAAGGAGTATAAAAACACATATCAGCGGTTCCCCACAAATGATTACGCATCGCAGGCGTTATACAACGAAGGTTGGTGTTATTACGAACTTCAACAGCCCGAAAAAATGGTCGAGACATTTAAGAAACTCGCGCAGAAGTTTCCACAGTCGCAATATGCAGGGCATGGCTTGTTTACCGTAGGTGATTATTATTATAACCTAAAAGATTATTTAAATGCTGCAGATGCATATAATGAATTGCTTGAAAAATTTCCGAACTACGAAAAAGCGGATGAAACAAAAAAATTAGTTTACGATTTGTCGCAGATAAACAGTTACATGGAATATGAAAAAGCCATGAAATTTTTTGATGCGCGCAATTATGAAAAAGCAATTGAAGAACTAAAAAAACTGTATGAAAAATATCCCGAAGCCAGTATAGCTGTTGGCTGCCAGGTAAATATTGCGGCATCGTATGAGATGTTAGAAGACTACAGAGCTGCCACAAGATGGTACAAACAAATTATAGACAATTATTCTAAAAGCGAAGACGATAATGAACGTGGTGCTGTAAATTTTGCAAAAGAACACCTGGATTGGATACAAGATAATTACTTGTAATCCAAAATATTGAAAAAGAAATTTTATAAGTCGGAGGAAAATAAATAAATGAATTTCATTTTATTACTACAAGATGCCGATGCCGGCAGAAACTGGTTATCAGATAACTGGTTGGTGGATACAATATTAAAAGGTGGACCGGAAATTATGGTTCCGCTTTTTATTTTCTCGATTATTGTACTCGGCGTACTAATTGAGCGATTGTATAAATACTTTAGTGTACCTACCAGCGCCAAAGCTAATGAATACCTTAATCAAATTGAAGGTGTAATTCAACAATACGGCGATATAGAAAAAGTAGAAGAGCATATTAAAAATGGTAAAGGAATATTAAAATTTGTTTTCCTTCGAATAATTATGCGTTATAAGTTTTTTGTTGAAGAAAAACGCCCGATTTTAGATATGCGTAACGGTTTGCTCGATACGGCAGATGATTCTGCAAGAGAATATCTCGAAGAGTTTTTACCGATTATAAATACGATAGCCAGCGTTGCAACTCTTCTCGGTTTGTTGGGTACTATTATGGGTATGATTTCTTCATTTGATGAAATTGCTAAAGGCGGTAAAGGCGACCCTGCTGTAGTTGCCGGCGGTATTTCGATTGCCCTTTTAACAACCGCAGCAGGCCTTATTGTGGCTATCCCTGCAGTGTTATCCTATAGTTTCTTGAAAAGAAAAATGGAAAAAATTGTTTCAAAGTTAGAACCATTTTCAAATCACTTTATAAATTATATCCTTAGAGATCTTGCCCGTCTTTCAACATACAAAGCAATGCTGATAACCGCATACAGAGACGGCGTATTAAACAAAGAAGAAGAAGAATTTCTAAAAGCTAAACGTATTGAATTGAATATTTCGGAAGAGGAATTTATTAAACTCGCCGGAGAAGTTAAAAAAGTATTAAACGTAAAAGTTGATTTGAGTTAATAAAGGTTTCCTGATTATGGCTAAAAAAGTTAGACAAATTGAAGAGCTGCAGATTGATATGACCCCGATAATCGACTGTGTTTTTCAGCTGCTGATTTTCTTTATGGTTACAACAGTTTTTGCTGTGCAAAGCGGATTAAAAGTAGATCTTCCGCAGGCATCCACAAGTGATGCACCGCCGGAAAAAGATCTTTCTATTACCATATCCGAAAAGGGTGAAATGGACCTTAACGGCACGATGGTTACAAGCGAAAACCTCGAAGAACAATTGAGAATTCAAAAAGATATATTCGGCAGTAAGGTATTAATTATTAAAGCAGACAAAAAATCACTTCACGGCGTTGTTGTGGATGTTATGGATGCCGCCAAAGTAGTGGGTATTGAACAACTTGCAATTGCAACAGATGAAGAAGAGAAGAAGCCCGGTACCTAACAGTTATGGCAGATAAGATTTTTAACATACCAGGTTATGAACTTTCAGAGTATTTGCACAAATCCGTACTAACAGTAAGGAAGCAGCTTTTTTTGTTTGTTGCAATAAGTTTGGTTGTTCATATGATGCCGATTATTCTTAATATTAATCTTAAGTCGGAAATTGTTGAGAAAAAAAGACCGCCCACAACTGTAAAGTTTATTCAGCGGGCGCCCCGGTTACAAAAACAAATGGAGCTTCAAAAAACTCCGAAGATTGTTGAAAGAAATATGCAGCGGCGGGTTTCGCAGCAGCGCATGAGTATGATGCCGAGAACGATGACTACAGCGTCTTCTCACGGAGGAACCGCGCTCGGTTCACTCGGAAGACCGGGCGAACTTGTCGACAGAACTTTTTCGGCTAAACAACAATTTTACGGGCCTAATATAGCAACTGAAATTTCGAATACGCGCGCCGGCAGCAAATCGCTCGGCAGCCTTAAAGATGAGTTGATAGATTATTCAAACTTTCAAGATCGTTTTTACGGCTGGGTTGAACAGGGGAAAAACAAAAAAGATATCAGCGGTTATTTAGAGTTTTATCAGCTTCGCTACCGGGGCAGCAAAGTTGATGAAAACAACGAAGAAGGCTGGAATGTTGTTCCGCAAGCGCTGCCCGCACTTGTAGAGTATGCCGAAGCACATACAAAATTAGATATAACTTTAAAAGGTTCCATACGTCTCGATGCCAAAGAATTACTTGATGTTCCTATGCTTTATATGATGGGCTCGCAAACCGAACCGTTGTATACAAAAAAAGAAGTAGAAGGACTTGAAAAGTATTTGCGCAGCGGCGGGTTTTTATTTATTGATGATGGTTACGCTGCACGATGGGGTTCTTTTAATCAAAAAAGCAGACAGATGATAAAAGAAGCTCTTGGTTACGACGGCGAATTTGAAAAAATACCGGGCAACCATTGGTTGTACCATTGCTGGGAAGATTTCAGCGGTGCGCCTCCCGGTGAAGATGAGGTCAGACCTAATCCTGATCATCCTTACAAAGAAAAATATGACTATTTGGAAGGAGTATTTATGAATGGAAGATTGATTGTATTGCTGAGCAGTAAGGGATATAATAAAGCCTGGGGGCAGTGGCCCCGCAATCCTCCTTCGTTAGGCGGACCTCTTGATAATACCCGGCAACTGCAGTTTGGATTAAATGTAATCGTTTTTGCGTGTACTCAAAAAGGCGGCATCATCGATCAAAACAAACAAAAGCTTGCGTCACAACAAAATTAAAATTACTGTATGATGATGAAAAAAATATTATTCTTGTTATTTGCTCTTATTAGTTTTACCGGATGCGATACAATGTATCAGTATATTTTCCTTCCGCCGGAAAGAACAGAGTATACTCTTGTGCCCGATAAAGATGCTATGGAATCTATTGACGATTCAAGCTATTATATTTCGAAGGATGGTTTAGCGGTTGGCTATAATGCAAAAAATTGGAAAATCGAAGTAAGGTATATGTCCGATTTTCAGTTAAACAATTTCGAATTTCCCGAAGAATCAAAAAACGGTGAATTTTCCGGGAATCCTTATACCTACGGTAACTGGGTCGATCCTTCTTCAGGTTTTACACCGCGCCGTTTTACAGTATTTAAAGTAACAATATATAATTACACCGGGTCGAAGATGAATTACGATCCGGAATTAACTTTGCTGCAAACTGACAGGGGTGATAATTTTCATGCTTACGGCAGGGAACAAAAAAATGCCAAATACGGAAGCATGGAGGAGTACTTTAAAATCAGAAAAGGTTCGGGCGGAGTAGACGACGATATTTTTGAAACACGCATGGGTATTGCAAGGCGCACCATGTTATACCTTGGAAAACCAATTTACAAAGGCGATAGCCGTGATGGGTTGATAGTTTTCGATCCTATAGTTGACCAGGTTGGAAAATTAAAAATTACAATTAATAAATTGGTTCTTGAGTATGATGAAAATAATGACCCGAGCAAGTTTACCGATTTGCTCATGTACTTTAAGCAAATTCCTTTGGATAAGAATACAATAAAAAAATCTAATGAAACCGCATCATCAGATTCATCCGGCAACAAATCGAATCTTTCGGTTATACTTCTACAAGCAAAATATGTAAACGATATCGATCAGGTAAACCGTCAGAACCTGGAAAAACTTCTTCGTGTTAAAAACCAGTGGGATCCAAACCCTGAAGGGCTTGAGAAATTGAAGGAATACACTGAAGAAAAAACAGATATGAATTTAAAAATTGTACAGGGTGAAATTACTCCGGCGAATTTAAACTCCGCAAAAATACTTTTAATTACAGGAGTAGCAGTTAATCCCAGAATTAAAGAGAGCGAAGATAATATTGTTACTTTCCTTGGTAATGGCGGATTTTTATTTCTCGATGTCTCGATATTTTTAAATAGCGAGAAAAGTACAGCTTCAGCAGATTTTGATGCGATAGCATCCAAACTTGGCAGCAAGGCAAAATTGCAGACAATTACTTTGGACCATCCCATATTTAGTCAACCTAACAAAATCGCTTCCGTGCCCGAAGGATATGAAAAGATAAATACGACTATTGAGCCCACATTCAGTTGTCGTGGAATCTTTTTGCAGGGCAAATTAGTTGCTATTGAAGCCTCAAAAAGTTATATAATGATATGGTCTCAAGAAGATGAAACTTCGGCACTAAACTTCGCTGTAAATATTATTAATTATGCATCCAATTTAGGAAAATAGAAAAGAGCAATGATTATGAAATTGAAGATTACATCAATTCTTTTAATAACACTGTCTTTTAGTCTTTTCGGTGCGCCCGGGGATGATGGTAAAGTTAAAAATGAAATGACTTCAAAAACAAAAATGGAATTATTAAATGATATTTCGGGTAGTTCGTTTTTGCCAAAAGTGCAATGGACCGGCAGAAAAGTTGCCGCAACCATACTTTCGGCTTTAATACCGGGCAGCGGTCAGACGTTTCTTGGCGATGATATTAAAGGCGCTGCCATTACACTGGCTTTTTATGGCTCGGCGGTTGCCGCGGTAATTGCGCAAAACAATTTTGTTGCAAGAGAAGATAGAATAAAAATGCTTACCCGGACGTACCTTATTGAAAACGAATTTATAAAAGCTGACCAGGTTTGGTCACAAATTAAATTTGAAGAGAATAATAGAAAGTACGATAACCAGAGACGAAAAATATTTGCGTACACTGCAGCCGGTATATGGATCATCAATATGCTTGATGTGATATTTTTATCGGAAGATAAGGGGAAAGATGTTTTTTCGTTGAATAGTTATGGCATTCCGGTAGAAATGAATTTTGCTGTGCACGACAATTATTCCGGTGTTGCACTTCAGTATAATCTCCCATAAATTAGGTGAAGAAACAAATGAACTTTGTAAAAAGATATATTGTATTACTTTTTTCGGCAATTTTACTTGTTGGCTGCGGCGATCCGGAACCGCTAATTGCCCCCACACATTTTACACGGGTGCCGCGCCCTGTTGATCTGGCAGCCATAAGTGATACTACTGTTACAGGTAAACATAAAATTACACTCAACTGGAGTGTACCTACTGAAGAAAACTTAAAGGATTTTTCCGTCTCAAGAGCGTTTCAAATAGATCCTTCAGTAAAAATAACTTTTAGCACAATTGCTTTGAACTATACAAAGACAACTTATGTAGATTCGGCTCTTATTAATTTTTCTGATTCATTGATGATTTATTATTATATCCAACCGCGGGGAAATGATACATTTGTTGGTGAAAATTCTGATACTGTAAAAATAACTCTTATTAAATAATCCACTAGGAGGTACTATGACCAAAAAATACATTTTATTCATTTGCTTAGCCCTTGCGCTTTTTTTATTTGGAAGCGTAAATGCCCAGCAAGTTTTAAATGAAGAAGACGTGATTTACGTTGATAACGGTTCCGATGGTAATGGAAACGGTACACTCGGTACCTTTATCAACGATCCTAAATATAAGGAATTTCCTCAAACTCAAGTAGACCCTACCGTAACTGACGTGTATGGGTGGTGGGAAAACTCCAGTACAGCGTATTATTGGGGCGGAACTTCCAGAAGAGCCAGCCGCTACGGTTCCGGTAACAATACAGGTGCGTTTGCACATTTTTATTGCACAGTTCCTGTAACTGACCAATATATAGTTTACCACAATATGTATTCGGGCAATGCAAGTACAGATGCTTATGTAACTTTTAAACGATTTGGCGAACTTAACTGGGCAGACAGCATGCGTTACAACATGCAGTACAATATTACACCCGCTAATCTCTCAAGCTGGTGGCCTCTTGGTATAATAGATTTATTTGCACAGGACAGCGCGCTGACTGTTGAAATAGGTCTTGATTCGGTTGGCTCCAACACTCTAAGAGCAGACGCTATCGCTCTATTAAGAAGCCAAGCAGCGGGCCCGGATATTGAATTCGGGGCTAGAAAATTTACACGCATGGTTATTGATCCTGTTACCGGAGACACTACATTAAATGATAGTTTCTATAAAGATCGTGTAGCGGTTCAATTCGCTCAAACAAATTTTAGAGATAACAATTTCTCAACAAGAAATTTAACTCTCTTTAACCTTGGATCACAGACTTTGAATGTTACTGAATTCCAAACTCAAACAAGTCGTTTTAGTACTGTAACTACGGCTCCATTATCAATACCTGCCGGCGGAAAAGCAGATTTGATTATTAAATTTGATCCATTGGGAGAAGAAGTAACATTAGATACATTAACTATTTTTAGTAATGACCCGGCTGAACCTGAAGCTAAAATTGCTTTGATCGGCGAAGGGTTAAACTACAACTTTATTTTGAATGCAAGCCTTGATGGTTCGGAACCGCACTGGAATATTGCGGGCGCAACATTCGAAAGATTGGGAACCGGCTGGCTCGCCTCTACACCATCTCCTTACGTGTTCCCGATTCCGGGCGGCAATATTAAAAGTATTGTAAACACCGGCGATCAGACACAAGCCGTTGGTATTTATCGTTTCCAATTACCTGATGAACTGTTTGGTAATTATTATATTGAGTTCGGCGGTCCTTACACAGGCAACGCCGCGACTTCGGCACTTGTACAGATTACAACTCCATTTGTACCAGATACAATGGTTGTAGATGGTTTTAATCAAAATTTAGATTTTGGCGGACCAAAATGGAGTCGTCTTGGCGGCAATAGAGTTTTTGCTCTAAATTCAGGCGGCGAATCGGTTGTTAAATTTTCTAACCCTGCTGCAGCTGGTCTAATTAGGTTGGATTTGCTCAGAGTAAGATTAGTTCCGATCGCTCCCGATATCAGCACAAACTTAGACCCTGCAAGATTATTAAACTATGGTTCAGTATCAATATACGATTCAATTCGTCTTGCGCAGTTTAACTATCAAAAAAATATTGAGATCAGTTCAAACGGTGAAACACCGTTAGTGATTGATTCGATGTGGTTAGCAAGCGGAAGCGTATACCATATTGATAATATGCCGGCTTATCCATTAACATTACCTGCTATTGACGGTACATACAATTTATTAATTTCATATTTACCTACCGATATACGTCTTGAGAGAGATACTTTGTTTGTTGCTTCAAACTCAGCAAATGACAGTCTAATATTTGTTCGGTTATCCGGTCAAGGTGTTGGTAACGGTATAACTGTTGATGACCAGGACCCTACAACATATATATTCCCGGAAATAATTGATTGGACAGGAACACCGGATCCATTGAATATGGATAAATGGTACAGAGTAAGCGGAAGCGGTATTAACAACACCCGTTTGTTTACCTACATTTATTTTAATCCATCAAACGGACTTGAAAAGATGGAATGGTTCCCGAACTTCCCATTTATGCCCGGCAGTTCTTCAGTAGAACCTGATAGTTTTGATGTTTACGTTACTTCTCCTACAGGTTCAAGTATATCTACTCCAAAAGCAAAATACATTGTTAAACATGTAAATGGTATCGATACCGTTATCTACAACCAGAATTCAACAGCAAACGGCGGAAATGTTAACTCCTCAGGTCGTCTATGGCTTGGTCGTTATACATTCCTAAGAGGCGGTCAGGATTCACCTGGAAGCGGTACAATTTTCGGTTCGGTTGAATTGCAAAATGATACTTCTCTTGTTTCATTATTCTATGCTGATTCATTAGTAAATACCGCTAGAAGAGATTCATTTGTTCTTAGAGCAGATGCATTGATTCTTGAGGAAGCCGGTGTCACCGGTATTACGACTGACCCGTTTGTTCTTCCGAGCGCTTATGAATTAAGCCAGAACTATCCTAATCCGTTCAACCCTACAACTCAAATTAGGTTCTCCTTACCTATTGAGTCAAACGTAGAAATGAAGATTTATGATATACTTGGTCGCGAAGTTGCTACACTTATAAAGGGAGCATACAAACCGGGCTCGTATACAATCGAATGGAGCGGTAGAAACTCATATGGAGTGCATGTTGCTTCGGGTATGTATATATACCGAATAACTGCTGGAAAATTTGTTCAAACTAAGAAGATGATGATGTTAAAGTAATTTTCTTATCTCATTTTAATAAAAAGCGGCATTATTGCCGCTTTTTTTTTTATTCAATACTTTTCTCTCTCTTTATTATTCAACCTCTTTTATTTATCTTTGAAACGATTGCTTACATTTATATAAAACTACATTTAGGAATTGAAGTGCGAAACCATAACAGAGAATTATTATCTCTTTTACCTATCGCTATATATGGCGACAAAATATTGAGGAAAAAGGCTCGAAAAGTTAGCGATATTGATTTTGATACAATCGAATTAATAAAAAATATGTTTGAGACTATGCGCAACGCCTATGGAATAGGACTTGCCGCGAATCAAATTGGAGTTGACAAACAAATATTTGTCATAGATATTTCCGTTGTTGAAGGTTATGAAAAAATTAAACCGATAGTATTCATTAACCCTATAATCAGTGAAGTATCTGAAAAAGAAGTAATTTATGAAGAAGGTTGTCTCAGTATTCCGGATTTACATAGTGAAATTCTCCGCCCCGAAAAAATTTTAATAAAATATTATGATGCTGATTTCAAGGAGCATAATCTTGAAGCGGACAAGTTACTTGCACGGGTAATACAGCATGAATTTGATCATCTTAAAGGGATATTATTTACAGATCATCTTGATGATGAAAACAAAAAAGAACTAAAAAAAGAACTCGAAGCAATCCGTAAAAGAAAAATTGAGTTTACTTATCCCGTCTCCGAAAATGTAGACTACATCCTTCACTACTGAGGTTTTAATGAATATCATTTTTATGGGAACTCCCGATTTTGCAGTCCCGTCCTTAAGAAAACTTTTTGAGAGCAACCATAAAATATTAGCTGTTGTAACCGCCCCGGATAAAGAAAGAGGTCGCGGACAAAAAGTTTCCTTTACGCCGGTAAAAGAATTTGCGCTTCAAAACAATTTACCCGTTCTTCAACCCATAAAATTAAAGGATGAAAAATTTATTGAGGAACTCAAAAGATTTTCCGCTGATCTTTTTATAATTGTAGCATTTCGTATTCTCCCAAAAGAAATATTCACTTTGCCGAAATACGGTTCCTTCAATCTTCACGCATCCCTGTTGCCCAAATATCGTGGTGCAGCGCCTATTCAATGGTCAATTATAAAAGGGGAAACCGAAACCGGTGTAACTACATTCAAACTTGCCGAAAAAGTTGATACCGGGAATTTATATATTCAAGAAATAGTTTCTATTAAACCCCATGATGATTTTGGCGCTGTACATGATAAACTAAGTTTGCTTGGCGCTGATGTTACACTGCGAACTGTTGATCTTATTGAGTCCGGTGGGTTTGTTCTACGTGAACAGGACAATGCCCATGCAACACCTGCACCAAAAATAAATAAAGAAACTGGTAGGATTAATTGGAATCTGCCCGCAATCGAAATAGCAAATCTGATCAGAGGACTATCTCCATTCCCCGGCGCATATTTTATTTATGATGATAAAATATTTAAAGTGTACAAAGCTTTGGTTAACACGGTGGAAAAGTTAAATCCTGGTGAAATAAAACAGATAAAGGATTCTTTGATTATCGGCTGCGGAAAAGACGCATTATCGATTATAGAAATTCAGCAAGAGGGAAGGAAAAGAATGGGTATAGCTTCATTCGTCAGAGGTTATAGCTTTATAAAGTAAACCTTGTAATAAAAATGTTGGCATTCTTGTTACACTTATTTTTTAATAATAGTTATTATTCAACCATAAGGATTTTGTTATGGGATTTTCAACCGATGCAATTCATGCCGGTCAGAAACCTGATCCGGTTACCGGTGCTGTTATAACACCTATTTATCAAACTTCAACTTATGCTCAGGAAGAACTCGGCAAGAATAAAGGATATGAGTATGGGCGTACACACAACCTCACAAGGCAATCACTTGAAGCAAATATAGCCGCGCTTGAAAAAGGTGCTCATGGCATCGCTTTTTCCTCAGGACTTTCGGCTACCCATGCATTAATGGGGTTGGTAAAAGCAGGTGATCACGTCATCGTATCGGATAATGTTTACGGAGGAACGTACAGACTGTTTGAACTAATCATGAAAGATTTCGGTGTCGAGTTTTCGTGGGTAAATACAAGCGATGTAATAAATATTGAAAGCGCTGTTAAAGAAAACACAAAATTAGTTTTTCTTGAAACACCTACTAACCCGATGTTAAATATAACCGATCTTGCACAGAGCGCAGAGATTTGTAAAAGAAATAATTTAGTCAGTGTCTGTGATAACACATTTATGAGTCCGTACTTTCAAAATCCTTTGACACTTGGAATTGATATTGTAATTCATAGTGAAACAAAATATATTGGCGGGCACAGTGATGTTATAGGTGGAATACTTTTAACTAACAGCGATGAAATTCACAAACGTTTACGCTACATCCAAAATGCGGTTGGTTCTATTCCATCACCTTTCGACTGCTGGCTGCTGCTTCGTTCTACAAAAACCCTTGCAGTACGAATGGAAAGACATAATAGTAACGCGATAGCTGTGGCAAAATATTTAACAGAGTCTGGAATTGCAAAAAAAGTTTATTACCCCGGGCTGCTGTCACATCCGCAGCACGACCTTGCAAAAAAACAAATGCGCGGGTTCGGGGGAATGATTTCGGCTGATTTCGGTGATGTTGATTTAGCAAAAAGAATATTAAAAAATGTAAAAGTATTCACTCTCGGCGAAAGTCTTGGCGGGGTAGAAAGTCTAATTAGCCATCCCGCAAGTATGACGCATGCAGCAGTACCAAAAGCGGACCGAGAAAAAATGGGAATCACTGATAGTTTAGTTCGTTTTTCGGTCGGCATTGAAGATATAGAAGATATAATAACCGATATTCAAAAATCGGTCAATTAAAATTATTATGGAAAATCAATGAGCAAAAATATTATTTTAATTTTTAGTGTTATCTTATTTTCATTTCCTTCATTTGCACAGGAGGAAACTGATTCGACAGAAATATATTTAATCGATTCATACGTTACACCAGAAAAACCGAACACATTTGTGCTCACTTTTTTTACGAGTGTACCTACAAAATCTTCCGTTTTAATAGATAGGAAATATGATTACAAAATATCGGAGACTTTGAGCGAAGAGCATAAGTTAAAACTTGATATATCCGGGTTAAAATTTGATAAAGAAATTGTCACATATATAATCAATGTCGAAGATTCATCCGGAAGAAAATCTATTAGTGAGAGGTATGAATTTAACCAACCCCACGAAATAAAGGTTGAAAGCGAATCAAATTTTTTAATGCTTTGTTTGTTCGGCGGAGCTGTATTTGCTCTTCCTTCGCCGGTTTTTGTAAAAGCAAAAACTGAAAATTATTTTAGTTTAACAAAAGAATTTAATCTTATTACCTTGCGCGGAAAGGGATTAAAATACCCGATGGGTTATTTCTCAGCGGAGTACTCTTATATTATCAACGCCCCCGTTAGAAACTTTTTTAGGATTGGCTACAAACATATTATTGAAATCCCTTGGTTTGAATATTTAGCCCCGGGTGTAAATGGTTTTACTAATTTTAAAGGATTTAATGGAATTAGTCCGGAGGTATCAGTCGGATTATTCCGTGCCTTTAATGCTTTTACAGTTTATACTCGTTACCGCTTTAATGCAAAACCCGGCGAAAAGGGGAGCGAGTTCCATGAGTTTTCGCTCGGATTATACACAAGTTTTTTTACACTAAATTTTTAACATGGTCATAAAAGAATTTTCAGAAGAATTAGTTTCTATTGCCGCTAAACTTTGCCGGCAGAATATGGAATTGGATATAATGCCCGATTTTCTTTTGAGAGAAAAAACATTCGGGGAAAAAGATTACAATCCTTTTTTAACCCTTGTTGCATTCGATGAAAAATTAAGTGAGCCTATTGGTTTTATACAAGCTGTTGTTAAACAACGCATGAATGAAAAAATTGGTTATATAAAAATTCTTTGTGTCGATGTAAATAATAGAAGAAAAGGGATTGGAACAATATTACATAATAACGTTGTTGAAAAGATAAAATTATCCGGCATAAATAAAATTAGGCTGTGCGAATCATTCCCGAATTATTTGATGCCGGGTATTGATAAAAATTATACTGAAGGAATTCAATTTTTTAATAAGCTTGGGTATAAAAAATTTAAAGAAACAGTAAATCTTTCCGCCGATTTATCTGTTCAAAAATTTGAAACACAAGCTGAAGAATTAAATCTGGAACATAAAGGTATTACTACAAGACGTGCAATAGAAATCGATCGAACAAATGTCATAGAATTCATTAAGAAATATTTTTATGACTGGCGGGAAGAAGTAGAATCAACATTTGATAATCAGCCTATCACTTTGTTTATTGCCGAGAAGGATAAAAAAATTATTGGTTTTTCTGCACACGAAGGAAACAACAAGGGACGGGTTGGTTTGGACCGATGGGGAACCAAGAAAGTTTTCGTGGGCTGGGTCTGGGTTCGGTGCTTCTGAAAAAATCACTTCTTGATTTAAGAATTTTGGGATATCCCAGGGCAATAATCCCCTGGGTTGGACCTGTGGAGTTTTACACAAAAAATTGTAATTGTAAAATTGAGCGTAGTTTTTGGCGATATGAAAAAGAAATGGAATGATTTTGCTGCAAATGTTGTTTAGTTTTGAAACGATAATTGTGGTACTATAAAATATGTTAAAAAGTTTTTTGGTTTTTTTATTATTTGTTAAAATATCATCAGCCCAAACTGGAACTCTACAAGGG
The DNA here is from genome assembly GCA_964372115.1 of uncultured Ignavibacteriaceae bacterium. Lineage (GTDB taxonomy): Bacteria > Bacteroidota > Ignavibacteria > Ignavibacteriales > Ignavibacteriaceae > CG2-30-36-16. The sequence continues at coordinate 154,978 of CAYJPN010000004.1, forward strand.
AAAGTTACTGATGAAAATGATCCTATTCCTTCCGTAAATATTTTATTCATGGGATCAGGGTATGGTACAGTTACAGATTTAACAGGAAATTATTTATTAAAGAATATTCCGGAGGGTAGTTATGAAGTAAGGTTTAGCTCTGTCGGGTATGAAACAAAATTTTTCGATGTAAAAATACTGCCGAATAAAATTGTTGAACTCAACGTAATAATGCCGATCAAAATTATTGAAGTAAGAGAGGTTGAAGTTACCGGGTTGCTTCAACAAGACCAAAAAGATACCCGCACAAGTTTAATAGATTTAAGTCCTCGCAGCGCAAAAATTTTGCCCGGGGCAACAGAAGACGTGCTGCGAACACTGCAGTCACTTCCCGGAGTTCTTGCCCCAAATGATTTTTCTTCACAGCTAATTGTACGTGGAAGCGGACCGGATCAGAATTTGATAATTATGGATGATATAGAAATATTTAATCCATACCGGCTTTACGGTGTTATAAGTATGTTTAACCCTGATGCTGTTTCAAATGTTAACCTGATTACAGGTGGTTTCCCTGCGATCTACGGAGATAGACTTTCAGCGGTACTTGATGTAACAAATCGGGAGGGTACACGCAGCAAAAATATTTCAGGCAGCGTAAATGTATCAATCGTCGATGCAAACCTTGTGCTTGAAGGTAAAAATCCATTTAACCTTACGGGCAGCTGGATGTTTAACACACGGCGAACCTATTACGATTTAATTGTTGAACCTTTTGTAAAAAACGCCGGATTAGTTGAAGATAACGTTAGCTTTCCAAACTTTCACGATTTTCAGGGGAAAATTGCTATTGGTCCGTACAAAGGACATAAGTTTTTGCTAAATGGCATTTATTCACGTGATGGGGTAGATGTTGTAAGCGCGCAGAACAGAAAAACCGCTGACAGCATCAGTGTAAACAATGTAACAAAAAATGATATACTCGGTATTGCTTGGCATTATGCTCCTTCAACAAAACTGCTTAATAAACTTGTTTTATCCTGGTATAACAATAAAGGAAATACAGACTTTAATTCTGAGATACTCGATCCCTCATTAAACCGGGATGAGTTTAAAGATGTAATCCCGGATACTCTCGCACCATATCTGCTTCGTTTTAAATTCAAAGCGGATTTTGAGTTTAGAAAATATTCTATCGATGATAAATTTACCTACCTATGGGGTGAAAATGTTTTTGAAGCAGGCGCCGGTGTTGACTTTATGCGCACTATAATAAATTTTAATTTTGAACTTGACCCCGAACTTGCAGCGATCTTAGCATCAAACCCGCAGTTTAACGCGGCATTAAGTAATTTGAAAGATGTGAAAGATTATAACCGTTACCGCTTCTATGCTCAGAATAATTTTAAAATAAATAATCGCTTATATTTCCATCCCGGAATGCGGGTTGACCATTATGATATTTTAAATAAAACGTATATCGCACCGCGAGTTTCATTAGCGTATGCGTTAGACGATTTGACAACACTACGCGGCGTTTATGGGGTTTATTATCAATCACCCGGATACGAAAAAATGCGCGATCAAAACGTGTTGTTTGACTTGAGTCCAAGATACACACAAAGTCTTGAGGCTGAGAAAGCAACTCATTATGTAATCGGAATTGAGAGATGGCTTAATGAAGAATGGAATATCAAATTAGAAACATATTATAAAAACTTCGAAGACTTGATTGTTCAGGATTTAGTAACCGGAAGCAAATATTTTACCGAAGTTATACCCGGTAAAGATCTGCGACTCAGCTCCGGTTGGACAAGACCGGTAATAAATCAAGGTGATTCACTAACCCAGATTCCAATAAATAATTCAAAAGGTGCGGCGTATGGTTTCGAATTGTTTCTTGCGAAAAAAAATCTATCCGCCGATAGCCGATTCTCGGGTTGGATTTCTTATGCGTTTGCATTTGCAAATCGAGATGATAACCGTGAACTGCCATTTAAATTTGACCAGCGGCATACGGTTAATATTGTGTTAAATTATAAAATTAATAATTGGTTGGATGTCGGCGCCCGCTGGCAGTACGGTTCGGGGTTTCCAATAAGCGAACCGATAGGTATAAAACCGAGAATTATATTAAAAGATTTGGATCTTGACGGTAAGCCTGAAACTCCAGTTATTGCCACACGAAAATCATCCAACACTCCAAACACCCCGGAAGAAGTGCTTTTTGATATAGATTTCGGGACGAATAAGTTAAATGCGCGTAAGCCTGCGTATCACCGGTTAGATATCAGGTTTACTGCGCTGACTAATTTTTGGAATCTAGATTGGACATTTTATCTTGATGTTATCAACGTGTATAATAGGGCAAATGTCGTTGGTTATGATTATTTTGTGACACCCGATTTAACACTTGGAAAAAAACCGACAAATATGTTTCCGATAATTCCGACATTCGGATTCAGTGTAAATTTTTAACAGCGAATGATGGCACAAAAAGAAAAATCCTATATAGAACTTGGCGAACGGGGAAACTATAGTTTAAAAAATAAACTTAATAATCTTACCGGTAAAGAATGGATCAAGTTTTCAAAATCATGGTTTATTCACCGCCCGCCCCGCAGAAAAAATGACGAAATACTTCACCCCGCAAAATATCCCGAAACACTCGTTGAGGAATTTATATCTTTTTTTACAAAAGAAGGTGACTGGGTTTTTGATCCGTTTCTTGGAACCGGCAGCACATTAATTGCCGCCGGCAACTTAAAACGAAATGCCATCGGAATTGAAATAACAGAGCATTATTCTAAAATCGCGTCTGTAAGGGTAAAAAAAGAAAAATACCAAACAAAAATATCGGCGCTCTACGGTTCATCTGAAGAAGTTAAAAAAGTTTTGGTAAAAAATAAATTTTCAGATATTAAATTTGATTTTACAATAACCTCACCGCCTTATTGGAATCAACTTGAAAGAAATTCTCTCCGTCAAAAATTACGAAGCGAAAAAGGATTGGCGACAAAATATTCCGAAATTGCCGATGACCTTGGCAATATAAAAAGTTATGATGAATTTATTGAACGTCAGGCAAAAATTTTCGACAATGTTTTTGATGAAACCAAAACAGGCGGTTATCTCGTAATAATTACAAATAATGTTTACAATAAAAGTAAACTCTACCCGCTTGCATTCGATACCGCCGTTTCATTGACAAAGCGTGGAGAAAAAAGCTGGGTTTTAAAAGATGAAAAAATTTGGCTGCAAGACGACAAACCACTTATAGCGCTTGGTGTTAACTCTGCATGGGTATCAAATCGCCATCATCAGTATTGTTTGATTTTTAGAAAAGAAGCCAATTAAAGATGATTTTTGAAAACGATATATATAGTGTAAGCGATTTAACAAAAGAAATAAAAATAGTTCTCGAAGAAGGATTCGGTGATATCCAGGTGCGGGGTGAACTTTCAAATTTTAAAGCTCATGTATCGGGGCATTGGTATTTCTCTTTGAAAGATTCCGATGCAACGGTTAATTGCACTATGTGGCGCGGAATAAATAATTATGTTTTTTTTACCCCGAAGGACGGGATGAAGGTTATCGTTTCCGGGAGAATTACTGTCTATCCACCGCGCGGTGCATATCAAATTGATGTCCGTTCGATGAAACCGGCAGGTGTTGGCGAACTTCAAGCAGCATTCGAAGCATTAAAAGCAAAACTCTCAAAAGAAGGGCTGTTTGAGGAAGAACGTAAAAGACCGATTCCCCGGATGCCGTTAAAAATTGGGGTTGTAACAGCCATTGATGGAGCAGCTTTTAAGGACATGATAAGTGTAGCTAAAAGAAGATTCCCATTGGCAGAAATTGTAATATCCCCGGCGCGTGTTCAGGGCGCCGGTGCCGCTTTGAGCGTAGTTGAATCGATAAAACAATTAAACTCTGAAACAGATATTGAAGTTATTATAGTTGCTCGCGGCGGCGGTTCAATTGAAGATCTTTGGTGTTTTAATGAGGAAGAGGTTGCACGCTCGATTTTTAAATCTAAAATTCCTGTAATTACGGGAGTTGGGCATGAAAGCGATTTTACTATCGCCGATTTTGTAGCCGATCTGAGAGCGCCAACACCTTCTGCCGCAATGGAATTATGCACCCCGGATCAAAGAGAAATTTTTGCCTTTATAAATGATTTTTTTTATAACGCCTCCGAAAATATTTCAATGGTCATAAATTCATCATCAGAAAAAATTCATAGAATTTTAAATTCATACGGCTTTAGAGTGCCTGTCGATTTAGTAAGACAGCGCTCACAGCAGGTTGATTCGCTGATATTCAAAATATTTCAGTTGATTGAAAAAAAAATCTTAATAGAGAAAAATAAGTTATCGCTCCTAGCCAATTCAATTAAATCGCACGATGTGCAAAAAACTCTTAAAAAAGGTTTCGTACTTGTAAAACAAGAGGGTCTTTTCATAAAACGTTTACACGATTTTAAGAATGAAAAACCCAAAACGCTAAAATTTTTTGACGGGGAAGTTGAAATAAAAAACAATTAATTGGTTTAATTAAATATATTTTACTTTTTTAATCCATTACTTAAATTAGGATGTTTAGTTACAGAAATTAAAATGAGCAAAAAAAACGAAAAAAATACATTTGAAAAAAAACTTCAACGCTTAGAGGAAATATCAGAGTTACTCGAAAGTGATGATGTTGATCTCGATGTGTCAATCAATCTTTTTGAGGAGGGAATAAACCTCTCCAAAAACTGTATTGATGAACTTAAAAACGCCGAGTTAAAAATAACCGAGTTAAAGAAAAAACTAAAAGAAATACCCTCAACCGGGGATGATAATATTGAAGAATAAGTGATCGGAGTTATGTAATAATGGATGAAGCCCAGGAAAAATATACTGTACTTTCCAAAGTTAATTACCCTGCAGATATAAGAAACTTAGACCTGTCAGATTTAAAGATTTTATGTTCTGATTTAAGGCAGTATTTAGTAGACACTATATCCGAAATAGGAGGACATTTCGGCGGTGGACTCGGCACAGTTGAATTAGCTGTTGCACTTCATAAAGTTTTTGATACCCCCAGGGATTTAATAGTCTGGGATACCGGTCATCAAGCATATCCTCATAAAATTTTAACCGGCAGAAAAGAAGCGTTAAAAAAAATAAGACAACTAAACGGCATTAGCGGGTTTTTAAAACGCGCCGAAAGCGAATACGATACTTTTGGTGCTGGTCATGCATCTACATCTATTTCTGCCGCTCTTGGTATGGCTGAGGGAAGCAAAATAAATAAGGATAATAGGAAAGTTGTGGCTGTTATAGGCGACGGCGCTATGACGGGCGGAATGGCTTATGAAGCGATGAATAATTCGGGTGTCTATAAATCTAATCTTATTGTTGTTTTGAATGATAACAACATGTCTATCGCTCCGAATGTTTGGCAAATTTCAAATTATTTTACAGAGATGATTTCTCACCCGGACTATAATAAATTTAAAGGACAGATTTGGGATTTAACCGGAAAACTTGATCAGTTTGGCGATAGGTTACGCAAAATTGCGGTTCGTTTGGAGAACGGAATAAAAGCAGTTATTACGCCGGGTATGCTATTCGAGGCGCTTGGGTTTAGATACTTTGGGCCGGTTAACGGGCACAATATTCATCAAATGGTAAAATTATTTGAGCAAATAAAAACTCTCAACGGCCCTATCTTAGTTCATGCCATTACCCAAAAAGGGAAGGGCTATAAACCTGCAGAGGGACATGTACAAAAACTTCATGCATCAACACCGTTTGATAAAGTATCAGGCGAGGCTATAAAGAACGGTCCTTCTGTTGCTTCATATACATCCATTTTCGGAAATGCGTTAGTAGAGATTGTTAAAGAAAATAAAAAAGTTGTTGGTATAACCGGCGCAATGCCGGATGGAACAGGTCTGGATAAATTATGTAAAGCCTTTCCGGAAAACTATTATGATGTTGGAATTGCTGAAGAACATGCCGTTACTTTTGCCGCTGGTCTTGCAACACAGGGAATAATACCGGTTGTGGCGGTTTACTCAACATTTTTGCAGCGCGCATTTGATCAGATTGTGCATGATGTTGCTCTTCAGAAGCTGCATGTTGTTTTTGCACTTGATAGAGCAGGCCTCGTCGGTGCTGACGGTCCAACTCATCACGGTACATTTGATATGACGTATCTCCGTATGATACCTGATATGATAATAATGGCTCCGAAGGATGAGGCTGAATTACGTGATATGCTTTATACTGCTGTTCAAGCAAATCGTCCTGTGGCTCTTCGTTATCCACGAGGCAATGCGCTCGGAGTTGAAATTAAGGAAGGTTTTACTGAATTAGAAATCGGAAAGAGCGAGGAATTGCGCGGTGGTAACGATGTTGCGTTGCTTGCTATTGGCTCAATGGTAGATTACACATTAAAAGCCGCCGAAAAACTTTTGAACGACGGTATAAATTGTACGGTAATAAATATGCGTTTTGCTAAACCATTGGATACACAAAAACTTGATGAAATTGCTGCAGAGTTTAATAAAATTGTTACCCTCGAAGAAAATTCACTTGTTGGTGGATTTGGCGCCGGAATAGTTGAATATTTTTCAGATAAACATTATAAAAATGATATTCTTCGTATTGGTCTTCCCGACAAATTTGTCGATCATGGTTCACAGACAGAACTGCACAAAATATTAGGCATCGATCCAAATGGAATTGTAGAACGTGTAAAGTATTTTTTTGAAAATAAAGAGATAATACATGAGGTTACTGTATAATGGAAAAAACTAAAATTGCGATAATCGGTCTGGGCGGTATTGCACAATTAGTTCATCTTCCAAATATTGCAAAACTAAGTAATGCTGTTGTTACTGCGGTTGCCGAAGTAAATAAAAGTAGACTTAACACCATTGCCGAAAAGTTTAATATTCAGGAAAGATATTCGGATTATAATGAACTTTTTTCTACCAGCGAAGCTGAAGCAGTTATCATCGCTACTCCCACACACACTCATAAAGAAATAGCATTAGCCGCTTTAAAAGCAGGAAAAGATATCCTGGTAGAAAAACCTCTCGCGCGTTCATATGAAGAAGCAAAGGAAATTGTAGCCGCCTCCAAAAAATTCAAAAAAAAATTAATGGTGGGGATGAATCTGCGTTTCCGACCCGATGCGATGATTTTAAGGAGTATATTAAACTCCGGCGAAATAGGCGAGCCGTACTATATTAAAGCAGGCTGGATTAGAAGGCAAAGCAGCGCTGGTAAATGGGTTACCAAAAAGGAAGAATCGGGCGGCGGAGTTATAATAGATCTGGGTATTCATCTCATGGATCTTTCTTTATGGCTTCTTAATTATCCCCCGGTTCATTCTGTTTCTACCCAAAATTTTTTTACAAACACAAATACGGTAGAAGACAGCAGCATTAGTTTTATTAAATTAGAAACTAACGCGCTTCTTACAATTGAATCAAGCTGGTCGCTGCCGGTGGAGCGGGATACTTTTTATCTCAATATTCATGGTACAAAAGGTTTTGCTTCGTTAAATCCGTCGAGGGTTTATAAAAAAATTGATGACGAAATAATTGATCTCATTCCATTGCAGCGCGAGAATGCGTTAACTCTTTTTAAAAAATCATACGTTAACGAAATAAAAAGTTTTATCGGGGCAGTAAAAAATTTAAACCCTGTTTTTTCATCGGGAGACGAAGCGCTTGAACGGATGCAAATACTCGAAGCTATGTATGAATCTGCAAACAATAAAAACGAAATAAAGTTATAATATGAGCACAAAAATTTTACTTGTTGATGACGAGAAGGATATAGTTGAATTTCTAAAGTATAATCTCGAGCAGGAAGGATTTGAAGTAATTACAGCTTTCGACGGTATTCAAGCATTAGACAAACTAAATGAAGACCCGGAGCTGATTATTCTTGATATTATGATGCCGCGTCTAAACGGTTTTGATGCAGTAAAAAAAATAAAATCAATTGAAAAATATAGTCACATTCCGATAATATTTTTAACGGCTAAATCGGGGGAAGTGGATGAGATTTTAGGTTTGGAACTCGGGGCAAATGATTATATTCAAAAACCAATATCACCCAAAAAACTTGTAGCCCGCGTAAAGTCAAACCTTAGGAAGGCAGAAGCTGCAACTGAAGAAAAGCTTTTACCGCAAATACTAAAAATAGGGCCTCTTATTATTAACAGAGAAACCTATAGAATTCAGATTGACGGTGTAGAAAAGATATTTCCCCGTAAAGAATTTGAACTTTTATATTTTCTTGCTAATAATCCCGGGCGTGTTTTTAATCGCGATTCATTGTTAAAGGATGTTTGGGGTGTTGATGTTTATGTTGTAGACAGAACTGTTGATGTGCACATTCGAAAGGTTAGAGAAAAACTCGGCGGGTACGCCGATATAATTGAAACAGTAAAAGGCGTTGGCTACAAATTTAAGAGTTTTGAGTAATATTAAAACAAATCTAAAATCTTCGGTAAGTTTATTAACCGAGTTTGCGCTGTTTAATATTTTTACAGCAATTGTAATTTACGCTCTTATAGATAATTTTCATATTGCCATTTCTTTATTTTTTCTTTTTTTTTCAGCCAGTGTGCTTTTACTTTATTTTGTCGGGAAAAAAAGGGAAAAAGAGCTAAAAGATATAAGCGGCACCATTTCTAACATCCGCAAAAATGTTTTTCTTTCTGCTGATGAAATTGTTCTGCAGAAAAATTTGGGACAACTTCAAAAGGAAATAAAATTGATGTTTGAAAAAGCAAAAACAGACATCGATTACTTAAAGAAACTCGAAAGAATGCGAACTGAATTTGTTGCAAATGTATCGCACGAACTTCGGACGCCGATTTTTGCTATTCAAGGGTATATTGAGACATTACTTAACGGTGCAATTGATGATGAGAAAGTTAACCATTACTTCCTGGAAAAAGCAAACCAGCATACATTAAACCTCAACAATTTACTAAACGATCTTATCGATATATCCATGATAGAATCGGGCGAAATGAGGATGAGTTTCAGATATTTTAATGCAAATGAATTTTTACAGTCAATTGTAAATGATTCCCAATTACTGGCAGAAGAAAAAAACTTAAAGTTAATTTTTCACCCGGCAAAAAATTCGTTGCAGGTATTTGGCGATAAAGCCAAATTGAGACAGGTTCTTGTAAATTTAATTACAAATGCTGTAAAATATACCGAAGAGGGGAATGTCGAGGTTTTGGTAACCGAAGAGGGTCGATTCGCACGGATTATTGTAAAAGATACCGGCATAGGTATTTCCGAAGAGGATATGAACAGAATATTTGAGCGATTTTATAGGGTGGATAAAGCCCGTTCACGCTCTGTGGGGGGCACAGGACTCGGATTAGCGATAGTAAAACACATTATTGACGCCCACAGCTCAAAAGTTGAAGTAAATAGCACTCCTGGCATAGGCAGCGAGTTTTCATTTTTGCTAAAAAAATAATATTTGCCTATTGTAAAATTTTTTCCGGTAAAGATTGACATAGGAGTCATAATTTCATAATTTTGTTTTCTCATTTTAGAAAGATAGAGGTACAAGATGTTCGCGGTTGTCGATATTTTGGGACAACAATTTAAGGTTACGGAAAATACTAAATACTACGTTCCCAAATTAAAAGAAGATGTAGAAGCAACAGTAACTTTCGATCATGTTATTCTTTACGAAAACGGTAAAGAAATAAAAATTGGAACGCCCGTTGTGGATGGTATAACAGTAACCGCAAAAGTTGTGGAACATACAATGGACGATAAGGTCATCGTTTTCAAGAAGAAAAGAAGAATTAGCTACAAGAAAAAAAGAGGCCATCGCCAGCAGTTAACCCGTATTGAAGTAACAAAGATTGGATAAATAAAGGAGATTGAATAATGGCTCATAAGAAAGGTCAAGGTTCAACCAAGAACGGCAGAGATTCTAATGCTCAAAGACTTGGCGTAAAAAAATTCGGCGGCGAAAGCGTGCTTGCCGGTAATATACTTGTAAGACAAAGAGGAACAAAATTCCACCCAGGCGCCAACGTTGGCATCGGCGGTGACGATACTCTTTTTGCTCTTATAAGCGGCAAAGTAAAATTTGAAGATAAAAGAGGCGATAGAAAATACGTTTGCGTATATTCAGCCGAATAAAAGTTTTAACTTCAACCAGAAGCCCTCTTTAAGAGGGCTTTGTTGTTTTAAACGGGGGTTTTTAACATTTCACTTGGATTTATAAGCGAAAAAAATCTGAAACAGAAAAATAAAAAAAACGGTGTGTTATCACCGCCTTTTTAAGATGAGCTTATTAAAAAATAAAGATCATCAGATTTCATTTTTACCTTAAAAATCGGATTGCTCTAATTTTTGTTTTTCTTCCTTTGTTAAAACTTTTTCAAGATCAAGAAGAATAAGCAGTCTGTCTTCTAATTTTCCGACTGCTGTAATGTATTCTGAATTAATTCCGGCAACCATTGAAGGTGGAGCTTCGGTAATATTTCTTGGTATTCGAAGCACTTCGCTCACCTGATCCACAACAAAACCCACAGTCTGGTTATTAATTTCCGTTACAACTACTCTGGTGTCTTTCCCATGTTTTATTGAAGCCAAACCAAGTTTTATTCGTAAATCAATAACAGGAATTACACTTCCCCTCAAATTAATAATCCCTTCAACAAATACAGGAGCATTTGGTACTTTTGTAATATCTACCATACGGTTAATTTCTTTTACCTTTAGGATATCAACACCAAATTCCTCATTTCCTATCTTAAAACTGACCAATTGAAGGAGTTCTTCACTCTCATGTTTTTTTTCTTGTTCTTTTATACTCATTTTTTTCTCCGGTTTTCGATGACAATATGTAATAATTTATTTTACTTCCATTATAGAAATTATCATCAAAAAATTTAAGCCATCGTATTAGATGGCTTTTTTTATTAATTAAAGTTAGAAATATATTTTTTATGACCGTTATTATTATTGCCGACAAAGTTATCATCCACTTTAAATTGCTCAACTATTTTTTGCAGATTTTCAGTTAAACGATTTAAATCTTCCGCTGCGCGTGCAACCTGTTGTATACCGGCAGCAGACTCGTGAGTAACCGAACTGATCGCTTCGATATTTTTGCTTATTGATTCAGACGTTGCCGATTGTTCTTCACTTGCGGCAGCTACTTGTGTAACTATATCGACAGCCTGCTGGGAAGCTGAAATTATTTCTTTCAAGGACTCACCCGCTTGGGCAGCATATTGTTTACCAACCTGAACTTCACTGGTGCCTTTACCTATTGAATCCACTGCCGCAGCCGTGTCTTTTTGAATTTGCTTTATCATTATTGCAATTTCTTTTGTAGCCTTTGTGGTTCTTTCAGCAAGCTTTCTTACTTCATCGGCAACCACGGCAAAACCGCGTCCCTGCTCGCCGGCGCGTGCTGCTTCAATTGCAGCGTTAAGTGCAAGCAAGTTTGTCTGGTCTGCAATCTCATCAATTACTTGAATAATCTCACCAATTTGATTGCTGTTTTTTCCAAGTTCCTGCACTGTGGCAGCAGCTTGCGTAACAACTTCGGCAATACGATTCATACCTTCAATTGTTTGCTTAACTACCTCACCGCCTTTGGCAGCAATATCACCTGCTTTTTGAGAAGTAGATGCCGCATTAGATGCGTTTCTGGATGTTTCAATAATTGTTTTTGTCATTTCCTCTATTGAGCCTGCAACATCCGTTACCTGAGCGCTTTGTTCTTGTGAACCGGCAGCCATCTCTTCTGTGCTGCTCGAAATTTGAGTGCTTGCGCTTGCGGTTGCCTGTACGCTTTCTCTAACCTCGGTAATAAGCCTGCTCAACGATTCGCATACCTGATTAATACTGATTTTTATTTGCTGATGATCGCCCTGATAATTACCGGTAACGCGAGCCGTTAAATCGCCCGTAGCAACAATTTTTAGCACATTTACCCCTTCATTTACAGGCATAATTACTTCATCAAGCATAGAGTTTACATTTTGCAATAATTCTGACCATACCCCTGCGAATTTGGATGTATTTGCTCTCGCTTTTAGATTGCCGTTATTTGCTTCTTTTACAAGCTGCTTTAACTCGCTTACCATATCGTTCACAGTATCAACCTCTTTATTAAATGAGTTTGATAATGCATCTTTTGATGACGAAGCTGTTACTTTTACAATTTCACCATTTGAAATTTTTTCTGCCGCGTCTGCTTTTATTTTTTGAGCTTCCACAAGAGATTGAAATGATTTTGCAAGGCGACCGATTTCATCATCGCTACTAAAGTTGATTTTAATATCAACATCACCAAGTGCAATTTCTTTTGCGGCATCGTCTAACTCTTTAATAGGCAGTGTTATTTTTTTTGCTATAAAATAAACAATAATAAGACCTGCAATAATTCCGAGGAATAAAAATATTATAGCATTATTTCTAACTGCGGCAAGTTCTTCTTCTACATCATCAATATAAATACCACTTCCAATAATCCAGTTCCAATCTTTATATAATTTTACATACGAAATTTTTGGAACCGGTTGATCTGAACCGGGTTTTGGCCAATAATAATCTACAACTCCTTCTCCCTTTGTGGTGGCAACTTTTACCATTTCCATAAATAAATACTTACCATTTGGGTCTTTATTATTTGCCAGATTGGTTCCATTCAATTTAGGGTTAATCGGGTGCATAATCATAAATGGTCTGGTGTCATTAATCCAGAAGTAGTCTTCTTTATTATACCTTAGTTGTGCTAACCCATTAAGTACTTCTGATTGAGCTTGTTCTAATGTCATTTTCCCGCTTTTTACAAACTCTCCATAAATATTAACCATCCCATAAGCAACATCAACGGTTTGCTGTAAAGTTTCCTCCTTGGAATGATATAACTTTTTCTCCAGAGTAGGGATAAAATAAAAATAAAACAGTAAAAGAAATGGCAGCATAGCGGCTGCCATCACCGTCAATATCTTTGAAAACAAATTCCAATCTTTAAAATTTTTCAGTTTCATAATACCATCCATAATTATGTTTAATATTTAATCATCATTTAAAAGAAATAATAAGCAGCAAGTAGAAGTCTAATATTTGCTACTGTTTTTGCATCGTTAACTTTTCCCAATTGATCAGTTTTGCCGTAAGCAGCAGCTGTATATTCAACCTCCGTTGAAAAACGGGTACTCCCCGAGTTAAACTCAATTCGAGGCGAAACACGCACTACGTTGTCTATATTTGAGCCTCTACCGTAATAGGCTCCTTTTATCTCATCAACTGTTCCCAAATTTTTTGTATAACCAGCGAATAATCCGAAGGCAACATTTTTTCCGAATGAAACATCACCCCAGAATGATGCGGCGCTGCTCGGGGTATATTGCTGGATTCCGGTAGTAGTGTCAACCGATGAAACCGCATAACCACCAAGCATTAAAAGATCCGTCAGGTTACTCCCGTATAAACCATGTACCTTTAATGTTACTGCTTCAATCGAAAATTTTGCAAACCCGCTAAAAGCGTAACTGTTTACACGCTCATCGGTTTTGTATTTTTTTGTTGTTGAAATTTGGGGCATCAACGATTTAAATTCACTGCTTGCACCAACTACCGTGGTTCCATTTTTATATTTAAGAGAGAAACTTAATATTGGCAATGTAGAATTTCGCAAATAAACAGAACCAGCGCCGGCAGGGCCTGTGCTTGTAAAGTCTCTTTGCGATGCAACAACAAAAGCTGCTTCAACATTACTAAATTTTTGTGTTACTCTTATTTGCGGGTTTCTCGAAAAAGGTTGAAAAGGCACTCCGGTATTAAAAGATACAACACCTGGAAATACATCTGTATTAAACAGCGGGTGCCAGAATTGACCAAAGAGAAGTGAAGTGTTTTCCCAATCGAGTTTTACAAATGCGTGTCGCAGTCTAAAACCGTTTACATCTCCATCCGAATTACCGAAGAATGCGCCTTCAATCATCCCGCTGGTTTTAGCTCCGAATGCATCGGGACCGGTAATTTTGCCTGTTAACCTTGTTTGAATTGATAATAAATTAAGAGAGGTTTGTTTATTTATATCTTCACCGGTTGCGTCAAGTTGTTCGGCAGCGGGATAGAATAGAAAATGATTTTCCCTTGAGGTAACTGTCTGCCGCGAATCCAGCATAACGTCGGTTTTTACAAATCCGGAAAAACCTATTCCAAATGTTGTTTCTTTATTTTGAGCTACTACCACTGTAGCAGCAGCAATAATAAGCAATAAAGCTTTTTTCATGGGATTTTCTCCATAAATAATAAAAGATAATATCAGGCGCCTTTAGAAGTGAGGCTAAATGATAAATTGACTACTATATATATTTAAAAATATTTTATTATCACCCGAAAAAGAGCAAGATTATCCCGATGGAAAAAATCCCCGGACAAAATCGGAATGTTAGAAGCTGTTTTAACCTGAAATTAATTTTTCCCTATTCTCTGGTATTATTATCGGAAAGTGCGTAAAATAGTTAACAGCTGCGAAGTAATTATTTTTTAATATTATTTGATATTAACTATAAAGAATATATTTTCGCAGTATTATTATATCTGTTAATAACATAATTATTTTAATTTCATTTTGATGATGTATCAAATAACCTCAATTGTATTCATGTCAGAAAAATTTCCATTAACACATTTAAATTTGTAGGAGCATTTAATGGGTTGGTTTTCCAAATTCATCGAGTCTTCACTTGGGAAAAAAATAGTAATGGCGCTCACTGGTTCATTGCTCATGCTTTTTCTTATAGTTCATTTTATTGGTAACATGCTGCTTTATTTTGGCCCGGCTGCTTTCCAAAAGTATGTTGAAACCTTAGAAGCTGTAAAGCCGGTTGTTCGGGTTGTTGAAATTTTATTAGCGCTGCTTTTCGTTTTCCATATTTTTAACGGAGTACGTTTATGGTGGCTGAATAAAAAAGCAAACCCGCAAAAATATGCTGTCAATGCTTCGAGCGAAAATTCCACCATTTTCTCCAGAAGCATGGCTATTACCGGAAGCATTATTTTTATTTTTCTTGTCATTCACCTATCCACTTTTTGGGCTAGTTTTAATTTTGCAAAACATCCGCCATCTGAATTCCTGTTTTATACGATAGTTGCGGAGTGGTTTCAAAATATATACTACTCACTGTTTTATATCATTGCCATGGGATTTCTTGGGTTTCATCTAAACCATGCATTCCAGAGTGCGTTTCAAACATTCGGTGTAAATCACAAAAAATATACACCTCTAATAAAAAAATTAGGGACAGTATACGCATTGATAATGGCGTTAGGTTTCGCATCCATTCCAATTTACTTTTTACTGGGAGGCAAATAATGATGAAGTTAAATCCAAATGTTCCGGAAGGTAACATAGCCGAAAAATGGTCGAATCATAAATTTTCGATGAAACTCGTCAACCCGGCAAATAAAAGAAAATATGATATTATTGTTGTGGGTACCGGATTAGCAGGTGCCTCTGCTTGTGCAACCTTAGGTGAGCTTGGCTACAAAGTAAAAGCGTTTACTTACCACGATTCTCCACGTCGTGCGCATTCAATTGCAGCACAGGGGGGAATAAATGCGGCAAAAAATTATCAAAACGATGCCGACTCAGTTTACCGCTTGTTTTACGATACGGTAAAGGGAGGCGATTTCCGTTCGCGTGAAGCCAATGTTTACAGGTTAGCTGAAGTAAGCAACAATATTATTGATCAGTGTGTTGCTCAGGGTGTACCTTTTGCAAGGGAGTATGGCGGAACTCTGGCAAACCGTTCATTCGGTGGTGCGCAGGTATCCAGAACTTTTTATGCACGCGGTGAAACCGGACAGCAGCTTCTGCTTGGCGCCTACGGCTCTCTAAACAGACAAATACATCTTGGTAATGTTAAAATGTACAACCGGCGCGAAATGCTAGATTTAGTGCTTGTTGACGGAGTAGCAAAAGGAATTGTCGTAAGAAATTTATTAACCGGCGAATTAGAAAGACATTCAGCTCAGGCTGTTGTGCTTGCTACCGGAGGTTACGTTAATGTTTATTTCTTATCTACAAACGCAATGAACAGCAATGCCACAGCTTCATGGCGGGCGCACAAACGCGGAGCTGCATTTGCAAATCCATGTTACACACAAATTCATCCCACATGCCTGCCGGTTCACGGCGAAGCTCAATCGAAACTTGTTTTAATGAGCGAGAGTTTGCGGAATGACGGCAGAATTTGGGTTTCTAAAAAAGTTGATGATAAACGCCCTGCAAATCAAATACCGGAAGAAGAAAGGGATTATTATCTCGAAAGAAGATACCCTGCATTCGGGAATTTAGTACCCCGCGATGTTGCCTCAAGAAATGCAAAATATGTTTGCGATGAAGGACGCGGTGTTAAAGGCGGTCGTGCGGTTTATTTAGATTTTTCGGATGCCTTTAACCGAATTGGAAAAGACGGAGTAAAGGACAGATACGGCAACCTGTTCGATATGTATCAGAACATAACTGGCGAAGACCCGTATGAGGTACCGATGTTGATTTATCCCGCACCCCACTATTCAATGGGCGGTTTGTGGGTCGATTATAATTTGATGAGCAACATCCCAGGTTTATTTGTTCTTGGTGAAGCAAACTTTTCAGACCACGGGGCAAACAGGCTTGGCGCAAGTGCATTGATGCAAGGTTTAGCCGACGGCTACTTTGTTATTCCATACACAATTGGAAATTATCTTGCTAGTACAAAACCTGAAAAAGCAGATACTGACAGTCCTGAGTTTAAAGAGACTGAAAAAAATGTTCAGGACGATATTAAAAAGCTTCTTTCAGTAAACGGCAAGCAAACGGTTGATGCCATTCATAAAAAGCTTGGAATGATTTTGATAGATAAAGTCGGCATGTCAAGAGAAGCCAAAGGACTGAATCAGGCAATAAAGGATATAAAGGAATTAAGAGAAGAATTCTGGACTGACGTAAAAGTTGTTGGTAAAGGAGAAGAACTAAACCAAACATTAGAGCGTGCAGGCAGGGTTGCAGATTTTCTTGAACTCGGCGAACTGATGGCTAAAGATGCACTAAACAGAAATGAAAGCTGCGGCGGACATTTCCGTGAAGAATACCAAACTCCCGAAGGTGAAGCATTAAGAAGAGACGATGAGTATGCATATGTGGCTGCATGGGAATATAAAAAACCCGGCGAATGGGAACTTGAAAAAGAAAATCTTGAATTTACAAATGTTAAATTGGCTACTAGGAGTTATAAATAATGAGCGACAATCATATAACCTTGAAGTTAAAAATCTGGCGTCAGGAAAATAGAAACGCTAAAGGCTACTTTGAAGAATTTAATCAAAAAGTTTCTCCCGATTCATCGATTCTTGAAATGCTTGACGAAGTAAATAACCTTCTGGAAGCCGAAGGAAAAACTCCGATTGCATTTGAGAGCGACTGCCGCGAGGGTATTTGTGGAACTTGCGGTTTAGTGGTGGGCGGACATCCGCATGGACCATTACCTAAAACAGCAACGTGTCAATTGCACATGCGCAATTTCAAAGACGGCGAAACACTTTATATTGAACCGTTCAGAGCAGCGGCTTTTCCTATTATCAAAGATTTAATTGTTGATAGATCGGGTTTTGATAAAATTCAACAAGCAGGCGGGTACACATCATTTAATACAGGCAGCGCACAGGATGCAAACGCCATCCTAATTTCGAAAGAAAAAGCAGACTTAGCGCTTGATGCTGCAGAATGTATAGGCTGCGGTGCTTGTGTGGCTGCTTGTAAAAATTCGTCGGCAATGCTTTTTGTTGGTGCAAAAGTTTCGCAGTTTGCGCTACTCCCACAAGGTCAACCTGAACGCTACGAACGCGTTGAAGCTATGGTGAAGGTTATGGACGAAAATTTCTTCGGAAGCTGCACAAACACTTACGCTTGCGAAGCCGAGTGCCCACAGGGTATTTCTATAAGCAATATTGCACGTATGAACCGTGACTACTTAAAAGCAAAACTTTGTGAGGAAAAAGTAGAAGCGTAAATATGAAAAATCATTTAAGAGAACACTTTTTTTTGTTCTCTAAAAAAATCTTTTCAAGTAAAAAGGAACGGCAGCCGCCGTTCCTTTTTTGGTTCGCCTGACATGGGCGATAACTATAGGGCGCAAATCCTTAACACACCATGAAAGTTGGAAGTGTTAGCTTAAGACAAGGGTGTTCACCGCGAGGAGGAATCTGAAGGAAGTCGACGGCAAAATCTCGGTCTGACGAACAGGAAGCAGATAAAAAGCGGATGCACTTGGACGAGCTTGCTAAACATAGCAAAGTCAAAGTATCAGTATGGCGCGGCATCTCTCAAAGCTGCATAAAGTAACAGAAGGATGGGTAAACTACTTTGCCATAGCCGACTGCAAGACAGCGCTTCAAAGGTTAGACAGCATGATAAGAATCCGCCTGCGCATGTGTATCCGGAAAAGCTGGAAGAAAGTATGTAACCGAATGAAACAGCTTAGTCCGGAATACTACGTCATACGCTTACCAATGACTATTTCAGAAAGATAGGGTACAAAGAAATGAGTGTCACATATCTATTAAGGCACATTTAAGAAGCGCCGTATGCCGAACGGCGCGTACTATGGTGTGAGAGGACGGCAAGCGAAGTAATCACCTGCCGCCTACTCGATTGCAATGCTAAAAATATTGACGATTCAGCAGTCAATTTATCAGTTTACTCTTGATCGAATAAAACGATCGCTTAGCTGATCAAATTCTAATAATTATTACGAATAGAATTTAGTTAAAAATCAGTTTTGCTTTAAGTTGAGTGTTTTTATTCTTGCAAGTAATGATCAACTGTTTTACATTTGCCGCGGTTCTTTTTATAATGTTTATGGTGTCCCGGTTAGAACGGGACTCTATCGGGAAGTCCGGTGTAAATCCGGCGCTGACGCGCAACTGTAAGCCTATATAGGTAAGCCAGGAGACCTGCCATAAACTTTTTTAGTAATCCGCCTTCGCGACCAAGGTAAAGATTATAAGATTCAATTCTTATACCCTCTCATACATTTACTCGCGAAGACTTAATAAATAAAGATTTTTATTATCGTGTATCGCTTTCTTTTTTTTCTTTTATTTATAACAAACCTAAATGCGCAAACAGTTTTTGTTATCGACAGTTTGACTGCGTTGCCGCTTGAAAATGTAAATATTTTTACGGTTGATACCAGTCGTTACGCGATAAGCGACCGGTTCGGAAAGTTTGATTTATCAGTTTTTTATCCGGATGACGAATTAATTTTCTCACATATTTCTTATCTCAAAAAGCATATAAAAGCAAACCGATTAAAAATTAATTCACGTATTTATTTAATCCCTTCCAGTTTCAATACAGAAGACGTTAATGTAATTGATAAAAAAATAAATAAAGATTTGCAGTCATTCAATGAGGAGATAAATCTTACTCCGGAGACAAAGACCATTTATTTGAACATTGGCGATATTTTAAAAAGTAAATCGTCACTCTTTATTCGAGACTACGGCGGCTTTGGCGGTGTAAAAACTGCATCAACGCGCGGGCTAAGCAGCGAAAATACGGTTGTACTTTTTAACGAAGCCAGAATAAATGATCTGCGCACAGGACTTGTTGACCTTTCGACCATCGGAACAGCAAGCATGGATAAAATATCTTATCAAAAAAATGCCGGCGATGATGTTGACTTTCCTGCTGCCGGAGGGGTACTAAAAATTTATTCAGATCAATCATTTAAAGGTGAAAAGTTAAATGCCGGTTTAAAACTGAGCTCCGATAAATATCAATCGGCAGTTATTAATTACAAGGGTGGTTCTGAAAATTTATTTTATTCATTAAGCGGTGAAAGGGCTTTTTCTTCAAATCATTATTCATATATTTTTAATAATATAAGATTGAAAAGAGAAAACGCAGATTTTAACAAATCATTTTTAAGCGCTGATATAAATTATAAAACCGATAAAACAAAATTTAGTTTTTATATAAACTATCTTCATTTACAAAGCGGGATACCGGGTTTTGTAGTTACAAATAATTATTCTTCTTCACGGGCGCAAAACTTAAATCGTTCAATTTTAAACATTCTTAACTCTGAAATAGTTTTATCCGACAACTGGCAATACAATGGTGTGTTTTATTTTAATCATCAGGAATTAGCAATTAATGATCCGGATGGAATAGTAGTTTTTGCTGATTCCAAAAAGGATTCCCGTTTGTCAGAGTATTCTTTTCAAAATAAAATGTCTTTTTCAAAAGGTGTTCTCAGTTTCAACTTAATTTATACCGCTTCTTTTTCGCAGTTAAACAATATTACATCGTTTGTTTCTTCGAACGATTCTCCCCAAAAAATAAGCAGTATAAAACATTCAATTTTCGGGGGAGGGAATTATTCATTCATTAAACCTTTGGCTTTCCCTTTTATAATCCGGATATCATCGGGTGCGGGGGTTCAAATGTTAAATGAAAAATTGCAAAAAGAAAATCATTCGCAAAATATTTTTTATCGAACAGGGATAGCTTTGTTCCCGGTACGTCTGCCGCAATTGGTTTTTAAAGCGCATTACGCAAAAGAATATCGGGTACCGACTTTTAATGAGAGGTACTATTCGAATTTGTTCAATCATTATGAATTAAAACAGGAAAAGTACAACAGCTTTGATGCAGGAGTTGACGCGGAGATTGGTTTGGAGGATGTATTAGAACTGTCCGTTGTGTATTATGATATTAGAGGGAAAGATAAAATTATCTGGATACCCACACGTCTCGCTATTCAAACTCCCCGCAATATTGCCGAAGTGGAATCGAAGGGTTTGGAGTTCACAGCAAATCAAAAATTATTGAATAAAAAAATGGATTTGTATTTTGTTTATAATTATTCCGACGCCAGAAATAAAACCAGGCTTTCAGCAACAGATTACAATTTTAACAAACAATTAATTTATACACCGCTTCACAAGTTAAATGCCGGCATTAGTTATACAGATGATAGTTTTTTTATTTCAGTTAATTCGTCGTTCGTAAGTCAGCGTTATTACACATCGGACAATAATCCATTATACTTGCTGCCGGACTATTTTGTATTTGATTTAAGCGGGGGAATAACCTTTAAATTCAGCGAGCTAACACACCGCTTTTCCATCACCGCTTACAACTTGTTTGATGAAAAATATTTCGTCATTCAATCTTATCCGATGCCATTAAGAACTTATTTATTAACTTATTCCATGGAGATTAAATGAAAAAAATAGTCTTGCTTTTTATTTCTTCACTTATAATATCATCATGTTCAAAAGATAACACCGTAGACCCGCCAGCAGCAGCATCTTCCAAAGGTATTTATGTTGTTGATGAAGGATCATTTTCGCAAAATAATGCATCGCTTACTTATTACAATTTAGAAACCGGCGAGGTTAATTATAACGCTTATAGTAACGCAAACGGCGGCGCAAGGCTGGGTGATAATGCAAACAGTTTGTTTATATTAAACGACAAGGGATATATAGCGGTTGACAACTCAAATAAAATTGAAATAATTAATCTTGATAACTTCAAATCACTTGGGCAAATTGATCTCGGCACAGCCGGTAGCCCCAGAGAAATATGGATGGTCGATTCAACTGAAGGGTATGTTACAAGTTTGTATTCAGGACAAGTTATTAAATTTAGTACCACAACAAAATCTATTATTAAGAGAATTGATGTGGGGAGTTATCCTGAGGGAATTGTCGGAAGCCACGGGAAATTATTTGTCGCTAATTCAGGGTTTGGCTCATCAAATACAATAAGTGTAATTGATTTAGCGACGGAAAACGTTTCTAAAAATTTACATGTTGGTTATAATCCGAGAGTAATATTATCTGCGAGTGATGGATATGTTTATGTTGCTTGTACCGGCTCTTACACCGATACAACAGTGTTCAGCGGTGTTTATAAAATTGATCCGGTAAGTGCTTCGGTGCTTGATTCGATAAAAATAAACAAAAATCCGGGCGAGATGTGCGAAGTTTCAGGCAATAGACTTTTTGTTGTAAACAATGATGGTGTAAACTTTGTAAATATGAGTTTTAATTCTGCTCCGACATTAGCAATTGCGTCAGCTACAGTTAATAATATTTCAATGATTGTTTATTCTGTTGCATACGACAAAAACTCTCAAACTGTTTATTGCGGAAACCCGAAAGACTTTATGCAAAGCGGGGAAGTAGCCGCATTTAAGTTAGACGGAAGCGAAATAAAAAGATTTAATACCGGAATAAACCCGGGTTCAATAGTTATTCGCAATTAATTTTCTTAACCGTGTGATTAAAATTAATTTCTGTTATATTTAGGAAGTTCTTAAGGAAATTATTTTGTTAGAAAATAAAGGTTTTTATAAAATTATACGAAAGGAAAAACAATGAATTCAAATACTTTTAACCCCCGTTTTTGGGTTTTAAGCGGAATGATATTAGCCGCTGCATTTTTCCGGTTTTTACCTCACCCGCCAAATTTTGTCCCAATAGCAGCAATGGCTTTGTTCGGAGGTGCATATTTTACAAATAAAAAATTGGCTTTTATAGTGCCATTTGCAGCTATGTTGTTAAGCGACTTGATTTTAGGATTTCACGCAGCAATGTGGGCGGTATATTTAAGTTTCGGTTTAATAGTTGTTATCGGAATGTCAATTAGCCGAAATAAAAAAGCCGGTTCCGTCATTCTTGCCGCAATCTCTGCGTCTGTGTCATTTTTTGTAATAACAAACTTCGCGCATTGGCTCATTGACCCTATCTACGCAAAAACAGGCGTCGGTTTAGCCGCATGTTACACCGCAGCTGTGCCGTTTTTCCACTACACACTATTAGGCGATTTGTTTTATGCCGGTGTGATGTTCGGTGCATACGAACTTGTAAAAATGAAATTTCCGGTTCTACAGGATGTTAAAATTTACTAAAAATTGAAAAGTATAAATTAAAAATTAAAAAGCAGGCTTGTCCTGCTTTTTTAAAAAATACTTCCTATACTTTATCTGAACCTCATTTATTCCTATAATCATTTTATCTTTTTATAGAAAAATATAAATTACTTAATTCTCTTACTTTTTCCCTCTTTCATAGGCAAAGCGAATAATTTTTTTCAGCGCTTTTATGTAAGAAATTCCTGCTGCTTCAGCGGAGCGCATAAAACCCATTCCCTCGGTTAAATCGGGGTTCGGGTTTACTTCCAAAACGTAAAGTTCCTTATCTTTATCAAGCCGCATATCAACCCTTGCGTAATCACGGCAGCCCATCTCTTTAAATGCTTTTAAAGCAATGGTTTTTGCTTTTTGTTCAATTCGTTTTGGAAGAATAGAAGGACAAATTGGAATTGTTTTGTGGTAAGCCTCATGGTGTGGGTCCCATTTAGCCTGGTAGCTTACAATATTATGTAGATGGTCGGGCATGCTTGTAAAATCGATTTCGCTAATTGGCAGCGTCTCAGGTTCAACATCGCCGATTACAGCAACGTTTAATTCCCTACCCTCAATAAATTCTTCAACAAGCGCGGGTTGTTTAAAATAACTTAAAACATAGTCCACCCGTTTTCTAAGGGCTTTATGGTTATAAACTATTGAATCGTTTTCAATTCCAACGCTCGCATCCTCATAAGCCGGTTTTATCATTAATGGGTATTTGAGATTGTAAATATACCGGGTTTTACGTTCTTTTATGAAAACAAAGCGCGGCGTCTTTATGCAAAGGGAATTCATTAATCGCTTTGTTAGAATTTTACTCTGGCAATTTGCGAGTGCAGTGGGGGTAGCTCCTGTATAAGGTATACGGAGCAGCTCAAATAACCCGACAATATTCATTTCGAAGCGCGCATTATCCTTAAAAATTTCAATAAAGTTAAAAATTACATCAGGTCTGTTATTTTTAAGCTCATCGGTTAAAATTTGCAGATTGTCGAGTATATTCATTGCCTTAACATCAAAACCGCTTTTAGTCAGTTTTTTAGCCATCAAATCAAATTCGTCCATCGGGTTCATCTGATCAACTTCGAAATAGGGGACAAACTCAAGAGGTTTTTGTGGTTCGGTTGGATGCAGGTTATATAACTCCGGCGAAGGTTCGTTATATGCGAGTAACACTTTTATTTTTTTTCTCATGTTGCAATAATAACAAAAATTATGTTTTTTATAAAGAATTAACATGATTTCCAACAAATGATTTCTTAAATTAGCCAACAAAAAAAAACAGCGAAAAATGAGTTTTTATCCCCAACCCTATAAATATCAGTGCGGACCTTTTGCCCTTAAATATGCTCTTGTAATGCTCGGCTTATTTGAAAACGAAAGGGAAATAGGAAAAAAAGCGGGCAGCACCTGGTGGTACGGCACAGATGAAATAGGGCTTGCCAAAGCCGCCCGAAGTTATAAATGTAACATGAAATACTTTAGAAGGGAGATTCGCGTTGAAGCTATTAAAGCGTTAAATTATAATCTCAAACGTGGTTTGCCGTGCGTTTTAAGTGTTGATGGCTGGGAACACTGGTTTACCGTTATCAACGAACAAAAAGGGAAGTATATAGTTGTTGACAGCGCTTTAGATAAAGTGATTGTTATTTATACAGTCAATCAGCTTTTAAAAAGATGGAAATATTTTGACGATGAAAACGGTGAAATAAGTTACGACGGTTATGCTTTAACACCGAAATTTAAAGTAATTACAAAAGCAAATTTTACACTTGAAAAAGCACGTTATGTTATGCGTGATAGAAATAAATTGCTTGCTGAAAAATGGGATACATATTTTAACGATTTAATAAATATCTGCCGCCCGCGTGTTCCACAATCTAAAAGGGTAATATCCTTCGCAGAGTTTTTAAGGCGGCACGAAAAACTTATAATAACCGAAGTTGCAAACTGGCACGGCACACCCTCTTACAAAGAGTTGGATAAAATTTTAAAAAATCTACAGTTTGTCGCCGAAGTATACGATCTTGTTATTTACTTTGAAGATCAAAAAAAGGCGTTGGTAGATTTAGCCGCAATCTTGATGATGTACTCCTGCGGTAAATACGGCATGGAACCAATTTATTAGAGGTGAAAAATGAAAAAAGTTTTTAAACGTTCTGAAAAAATATTAAACAAAGAACAAACTGCTCTACTTATCATTGATTTGCAGGAAAAAATTTTACCGGTTATTCTTAACTCCGACCGCGTAATAAAAAAATCTATCCAATTAATAAAGGGTTTTAAAGTACTAAACCTCCCGATTTTTTACACCGAACAATATCCCAAAGGTCTCGGTCAGACACATCACGAAATAAAAAAAGAACTTGAAGGATTAACCCCTATTTACAAAATGTCCTTTAGTTGTTTTGGCGCCGATGATCTTTTCCTAAGACTTTATGATAATAACATTACTTCCGTTGTAATTGCCGGTGTTGAATCCCATGTATGTGTTATGCAAACTGTGCTTGATTTGCTTGCAAATGATTTCAAAGTGTATCTTGCTGCCGACTCGGTCTCTTCAAGAACTGAATTAGACTATAAGATTGCAACTGATAGAATGCGGCGCCACGGTGCCGAAGTGACCACAACAGAATCAATTTTATTTGAACTCCTGGAAGTTTGCGGAACAGATGAGTTCAGAAATATTTCGAAAATTGTTAAGTAATGGGTTGATGAAAAAATTATTACTCACATTCTTTTTTGTTGTTATTTTGGCAGGTTGTTCAAGCAAAAAAGAACCTGAACTCGTACCTTATAATCCACCTGAAACTGAAATGTCGCAGCACACAGAGTTAAAATCGTCTCCTGAAAGGACGGTTTCTATCCACATTCCTACGGCAAAATGTGCAACTTGCAAAAAAACACTTTCGGCAGCCCTCGAGAGAGTTAATGGGGTGATCTTTACGGAGATCGATTTAACAAAGAAACTCGTTAGTGTTAAATTTATTTCATCGGTAACTAATACAGACATTATAAAAAAAACCATAAGCGATGCCGGTTACGACGCTGATGATTTAAGGAGAAATAAAAGTGCTTATGAAAATCTTCCTGACTGCTGCCGGGATGATTCTAACGAGCACATTTGAAAAACTATTTAACAAAAAAAAAGATTCTCCCTTTCTAAAAAATATTGTCTCATTATTGTTAAAGAATCTCAAAATGGTAAAATTGACTACAAAAAGTGGTAAAAATTACATTTGGTAAAATTTTTTGGCGTTTTATGTTGGATTTAGAACCAAAAGTGGCTGGCATTACAATTGTTTCGTTAATTACTATAATAAGTATGATATTAACGAATAGACAACATTAAGTCTAAAGGACATTAGTGAATCATTTATCGTTTTCTGTCAAAGTATCAATAGCTGGTGTACTAAACTCTTTTTTTACAAAAAAGCAAGCGGCGGATTTTTACGCATACTACCGAAAAAATCTTCGTTTTGAAGATGAAAAAGAGATTACAGAGCAAAATAATAATTTAAGTGGTGATGAATGCCTCACCCGTATACAAGTAGATTTTTTGGTTACTTTTGCAGAAGAAAATATACCTGCTGAGAATTATTTAAATTTGCTTTTATATTTAAGCAAATACTCAATGTTAAGCGGTGAGTTTATTTTAGCTGCCCGTCTTTATGAACTGGTTGTAACTCACAGTCGTAATAAAGTGAGTTTTAATAATTTTAAAGCCAATGCTCTTTTGGGACTTGCGGAAGTTTACAGTAGACAAGCGGATTGGACAAAAAGTCTTAGCTCTGCTACCAAGGCGCTGCGCTTATTTAAAGTCGATAAGGATATAAAAGGAGTTGCAAGTTGCGAAAATCTAATCGGTGCAAATTATGGTGAATGCGGCGAGCTTTCCAAAGCAGTAAAACGCTTTGAAAAGTGTTTGAAAATATTAGAAGGCAACAGCGATATCGATCTTAAAGGGCGGATCGAGATTAACCTTGGCATTATTAGTAACATTCTTGGAAAATATGATAACGCATTAGCGCATTTTAACCGTGCACTATTTAGTTATCAAAAAATTCAACATTATGCACGTATTGCAGAGGTTAGACATAACCTTGGTATGACCTATTATAAGAAAGAAGAACACCAAACCGCACTGTCTGAGTTCGAACAATCGATAGAACTTTCAACAAAACTGAATTATTTACAGCTTATTGGAATATCATATTTGCAAAAAGCTTTCATTTTTGTTGCTCTTGATGATTTAGTGCTGGCGGATTCTTTTTCAAATCAGTCGATGGAAATTTGCTTAAAAATTAACGATATGCTGTCAGTAGCTGAGGTTTACCGCATTAAAGGTTTAATCCAAAAAAATCTAAATAATTCTATCCTTGCTAAAAGTTACCTTTTAACATCGCTTCGACTGAACCGGGAATTAAAAAACAAAATGAATGAAGCTGAAACCCTGTTGGATTTAGGCACACTTGCTTTTGATTCCGGCTCAAGTTTGGATGCTGAAAATTATTTAAAAGAAGCCTTGGCGTATTATCAGTCTATTAAGGCAACTGTTGAAATAACCCGGATTTCATCATTGATTGAAAAACTCCCTTAGAAAATTTGTACTCTAAAGTCCGGTACTTTTACCCGATGATACGTAAAAATTACATAACAAAATTATTCGGGGCTTAATATCAGTTGGAAAAATAAGATAATTAATGGCACGAACATTGCAAAATAAAAGTTGTTCTAACTTTAAATTCTGGAGAAAAAGATGAAAAAAATAATTGTACTTTTGTTTGTAGCGGCGATAGTTTTAAGCGGTTGTTTACCCGATTCCTCTATAACCGGTCCACAAGAATCAATTAAAAAATATTCATGGGTAGAAACACCTTCAAATAAAACTACTTTGTCGGTAGAGAGAAGCTTTGAAACTTCGGAGTATATAAACGGTGAAGTTGGCGGAAATTTAGGTATGGATGAAAGTTACCTCTCAAATCATAATCCAGTTGTTATTACCGCAAATTTGTTCATTCCACAAAATGCTTTTCCAGGCACACTAAATATTAAGTATGTGCTAAACGACAAAAAAGCAACGGTCACCTTCGGTCCACATATGGTTTTTGCAGAGGACCTTATTTTTGATCTACGAATTGAAGGACTTGATTTTGATGAATTATCTAACCCAACCGGAATAGTTTTTGCTTATTTGGATAGTTCAAACAATATTGTCCCTTGCGAGTATGAGTCATTAACAGTGGATGCTACCACAGGCACAATTGCTGTAAATAAAGCAAAAATTAATCACTTCTCCAGATATGGTTTTGCAAAATAAAAAATAGTTCATGGATCTCTCAAAGGCTGCTTTAAAGGCAGCCTTTTTATTTTTA
This sequence comes from uncultured Ignavibacteriaceae bacterium, assembly GCA_964372115.1. GTDB lineage: Bacteria > Bacteroidota > Ignavibacteria > Ignavibacteriales > Ignavibacteriaceae > CG2-30-36-16. The sequence goes on from CAYJPN010000004.1 coordinate 183,324, forward strand.
AAACTTTTCCTCCTAACGTTCATCTTTTAGTTCAATTATTGAAGCGCTTTGGTTAATTCCGGCGGTAATTGATAACCGGGCAAATCTTTCACAATCTTTTTTACATACAACTTGGCTCTTTCAGTTTTATCAAATTGTAATTCGTACATTGCCCGCCGCGCCAACATTGAGCCGACAATATTTTCAATAAATTTTGTATAATGATTGCCATTTTGTGGAAACCGAATTGTAAAATTAGGGTCTTTTGCCGGTATATATTTTGATCCTACCTTAACAACTTTAAACAAAAACAGATCAGGTATCAGTTGATAGCCCTCCGGTAAAGTAAACTCACCTTTTTGCATTTCAGTTTCAACTAACTCCGGAGCTATGTAAAAGGAGTTTTTTTCTGCATTAGCAGAAACCAATCCGGTCATTATGCTGCGGTATGTTTTTTCTAATAACTGCGGGTTAAAGTTTTCGTCTCTCTCAAAGGGTTTTAATGCATCCAAAAACGCCCCAACTTCGGGTTTTAAATTCTCGAATAAATGGGGATAATTGTAGTTTATCTGGCTATAATACCACGATCGTCTTAATAATTCTTTATCAACAATAGCAACATCCTTGCGGTAGTTTTCAACAAACTGAAAATAATAAGCCGGTGAAACGAAATAATCCCATTGATAACTAAAGATAATAGAATTTTTATCGGTACTCCCCACAAGAGCCTTTGTATAGTCTTCAAAAGTGTAAATGCTGTGCTGGTTTACTTCGCTGTAATTAGAATATATTTGAACGACTAATAAAATTAAAATTATATAAACGGGAAGAATAGAAAGGGAATTTTTAAAATGCAGCAATTCAAAAAGTTTTATTACTCCAAATACTATCATCATACTTAGCGAAATAAAAGCAAGTAAAAAGTAAGAATCGATATCAACTATATCATAATTTATTGAATAGAGAACCGTCGATAAAAAAGTAACAACGGCAAAGACAAAAAACTTTTTTGAATAAATATATGTGGCAAATAAACCGATGGCTGCGAAGAACAAATTTATACTGAACTCTTTGGGAAGAGAATTAAAAAAATAAACAAATTGCCTTTTTGCTGCATCAGTCGAGGAAAATAACCACACCTGGTATTGTTTACCGGATACATGTCTGAAAAACTTTTCAAAATCCGCAGGGTTACCCCAATTGATTGCTGTACCAACGGATGCACGCCAGGGGAGATAAAGATATATCATAATTAAGATTGGGAAAAAAACTGAAAGCATAATAATAATCGTTCTAATGCTGCTCTTGTTAAAACCACGACTATTAAAATATAGATAAGCTGTGCCGGGCAAAATCAATAGAGTAGTCATGTGATTGGAGAACCCAAGTGCCAAAACTACGGCAAAACAAAGCCAGTGTTTAATTGTTTTATTTTCGCCAAGTTTATCAGCTATAAATGCTTTTATCAAAAATAAAATAATAAGATTTATTAAAAAGATATGAAGCGAATAAACTTCAACCGATGTGCTCTGAAACCAAAATGTTTTGCTGAATGCAAGAATCATTGCTCCGGCGAAAATGCTGAAGTATTTTACTTTATCCGAAATTTTGTCATTTATACCGGTTAATTGGTTTACCGGTTGTTTTCCTTTTAATTTTTTCTTTTGTTTACCCTCAACCCAGACAGAATTAAAGAAATTAAGATTATCAATTATTAGATTTAAAGTATATGAAAAAACTCCAATGCCTGCCGCACACCACAACGAAGCTAATAAATTTAATTGGTAAATTTTTGAAAACGGGAGAGGAAGCAGCGAAAATAAATAACCGATCAAAGTAAATAATGGGTATCCGGTTGGGTGCGCAATGCCCAATGTCGATTGAACCGCGGCAAGTTCGCCAGAATCAATTTGAACAACAGTGGGTGCAAGTGTAAAAAGATAAATAATAAAAGCTGCGAGTGATGTTAAATACGGAAAATATTTTTTTATTTTATCCACGGGGTACCTGTGTTATATATTTATCAAACAATTTTTTATTAAGTTCTGCAGACGATTTTATTTTATTTAATAATTCCGCAGTGTTGCTAAAGCCAGATTTAAATGCGAGCATTTTAAGTTTTTCTTCATTTTTGGGTATGGATGCTGATTGACTATTAAATATGTTTTGATTTAGAAAATTTAGGTTTCTAAAAAATCTGAATGTTTCGATCAAACCTGCCGATTCTCCTCTGCCGGTAAACTTGTCATTTACCAAATTTATCGATTTAATTATATTTTTTCCTCTGCATTTATTATATAAAGCAGGGTTGCAAAGTATAAAATATTGTATTAAAAATTCAACGTCAGCCAACCCGCCACGGCTTTTTTTTATGCTGAATGAATCTGAAAAAGATACTGTAACTTGAGGCTCCATTTTTTTTCGCATTTCAGCCATTTCATTTTTTATAACCGGGCACTTTTCTTTTTTAATTCTGTTTTTGATAATTTTTGTAAAGCTGACGAATGATTTTTCGTCGCCTGAAATAAATGATAATTTTGTGAATGCCTGTAATTCCCATATTCGGGCTCGGTTTTCGAAATATTTTTTATACTCTTCTAAATCCCACAATAATTGACTGCTTTTTCCCTCAGGTCTCAACCGGCAGTCTACATCCAAAGGTTTTAAGTTTTCATGAATATCAGCTAACAATTTATTAAAATGTTTTTCGAAACCTTCTCCCTGTACTAATTTATCAGCGACAAATATAAGATCGACATCGGAGTTAAAACTCATTTCTCCAGCACCCAGGCTGCCCAAAGCAGCAACAAAAAAGTTGAATGGAAGTTTATGCTGTTCGGAAAAATTTATTAAACAATCAGTTATATGTTTGTAAATATATTTTTTCAAATATGCAGAGATAAATTCCGAATTAATTAAACCCGCTGCAAACTGCACTGACAAAATAAAAAGCAATTTATTTATTTTAAACGGCGCTACATATCGAAGTGATAATTTTTCGAACACTTTTTTTGTTATAAAAAAATCTCTCAGTTCATCATTCTCGGCAAAAAGATCTATTGCTTTCTGTGAATTTTCGCAGATATCAAGAAAAGTGTTAAGTAAAAAGTTATCGTTTAGTTGGGTATAAAACACCGAAGGCATCCCTACCGGTCTTATAACCCTTACGAAGTGCTGTAAAACCAGGTCTGGATTTATAGACTTAGATAAATATTTTTCAATCTCCGGTTCAATGCTCAAAAAAGCATTTGATGTTTGAGTATCGAATGTTTTTTGTCCAAAAATACCTTTCCCTTCTCTCAAAAAATCAAGGTTACGAGCGGCTTTTAACTTATCCGAAAAATTTATAGAGTCAATTAAGTTTGTTATTTCGCCGCTTCCTATTTGAATATTCATGATTGATGAAAAAATACTATGAACTTGATCACGGTGATAAGCCAAATCGTTCTTAAATTGTTCAGATGATTTATAACCGAGAGAAGAAGACAATTTTTCGAGCAGTTCACCATCTGAAGGAATCGTGTGGGTTTGAGCGTCACTCATCAATTGCAGGTAGTGTTCAATACGACGGAATAATATGTATGCCGATTCAAAAATTATAGTCTCCTCACCCGACAATAATTTTGCTTCAAACAATTTTTCTATGGTTGTTAATGAATTACCGGAACGTAAAAGTTTGTTTTTCCCACCGTTTAACAACTGTAATGCCTGTATGCTGAATTCTATATCTCGAATACCACCTGGCACGAGTTTTATATTATCATCGCTTTTTAATTTTCGTTCAATATTAATTTTCATTTTTTTTATCTGCTCAACCGGTGAGGTAGAAACTGAAGCAGGGTAGATGAAGGGAGACAAATAATCAGAAAATTTATAGAATAATTTTTTACTCCCGGCAACAAACGAAGCTTTTATGAGCATCTGTCTTTCCCAATCCTCACCGCGGCTTTCATAATATGCAAGATAATTGGAAAGAGTACGTGCAAGGGGGGAGTTTCTGCCGTCGGGACGCAGACGGAAATCCACACGGTACAAATAGCCGCTGCCGGTAATAGCGGTTGCCTGCTCGATAAATAAATACGCGGCTTCCACAACTATTTCGAAATATTCTTTGTCTTTTATTTTTGTGTTTTTATCAAAAAATAAAATCAAATCAATATCCGAACTGTAATTTAACTCCCTGCCGCCAAGTTTTCCGAGAGCGACGAGGCAATATTGTCTTTTTATATTTTCAATTTTGTATTTATCCAATACTTCTTTATAACATAAAAAAAACAGTTCCGATGAAATTGCGCTTGCCAAAAAAGATAACTCTTCGGTTATTTCTTTTAATCCCGCTGTTCCTGTCAAATCCTTTAACCCTATTCTAAGCATTTCTTTTTGCTTAAAATTTCGTAGTGAATTTATCTTTGAATTAAATGTTCTGTAAGCGGCAGTAACATTTTTTATCGAAGATGTATAAAATTCCTCAGAAAGCTCTATTTTGAGGCTTGATGGGTTTATAACAAAGAAAAAATATTCCGGGTGGCGGACGAGTATATCGGTTAAATAGTTACTGTTTACTGAAATCAGCACTAATATTTCCGCGTAATGTGGATACTTAACGGTATCGTTAATTAATAACGATTTATCGAAAGAAGACGTAAGAATTCGCAAAAGGTTTGATTCGGCGCTCCGCGTAAAATAATAATCCGCAGTTACTGCTTCTATTATTGAAATAAATTTTTCAAAAATATTCGGGTCAACGAAACCAGCCGCCCACTTCGCAAGTTGTACAATAAACTCGCCGGATAATTTTTTGTTTTTACTTTCTAACCGCATATTGTCATGCTATTTTGCTGTCAATCACGTAATTATGAAAAAAATGAAATCCAAGATAAAAAATAAGTTTTATTCAAAAAAAAAAATTATATTGCGTTATACATAAACAATCATCAAAAAAAACTATGCGGATAAAATTTCTGATCGTCGTAATGCCTGCTTTTTTGGCATTTTCATGTTGCACTGATTCTACATTAAAAAATCAGAACGAAAATGTTAAACAGCCTGTGGTATCTTCACCACAAACTGTAGCAATTAATAAATCAATTGTGAAAATTAAAGTTAAGAAAATTGATAAAAAAGAAAATGATTTATTCTTTTTAACCGGTTCAGTTCTATCTGTTGAAGAAGATTCCGCCTATCCGAGTATTGCAGTTTTAGGCCAAGATTATGTATTAAAACCGGCGTACGTGCTTGATGAAGATAATCAACTGGTAAAAGACAATATTAAAAACACCGGACTGCTTTCACTCGCAAATTTGGATGAAGGTAGCGAATTTAAAGCCGTAATTTCTTTCAGCACCGAAAACGGTTGGCTTATTTATGAAGTAATAAAGGAAGACTAAGATGAAAAAATATTTATTATTCTCAGCCTTAACCGCAGCAATTGTTTTTGCAGCGTACACTCTTTATCTATTGAACAGTCCGAAACTTTTAACAAATGCAGACTATATTAACTGGAAGATTGAAAAGAAAAAAAATGCAAAACCAACTTACGGCAACCCGGATGAGGCGATGAAATGGTTTTATGAGCAGCGCGCGTATCCTGATGGCAAAATTCCGGAGAATTGGCGCGAGGAAGCTCTCGAACATATAAAGAAAAATAACATCAGTCAGCAAAAAGGGGGTCTTGAAAGTTTAAGCTGGACTCAAGTTGGTCCGGGCAATATCGGTGGACGGATTCGTTCCATTGTTGTTCACCCTACTGATCCGAATATAATTTACATCGGTTCGGTTTCCGGCGGTGTTTGGAAAACCACCAACGGCGGGGGTGAATGGACACCATTGAAGGACGCAATGGAAAATCTTGCAGTTTGTTCAATGGTTATGGATCCGACTAATTCGAACATCATTTATGCCGGAACAGGCGAAGGATATTTTAATTACGACCAGCAGAGAGGTGAAGGGATATTTAAAACTACTGACGGGGGCGCTTCATGGTTGCAACTTGCATCAACAAAAAATTCAAGCTTTTATTTTGTTAATAAGTTAATGATAGACAACTCAACAAATATTTTATACTCAGGCACACGAAAGGGTTTGTACAAATCTATTGATGGCGGTACAACATTTACTGCTATATTAACCGGCACCGGCGGCAGTGATGTCCATTGTACTGATGTTGAAATAGCTTATACATCGCCCGCAACTATCTTTGCTTCCTTCGGGCTTTTTAATGATGCTACAATTTGGAGGAGCACCGATGGCGGGAGTACTTTCTCGGCTAATTTTTCGCAAGCCGGGCACGGACGAATTGAAATGGCAGTCTCTTCTTCTAACCCGCAGGTTGCCTATGCGGCTTTTAATGATCTGGCTACAAGCGGTGTAAGTTTGATGATAAAAACTACCAATCGAGGCGCTAGCTGGAGTTCATTCACACCTCCCGGACCTTCTTACGCCGGGGCTACAAATTATGCGGGAACACAGGCTTGGTACGATAATATTTTGAGTGTCGATCCATCAAATGCAAATATCTTATATGCAGGCGGAATAGATTTTTGGAAATCAACAAACGGCGGTACAAGCTGGACTCAAAAAACAAATTGGTATCAATATACCGGCGCTCCGCAATATGTGCATGCCGATCATCATGCAATTGCTTTCGCGCCATCCAATGCCAACCTTATGTTTCTCGGAACAGACGGTGGTATTTACGCTTCTACAAATAACGGTGAAAACTGGACTTCAAAAAATAATAACCTTACTATTACCCAGTTTTATTACGGTGCGATAGGACCGAACGGCGATAAATACTTTGGCGGAACTCAGGATAACGGTACGTTAAAAAACAACAGCGGGTCTACATGGGGAGAAATTCTCGGTGGTGACGGTGGCGCAACCGAAGTTGATTTTAACAACGCCAATAATATTTATATGGAGTATGTTAACCTTGCCTTATTCAAGTCTACCGATGGCGGGGCAAACTTTTTCAGTTCGATGACCGGGATTCCAAAAGGACCTAATTTCTATGACGGGACGACGGATAGAACATTATTTATATCCCCATTCGCAATGGATCCAAATGACCCGCTAAAACTTGTTGCCGGCACATACCGTGTTTATAGAACAATAAACGGCGCAAATAATTGGAGTACAATTAGCGGCGATTTAACAGGTGATGGCAGTGGAAGCAGCGGAGCTACAATATCAGCGCTTGAGGTAGCTAAAGGAAATTCAAATATAATTTATGCCGCAACCTCTAATGGAAGAGTGCAAGTTACAACCGATGCGGGCGGAACATGGAATTTAAGAAACAGCGGATTGCCGACTGCATATATCACAAAAGTAAAAACTGATCCTAATAACCCTGCAACGGCATTTGTTTCGTTTTCGGGATTTACAGCAGGACAGAAGATATTTAAAACCACAAACTACGGTCAAAGCTGGAGTAACATTACCGGTAATCTTCCAAACCTGCCTGCAAATAGTCTGTTTGTAAGTCCAGCAGATGTAAATAACATTTACGTAGGAACTGACCTTGGTTTGTTTGTAACAACAAATAATGGCAGCTCCTGGGTAAAGGATACAAATCTCCCAAATGTAAATATTATGGATCTCGATTTTCGCGCATCGGACAATAAGTTAGTTGCAGCCACACACGGCAGAAGCATGTACGCAGCAACAATCGGTGGTAGTTCTGTAACCACTGTTGATATTATTTATGATGACGGATCGCCGTACGGCGGTTATTACTGGCAGAATGCGAATCAGGCATCCGCAAATAGAATTACACCTACTTTGAGTAACGCCAAAGTAATTAAGATGTCCATCTACATAAATGGAGTAAACAGCGGTAGTGCAACTTATACTCCGATTGTTCTTGGAAACAACGGCGGTCAGCCCGGAAATGATCTTGCGGTGATTCCAAAAAAAACAGCCGCATCATATCCAGGATGGGATGAAACTGATATAACTTCGTACAACATTATGGTTAATGGCGATTTTTATGTGGGACTGAAGTATGACGGAATCAATCAGCCAACATATGGTTACGATCAAAGCAACAACGGAAGGGCGTGGGATTACAATGGCACGAGCTGGTCACTTTGGAGTGAAACATATTTTATGCGCGCAACAATTCAAACAATTACATCTGTGGTGGAAATTGATACCCGTGTGCCGGAAACTTTTTATGTGTCGCAAAATTATCCGAACCCATTTAATCCATCAACCACCGTAAGATATTCTCTGCCAAATGGTGAAAATGTATCAGTTAACATTTTTGATATTACAGGGAAACGGGTAACACAGCTTGTAAATAATTTTCAGGCAGCCGGAACTTATAGTGTTTCCTGGAATGGGAAAAATGATTTTGGCATTGACGCTGCCAGTGGAACATATATAATTTCGGTGCGAGCTGGTAATTTTTCACAAAACAAAAAGATGGTTTTGTTGCGCTGATAAAACATAAAGTATTTTTAAGGCTGTCACTTAAGGCAGCCTTTTTTTTTCAAAACTATGTTCTGTTAAAGTGAGTGTGAATTTATATTGTTATTAAGAATTTTCTTTACAGAATGGCAAGGCACTTGTTAAAAAGACACCGGGAAGATGGGTGAATAAAAGTGAATGGCTGAATTCAGTGATGTAATCATTCCCCCGTGATTAGAAACTTTTTATTATGCTTTGTCAGATTATTAAATAGTAGCAGAAGATTAGAAAAATTATAATGCTCCAATGTATTACTGTTATTTTTATCATAAAAAAAGCCGCACTTTAGGCGGCTTATAAATTTCATCATAATATGAGAATAGATTTTAAAATCTATAAGTTACTGTCATCATTATATTATCAAGTGTAATTTCTTGAAATGTACGCGAAACATTTGAACCGTAATTATCGCCGAAATCATTCCACCAGCCGTGAACATAACTTAAATCGATGCCCACTGTTTCATCGGTAAGAAACCCGATACCACCTGTTATATATTTTTTATCATACTCCGAGGCATCTCCCTGGTAAGCCGAAGGCTGAACAAAATAGCCGGTACGTAAACGCAATCCGATGTTCGGAATGGTGTACTCAACACCAACATTATAATTAACTACAGCTCGTAAAAAGTCTTTCACGTCTTTATTGATACCCTCAATATATTGAGATGTTAAGCCATTGCTGGCGCCGCTGAAATTAATTTGTTTGTAATCGACAAGGGTTACTTGCGCGCTCGCGACAATTCCTTTTATGCTATATGATAAACCCGCGCCAAGTTCAAATGGTGTGGTTATATCGTATTCAACATTATCGCTGTATTTATTTCCATCAAGATAGTAGACTGACCCGGTACCGAATTCGCTTCTACCGGATACATCGAATTTTTCTTTTATGGTGAATGATTTTGGGAACTGTATAGTTGCTCCGAATCTGAAATTGTTTCTCATCTGATAAAGGATTCCAACTTTTGCATCCCAACCGGAAATGTCCCAATTTATTATTCTGTTTAAATAGAATGTGCGGAAATCTTCCGTCCCCGCTGTACCGGGATCGGTTTTCCCCTGGTAAATATTTTTCGAATCGTCTTCGTAAAATTCATTATTCCAGGTATAGCTTCCGGTGTTAATATTTAAGTTAGCGCCAACGAAAAGATTCGGAGATACTTCAACGGCGCCCGAAAACGTCCAATTATTTAGGGTTCCGGATGAAAGAATATTACCGCTCTGATTCAAATTCCCGTTAATTGGCGTATTGTTATTAACATCGGTCAAATAAAGATCGAACGGGATGTCGGTGTTCAAAAAGTCCTGAATCAAGGAATTGGACCCGCTGTTAAATCCATCAAACTTAAGCGCGCCGGTAAAATCTTTTGTTGTGTGATACGACATTCCAAAAACAAGGCTGCCCCGCATAGTCGGGAAAGGAAATGCAAAACTAATTCTGTCCAATTTTGTGGAGCTATTTGAATAAGTTGTATTGTTTCCCATGAATGTGGTTTTATTGTTAAAGTTCGAGTAATCTAATCCACCGGACAATTCGAGTCGCTTTAATAAACCCATACCAGCAGGATTAAAATACATTGCCGAAGCGTCATCACTCAATGCAATGTAACTGTTGCCCATACCGAGAGCCCTTGCATTTGGCGAAAGACCAGGATATGCAAGTCTTAACGCATCATTAATACCCTGTGCAAACACGCTTGCAGATAGTGTGATGAATAGGATGAAAAATGTTGCTGCAATCCTATATCGTTTCATTATTTTCTTCCTCCGCCATTTCTTGAACCGTCACTATTGCGGGCTTTTTTTTCGGTGCTCCCGGAACTCGGACGGGTAGTTGATGTATTATTATTTGTCGAAGTATCATTTTTTTCCACGGTTGTTCTCCGGTCAGTATCTGTAGAACCCGAACTGCCGGTACTTCCTCCCGTTCCAATTGATACTGGATCGGTTACTAAAATTGGCTGTCTGCCGCTGTCCGGGTTCCTGCCACCGGCAGGATTTCTAACACTTGTCCGGTCATGTTTTATCCGCTCTTTCGTCTCAGAAGGGACATAAGTATTATAAACCTGCGCCACATCAACCCACCATGGATATTCGTAGTATGTTACATAATAATCGTTATCGTAATAATAATTATTTGTCTCATAGTTATCGGGCATTGGAGATTCGGGCGTCCATATAACAGTATAGCAACCCTGCATAAAAAATAATACTATAAACACTGCTGGAATTAAAATATACTTTTTCATTTTTGTTACCTTCTTCTATCATTTCCACTACTTCTCGAACCACTGCTTGATCTTCCCGATGAAGATGAACTTCTTTGAGGAGGGGCAGAACTTCTTGGTGGCGAATAACTCCGTTGCGGCGGACTATAACTCCTCGGGGTGCTTTCTGTCCGTTTTGGCGGTGTGTACTTTGGAGAATTACTATTACTTTTTCTTCCATTATAAGTGTTGCCATTTTCATTTCTACCGCTGCGGTTTTCTCTTTTTACTTTAGGCGACTCACTTCTTTTTCGTTCATTACCGGTATTTTGCTTAATATCTTTTCTATTTTCATTAGGATTGCTGCTTCTTTTATCGCGCGAAACAGAGTTCCTATCTTCCAAGTTTTTGGTGCGGGAATTTTTTCGCAGATCATTTATAATTTCCTGACGCGTGGTTCTATCATTACGATTTGTTATTCCATCATTACTTCTTCCGGTTCGTGCGCCGGTATTATCGCGGGTAAGTGTTCTGCCGGTTACATCTGTGTTTCTACCATCGGTTTTGTTCAAACCATCTCTTCCACCACTTCGGGTTACTATTCCACGACCGCCGCCATTACCTCTTAGCCCGTCATTGTTTCTAACTCTATAACCATTATTCGATCGTGTTTTATAAACATTTCCATCATAAGCCCAATTGCTTCCGTAATATCCATAATTGTATCCGGGGTAATAACCCGACCACCAATTATAATGGTACGAATAATAAGGAGAATACCAGGGATTATAACACCAAGCCCAGTAATTAAATGGATCACAGCAATAAGAATCATAATAATAAGAACCGAAATAGGCTCCAATGCTTACTGAAGGATAATAGCTCCAGAAATATCTTCTGTATGATGGAAAAACAGGGTCGTAACTATCATAATATACGTTAACATCCTGATTATCATTTTCATCATAATATTCGGTATCTGTGTCGCTATAATTATCTGTCGTGTCATATTCGTCATCATAATTATAGGATTGCTGTCTTTCATAAACTACTCTTTCTCTTACCGCTAATTGTGTGTAACATCCGCCAAAAAGAAAGAAAGCTGCAAGAAGCATTAAACCAAATAAGTATTTATAATTTTTCATTGCAAAGCCTCCAGTAATAAAATCAATTAAACTGAATAAATATGGGCAAATATTAAGCCGGATTAAAGGGGCAAAGTTATCCTCTTTATGAAGGGAAATTGGACTCGCAGTGTTAGTTATGTATAATTAAGTAAACAATTTTGTATTCAATAAGCTACACTAATATTAAAAGATACTTTTTATATACTCAATTTTTATGGCTCGGTCTGCCGAACCGGGGCTCCACTTTCTGTTATCCAAAAGATCTCTTAAGTCGAGACCAAGTGTAAAACCTTCACCCATAGACCAGCGAAGCCCTACATTAAGGTAACCATTACCATCGCCATAATAGCTGTTTGTGTTATTATCGTTTAATGCAAAATCGTATTCGCCAATAACCGAAACACTCTTTCCGATAGTTTTTTCGAAGCCTACCATAATATTCATAAAATTATCGCCGTCTTTGTTTTCGAGTGAATAATTTACAGAACCATGAAGACTGAGAAAGCCGAGAAATTCAAAATTTTTACTAACAGCGCCATAAAAACCGGGTGATTTTATTGAGAAACGATTTGTGGAATCGAAATAAAGACCTTTGCCCTGGGAGTCGAATCCGGCCGAAATTGCAGGGAAAGTTGTAGATTCATCAAATAATCTAAAACGAATATTTACACCCGGTAGTTTGTACCAGTCCGGTCTACCCGACCCTATAATATTTGCCCCGCCGTAAGAAATTCCAAAGCTTACCTGATCGAAAACACCGACTTCAATTTTCGAAATTACGACGCCCGCCGGCATAACATCCGTACTTACTCCCACAAATCCTTTTTCTAAAACTCCTGCGGATGGCATATCTATTAATGAACGGTACTCATATTTAGCTTTTTCGCCTGCCGTTCCCTGTGCAAAAACAACAGAAGAATATAACAACAGGATCGATAAAACAAAATTTAGCTTTTTCATAAAATCCTCGGGCATTTTTTATTCAAAAATAATAAGCTTTTGGCAAAGATAATAATATTTTAAACAAAATAAATACAACAATTAAGCCGTATTAGTATAAACCATTACTTTAACTTCTGACGGGAGCAGTGCATATTTTGAAGTTATGCGGATTACTACCGTGCCCGGCGTAACTTTTGCCCTTAATATTAGTATTCCTTTTTCATCATCCGTTTTTATTATTTCTACTAAATCGGCGCCCTCAATAATTTCAAACTCTGCCGGTGCGTTCCTAAAATATGCCCTGAAACCGAGAGCATTCAGAGGAACGGCTTCAATAGTTATTTGCGATTGGTGGTCAGCGTATAAATTTGCCGGTTCAACCTCATACATAACTTCATAAATGTTTACTGTATAGTAGTAAATTAAAAGCGCCGAAATAAAGATTAAAAGAACGATTATAATTAGAACATATGGTTTTATTAAGTTCATAAATTATTATTTTTTTGATTTTTGAATATGGGAAAAGAGATTGTTTATTATCTGTTTTACAGCTTCCTCCGGTACACCGTCCACATGTGCACCTTTAAAGCGCATATCGCACTGATCGTTTACATAATCGATAACAATAAATTTACCTTTGTCGGAATAAACGATTTCGGTTGAGAAAAAATCGAGATTTATAAGTCGCTGAATATTTTTTGTCAGTTGATCGAGTTTGCGCAGGTTAAAAGCGGCTTTTTCTTCTGGAGTAATTATTCCGTATAAATGAGTCTGGTCATCCCACCAAAGAGAGATTGGCCGACCGAATGCCCAGTAGCACCGGAACCACGCACGCCGCCCGTTGAAATCGGAAGGGTAAATCTTTTCTTGAATCAAGTACTTATCCCCGGAGTAATTTGCTCGCTCGTCAAGAACTTCTTTTAATGTTTCGGCGCCTGTTACAACACCTGTGCCGCCGCCGGTTGTGTTGCATGGTTTGATGATAAATGGTCTCCCCAAAATCGCAAGATCATCTATCGAAATATAAAAATCTTTAAATTCGCTGTGCGGCGGAATTATTATTGAATAAGGAACATGCAGCCCCGCGGTAATAAATTCGAGGTGCATACTTGCTTTGTCAATTGCATGTAATACATTTTTATATTGATTAAAAATATAAGTTTTCCTCCGGTGAAGCATTTTGCCGAGTTCTCCGAAATCATCATCCACATCCCAGGCACGGTCGAGATAAAAACGAAACCCGAGTTTGCGTTGTTTAACTTGTTCAACCACCTCGTTAAGATTATTGTATGTAATTCGAAAAGTAGAAAGCCCGGCAGTTTGAAGAATTTGTTCAATAAGGTTTATAAAATCTTCATCATACTCCCAAACGTATGCTAATCCTAAATCGTAAATTTCCATCGGTTCCTAAAGTTTTTACAAAGATATAGTTTGCTATATTTGTAAGCAAGATTAGAACCGCCTTTCTATTCTACCTTTTATTATTAAAGTATTTTATTTTTGTTAGTACAATTGATTTTGAATTGTGCGGTTCTTTTTTTCTGATCACATTTTCTTAGATATTTATTGTTATTTATGTATAAAATTTTAATTGCGTTACTATTAATTTCATTAATCGCCGGCGGTTGTTTTTCTCAAAAACAAGTTGAAAAAGGTGAGTCTTTTGAAACTAATTCAATTGCCAAAAGCGATACAAAACAAAAAGCGCTTGAATATTTTATTGACGGCTGCACGGCTGAAGCCAAGGGAGATTATGCCTCCGCAATATTGGAATTTCAGGATGCTCTCCGGCTTGATCCAAATGCCGGGGTTTATTATGCTCTTGCGAAAAATTATCTGCTGATAAACAAACTTCCACTTTCGCTGCAGAACGCAAAAAAAGCTGTTGATCTTGAGCCGGGTAAAATAGAGTACTTAGATTTACTTTCGGATATTTATTTTTCCGCGCGCCTGCAGGATTCGGCGGCGGTGTCGCTTGAAAAAATAATAGCGATTGATTCTGTAAATATTTCGGCACATTACAAACTTGCACGCATTTATGAAAACGGTAAACCAATGCAGGCAATTGAAACTTATGACAAACTGCTCGGGCTAATTGGACCGCAATGGGATGTGTTACTGCGGGAAGCTGAACTATATGAAAAACTTGGCAGCCTTGATAAAGCCGCCGGAGCCATTGAAAAACTTCGCGAAATTGATCCAGGAAATTCATCGCTTGACAAAATGCTTGTGCAATTTTATACCCGCACTAAAGAATTTGGTAAAGCCATTTCGGTTGCCGATGAAATGCTTGAGTTTTCGCCGGAGGACATTAGTCTGCATGAGTTAAAAGCACAAGTGTTGATTGAAAAAGGGGATTGGGAAGCAGCCTTTCAAGAGTACAATTATTTACTTGCACAACCGGAGCTGCCGCTTGATTCGAAAATAAAAATCGGTACTGCTTATTTTAACCGTGCTTTAACAGACTCCACACTTATACCCATCGCCAAACAATTGTTTGAAACATTAGATAAAGACACAACCGACTGGCAGGTAAAAATGTTTCTTGGCGCAATCGCCATGAGTCAAAAGGAAGATTCCATTGCAATAAATTATTTTCAAACTACTACTGAATTAGCTCCGTGGAATGCCGAAGGCTGGATAAGACTTGGAGGTTTGTATTTTGATAATCAAAAATATGAAGAGGCTATCAAAGTAACTTCGCAAGCTGTAAAACAATTTCCGGAAGATTATACGATAAATTTAATTCTTGGTTTTTCATACGCGCAAACTGAAAAACATAATGATGCCTATATATACCTTAAAAAAGCTGTGGAACTTAATCCCTCAGATGTTAACGCTCTTTCAGCATATGGTTATACATTAAATCAACTAAAAAAATCGGATGAAGCGATAAAATATTTGAAGATGGCTTTATCTCTTCAACCCGATGATGTAAATTTATTGGGTACGCTTGGATTAATTTATAACGCGCTTAAACGATATGACGAATGCGACAGCGTTTATGCCCTCGCGCTTCAGATCGATCCCGAAAATGTGCTTGTAAATAATAACTACGCATATTCATTAAGCGAACGGGGCGAGCGATTGGATGAAGCGCTTGAGATGGTAAAAAAATCTATTATTGCCGAGCCGTATAATTCATCATATCTCGATACAATCGGGTGGGTTTATTTTAAACTTGGTAAATATGAACCGGCAAAAGAAAATATTGAAAAAGCAATAAAAGTCGGCGGCGAAAGAGCGGTAATGCTTGAGCATCTCGGCGATGTTGTTTTTAAATTGGGCGAAAAAGATGAAGCCCTAAAATTGTGGCAAAAGGCTTTAGATTTAGATAACGGAAATAAAGAACTTCAACTAAAAATTGAAACAGGTGAAATTTGAAAAATTATTTTATTTATAGCGTTATATTCATATCAATGTTATTATTAACATTAGCGGGATGTGTGCCGTCAAAACCAACAGAAGAAATTGAAATTCTTCCCTCGGAAAGATTGATTAATAAGTTAGAGGTAAACCGGCGGAAAGTAAGAAATTTTGAAGGTAATGGAACCATCAATATTACAAGCGCTCAATTTACCGGAAGCGCCGCGTTTAATATTATCCTCCAAAAACCGGATTCTATTTACTTGACGGTTATGGGCCCGTTTAATATTGAGTTAGCTAATGCGTTGGTTACAAAAGATAATTTTATTTTTTATGACGCCCTGCAGAACACAGCCTATACAGGCAAGGTAAGCGATGATGTACTCTCCGAAATATTTAAAATAAATTTATCCTTCGCTGATTTGATGGAAGCGTTTGTCGGCTCTGTAAATCTTACAGATAATTTATATAAAATACCCGATGATTATAAAATTGAGATTGATGAATACGTTATTACCTATATCGATTCTGTGAAAGAATTAAAAAAACGTTATAAGGTTAACATACGTGAACTTGGTATCACTGATTTTAATTTAAGAAATTTTAACAACGAAGTTTTACTCGATGGTAAATATTCTAAATTTGAAATTCTGGATAACGTTGCGATACCATTTAGAATAAATGTTTTTAATATGCGTGACGATCAGAAAATAGTAATTGAGTATAAAGATATAAAGGTTAACAAAAAAAATATTTATATAGATTTTAACATTCCGAATGACGCAACTGTAATTAAATGGTGAAGCCGCCGCTAAAAATATTACTAATATTTTTTTTGCTGCCTGCCGTAATTTGGGCTCAGGAAGAAAAAGAAATTTCCACAAAGCGATATGAATTGTCCGGGATAAAAACAGAAATTAAGCAGCTTGAAGATGAACTGAGACAGAAAACCGCGGAAGAAAAAAAATCTCTCTCGGTACTCGATAATTACAACAAACAAAACTTTCTTCTAAATAAATTAATAAATTCTTTACGCAGCGAAGAAAAAGCAAAACAAAACCAAATACTCAAAACGTCGGCTTCAATAAAAAAGCTTGAGACTGACATTAATCTGCTAAAAAAAAATTATGCAAAGTATGTTGTGTCGGTTTACAAATATGGTACACCGAATGAACTTGAGGGGCTTCTTGATGCCGAATCGGTTCAACAGGGAATACGACGAATAAAATATCTTCAAAAATTTTCCGAAAGTCGTGAAAGAGACCTTATAAAACTCCAAACCAAAGTAAAAGACCTTGAAAGCGCCAAAGTTAAACTTCAGCAGGAAAAAAAAGAAAAAGCAAAATTAGCCGGCGATAAAGTTGCCGAAGAAAATAACCTGATGGTAAAGTTAAAAGAGAGAAAACAATTTATCGATGAATTAAAAACCGATAAAGCGGAGATTAACAAAGAACTTGCATTCCGAAAAGCTTCCGAAGAACAAATAAAAAACATAATAGCAAAACTTGTCGAGGAAGCGGAGCGCAAAAAGAGAGAAGCGGCGGAGCGATTGGCAAAGTTAAAAGCCCAAAGGCTGCAAAGGGAAAGTTTGGCAAAAAATAACGATGTTGATATCGAAAAGAATACAAATATCATTCCGACCCGAAGTGATGAGACATTAAATTTAGACACTGAAAAATTTTCCTCCTTTTCTGCATTGCGCGGCAGGATGATTTGGCCATTAGCCGGCGGAAAAGTTACAAGATCGTTTGGCGAAAATAGAAATCCAAAACTAAAAACCGTAACAATTAATTACGGCGTTGATATTAAATCCTCCGGCAGTCTTGATGTTAATGCAGTTGCTGAAGGAATAGTTTCTGCGATAGATTGGATACCCGGTTATGGCAGCGTAATAATTATTACGCACAAAGGTGATTACAGAACGGTTTACAGTCACTTATCCGAGATTTATATTTCCGAAGGCGACAAAGTAAAAATGGGGGCGCGAATTGCGAAGGTTGGAGAAAGCCTTGAAGGAGACATTCTTCATTTTGAAATATGGAACTCCCGGAAAAACCAGAATCCGGAAGTGTGGTTGGCTAGAAAATAATGTTTAGAAAAATATTAAATATTTTTAACGTAATTCTCATAAACCATAGTAAATATTTATTCGCTACCGCCATCATTGATAAGCTATTTTTTTTAGCGCTATTCGTTTTGATTGCAAGAAAATTAAATATTGAACACTATGGAGCAGTTGTCACATTTTCAGCAATCGCCCAAATCTATTTTCAAATTGTAGAATTAGGATTCTCAAACTACAGTCAAAGATCACTTTCAAGAGATCAACTCCCTAAGGAGCAAATATTAACCTTACTTAATACCAGAATACTTATTTCACTTCCAGTTTTGTTAATTCCGAATTTTTATCTTGGTTTCGCAGATAAAGATCAATATTATTTTATTTTTATGTTTTCGGTTTTTATTTATCTTAATTTTATAAATACTTTGTTTTTCAGTTTTTATTTAGGAAGAAATAATTATAGAAAATATTTTTATTTTTTTTTAAGAAACCGGATACCTCATTTCGCATTACTAATTGTTTTGCAATTTAAGATTCTATCTCTACTAAATTTTCAAATTTTTGTAACACTCACATCACTTTCGATGTTGATCTATGAATGGTTTATAGTAAAAGAATATTTTAGTCTTGAATATCGATTTGGAATAAGCATAAAATTATTGGCAAAGACTTTAAGGGTCTCGCTTCCTATGTGGTTGGGATTAATTGCTGTTAAAATATATGACAGAATTGACATTGTATTCATTGAAAATATTATTGGAGTTAAATCTGTAGCGATTTATTCAGTAGCCTATTCTTTATATAAATTACCTCAGATTTTCTCAAGTTCAATTTTAACACCAACATTTATTCGCTTTTCGAAAGAATTTCATACAGTTGGTAAAATAAATCTTTATGAATCTAAAAAAATATTAGTGATACTATTATCTTTTTCATTAATGTATTTTTTATTAATGTACTTTACAGGGAAAATTATAATTATTAATTTATGGGGATTTGATTTTCAAGAATCTTATAAAATCTTACTATTATTAAATGTAGGTTTGCCTTTTCTCCTTTTAAATAATTTTTCAGGGGTAATTCTTAATTCTGCAAACCAAGAGAAATTAGCTATGTTTGCTGCGATATTTTCAGCTACTTTAGGACTTGTATTATACCCAATTACAATCCACTATTTTAATGTTTTAGGGGCGATTTATACAACAATTTTAATAGAATTTATTGTTTTTGTTATTCAATTATTTTTTATACTTAAAAGAGGTATTCTCTAAAAAATGAAGTCATATTTTTCTGAACACTATGCAAAACTTAATGGTATCAATATTCAAAGTGAAGATTCATTTAAGATATGGTATAAAAACAGAATTGAATATTACGACACTATCTTCTTAAATATCAATACTTG
This sequence comes from uncultured Ignavibacteriaceae bacterium, assembly GCA_964372115.1. Taxonomy (GTDB): domain Bacteria; phylum Bacteroidota; class Ignavibacteria; order Ignavibacteriales; family Ignavibacteriaceae; genus CG2-30-36-16. The sequence goes on from CAYJPN010000004.1 coordinate 202,883, forward strand.
GGTTACTAAAGGAAAAATTCTTGAAATTGGTTCAGGAATAGGAGGATTTTTATATTACTTAAAACAAAAAGGTCTTGAAGATTTTATTGGGATCGATTTATCAACTGAGCAAATAGAGATCTGCAAAAGATTTGTGACTAAAAAAGTAGTCGAAATTGATGCAATAGAGTTTCTAAAAAATTCAGATAATTTTGATTACATCTTTGCATTCGATTTATTAGAACATTTAGAAAAAAATAGGATTTATGACTTTGTTGATTTGGTGTATAATAAACTAAACAAAAATGGAACAGTTATAATCAGAACTCCAAATATGTCTGCTCCTTTCGGTTTATTTAGCAGATATATTGATTTTACACATGAAGTTGGGTTTACTGAATATAGTATAAGGCAATTATTTTCTAATTATTTCCCTAACAAGACTATAAAACTATATAATTCACCAATCTCAAAAAAAAGAATATTTGTATTGAGAATAATAAGTAGAATTATTGAAAAATTATATGATTTTCCCAAGCGAGAAATTATAACACGTAATATTTATTTAATCGCTAAAAAATGAAAATATTTCTAATCGGAGAGTATAAAAGTAGATTTTGGGCAGGTAGTGCTACTGAGAAAGTTCAAAAAGGGGTGTTAAAAGAACTCTCAGCCAAACATAAGGTTTTGTTATTTAATTATAGAAATTATGTAAATATACAGTCAAAATTTTTATCAGGTTTACAAATAATCGAAGAAAAAGAAGGTAAAATTGTTCAAGGTGGATTGATAAATATTTTCTTCAATTTAATTTATTCAAGCTATGATATTATACACATAATGATTTATAGAAGGTATTTGATATTTCTAATCCCTGTTTTAATCATTTTAAGAAAAAAAATTGTTTTCACTTTACATGATACACTAATACTACAAAAAAAAACATACTCGTTGGATTATTTACTGTTTATTGGTTTATTAAAACTTTCTAACCTTTTATTTATATACTCCCAATTTGATCAGACTTATTTAACAAAATACGTTGATGCTAAAAAATTACGAATTATAAGGAATGGAACAGATATAGTCGAAAATATACAATTTAACTTTCTCCACGAGATTAGAGGCAGAATACTTTTTGCGGGAGGAATTGGAAATAGAAATAAAGGTTTAGAATTTTTATTGGAATCATTGAAGTCTGTTCAATCGGATCATTCGGTCATAATATGCGGACAAAGAAATAACTCTGAAAGCCATCCCAATTATGTAGGAGAAATTGAGCCAATAAAATATTTTGAATTATTGAGGACAGTGGATTTAGTGGTTGTCCCAAGTTATTATGAGCCATTCAGTTTAACAGCTTTAGAAGCCCTCACCAATGGCATACCTTTAGTAATAACTAAAGAATGCGGTATATCAAGATACCTAACGAATTACCATGATGCATTAATTATAAATTATGGGGATAAGTCAACATTATCGAAAGTAGTTACCCGTATTATAACAGACCCAATAGTTAGAATGACCTTAATAAGCAACGGTTATGAATTAGCAAAAAAATTTAATTGGAAATCTATTATTGAAGAAGATTATTTGCCCAATTATGGAGCTTTACTAAAATAATTTATGGGAAAAGAATTTAACAATATAGATGATAAGATAAAGGAATTTGTCGTTTCCTGGGAAAAATGCGAGTTTGAGACAACAGAATCAACAATAAAAAAAAGTTTGACTCTGATAATAATATCTGAGATTTACGATTATTTTCGAATATCTATTTTGGGAGATACTCTTAATTATTTTAAAAAACGGAAATTGAATAGATTTCGCTATTATTCTGAAATTATAAAGCACTCAATCTGGTATATCCCGTTTTTCTTCAAATGGTTATTCCTTTTTCATTTTATTAAAAACAAAGATTATATCGTTCTTTCGCTTTTACCTGATAAAGAACACAATATAAAATATATCAGGAAGCTTACTAAAACTAAAGATCGAGCCAATGTCATTTTGGTTCATTTTGGGATGTTTTATAATTGGGAACTTTTATTTCAAAAAAATTTTTTTTGCTACCCACATTTTTTTTATCGTTTTCTTGTAAAGAAAAAAGACTTTCAAAATTTTAGGCAAACAATCAACAATGACCTGCCGTGGGAAATACGAGAGGCTTTCGGCGTCGAGATTAGCATAAAAATCGAGCAGAACATGGCACATATTGAAAGAATTTTTTCTAGTTTTGAACACTTACTTAAGTTATTGAAAAACAAAGGGAGGATATTATTTTTTTTACAAGACCTGGATTTTATCACAAATGGATTTATCTATAATTATATCAGCAAATTACATTTGATAAAAACCATATCAGTAGACCATTCGATTTTATTACCAACACATTATTTTATAAATAGAACTTCGGACTATTATTTTGTTTGGGGTGAATATCAGAAAAAGCGATTAGAAATAGTATCCCAATTAAATCCGGAGACTATTAAAATTATTGGTCATCCAAAGAAAGTTTTTAAAGAAAAGGAAAATGATGGGAATAATATTAACTGGCTTTATTTAATGCAATCTTATCAGTATCCAATTACTCAAAGTATAAATAGAACCCCGGGGGCAACAATTGAGAAACTAAGTCGTTTGAGGAATATTTTGTATAAATTAAACCCTGAAGCAAAGCTTTTAGTTAAACAACATCCACTAGAAAAATATGTACCTTCTGATTTCGACAATCATTTATTAGTAAATAAAAAATTGGACTCCGTTTTACCAAAGATTGGCATGGTTTTTTTTGAAGATACTTCTGCAGTTATTGAGTGTTTGGCATATCCAATTCAATTAATATTTTTAGCTGATAGCATCAATTCAAAACATATTTTTGATTTTACTAATTTATTTAATACGATTTATAAAGAAGATGATTGGGATGAAAAAATAAAATCGTTCAGAAAAAATCCTATTGATATGAAAGAGAAAGAATCTCTCTTCGAGTATTTTTATGGAAAATCATCAGTAGTAAATCAAAGTTTTCTACAAAGTGTTGAAGAAATAATAAGCTAACAATTCTTATGATTACAGTCTTAATGCCCACATATAATTGCGCCGAATTTTTACCATTCTCGATTAAAAGTATCCTTAATCAAACATTTTCTCAATTTGAACTCCTAATTATTGACGATGGCTCTACAGATAATACTGAAGAAATAGTATTCGGTTTTGAGGATACTAGAATTCATTATCTGAAGATAGAACATGTTGGATTTGTCGATTCTTTAAATTATGGATTGAAGAACGCAAAATATGATTTAATTGTCCGAATGGATGCTGACGATATAGCGCATCCAGATTTATTAGGAACTCTTTTTTGTATTCATCGTAACGAGCCAGAATTTGATGTAATCTCTTGTCTTTCTTTAGCATTTTGTAATACTAAGCCGATGTACATCATCGAGGCACCTCAAAACCACGATTCAATCATTAGAAATTTAGCGCTTCATTCTTGTATCTCACATCCTGGAAGTTTTTTTAGTAAATCAAAAATTATTGAAATTTCAAATGGATATCCAAATTATGACGGAATATCCGATTACGCACTTTGGTTAAAAATTAAGGATCATGTTAGGTTTTATAATATTCAGAAAGTTTTAATTTATTATCGTGTCAGAAATAACTCTCTTTCTAGAAAATCTCTTGATAACTATAAAAAATCGGTTTACCAACTACAACAGCCTCACTACCTCAAAGACATTAGTGCCGAATTTGGTATCTCACCGAAAAGAATAAATGAGACAAGAGGTTGGCGAGAATATTTTTATGGCAGTAAAAAAGAAGCCAGGAAAATATGGGGAAATAGTTTATTATTATTAAATTGGAAAGTTTTGCTAGCATTCTTTTTTACTTTTTTACCGGAAAAGTTATTATCAAATACAAAGGAACTAAGATTACGATATAGATTAAAATATTTTGTTACTTACTTTAAAAAAGAAAATAAAAATCTAAGAAATTATTTGAAGCATCTACTGGATTAAAGTCGTGATAAAAAAAAGGAAAAGACTAATTATAATACCAGTAGCATTTTATAATGATTTCGTCCAATTTTGATTTTATAGTTTGGTGTATAACTCGATATATTCGTCACACATTTTTTTAAGATCAGAATTTTCCATTACCTTCAATTTTGCATTTGCAATTATTTTATTTCGTAAATTATTGTTTTCTATTAATTCCGTTATTTTCATTATTAAATCATATAGATTATTTCGCTCAAAGATCAAACCATTTTCATTATTAGTTATTGTTTCTTTGAAAACTGGCAAATCCGATACAATAACTGGAATGCCGAAACTCATTGCTTCAATTAATACAAGACCAAAACCTTCTAATTTTATTGAAGGTAAAATAAGGAGATCGATTTTAGAGTAAATGTTACTCAAATCTGAAGAAGGTGGATAAATGTAGACAAAATTATTTAGAGTATTTTTATTTATAAAGTTGACAATTTCTGCTTTCTGCTCTCCTTCGCCAAATAAAAATAATTTTAGATCATTCCTTTCTAATGTAAGGGAATGGAATGCTCTCAATAATGTAAATATACCTTTCGATTCATTAAATCTACCAACATATCCGATATTTTTTATTCCCTCCTTCTTAAAAATATTCTTCTCGGGTTGTAATTCAATCCCGTGTTTGATGAAAAAACAGTTCTTTTTATTCTTTTTTAATTCGGCTTCGGTAACTTTACTTATTGCTATGTAATAGTCTGCGTACAAAAACCTTGTAATAAAGTCATTGAAGACATTATGGTGAGTATAAATGACTTTGATGTCTGGATGGAACAACTTAATCAATAAAACATAGGGGAGAAAAATTCGGAAATGGTAATGAACAACATTAACTCGCTGACTTCTCACAATATCGAGTAGTCTATAAAAATTATATAAAAAAAAGAAGGGTGAAGCAATCCTATTATTTCTTAGAATCAGTTTCAATTTAACACTTTTTTTAATTAATTGGCTAAGTATTCCTTTTTCTGCCCATATGATGACTAAATCTAACTCATCAGTTAAATTATTTGATAAGTTAATTGTTGACCTTTCAATACCACCAATTTCAAGATTTTTTAGAAGATGTACTATTCTAATTTTATTTAATTGCATTTGATACTTTTTCCATTAACACTTTGCTCAGAAAAAAAACATTAGCTTTTAAGTATCTTTTCCAGAGTCTTTCCGGCTCTTGTACAAGTCGATAAACCCATTCAAGTCCTGAATTATACATCCACTCAGGTGCAATTTTTTTCTCGCCAGAAAGGAAGCTTAAAAACCCACCTACACTAAAAATAACTTTAGGGTGTAGTTTACCTTTATTTTTAAAAATCCAAATTTCAGATCTTGGCATTCCCATTGCAACTATTAAAACATCGGCGTGCGAGGCGTTAATTTTTTCTATTATGTAATCTGTTTCATTCTTAATAGAAAAGTAACCATGGTTTGAGTCTGCAATCGAAATAGAGAACTCCTGTTCGGTAATATTTTTTATTGCTTTATTAAGCTCGCTTTCTTTACCTCCCAAAATAAATACCCTTGACCCATACTTATTAAAAATACTACAAATATTAGGTGAAAAAGAATAAGTAAAAACAACTTTATCAATTACAATATTTTGAAGAAAATTTACTGCCCAGACAATGCTGTATCCATCTGGGATTACGTAATTAGACAGTTGTAATGCCTCTTTAAATAATTGATTCTTAAATGCCAGATAAAAGCCATATGAGTTCAAATAGTAAAAAATATTTTGACCTCTTTCGTTCAAAAGAGAATTTTCAATTGTATCCAAGTATTTTTGTTCATTGTCGATGTTTATAAACAGATCAAAAAATGATATTTTCATAAGGGCTGTAGATGATTATTCAAAAATAAGTAATTGGTATTTTTCCATTTTATTAGACTAAAATCTTCAATATATTTTAACTATGCATTAACCTTTTTTGAGTAGAAATGAAAAACTATATTTTTATACTTTTTGTTTTCATAAATACAATCGTTTCTTATTCGCAAGTTCAGCTTATTTCTGAAAAAATACAAGGGAATGATTATCTTCTGAAACTTGAAATTCCAGATAATTACAGAGTTATTACTAAAGACGGAAGAACCTTGATCGATTTTCAACAACCATTTGATGAGTCAAAACCCGGTTATTTTTCAGCTGCTTCATTCGACATTTTTGTCTCGTTGCCTACAAACAACAAAGTTAATTTAACTTCTAACATTATAAGGCAAACTAAAATAGATGCTTTGCCGGTTATAAATCCGGTTGTTAAGGTAGGCGTTTCAGGAGAACCTCAGTACGAAAAATCTCCCGATATTTTCAAAGAAACATTGCCGTTGACAAAGTTAAACGGATATCTTTGGATCGAAAATCAGTATTGTGCCCATATAACTATAAATCCTTATATCATTGAATACGAAAGTCGTACTACAAATAAAATTAATGAAATTGAATTAACCTTTAATTTTGAGAATAATTTATCACAACAAGATGTTTCTTCATCTCACAATTCCGACTCTCCGATAATTAATTTCGGCTCATTCAAATCAGACAAAAAGCCAACTTGGATAATAAATGATTCCGATTCCTGGATAGACTACAACTTAATATATATAAAAATTGGGACAGCAAAAAATGATGTCTATAGAGTTGATGATAATGATTTATTATCGCTTGGAGTAAACCCGGGTTCTATAAATCCCCGAACATTTAGAATGTTCAAACATGGGATCGAAGTGCCTATTTATGTCAAAGGTGAAACCGATAATTCATTTGATCCTGAAGATTACATAGAGTTTGTTGGTGAAAGAAATATGGGAGGAAGACATCGAGAACTAAATAATTATGGTGAACCTTACACCGAATATTTAGACAGGTACTCTGATACAACAGTTTATTGGCTAACATGGGGAGGTATTTATGGGCAGCGTGTGGCAATTGGAAGTAATGGAAATGCGCAACCCAATATAGACACTTTAAAATACTATAATGAATTGATCCATTATGAAAAGAATAATTGGTTTGACTTTTCGATGGCTGATCAAGTAAGAAGAGAAATGCCATACTGGTACGAAAATAAAACATGGATGGATAATCAGTTAGGGGTTGGTACTAGAAACTATACCTTCAGTGTTTCAAATGTTTTTACCGGGGGTAATCTTAAAGTATTTTCAAGGCTTCAAGACTATGCCTCCAACATTACACAAAATGCTCATCTTTTGGCTATTTCAGTAAACAGTGCAGCAAAACAAGATTCAGGTTATATTAATAAATACCAGCAGAAAATTCTTTCCGGCGTTTATCCCGGGACAATTTTGAATAACGGAAACAATACCCTGAGAATTCATTCATTTGCTACTTCCGCTTTATTAAATTCCTGTGCTTTTGATTGGTACGAAATTGAGTATCCTAGATATCTAAAAACCTATTCTGACACACTCCTATTTTCATTCCCCTTTATAAACGGTCAACAGGATTTAAAAGGCATCAAGATTACTAATGTATTAAATGCTAATCCCATCTTGTGGAAATATGGAGAAAATTATAAGAAATATTCCCTTAGCACAACAAATAATGAGATCGTACTTTTTGATTCGTTAAGTAAGTGGAATAAATTTATTTTAACAAAATCAGATAAAATAAAAAAACCGTTTGTCTATTATGCAAAGCAATTTACAAACTTGCGAAACCCGCAAAACCAGGCTGATTATATTGCAATTACACATAAAAAATTTAAAACTAAAGGGGAAGAATATTCTGCTTTTATAACCAATAAATATAATGTAACGGCAAAGGTGATAGATGTCGATGATATTTATGATGAGTTTTCATATGGTTTTTTTAATCCTGAAGTAATAAAAGATTTTCTACAAGCAACTCATGTTCGTTGGCAGGAGCCGTTACCGAAATATGTTTGTTTGATAGGTGGAGCCACTTATGATTACCATGGGAATAAAACAATTTTTCAGGCGCAGCCCCGTATGTTCAATTATGTTCCATCATTCGGTGCGTCCGTAAGTGACAATTGGTTTGTAACATGGGATACTACAGGAGCATATATTCCACAAATGAACATAGGGAGAATCCCGGTAAAATCAGTAGAAGAACTTGATTATTATATGAATAAACATGTATCATATGTTTCCAAACCATTTAACGATTGGAATAAACGCTATATGTTTTTTTCAGGCGGAAACTTTACCGATCCTGCACAATTAGCGCAATTAAAGGCGGTTAACGATTTCGTTATAGATAATTATGTTGCACCTGCCCCGATAGGCGGAAACTTTAAACACTTTTATAAGACTGTTAACCCGAATACTAATTTTGGTCCATATTCCCCTGAGGAAATTCAGCAAACAATTAATGATGGTTCGGTTGTTATTTCTTATCTTGGTCACAGCGGTACACAAACCTGGGACAATTCAATTACTCAGCCGTCGCAGTTAAAAAATAATGTTCGAAGAAATCCGTTAATTACTGATTTTGGCTGCTCAACAGCTAGGTTTGGAGAGCCTGATATTACATCTTTTTCTCAACTTTTTTTACTTGATCCGGATGGACAGGCAATAGCATATATTGGTAATTCGTCACTCGGATTTTTATCAACATCTATAGTTGCCCCAAAATTATTTTATAAAAAGGTTTTTCAGGATTCCGTTTACACTATTAGCGAAGCTCTAAAAGAAGCAAAATTAGAACTCTTGCAAAACTATGGAAGTTCGGGTGTTTACAAGTTGTTTGCACTTACAAATACATTAATCGGTGATCCGACCACTAAGCTGCCAATTCCAGGCAGCCCTAATTTATCATTGGTGGCATCTGATATTTTATTATTGCCGGAAAATCCATCTGACAATCTTGACTCGATAAGCTTAAAGGTAAATTATTATAATTTTGGTAAGGTTCTAAATGATTCTTTTAAAGTCTTAATCAAGGACACGTTCAACGACTCAACAACCTTTCAACTTCTGGTTGCTAAAGCGTTACCAAAGTACACAGACAGTATTAAAGTAAATATCCCCGTGAAATCGATGCCCGGGGCACATAATTTAACAGTAATACTTGATGTTGATAACCAGGTTGACGAACTCTCTGAAAATGACAATCAAGTGAATTTAGTATTTCTAATTTCAAGTTCAGCCATTAGAAATACTATCCCAAATCTTGTTGAAAACCAGCTAGGTGATTCCATAATATTTATTAATCCTGTAAGCCCTCCAACTTCCGATTCGCTGATTGTGCAAATAAGTGGAGATCAAAATTTTACAAATGTGATAAACAGATCTTCGAAATTTGGGCTTTTCTATTCTCCAATAAAACTTAATGATCTGCAAAACAATAAAAGGTTTTGGTTAAGATCAAAAATTGTTGGTTCGCAGGGCTATGGCGCAATTCAAACTTTCTATAAAGGTAGTGGATTATCGTACTTGCTAAGAGACAGCCTATCATTTAAAACTTCAGACTTAATAAATCTGAAAGAACAGAGTAATTCGATTGTATTCGATACTACCACAAATATACTAGCTGCAACATCGGCCGGGTTTCTAGATGGAAAAACTGCCAATATTTCCTTAAACTCTCAAAACTATATTCCATCGGGGAATATCAGGGGTCACCATATCTGTCTTTTTGATGATAGTACTTACCATTTTGATGGTTATTACTTTTTTGACATTTTGGGAGGTGGGACTTCTACGGTTAACGATTATATCCAATTCCTTGACACTCTTTCGATTCATTGTTTTGTTGCAATTGCTGTTTGTGACGAGGGGAGTACGAGTTCTGTGGCTTTGAAAAATGAAATTAAAAGCCTTGGCAGCATTTATATCGACAGTTTAGTTTTTCGCGGTTCCTGGGCAATCATTGGCAAAAAAGGCGCTCCTCCAGGATCAGTTCCAGAAGGATTTTCAAAACCTTACGGCGGCAGAGTGGAAATTGACACCACCATTTATCAACGGTATAATTCCGGTACATTAACAACTTCCACAATTGGTCCGGTTGGTTACTGGGATTCGTTAAAAGTTCAGCAAAATTTAAAAACTCAAACAACTATAAAATATAAACCAATTGTCATTAAACCGGACGGTGTGGCAGATACGCTCAATTATTTAAATCTTTCAAATAATATGGCGGATTTAAGTTTTATCAACGCAAAAACATATCCCAAAATGAAGATGCTTGCTGAATTTAATTCAGAAACTGATAGCATTTCTCCCTCATTATCATCTCTCTCTGTGGAGTATAAAACCGCGCCCGAATTGGGTTTAAATTACCAAACGGTTCAAGCGAGCCAGGATACACTTTATATTAGAGATATGACTAAAGATACTATATTTAACGGCGACACATTGGGTTTAGTTTTTGCAGTGATGAACGCCGGGGAAACGATGGCTGATTCTTGTAATGTAATTGTTCAACTTATAAAACCTAATAATTCTATTGATACGTTGATGAATTCAAATATTAGCATTGCCCCTTTTAGCGGTAAAAAATTTGAAACGCGATATATTTCGGGCACATACCATGGGAATGGTGATTTTGCCTTTAATATTTTAGTAGATTCGGAAAATAAAATAACTGAACTATATAAAGACAATAATATTTATAGGGTTCCTTTTTTCGTTAGGGCTGATACTATAACCTCTATATCACAATCATTACTCGAAGTGAAAGTAGATGGTAAAGAAATATTTAATGGAGATTTTGTTTCACCTGCGCCTGAAATGGAAATTTCGCTTCATTATCCATCATGGTTTCCGGTAAGCGACACTTCAGCAATCAGAATGTCGCTAAATGGAAAACAGTTATACGCAAATCAATTTGGGGAAATTAACAGGGATACTATTAAAAGAGAAATCGCAATATCATATAACACCTTTTTAAAAGATGGCGAATATTTATTCCGTATATACGCTCAAAACGTAAACGGGATAATGGAAAGCCAGCCGGCTTATGAAGTTATTTTCAACGTAATGAACGAAGCTAATATAATTGATGCTTATAATTATCCTAATCCTTTTAAGAGTAACACTCATTTTACTTTTAGATTAACGCAAAAACCGGATGAATTAAAAATTAAAATATTTACAGTAGCTGGCAGATTGATAAAAGAGTTAGTGGTTCCGGCTGCAAATTTGAGCACCGACTTTAACAAAATCGAATGGGACGGTAGAGACCAGGACGGCGATCTTGTTGCAAATGGTGTTTACCTTTACAAAGTGATTATGAAAAGAAATGATGAAACAAAAGAAGTAACACAAAAACTTTCGGTGGTAAGATGATGAAAAAGTATATTTTATTTGTAATCTTTTTTTTATCAACCATTTCGTATGCGCAAATTTCCGAGGGAGATGGAACGCTGCCGGTTGAATTAATTTATTTTTACGCCGAATCATACCCCGATTCAATTTTGTTAAAATGGGGAACTGCTACCGAACTCGCCAATTATGGGTTTAATTTAGAACGCTCCATAAATATCCCAGATTGGGAAGTAATTGGTTTTGTCTTCGGGCATGGAACTTCATACGTAACAAATCATTACACTTTTGGCGATACAACTACGGTTCCAAATACAATATATTATTACCGTCTTCACCAGATTGACAATGATGGTAACTCAAAATATTCTGATACAATCGTGGTGAATTATTTATTAGGTATAAAGCAAATTGCAAGTACAGTTGTTGAGAATTTTAGTGTATCTCAAAACTATCCTAACCCTTTCAATCCAACTACAAATATTGATGTATCTTTGCCGGAGATGAGAGATATATCTTTGCGAGTTTATGATTTACTTGGAAATTTAGTTTATGAAAAAAACTTCGGCGAGCAGTTTGCCGGCAAATACTCAATTATTATCGATGCATCATCGTGGAGCAGTGGAATATATATTTACCAGGTAAAAGCGGGGAAATATATTTCATCCAAATCGATGATACTCTTAAAATAGTTTTTTTAGGCTGCATAATTTATTCCACCAATTTGTGCAGCCGAAAAAATTCTAACAATTCGCTGCGGACTTTTCTTTTTTTAGTTTTATATTTGTAGTAATAAATAACAGCGAGACTATTATGAAAAAACTATTACTCCTTTTTATAATCCTTTTTACAACTTCTTCATTTGCACAGTTGGGCAATTACCCGCGTCCCGGCAATGGCGAATTGGCTGGTGGACTCGGATTAAATTACATCGACGGCGATCTTTATTATGCATTTCATTTTACTCCCGAAATTGCTTTTGCTAATTTTGGTGTCGGGCTCGATTTGCAGCTCGATATAAATTCTAAAGGGAATATCCGCAAAGAAAATTTTAATGAATTTTCCGATTACCTTAGCATTATTCGTTATGTGCGTTACGGTGTTAAAAACGACCCGCTTTTTGTTAAACTTGGAGCGCTCGATTATTACAGCCTCGGGCACGGCAGCATTATGTACAACTACAATAACAGTCCCGGTTTTGACGCCCGGAAAGCTGGGTTAATTGTTGACATTGATTTCGGCGAGTTTGGTTTCGAGTCCATCTACAGCCGTTTTGGTGAAGCCGGTGTAGTTGGATTGAGGGGTTTTGTACGTCCATTAAAATTTACATCTGTTGGCGATATTCCAATAATCGGAAACCTTGAAGTAGGTGCAACTTTTGCCGGAGACTTTAATAAAAACGCGGGTGTTATTTCCGGTCATTATGTACGTGCAAATAAAGATTTTGTAATAGACACCGATGCAGGTTCAATGAATATTATCGGTTTTGATCTTGGTTTACCCATAATTAGTACAAGTATGTTTAATGCCGAGCTATATTTTGATTTTGCAAAAATAGTCGATTTCGGAAGCGGAGCATCGGCTGGAATTATGATGAGCTTAAATGGTCTCGGTATAGTGAATGCTACAGCAAAATTTGAAAGAAGATTTAACGGAGATAAATATATTCCATCGTATTTTAATTCTTTTTACGAAGTAGAGAGGTTTAATTTAGATACCTCTACTGTTGTTCCTTTCCTTCGAACAAAAGCTCGGCAACTGCAGGCATCTACAAACATGAGCAATGGTTTTTTCGGCGAACTCGGGATAAATGTATTCGGTGTGTTTGATGTAATAGGAAGTTACGAACGGTTAGATAAATATCCCACAAGCGGAATTCTTCATCTCGGAACCGAAATAGCCCCGGAAGATGTTTCTTTTGTAGTGCGCGCAGGTTATGATAAGATAAATATTATCGATGAAAAAGATTTATTTAATCTTGATGACCGCTCTTATCTGTTTTTTGAACTCGGCTACAAACCTATGCCTTATTTAATTGTTTCGTTAGTTTATAGCTGGATGTTTACACCACTAAGAGGCGCTGACGATACTATCATCGGCTACGAACCCCAAAAGAGGATTGAACCACGCATATCGTTTGTGTACCCGTTTAATTTTTAATTGCTAAAATATTTAATTCTCTCCCAGTTAATTTTGGGAGAGAATTAATGTTAATTTTTCTTAGCGCTTCAGCATTGAACTTAGTGCAATATTTTGCAAAAAAAATTGAATTTAAGCCATTCACCCATGCTTTCGCAATTAAGTTTTAGTTTTACTTCGTTGCGAATTCTTTTGCGAAAAGTGACTTAATATTTTATCACTTTTTACTTCCCGGCTTGTCCGGGTTAGGTATTCTCTTTCAAAAAAACTTTTAATTGTTCAACCGTGCCGAACACGTAATCCGAATTAAGTTTGAGAACTTTTTCTTTTGCGTAACTATCCCACAAAACCAACGCAACTTTTACGCCCGCTTCATGACTCGCTTTTACATCCGAAGGCGAATCGCCTATCATCAAAACTTCATCGGTTTGAAGATTATATTCATTAAGAAAATTAGTAATTCCTTCCCCCGATGGTTTTTGTTTTTTTACATCATCACCGGAAACAATAAAACTAAAATATTTTAGAACACCGAGTTTTTCTAATGTTATTGTTGCTGATCTTTTCCCTTTACCAGTAAATATTGCAAGCAAAACCCCTTTTAATTTTAACTCATCAAGAATTGTATTTATACCGGGGTATAACTCTGCCATCGAATGGTTTTCGGAATAAAAATTAAAATAGTCTTTTATTACTTCATCTGAATTTTCGGTAAACCAATCATCAATAATTTGCTCTTCGGTCGGGCCAAACAGGGCAAACACTTCTTCCTTTGTGAGCGATTTGTTCAGGTGCTTTTTTGTTACATGATTAAACGCCGCAATAATAAGTTCATTTGTCGATGTCAAAGTTCCGTCAACATCAAAAATTACTCCCTTAAATTTTTTCATCAAATCTTACTTTAAACTAAATACATAAATTCCACCGTCAATATTGGAGGCAGCGTATAAATTCTTTTTTAACTTATAAACCGAATGAACACGGCTTGTACCTGTAAACAGAAGCGGTTTCCAGTTATATTTTTTATCAATAAGGTAAATATCTCCGTTTTTTGAACCCCAAAAAATATTGCCGTTATCTTCCATCGGCTGGTTTGGCATTGTATCTAAACCGAAACCGGGATTTACTTCTTTTACAAGTTTTCCGGTTTTGGCATCAACTATAAAAAATTTGTCCATAAAGCTTTTTACGAGAAGATTTTTCCCCTCACCGGTTATACCAATTGACTCCCAGCTTACAAAATTATTTTTTCGCCAAACAGTAGTTCCCTGCAGCAGATCAACAGCAGAGATAAATTTATCAGGGGTCGATACGTAAATATTTTTTCCATCAGTCACAGGCCAGCAGGCGGCGGGGGAGTAGTAAAAATTTTTATTTTCAGTCCACTTCCAGTTTAAGGCGCCGGTGTTGGCATCTACGCAGTAAAGGTAGTTATCCCAGCTACCGAAAATAACTTTATCATTCACATAAATCGGCAGCGTTTCAATCATACCGCTTGCGGAATGATTTTCCCAGATTAACTCAAGTGAATATAAATCGTAACAAAATAAATTACCGTTGGCTGTGCCGACCACAACCCCGGCAGTAAGCTTGCCGTTATTTCTTAAATCGTACGATATGAATTGAGATGTAATGGGTTCGCCAATACCGATAAGCTGGAGCGTTTCACCTGTATTTACATTAATTGTTAGCAAGTCACCTTCAATTGTTCCAACCGCAACTATATCTCTGTTTTGCACAGGTCGGCTAAAAACTACACCGTGCGTATCGTATTTCCAAAGCTCTTTTCCATCGAATGTATAACAATGAAGAATTCCGTTTTTGGTAGCCGCGAATAGTTTATCATTACCGGGGAATAATGAAGCAGACATTGAAGTGTTCAGCTCTTTCTTCCATAAAATATTTACACCATAATTTATAAATTGCAGTGAATCAATTTCTGCCACTGTGGTATCAATATTTTTTGCAATTCCACCCCAGAAACCGGGAACTCCACTTGTGTTTATTTCATAAAATAGAAGCGAGTCTCTGGTATCGGTTACAATATTGTATCCCCAAAATTTATTTTTGCTGAGAGTTGACCGCCCCATTGCAGCGGGTATACCAGCGAAATTCATAAGCTTATTTGCGTGCCCGTGTCCAAGCAAAACAGCTTTTACATTATAGTTGCGAAGAATATTTATTACTTTGAACCAGTTGTCAACATCACCATTAAGCGGGTGATGAATATAAAAAATTACTTGCTGGTTTGGTTTTACACCTTTTAATTTTTCAGATAACCAGTTGATGTCTTCGGGAGAAACATGACCACCGCCGCCGCGCCAGTAAACGCCGCTGTTTAATCCAATGTGCATTGTTCCGTTTTGTTCGAGGAAAAATTTATCATCTCCCCAGATTTCGGCAAATTTTGTGCAGCCGATTTCGCTCCATTTAGTATCGTGGTTGCCGGGGATGATATGGTAAGGGATATTCAAATTCTTTAAAATATTCTCTGTTGTTTCTAATTCTTCGTTACGTCCTTTTTCTGCAATATCTCCAGTCAGAACGACAAACTTTAGATCGGGGCGGTTATTTATATCCTCAACTACACTCTGCAAATCTTTATCTGCTCCGGGTGAACCGACGTGTATATCTGTCAGCCAGGCATATTGGTAATTCTGAGCAAGAGTTAAAATTGAAAAAAATAAAACGAGGTAAAGTGTAGCCATAAACTTTTTCATCAGAATCCTGTATATTTAAGCAAAACAAAATACTAACATAAAATGTATTATTATGCGCAGTAAATATTTAAAAATTTTGTATTAATTAGAAGTAAATGTTATGAATAAATTAGTAATATTAAAGAAGAATGAGGAACGACGTATAAAATCGGGGCATCAATGGATTTTTAGTAATGAGATATTTGAGGCTGCCGGTGAACCTGAAAACGGAGATCTGGTAAAAATATTAGACAGCAAGCACAATTTTCTCGGCTGCGGATTTTATAACAAAAACTCCCTTATAGCCGTTCGATATTTAAGCGGTGTTTATGTTGATGATATGTTATTGCTATTCAAAAACAGAATTCTTAATGCGTATAATTATCGCACAAATATTTATCCGGGCAGAGAGGCGTTCCGCTTAATATTCAGCGAAAGTGATTTTATACCCGGTCTTATAATAGATAAGTACAACGATACATTTGTTCTACAGGTTTATTCCGCAGGCATTGAAAAAAATATCGATTCGATAGTGAAAATTCTTCAAGAAGAACTGGGCGCAAAAAATGTTTTTACAAAAAACGAAACATATTTTAGAACTCTTGAAGGACTACCTGTTGAGGATAAAATTGTACTCGGTGAAAAGAAGGAAGAAATAATATCCGATGGTTCGATAAGTTACACAATCAATTTTGATGAAGGACATAAAACCGGTTTTTATTTTGACCAGAACGACAACAGGTTTTTTATTGAAAAACTTGTAAACGAAAAAACTGTGCTCGATGCTTTTTGCAACGCCGGAGGTTTTGGGCTGCACGCCGCAAAAGCAGGCGCTTCAAAGGTTACTTTTGTCGATTCATCAGCAACCGAAATTGAAAGTGCGAAAAATAACTTTGCCCTAAATAATTTAGAAACCGAAACCGAATTTATTCATAAGGATGTATTTGACTTTTTTGATCAGATAATAAGCAAAGAAGAAAAATTTGATGTAGTGATGGTTGACCCCCCGGCTTTTGCGAAAAATAAAAAATCGCTGCCGGTTGCAAAAAAAGGTTACGAAAAACTAAATCGGCTTGCGCTAAGTGTTATTAAAAACGGCGGGTACCTCGTTACATCTTCATGTTCGCATCATTTACCGGCTTCGGAGTTTCTTTCGGTTGTTAATTCCGCAGCTTTAAAGATCGGTAAAAAAATACAGTTGGTTTATTTTAATGAGGCTTCTCTCGATCATTTAAAAGTTCCGGCTATGCCTGAAACATCTTATCTCAAGTTTGCGGTATTTCTTGTAACTCCCGAGTAGGGTTTTAACATATTATTTATTTCGGTTGGAAATTTACAAAAAGAATGTGTATTTTATTTTTGTTGTTTTATTGAGAGTCATTAACTAAAAATAATTATAAGGTGCTAAATGAAAAAAGTGTTGGTGTTAATTTTGTTTATTCTTTCATCCTTCCTCGCTTTTGCGCAGGAACAACCTGATGCAGATATGATGAAAGCCTGGCAGGCATATATGACCCCTGGTGAAATGCATCAGATGATGGGTCAGATTGTTGGAGAATGGAACACGTCTATTACTATGTGGATGGATCCATCGGCAGAACCAACAAAGTCGACCGGAACATCAGTATTTAAAGCGATACTAGACGGCAGATATTTCCAGGGCGAACATCATGCAACATTTATGAATATGCCGATGACAGGTTATGAAATAAGCGGTTACGATAACGCAAAGAAAAAGTTCTTCTCGACGTGGATTGACAATTTCGGCACCGGAATATTGTACTTAGAAGGCACATACGATCCCGAAACAAAAACAGTTACTTATACCGGCAAATCGACCGACCCGATGGGTGTGGAGAGTAATGTAAAGGAAACTATAAAATATGTTGATAAGGACAATGTTTATATTGAAATGTTTATGATAAATGAAGGAAATGAGTTTAAAACAATGGAACTCAATTTCACCCGAAAAATCTAAATATTTTCTGCTTTTTGATGAAGAGACTTTCTTTGAATTATGAATTATGAATTTTGATTTATGAATTATGAATTATGATTTATGATTTATGATTATTCTGTGGAAAGTCTCTTCAATTCTAAATATAAATTTCTTCCTCCCTTTTCTTTTTCTATCCCTTAAATAACAGTTATATTAAATTATTGTACTGTTAATTCGAAAAATCAGCTTCTCTTACAAAATAAAAATTCTTATTTTTCAGAAAAAGTAAATTTAATAAATGACAACAAAAAAAGTTTGGATAGTTGCAGCCGATATGGGTTACGGACACCAACGTGCGGTGTATCCGCTAAAACATATAACCGAAGATAAAATAATTTCGGTTGGGTCTACCGAGGCCGCAACAAACGCCGAAAAAAAATTGTGGAAACGTACGCTCGGTACTTATGAACTTATTTCCAGAGCAAAAAGTATCCCTTTTATTGGTAACCCTATTTTTAGCCTGCTAGATGCATTTCTTCAAATACCCTCATTCTATCCGATTCGAAATTTATCGCACACTACCTTTCAGGTTAACTTGCTGGAGTCAAGCATAAAAAAAGGTCTATGCGCGGGTATGATTGAAAAAGTGCGGACAAAAGAATTGCCCCTTATCACTTCTTTTTTTGCTTCTGCGGTTGCGGCAGATATGAATATGCTGAACCAAATTTATTGCATTATTTGCGATGCCGATTTAAACCGTGTGTGGGTGGCAAAGGCGCCGCATGAAAGTCGTATCGAATATTTTGCACCTTGCAGTAAAGTAGTTCAACGGCTAAAAAGTTATGGTGTGCCGGCAGAAAGAATTCATATAACCGGTTTCCCATTACCGGTTGAGTTGCTCGGTGATAAAGAACTAACAACATTAAAAAAAGATTTGGGACAGCGTCTTTTTTATCTTGATCCAGAGAGAAAATTTTTTGCGCGTAATGGTGAAAGCGTAAAACATTTTCTCGGAGAAGAAAATTGTGTCTTCAGAAATGAAAGAAAACTAACTATTACTTATGCAGTTGGAGGAGCAGGAGCTCAGAAAGAGATAGGAGCTAAAATTGCCGAAAGCCTAAAAGAAAAACTGATAGCAGGTGAAATTAACCTAAACCTTGTTGCCGGCACAAAACAAAATGTGCGTGATTATTTTCTTGAAGTAAAAGATAAAATTAACGGAAATATCACCGTAACTTATTCAAAAAATACTTATGAATATTTTGATGCTTTTAACAAACTTATAAAAGAAACCGATATACTCTGGACTAAACCAAGCGAGTTGTCGTTTTACACTGCTCTCGGAATACCGATAGTAATGACTTCGGCAATCGGCTCACAAGAAAAATTCAATCGAAACTGGCTTTACGAAATTCAAGCCGGTATCAAGCAGGAAAATCCTGAATACGCCATACAGTGGCTGTTCGATCATTTAAAGCGCGGCAGGTTTGCCGATGCCGCCTGGAATGGTTTTCTTAAAGCAAGAAAACTCGGCACTTTCAAAATTATCGAAATGATTGAAACGGGTAAAATTACAAGAGAAACGTCTCCGGTAATTAGATGAGTATACAAAAAGATAAATATCTCTTTTTTTATTTGAAGACAGGCGGCGGACACCTGGCTCCGGCAAAAGCTATTGCCGAAAAAATAAAAGATAATCACCCTGAAATTGAAACGATTTTGGTTGACGGGTTTGAGGAGGTTCCCTGGTTTGTTCGCGTAATTATCGAAGGTGGTTACCGGAAATTACAGTCGAGCGCTCAATGGATCTATGAATCTTTATACTTTTTCGGTAAACCCCGTTTTTCTTCTGAGTTAAATACATTCTACTTATTTTTCTTCACAAAAAAATATATTGAGCGTTTAATTTTAACGGAAAAACCCGCAAGGATAATTATACTCCATTTTTTTCTGATAAAACCGATATATCATGTTTTACAAAAACACAAATTAAACATAAAGGTAATTACTCTTGTAACCGATCCTTTTACGGCTCACCCGATGTGGTTTCTTCAAAAAAAACAGAACTTTATTTTATTCAGTGAGCGGTTAAAGGAAAAAGTAAAACGAAAATTTTCATATGAAAAGCTGCAGGTATTTCCATTCGTACTTGGCGAAAAATTTTCCAACCCGCTGCCGAAAGAAAAAGTTGATGAACTGAAGAATAAATATGGACTCGCGGATAAAAAAGTTGTGCTGATACTCGGCGGGGGAGACGGCATACCAAAAGGTAAAAAAATTATTGAGGAAATTGTTAGATCAAAATTAAACGCGCATATAATTATTATCTGCGGCAAAAACAAAAGATTAAAGAAACAGGCAGAAGTCATCAACAAAAAGTACAACACCTCGTTAAAAGTTTACGGTTATATTGATTTTGTTTATGAGTTGATAAACACATCCGATATTGTAATTTCAAAATGCGGCGCTTCTACAATGATGGAAATATTGCTGTTGCAAAAAGTACCTGTAATAAACAGTTATATATGGGAGCAGGAAAAAGGCAACATCGATTTTATAATTGAAAATCATTTTGGTCTGTATGAGCCTTCGGTTCCAAAACTACCGGCAATTTTAAACATGTTGATAAATGATGATGAATATTATGATTCATTCAAGCAAAAAATTGAGAAGGCATCATTAAAAAATGGGTTGGAAGCTGTAGCGGACTATATTGTAAAACTCAATTAAAAATTAAAAATTCATAATTCATAAATCATAATTCATAAATCATAATTCCCATATTGTGGTTTCACAGTTTAATTCAATCGAAATATAGTTTACGCAAAAATTTTACAAATTAATATTTACACAATCTTCTAGAAAAGTCTGGCAGGTAAAGCAAAAGTTTTTATCTTTGAAAAATTAATTTTCAAACTTTTGTAATTCAAAAGAAATTTTGCTCATTATTCAAAAAATAAGAGGAATCTATGGCTGAAAATCCAACCCCATCTTCGAGCGGTGTAAAATCATTTCCGCGTAATTACTGGACAGTAATAATGATGGAATTTTTTGAGAGAGGTTCATACTACGGCGTTATGTCGGTTCTTTCCGTTTATCTTGTTCTATCAACAGACAAAGGGGGATTAGGATTTTCAAAAGAAAGTGTCGGTATTATTAAAAGTACGATACAACCGATTCTTTATTTCCTCCCGATTCTTGCAGGCGCAATTGCCGATCGGTTTGGCTACCGTATAAGTTTGATGTTTGCATTTACAGTTATGAGTTTGGGTTATTTTTTAACAAGCCTTTCCACATCATATTTGCTTGTTTTTATGAGTCTCGTTTTGATGGCGGTGGGTGCGGGCACATTTAAACCAATAATATCAGGTACAATAGCGCGCTCGACAGATGAGTCAAATTCAACATTGGGCTTTGGAATATTTTACTGGACGATTAACCTCGGCGCGTTTTTATTCCCGCTTATTCTGGTGCCCATATTAAAAGATATTTCTTATTCATACATTTTTATTATGGCAGCAATCGGTACTGGCTGGCTTCTTGTATTAAACACTTTTGTGTATAAAGAACCGAAGCGCCCTGCAAGTAATAAAAAAATATATGATGTGCTGAAAGGCGCGGTAATGGTATTAACCGATTTCCGGTTTATAATAATGATTATTATCTACTCCGGTTTCTGGATCCTTTATTTTCAAATGTTTGACACCGTGTTATGGTATTTAACCGATTATGTTGACATGGCGCCGATGAATAATTTTGTAAATGGGGTGCTCGGTATTTTTATAGCAAATCCTTCGTGGAAGTTTGAAGCCGAACATGTTACTGTAATTAATGCCGGTACAATTATTATTTTGCAAATATTTATAAGTAATATTGTAAAAAAAACAAAAGCACTGCCGACAATGATTACCGGTATTGCAATCGGTACTGTTGGAATGGGAATACTCGCAATTTCCAACAACGCGTGGATATTTATGGTAGGTATAATTATATTTTCTGTTGGTGAGATGACAGCGCATCCAAAATACATAAGTTATGTTGGTTTAATTGCACCGGAAGATAAAAAAGCGTTGTATCTCGGTTATTCATTTTTGTACGGATTTTTCGGCAGCTTAATCGGTCCGATACTCGGCGCTAGTTTATATGTACACTTTGTTGATAAATTGCATCAACCCGGCACACTCTGGTTTATTTTTAGTATGATTGGCGTTGTTACTATAATCGGGTTACTACTTTACAACAAATATTTGGCGCCAAAACCAAAACAAGTTAGTTGATTTTTTAAAGTATAAAACTCGTATAAGTTGAAACATTTCTTTTACCCCGCCATTGCTTGGCGGGGTTTATAATTACCCCGCTGATATGTTCGTTTGTAACTTTTTCGGAATAAATGCCTTCGTCAAAGTTCAGTAGTCAGCCCTTAAAAAGCGGCACAAACTGAAAAAACAGATAGAAAAGAAAGG
>CAYJPN010000005.1:0-203160 GCA_964372115.1 uncultured Ignavibacteriaceae bacterium
TTCCGATTTCAAATATATCTTGACAAAAAAAACAACAATTTTGTTGAGGATACTACTCATATCAAATAATTTGGTTCTGGCTTGTTCAGGTTAGGATGATAATTATAAAAAATAATGCTACCTCAACTTGATCTGTCAGCCTTGTTAATCTTCTGATTTAACGATTAAGAAGTTTAACCGTGTAAATAAATTTTCAAATCTTAAAATATCTATAAATTTAAAATCTAAAACTAAGCGATACAGAGTGTCCGGTACCGAGTTCGAAAGAAAACGGTGATACTGCATAATCAAAACTTAAATTGCCCCAGAGCAACCCTACACCGCCAGTAAAACTTTTACTTTCATAACCCGATTGGTAACCACCCCTAAGCGCAAACATTTTGTTGAATATAACTTCGCCCCCAAGGTTAAAATGAATATCCTCGGTTTCAAGATATTTTTGAAACTCACCCGCGAAGATGAACGCAAACTTACTGTCGGGAATTTGAAAATTATAAGCAGGGCCTACTCTTATTTCAGATGGAAGTTTTGTTTTTTCATTTTTTAATATGCTCATAGAGCCGAGATATTTTACTGAACCCGAAACCGATAATCCATTTAAAGGAGTTTTATATTTTGCTCCGAAGTCGAAACCAAGACCGGCTGCCTCGTCCGAAAACAATCCTTCATAAAGATATTTTACGGAAGCGCCAACACTTATATTATCAGCTAAATAAAAACCCGTCGATATGCTACCGAAAAAATAATTAGCGTTGAACTTCGTATCTGGCACACCGGGTTTTGTTCTAACTTCAATATCATTCACCGATGTAACATTAAACCCGACCGCAAACGGCACATTAAATAATTTGAATGATGCGCCGAGTAGTTCGCTTCTAACATCTTGTATCCATTCGTTGTGCATCAATAAAACTTCGCCATCGTAGGAATCGGCTAAACCCGCTGGATTGTAAAAGAGAGCTGTCACATCATTTGATAAAGCGGCTCCGGCATCGCCCATTGCAATATTGCGCGCGCCGAATCCCATTTTTAAAAATGATAACCCGCTGCTGCCCGCAGATTGAGCGATTATAGTTGTAAATGAAAGGAGAACCGTAAAAACTATTTTATACATTTTAATATTCAATTTTTTGATGATTAAAAAACAATGTTAATACCAATTATGTGCCTGTCGTTTGGGGAGTATTGCTCTATCATAAAAGCATAATCAACGCCAACGACAAAACTACCAATAACCTGAGTGTAAGAAAACCCTGCGGATGGATGAGCAAGCCAGTCACTGTTGCTCAAATTAAATTGGTCAATACCAGCACGCAAAAATAACTTTTCAAAAATATTATATTCTACACCGCCGCGCAAAATATTTGTGCCGCTTCCGCTTGTTTCATATTCACATGTGGCAAGCAGCCCTTCTTCTTTGTTAAAATAACTAACTCCGATTTTTTTAAGAAGCGGAAATTTATCCTCGGTTGTCGTGCCATCCTGACCATAAACCGGGGAAGTATCCCACCGATATTTGCTGTTGATATCAGTGATTACAAATGCAGCGTTCCAACTTTCATTAAAGCTGTATAGGGCGCCAAAATCAAGTCCAACACCGCTGGCGTTTACTTTTTCGTAAAGTTTATAGTAATAAAATTTTGCGGCTATACCGAGCGAAAATTTTTCTGAAAACCGATTTGAGAAACCGACAAAAAATTGATTTTCGGATGTGGATAGATCACCGGTTTTTGCTCCGGAATTATCTGCGCCTATGATATTACTAACACCAGCATTAATAACACCTATGCTTATACCGGCACTGCTTCTTGGTTTTCTATCCGGGCGTTTATCGGTTGATGAGTAGAAATCAAAACGTCTTGTAAAATTTAAATAATTTAGCGATCTATCGAGAGAAAGAAATGTGTATGATGTTTGAAATGAATTACCTTCCTGATAAACGATTACAGCAGGGTTATAATAAGAGATTAAATTACCTTTTGTTACTGCAGACATTGCATTGCCCATACCGATTCCACGAGCGCCGAACCCCATCCGACTGAACGCACCGGGCATCCCCGCCATCGATGAAAATTTTGGTTGAGCAAATAAAGCGATTGAAAATAAAATGGAAATAATTATTGTTTTTTTCATAGCCTGCTTCCCTACTGTAATACCATAATTTTGCCAAAGATCGGCTCCTGCGAATCAATATCGACCCGGTAAAAATAAACGCCATTAGGTACTATCGCACCGTTGTCGTTTTTACCATCCCAAAAATCTATCACACCGCTGTTCGACCCGCCCAAATTATCAACTACATTTAAGGGGTTACCTCTCGTTGCATTTTGAATAATAATCCTAACATAGTTCATTCCAAAATCAAAAATGCGAATAGTAACCGCTGATGATGTGCCGCCGGTACTGTATTTTATTTTGCAAATTTCTTGTCGTGGTGAAAATGGATTTGGGAAAGCATAACTTTCTGTTTTTGACAAAAGAGAGCGGGAAGCAAAATATACTTTCCAATCGCCCTTCCAAACTCCTCCGGTTTCGTTTAATCTTGCTAAACCATCTGTAGAACCAAGCCAAACATAATCGGGCTGCGAACCAGCCGCATAATAAGTATTAGTATTTATAGGAATGTTTGTTTGTTTATCTTTTATAGATGTTGGAAGAACCCAGCTTGTGCCCATATTGTTGGATCGAAAAGCCCCGTTGTCCGATGGAGCAATTACATCCATAGATTTAAATCCGAAATTATGAACTTTTTCGCCTTCAAGTGAAGTGCCCCAATTTTCACCGCCGTCGGTTGTAAAACTAACTCCATAAAATTCGGTCTGCCCCTCGGCACGCCACGTGGCACCCCAAATTGAACTATTAGTTTTATTAAAACCAAGCGCCACAACAAAATTGCCGCTGATAGGATTGTTCTGGTTCTGATTATTAAATTTTTTCCAGCTAATTCCGCCATCTGTTGATTTGTTTATGCCGTTCGCAGTGCCAACGTACAGAGTAGTATCATTTGTTGCGATAACCGAAAACACACGATGGTTTAAATTATTATCCGAACAAAATTTTCCCGCTACCGGCTGAAGACAAAATTCTAATGTATCATTCGGTGAAATAGAATTTAATCTATCGGGAGGAAGAACAACTCTTTGCCATGATTGGCCCATGTCTGTGCTTTTTCTTAAACCGCCGGCAAATGTTGAAATCCATATTGTATATGGCGGTGTAAAAGCAATATCATAAACTAAATTTTGAATTGAAACCGTAACGGGGAGCGCTCTTATATTATTCATTCCATAGACAATTACAGTATCCATATCATTGTCTAACGGTTGCTGAATTTTTTGCCAGGTTACACCTTTATCGGTCGTAAACCTCAAACCGCTTCCCTCGGGCAGTGTGCTTCCGCTTCTTTCAACAGAGTGCGCAGTTGCGGCCCAAAAAATTCCCTTGTATGAGCCAATAGCAGAAATACTTTCGTTACCGAATGCATCGGTCCCTGCAAAGTTCGTCCAGTTCTCTCCTTTATCGAAAGAAACACTGACCCCATGGCTGCTGCCGAGCCATATTGTATCACCGATTGTTAAAATATCGCTGATACTGTTACTTGCCGGGTTAGCAGCTCCGGTTTTATGTAATTTCCCGTCTTCGGGTAAATAGAAAGACGACGGATTTGTTTGGGCATAAATGTTACTGCCGACCGTCATTACAAATAAAACTACAAATATTTTTTTTATCATTATTTTAAAGTTATGTAATGTTCTAGTTTGTTGCTTAGTTTATTTCCCCGGTCAGAAGCTTGAAAAACAAACCGGTATGTGCCTTTTGTGTTAGAGGGAGTTACCTGAATGACTACCGAATATATTCCATCATCCTCGACTGCATCGCCATTTGTACTGTTACCATCATCATATAGTTCTACTTTATTGCCGCTTGTTGTGCCATCAGGTCTGTAGGAAATAAAAGAGACCGATTTAATATCGTTCAACCCGTTAGCATCCGAAGCTTGAATTGAAAGCAAAATTAAGGAATTGGGTGACTGCACTTCCACAGTATCCGGAGCAATTATATTTGAGATAACAGGAGCGATATTATTTTGTCCATTCTCGTAATTAAAGGCATGTATGGCAACCTGATTTGTTATACCATCTTTGGAGGTAATATAATATCGGGTTTTGTAAGTTCCGTTTAAAAATGACTGGCTGAACGGAAATTTATTGGACAAAATATTATCCCCGGCGGTTCGGTCGCCGTGTAGTGCGTTTCCATCGTCATAAAGCGTTACAGGCGATGAATTGATCATATCATCATCGGGAGAATAAATGTTGAAATAAGCTTTTTGCACCGCTGATGAAGGATTAACCTGGAGAAAGAAGACAGCAGATGAGTCCCCAATAGCATATTGAAACGAATTAAAATAACTAACCCATGTTACCTGGTAATCGGAAGTTTGAGGGTCGAGGATATTATCGGTTTTTTTTTCGCAACCCCAGAAAATGAATGGGATTATAAGAAGAAATATTTTTTTCATAGTTAATTTTATCTTTAATAGTTTCGCTGCTCAAGGTAAAAATAAAGCACCTATATACCATAAATTGGCGCAGGTGAAAATGAAATTACAAAAATGAAGAAGCTTAAATATCCAAATATTTTTCTTTTAGTATCAAGCTCCGAAAAATCCGGTATCGGCGGATGTTTGATTTTTATAACAAAATATAAAATCATCGCCCATATTAACCAGCCGCTCCAAACAAAATTTATATTCATTCCCAATAAAAGTGTGTCAACAAATCCTGAAACCCCGGATATCAGCAACAAAATGAATGCTATTGATGCAATTGTATAACTTTTTTTCTCACCGAATAATGCATAAGAAATATGCCCGCCGTCAAGCTGACCAATTGGGATCATATTCATAGCTGTAATAAACAACCCGAACCAACCGACACATAAAAACGGGTAGTGATAAATTTCGCTCATCGGGGGGAAAAAATCTGCCGGATTTACAAATAACCATTTCATAAATAGAAACAATAAATTGTCGCCGAAAATTAATCCCAATCCCCCTTTACCGTAATCGGTGGAAAAGTAATCGGGGTGAATATGTAGTATATATTGCTCTCCGGGAACGTGAGTAAAACCGTAAATTAATACTACGAGTGTGGCAATAAATCCGGCAATGGGTCCGGCAGCACCGATATCAAACATAGCTTTCTTTGAGTAAATTGGTGACTTTGTTTTTATTACCGCGCCCATTGTACCGAAATTTATGAAATACGGAATTGGCGGGAACGGAATATAAAACGGTAGTGTCGATTCAACTTTATGATACCTGGCGGCAAAATAATGCCCGAACTCATGGCAACTAATAATAAACAAAATTGAAAACGAATACGGCAACCCAAGACCTAAAATATCGAATGTGTATGGTCCCATCTGCCCTGTAGTCCAAAATGCGCCGGCAAAGGTTGTTGTGATAAATGTAAAAACAAATAACCCGGCATGCAAAAGAATAGTTCTAAACTTTTTAGACTTTATTTTGCTTTTATGGTGTTCTTCATATGTCGGGCTAAAATAATCCTGCATTAAATATCTACACTAAATCCAATTGTTGCGTAATGTTCTCTGTAATCAAAATACTCACCGTGTATACTATTCCCCGAAAAGTAGGATGCAAATATACTAAAACCTTTGTTATACGGCTTGCCAAACTTAAAACCGGTACTAATTATATTATTGCCGTAATAAGAATTTATTTTACTAAGTTTAAAATCATATGCTATAAAAGGCGTAACACCGCCGGATATTAAATTTGGGGCGTAATAATCGAAGCCGAGCTGGTAAATACCTTTACCAAAAACTTTAGGAGAAGTATGGAATAAATAAGTTAACCCGGCATATATCCGGAGCCCGTTGAATTTATAGTAAGGAAATAGCTCAAGAAATTCGCGACTGTATACTCGCGGAATTCTCCCATCCCTCCAATCATAAATATTATAATCAAAATGACCATCGACGAAGTGTGCGCTTATATGGCTTATCCGTAATCTTGCCCCATACTCAGTTTTGTTATTAATAACTTTATAACCGGCATTTACACCAAAAAAGTAATCAATCGCTTCAACCGGAAAATGGAACTCACTTTCACCGCGAAGACGGGTATAAGTAAATAAATCTGCCCCGAACGACAGCACGGTATTATCTTTTGCAGAATGAAAAAAATCAGACGAGGTGCCGATGTCGAGCCTTATTTGACCTCTACCGAGACCAAATGAAAAACCCGCTTTTGGTTCAAGAAAGTTTGCTGTAAATGGTTGAATATTAAGTTTATCGGGAAACCATTTGAATGCCTTTTGTGAAAAAGAAACCGTAGTTAATAATAATAATTGAAGGATCAATATTTTCTTAAGCATAAATATTCTAAAGTATTTTTTTTATTTTTTGTTTAATAAGTTTTTGGTAGCTGTATTTAAATTTTGATGTTAAACTTGCAACAGCGTACAAATTTGTAGGGAATGCAAATGATGGTTCGAAATAACAGTTCACCGTGCAGCCCTGACAAAAATCGAATCGCCCCTCCATCTTCTTAAAATATTTTATCTTTTCCGATTTCCGAATTTCTTTTATCGTTTTGTCGATTTTAATTCTTTCATTACTAAAGTGGTAACAGGGTAAAATAATTTCGTTATAAGGTGATATTACTACAACACGCGAAACAGCCTTACATTTTGGATTCTTTATGTCATTCCCTCCATCAAGGCGGAGTTTCATAAACCCTTTATTTAAATAAATGTCTGTTTTGCCATCGCAATATTCATCTATGTACTCAACCGCTTCATTAGTTAAACCGGGGTTGCCGAAATATGAAAATACGGGATTAACAAGCAGCACAAGATCATGTTTTTTTGCTATCTCATGCATCCGCGGAAGTTTTTTATACGTTTCATTTGTTACCGTGAAAAGAATATCCGGATATTCTCCCAATGATTTTGCGATTTTGATACTTTTGAATAATTGGTTATAGCAGTCAACTTTTCTTATTCGGTTATGCTCTTCCTCATCCGGCGAGTCGAGTGAAAAGTGAAGAAGATTTATTTTACCAACAAGCTTTTCTGCAAACTTCGGGTATAACATTGCGTTTGTTGTAATACTCGTCTGCATTCCTTTCCCTTTTGCAAACTCAGCCATCAAATGAATATCTTTGTGAAGAAGAGGTTCGCCTCCAGTTAAATCAATAAATTTAACGCCAAGTTCGGCTAACTGCCTTACATTGTTTTTGAAATCATCTAAGTCAGCGTACGGAGTATCTTTAAAATCTTTATGAACACCAAAATGACAAAATTCGCAAAAAGCATTGCACCTATAGGTTACATAATAGTTACACAAAAGCAGCATTAATATTTTCTTCCCTTCCAATTAACTTTTTTGCCAGTGAATAAAAGTATCAAAGGTAAAACAATTACATACAACGTAAAGTAAATCTGAAAACTCCAGAAATACTTCATGTCCCTTGTCAATTCAAGTTTTTGGTGTACGGAATAAAGCACAAAAAAATCGGTGGAAAGTTTAAAAAAAACAAGATAAAGCCAAACGTGTGAAAATAAAAACGGTGTTAACAAAACAAAAATGTTTGATAAAAAACCCCACATCATTACAAAATAACCGCGCGGACGTGAATCTAAACCTCCAACACCCCATCTCTTTTTTTGATGATACAGGGCGCTCATATCTTCACAAGGCTCTGAAACAACAAGCGCTTCTTTATCAAGCGGATAAATAATTTTATATTTTTTTAGTTTATCAATAACCATCAATAATCCAAAGTCTTCCGTAACGCTGAAAGGAATACCTTCATAACCCCCGACTTCGTGATACACGCTTTTTCTGTAAGACATATTGTTGCCGATGCAGCTAAGCGGTTTTTTATAATTCATTGTTCCGGCGGCAACAATAAGCAGGTAAATAAAATCGAGCGCCTGCATACCGCTGAAACCGCTTGTTGCTTTTTGTGTTGTATAGCCGCTTACCATCGCAACATTTTCATCGTAATACGAAGCGAGCGTAAAAGCCCACTGCGGATGAACAGCACAATCGGCATCCGTCGTAACTATTATTTCTCCACTTGCCAATTCAATAGCTGTGGCAATAGCATTTGTTTTCCCGCGCAGTTTTCCCATTTTATTTTTTACTTCAATTTTTTTGAAGATTGGTTTATCAGCAATAAACTCATCAATCATTTTTCCGGTTGCGTCAGTAGATTTATCATCCACCACAAATATCTCAAGCTTACCTACCGGGTAATATAAATTACTCAACGACTCAAGACAACGAATAATATTTTTTTCTTCATTGCGTGCGGCTACAATTACCGTTGCAGTTGGAATTTTATCGCTGCTTAACTTTTTAAATTTTTTTGACGCGCCTATACTAAAGAATACGGATTGAATGAAATAACCGCTGAGTATAATTAGAAATATTATTTCAAACATTCGTCCGGCGCTCCAAATGTATATCCTTTTTTAATGGCTTCATCAATAATAAAATCAACTGAGTCAGTAACAAAATCTTTTGATTTTAAACTATCGTGCAAAACAACTATCGAATTATTTTTTAGAAAATTTTGAACTGCAAATTTAACAACATTCATATCATTTTTATAATCGTATGTTAAAAGACTCCACATTATATTTGTCAAACCATGGCGTCTCATTAATGTGGAGGTTCGGAGATCAATTCTCCCATGCGGCGGTCTGAAATATTTTACATCAAAACCAAAATTATTGCTCAGAAGTTTATTAAAACTTCCAATCTCTTCATCGGCGTCATCCGAAGATATTTTTGTTATCTGCTTATGATGAAAAGTATGGTTGCCGATGATGTGACCTTCACTAATAATTTCATTACAAAGCGACTGATATTGTTGAACGTTTTCCCCGACTGTAAAAAACACAGCCTTCAACCTATTCTTGTTTAATTTTTTTAAAATAAGCGGTGTTGTTTCCGGTATCGGTCCGTCATCAAAAGTTAAAAGAATTTTGTCACATTTGCTCTCCCAAACAAAACTGCCGAACATTTTTTTTATAACAAATGGTGGACTGTAAAAGGATTTAATTTTATTCAAACTCGATTATCCTATTTAACGACTTTATGCAACAGAAATATCTTTTTCCTCTTTGCTTCATCATGTTTATTAATTGCACATTTTTATAAGACCGAATCATCTCTCTTTTAATTTCAATTATTTTTGCAAAATAATTTAATGACAATATAAAAAAAGATTACACATGTTAAAATGTAAGACTAAAGACTTTGAACTTAATTTCGCTTATTTTAACCGCCAACAATTTTTTTAATTTTTGAGTATAACATGCAGAAACCACGTTTAAGTTTTTGGCAGATCTGGAATATGAGCTTCGGCTTTCTCGGCATTCAATTTGGGTTTGCGCTGCAAAACGCCAATGTCAGTCGAATATTCGAAACACTCGGAGCAAAAATAGATGACATACCCATTTTATGGATTGCTGCCCCGGTAACAGGTTTGATAGTTCAGCCTATCATAGGACATATGAGTGATAAAACATGGAACCGTCTCGGTAGACGACGTCCGTTTTTTCTTGCCGGCGCATTACTCGCATCATTGGCATTATTTATTATGCCTAACTCTCCGGTACTTTGGGTAGCGGCAGGTATGCTCTGGATTATGGATGCATCAATAAATGTTTCGATGGAACCCTTCAGAGCATTCGTTGGGGATATGCTTCCCGGTGAACAGCGCACAATCGGTTTTTCAATGCAAAGTTTTTTTATCGGCACAGGCGCTATCATCGCTTCTGCCCTCCCCTACATGATGACAAACTGGTTCGGTATAAGTAATACTGCCCCCGGGGGAATGATACCTGCATCGGTAAAGTTTTCATTTTATATCGGCGGAGCAATATTTTTTCTAGCCGTTCTTTATACTGTTATAACCTCAAAGGAATATTCACCGGAAGAATTAGCCAAATTTTCAGAGAGCGAACAATCTCAAAAAGAGCGTTTGCAGCGAATGGAATCTATTGATTACAACAGGTTCATTCGAAACGGATGGATTTGGGTTTTGACAGGCGCAGCATTGTTTGCACTCTTCTATACGTTTATTTATATGGATTACGGTCTCGGGGTTTTCTTTTGCGGAATAACATTATTCGGTTTGCTTCAATTAATAGTTGGTTTGATGACAAAACAGAAACGTACATCAAACGGACTTGTTGTAGTTATGAACGACCTGTTCAAAATGCCGAAGACAATGGTGCAGCTTTCTTATGTTCAGTTCTTTTCCTGGTTTGCATTATTTGCAATGTGGATTTACACAACTCCTGCTGTTACTCATCATATCTACGGCGCGGTAGATCCGAAATCAGCATTGTATAATGAAGGCGCTGATTGGGTTGGAGTTTTAATGGCTGTCTATAATGGTTTTGCCGCGGTTATGGCATTTCTTTTAATCTGGCTTGCAAAAAAGACGAGTAGAAAAATGGTGCACGCAATAAGCCTTGTTGTGGGTGGATTAGGTTTAGCTTCATTTTATATAATTACAAATCCTAATCTTCTTTTAATTTCGGAACTTGGAATTGGTTTAGCCTGGGCTTCAATATTAGCGATGCCATACGCTATTTTAGCAGGTTCTCTACCCGCAGATAAAATGGGTATTTATATGGGAATTTTTAATTTCTTTATTGTTATTCCGCAAATAACTGCGGCGGCAATTCTTGGTTTTTTTGTTCGCGATCTTTTCGGCGGTGAGGCAATTTATGCTTTGCTTCTCGGAGGCGTTTCATTCGTTATTGCGGCATTGCTTGTTATGCGTGTTGATGATTTGGATTAAACTAAATTAAGGGAAGCTCTAAAAATCTGTTAGTTAACAGACTTCGATTTACATTCGATTAACTGTTTCTTGCGTCAGGTGAGTTAATAAAATATTTACGAAACCACTATCTTAAAATATTTTTAGTTCTAAAATGGATTATTTCAGGTAATACACCTTGTAATCATATAAAAAAATAGCCCCGCCATTTAGTGCTGACAAAATAACGGGGCAAAATTAATAAAAGGGAAAAACAAAATTTAAAATTACTTTGTACTCACCGGAAAACCGGCAATCTCCTCATCGTAAAGTGTAAAGATGTTTGTATTATCGGGTGCTTCGAAAAATTTTGATTTATCCGAAATCTCGGCACTGTACGCTTCCTTCCCGGTTTTGAGATCGATGAGTGTAAGTTTCTCATCCATTGCGTAAACTATATTGCCGTTTAATATTTTCGGTATATAGTGTACGGCTTTGTTATCATAATCCCATTCTTTTGTCCAGTCGATTTTGCCGTCGATGGAATTTATGAGACCTATTTTATCGGGTCCAAAAACAACAATTTTATCGGAGCCGTATAACACACGAAGACATTTTTTTGCGGACACGCCCCAGTAACTTCCCCAGCTTGTATAGGTCGATGTCATATCCGCGCCGGCAGCTTCATCAAGAAATTCTGAAACAGCTTCTTTATCGTAACCTCCTGTTGTAGAGGTTGTTTTAATTGCCCAACCACCGCCTATATATGTGGAAGTTGAAGATGTATGGGGAACTGTGCCGAGCCATTTTTCAACAATAGCGTAACTTTCTTCAAAGTCAAACTCGCCAATACCTTCCTTCTCAAAATTTACCTGCCATGCATAACTGCCGCCGTCTTTCCCCATTCTTAAAGCGTACAAATTTTCCAAATCTGCAAAGTATAGTAGTTTTGTGCGCGAGTCGTAATAATTAGCAATTGAAAATTGCGGTGTTAAAAGCACAGGGTCTGACGTCGTTTCTTTTTGCCACAATATTTTTCCGGATGGTTCTTCAACGGCTATAAAACCATAGGGGTCTTCTTTTACTCTTCCTTTTAGTTCAACATCGTCTTCTTTTAAATTAACATCAAATATTTGTACACCATATTTTAGATAAAGAATATCATCAATCGGTGTTACTTCGCGTATGAACTTGTCGGGCACGCTTACTTCCCAGACTTTTTCACCGGTATCAAAATTAAATTTTATTACTCTCTGATCTCCCGCGATATATGCTATGTTTTTGTAAATAGCAAGAGGTGGAAGATTTGCTATCTCTTGTTCATTCATATCTGAGGAGATGGGGAAATAGGTTTGGTAATTTATTTTGCCAGTTTTATAATTTACCGAAACAAAACCCTCACCCGGTTCTTCCCTTGTAGCGGGGTTCCACATCGGTTGATATGTTTTATTTGTATTTGAACCGCCGCCGTAAAAAATAAAGTTATTGTTCCCGTAATTGATAGATTGATATTCAAAACCGATATTATCATATCCCATCATACTGTTTACCATATCGGTCATCTGGTTTCCGGCATCTGCACCAACACCACCACTAGCGACTGTTACAAATGCAGACATCAAACTAGTAATGCCTTTGGCAAGAGTCCGTTGAAAACCCATTAAAGCTCCTTTACATACAATTACGGGTACTTTGTAGTTTACTTTCCCGGTAATTCCATCTATGCTCATCAAAAAAATATATGTGCCGTTATCCTCTGCAAACATAGTCGCTCTTACATATGTCAGCACAATATTGTTACCGTCTGTTTTTAAGTATCGGTGGGCATAACCTTCGAAGTCAGAATCATCTTCTTTTGTAACCCATAAAACTGTTCCTCCGGCAAGATCAATCGATGCGAGTTTATCTGCCATTGAAACGATTAATAGATCTTTATTACCTGTTTTGTATGCGTGGAGTGTTCTAAGGTCATCAACCGGGAATTCAAACTCTTTAATCTCACCGGTCTTAAAGTTAAAATGAACAAACTTTTTATCCCCCATTACAGCGCAGCCATCGCTGGTTGGTAGGAGCGCATTTATATCCCCGTCAACTGAAAATTCGCGGCGCGCCATCTCTTTATTATTCCTTACATCAACTACTACTGCGCCGTCTTCAAGAACACAAAGCAAAAAATCGTTTCCGGGGCTTTTGTACATCCAGGGAAGTTTTGCTTTTATCAAGTCTTTATTAATATCAAATCCATCCGACTCAAATAGTCTTTTGCCGGTTGTGACGTCAAACAGTACAGCTTTTTCCGAGTCTTCCAAAACAAACATTTTGTTTTGATTTTCGAGAACCGAATAATTGAATGTTCCGAGATCTACAAGTTCACCCCAATAATCAATTTCCATTCTGAAGAGTTCATTTCCATTATTAAGATCAATACCGATTTCATTTTCATCATAACGGAAAACTGCATTGTTTTTTATAAACTCCATTGATCGATAGTCACCCTGATCTATATCATTATATTCTTTTTCCCAAAGTAATTTACCGGTAAGTGCGTCGTATGCCTGAAGCTTGTTATCAGAATTTGTAAGGTACATTTCGCCAAGCAAAAAGTTTATCCCTTTATCCTCAAAACCGGGGATTTCTTTACTCCAGACTTCTTCGCCTGTTGTTGAATTATGACACCAAACATATTCATTACTTGTAAAAAATATGTATTTGCCCTCATTTATAAAGTTGTATTCTTTAATGGGTTCACCCAAATCTTTCTCCCACAGCGGAGCTTTTTGAGCAAGTGCCGCACCACAGAACAAGCAAACAACGATGATTAATGTGTTTTTCGTGAACATTACGTTCTCCTTTGTTGTTTTAATTAAGTAGTTATCTTAGAACTAAAAAACATTGAGTTTCCATAACGAAGATGACACGAATATTATTGGATAGTTTATTGGAGGTTTTGGTTTTTAAGCGGTAGAAAGTCATAAACAATTTGTATGGTCAATATTTCCTCATCAGAAAAAACCTCGCGACTTACAGATTAAGCCGAATTGTCATCTTATAGTGTGACAAACAAGAGGTGTGCCATTAATAAGGGTGCAATATTGAATAAAACAGTGAATTGAAGACGGCAAGTCAGATATTTGCGACAGATCGGGAAAACAATTGTCGGGATAATGCAACGGTGGTATACGGTTAAAAATTGTAATGCTAAGAAAAACCCGGTCAATCATATTCCGGTCTAAAAAACGATTCTTATTCACAAGCATTTTTTTTAATTTTGTTCGTCAAAATATTTTAAAGTCGGGCGGTTTCTAAAATGTAATTATATTGTGTCGACATTTTCATCTTTTAATAGTATACGCAGTGGCTTTTGAATTAAAGTAATGGTTCTTAAATAATAACAAAACTATCGTGGATAAATGTTGACGATGCGGCTAAAAGTATAATTATAGTACCATTAGAAAAATCGCCGCCTTTATCCGCGTGGTAAATTTTCAAAGCATCAAGCGGGTTCTAAAAATAATATTTAGTTTGGATTGAATATAGGAGTATGATATTAGTTATAAAAAGTTTTGTAATTTGAAATCCGAGAGATTTATCCTCCGACAACTTTCAATTGCGGATGAGAATGAAATATTTCGTCTTCGATCCGAAAATGAAGTGTTAAAATATATTGATATACAAAGGGCAAAAACTATTGATGATGCCCGAAAGTTTATTAATAAAATTATCAGCGCATCAAATAATGTATGGCATTATTGGGCGATTTCTTTTAAAAACAATTCTAAACTGATCGGGACGATTTGTCTCTGGAATATTTCGGAGAATAGTACAAAGGCTGAAATTGGATTTATGCTTCTTCCCGAATTTCATGGCAAGGGAATAATGCAGGAAGTAATTCCGGAGATAATTAGTTTTGGTTTTGAGTGCTTAAAACTCAAAATTATTATCGGCGAGGCTTCACCTGATAATATAAAATCAATCAAACTGTTGGAAAAATTTGGTTTTGTTTTTAGCAGCAAGACAGAAAAATGGGTTGTTTATTCGTTGGGCAACCCGGCTTTAAAGTAATTTATAAGTTCCTATGTTCGCTGGATTTTTCTATGTGTTGCTGTTGCTATTAAAAACAAACGCCTTCTTTAAACTATTCATTCTCCAGAAGGCTGCAATTGAATAAACCACTGCAAGAATTATCAAATGAAAAACCCAGGTTGACTGGTTGTTTTGTAAACCGTTAAACGGTTTTATCCTTTTACAACCTTGTTAGAGTATACTCCTTTTTGATTACAAAGCTTTTACAATAGTTGCAGGTTTTTCATAAATTTCTTTTCGTTTATCAAGAAGGGGTATTGTCGTTCCTTTTATTCTATTTTCATCAAGCAAATCTAACTCAACATCAGCTATAATAATTTGCTCCTGGTTTATTAAACCTTCAGCGGCTATCCCGTCACGTGAAAATGGAAAATCAGATGGAGTGATAATTGAAGCATGTCCATAGTGTAAATTCATATTCTCAACTGGCAGATTACCGACAGTACTCGTCATTACGACGTAAACCTGGTTTTCAATTGCTCTTGCCATCGAACAATACTTTACCCTTAAAAACCCTTGTCTATCATCGGTACACGAGGGGACAAAAATAATTTCAGCGCCGGCTTCCGCTACAATTCTTGCCGCTTCAGGGAATTCAACATCATAACAAATTAATATTGATATAGGGCAAAACTCAGTTTTGAAAACTTTGAACTCATCACCGGGTGTAACATCCCACAGTTCTTTTTCCCATCTTGTACGATGTACTTTGTCCTGTGTATGAACCTCACCGGTAGGAGTAAATAAAAATGAAGAATTATAAACTTTATTTTCGCGGATATTTGGATGGGTTCCGGCAATGATATAAAAATTATATTGTTCGGCATAACTTCTAAATAGGTTTATATATTTTTCGGTGTAGGCATCAAGTTTTCTTACTGCATTGTAAATATCCGAGGTTTGAATGAAAGAAAGCAACTGGGTTGTAAACAACTCAGGGAAAAGTACAAACTGGGGTTTATACTCTGACGCCGAAGAAAGTACAAATTGGATTTGTTGCTCAAAATCTTCAAAACAGTTTATTTTTCTTAATTGATATTGCACAGCGGCTATTCTTACTTTCATTCGGAAACCTTTCTTTTATTTTCTTTATAATCTTGATTCAGCCAAACAATGAGTGTAGCATATTCCAGTGAATCGTTATCACCGACGAGATAATTTTCTATAACGTCGCAAAACTGAAATCCTTCTTTTATTTGGAATCGCAGCACAGGATCATAAATATCACCCCAAATTACATGCATTGCATATTCGTGCGCGGTCATCTTGTCGGCATAAAGATGATAATTCGGGATTCTTCCGGCAGCGATTATTCTTTTTAGGTTAAATCGCCTACATATATCTTTGCGCGCTTTATAGAGTTTATTACCTATTCCCTGGCGTCTTATTTCTGGATCAACACAAACTTCTGCTCCGTATAGGGTCAAGCCATTTTTATTATGAGTATCGAAAGATCCTGCGCCGGTAACTTCTTTCCAGCTATGATAAGGTGTGTATTCATTCCACTGTATAATCAGCGAACTAGCTGTACCGACAATCTGTCCCGCGAACTCAGCAATAATTTGTCCCTCCGGAAATTGAATGAGATGGTTTTCTAATTGATTCAGTGACCAGGGGCGCATATGCGGATAGACTTTCTGCTGGAGAGTTCTGACCGCATCAAAGTCGTTCTTTTCTATGTTACGAATTATTATTTTACGGTACATTCTATAACTATTGTCTTTTTTTTGTTTGAGAGAATATATACAAAATAATTTAAAGTTAAACATAGAAGATTAGTTAAGAGCATCTCTAAAACTTTATTTTGTGCTTTTCGAAAATCCGGTTTGGCGGCATATACCCGTAATCCGTTAGCTAAACCGTTGCCTATTGCGAAATAGCAGACAGTTTGAGGAATGGGCTAAGCAACAATTATCTTAACAAAAGCATTTTTTTTGTCTCAACTTTTGAACTTGTTCTTAATTGATAATAGTACACACCGCTTGACAAATCTTTTCCATCAAATTCGGCCTCATATAATCCGGGTAGTTTATATTCATTTATTAAAGTAATAATTTTTTGACCAAGTACATTAAACAGAATTAATTGTATAAAATCGCTTTTCTTTATTTCATAAAATATAGTTGTCGTTGGATTAAAGGGATTTGGATAATTTTGAGATAATACTATTTCGCTATTCCAATTTTTCCTTTGCTCTATTGTTAATCCTGTTATTAGTTCCGGCGCAGCAATTGGATCAGCCCAATTACCGAACATTAAAATTTTCTGGTTTGAAACGCGCTTTTTAAATGTACCGTAATTTATTGCAAAGCCCGCCGCAAATGTTGCAACTTTAGTATCGGATGGCAAATTAAAATAACCGGAGGCGGACCATTCATTATTTATAAATGACATTACACTTGATTTTGCAATTCCGGGATCGAAACCGAT
Source organism: uncultured Ignavibacteriaceae bacterium (assembly GCA_964372115.1). Taxonomy (GTDB): domain Bacteria; phylum Bacteroidota; class Ignavibacteria; order Ignavibacteriales; family Ignavibacteriaceae; genus CG2-30-36-16. Next base: position 17,327 of record CAYJPN010000005.1, read on the forward strand.
ATGAGGATGTATTACGTAATCGATTTTATCCCCTTCAATCGAAAATAAAGGATTGGTTATAACGTGCATATTTAAAGTAGTTAAACTGCCAGGTATTGGATTTTCGGGAGTGACATTTATTGTAAGTTGAGGCAATTCTAATTCGGAATTTGAATAAAGAATAGAGATAGTTTCTGTTTTTAATGTATCGTTATTTGAATCAAAAAAGTTAAAAACTAATTCAACATCTTTTATATCTTCATCTATTTCTAAAATTAGTTCATCTGCGTAATAAGTGCTTGCAATTGAATTTGAAACGAGTACACTGTCATTTTTACTGATTGTATAAGATACTACATCAGTTGTGGTAAAAATCTCAATTGGAATAGTGCTGCCATATATGTTTCCGTTTTTAGGATTTGTAATTATTGCCTTATTGTATTTTTCATAAGCTTCCCATACCGGGCGGGGTGTTCCGTAGTTATCATTTAAACTTGAAAATTCTATCAATCCGAACCATTCTTCCGGGCTCGGATCGTGTGAAAATTCATTACCACCTTTCCACCAGCCGTCATGATATTGAAAAACACAATTACCCTGTGCGTCCGCATCAATAAGCTCGCGATACATTAACAAATCTCCCGACACCTGCTGTTCAAGTGTGTTGCCACCGTAACCATAATCATTGCCAGGGGTACCGGGTGAAACAGATAAACCATACTCTGTAATAATAAATGGCATATCAGATGCACGGTTCTCTTTTAAAAAGTGCAGGTACCCCTCATAACCATGGGATTTAGAAATTGTAACAGGATTATAGATGTATGCATTGTATCCCGCATAATCAAATACATTCATATTAATGTAATCACCTATGATTGTGTTTGAGAAGGAAACCGGGATACCGGGATGTCTTTGATGAATCAATGCGATGATTGATTGCCACAAATCAGCCAGCGATTGCGCTCCGGCATCATATATATGCTGTACCTGCGGTTCATTCATTATACTATAGCCGATAATTGAATTGTAGTTGGCAGAGTAGTTAAGCACTGCATTAACATGGTTAATAGCTTCAGTTACAAATCCTTCATCACTAAAATCTCCGGCAGGATCAATCCAGATGCCAAATAAAATTTTGATTCCGGATTCTTGAATAAGCTGTAATTCTTCTTCGCTTAATGCGCCCCACGTTCGTATTGTATTAAAGCCGGCAGTTTTTATCCGGTTCAAATCGAAGCTTATTAAATCGGCATTAAAAGAATAAATCCATGGAACCTGACCCGGTCGGGTATGTGTTTCATAACCTATTCCTTTAACAAAAAATTTTTCTCCGTTAATGTAATACCAGCCATCGATTATTTGCACACTTTGTGCTGAGCAAACTGAAAAACTAAAAAAGCTGATAGTACTAAATAATAAAATGTACTTTAACATATTAGATTTTTTGAACACTTCGTTTCTTAAAAATATATTGTTAAGCCAGAGCCCATCCGTTAGCTAACGAACGGGAAAGGTTATTAAAACACAACATAGCAGTTAATTTTATTTTAATGATTTTCTTCTACTTTTTACATACGTAAAAAGAAAGGGTTATATTCTTCTTTCGGGATAACAACATCCCGAAAGCGTTATTACACTTATAAAATGTACTATTTAAAATGCAAGCCTCCAGGTTAAGTCGCTTGCAGTTTGCCCGCCATTTTGTTTGGCGGGGCTTGTCCATCCATAGACCCCGTTTCTTTGCGGGGACACTGGATTATACCTCAGCGCAATTTACCCCGTTTTTTTACGGGGCTTGGTATGAATCCTTGTAACATTTTAAGCCGATTTATTATCGCATTAATCTTTCTTCTAATAGTTTTTGAATGTCTCTACGACCATCTAAAACACAATGGATAAAAACTACTTTCTCTATGATTTGATAAATAACACGATATGGTTTATAACTAAGTTCTACGAAATCATCTATACCAAGTAGGCTTAATTCTGGGGGTACATGACCACGATTTGGATAATCTTGTAGAGATAAACATTTCTCACACAATTTTGAGTATAATTTTTCTGCTTTTTCTTCTGAATCGTTGAAAAAAATATATTGATAGATTTCAAATAAATCTTCTTCAGCTGAAGAAACGATATTAGCTTTCAACTTCACGTTGTCCCCGTTTAAAATCATTTATACGATTTCGAACATTTTCAAACGATTTTCCAACTGTTTTATAATTGCCCCTTTTTATTTCTTTTCCACTTAATGCAAGTATTTTTAATAGGGCTATACTCTCTTGCGTCTGCTCATATACCCTAACATCTTGAAGAATAACTTTTGCCTCACCATTATGAGTAATAATTAATGTTTTCCGATTTTCTGCAACATCCCGAACAACTTCGGAAGCGTGAGTTTTTAAATAACTAATTGGTTTTACAGCCTCACTAAATTTCATTTTATATCCTATCTTTTTGCGACTATAATATAGCCTTTATAGTAGTCTAAATCAACTCATACATCAAAGCATGGTTTAAGCCTTATAGGGGCGTGTTAACCGTCAGTCCGGTACCTAACGGACGGGACACCGTAATTAATTTTATTTTTGGAATACATCCCGCTTCTAACGGAAAAGATTTCCTTCTATTTCTTACATCCGCAAAAAGGAAGGGTTTTATTCTTCTTTCGAGATTACTACATCCCGAAAGAGTTAACACATTTATAAAATGTGTTATTGAAAATTCAAGCCTCCGCGTTAAGTCGCTTGGTGCTTACCCGCCATTTTTTTTGGCGGAGCTTTGTCCATCAATAGACCCCATTTCTTTGCGGGGGCACCGGATTATACCCCGGCTACAATGCCGATGGTTATCGATTCAGTGATGAGTATGTTGTTTCGATGATGGGCGAATATTATTTGTTGGACTACATAACTCTTTCATCAAGTTTCAAATCGAGATTTTCGAATGAAGATTTTTCCAACGGACGTTTTTTGTCCAGCACCGGAGGCAGTTATTTAGATGCCGTGCCGGAATAATTTATTATGAAGGATCTGCTCAATTAAAATTGTTTTATCAGCTTCCTCTTTATAGAAATGTTAGAGAAATTCAATTGACTACCTCTAATGCAGGCGGAATTGAATTTCTGTTTGCTTTTAATTAAAAGAAGTTTCTCCGGAGTGAACAATATGAATAACAAAATGCTTGATTCTTTTAAAAAATTATCCCGAATAGTTGATGGAAATCGGATGTGATGATTATTTGTCAAAACCTTTTAGTAAGAAGGACTTACTATATGTAATGGGTAATAAAATCAACCGGAAATCAACTTAAGCCTTTCCGGCAGGAAGATATGAGAATTGCCCGCAAGTTTGAAGGTAACGGATTGGGATTAGCCATTGCAAAAAAATGCTGCGACCTTAATGGTTTTGAACTGAAAATCGAAAGCGAAAAAAATAAAGGAACCACGGTTGAAGTTTATATTCCGAAAGAAAAATTATTTTATGCGTAATTGAGAAAGGCTTAAAAATGAACAACTGGATTGAAGTCGGAAAAGTTGAAGAGTTAAAACAAAAACAATTGACCGAATTTGTTTTTGGCAAAACGAAATTTGCCGTCAGCTATAAGAACAATGAATTTGGAGTTATATCCGGAGTTTGCAATCACGTTGGAGGACCTTTGGGTGAAGGACATCTCGACGGCGAATATGTTGTTTGTCCCTGGCATTATTGGAAGTTCCACCACAAAACCGGGAAAGGTGAACCCGGATACGAAGAAGACAAAGTTCCTTCTTACAACATCAAAATAGAAGATGGAAAACTTTTTATCGATCTCGATTCAGCTTCAAAGAGGAACAAGCTTCTGCATCCGCCTCATCCTTTAACAAGAAAAATTCAAAGAGAACCGGGAGGCGTTCGTTTGGTTGAAATTTCTACAACAGCGATGAATAAAGACTTTCCCCGTTACAGCACTTCAGATCATTTATTAAATACGGCGCTCGATTATGCCGCAAGTAAAGGATGCGAAACAAAACTTTTCAAACTGAATGATATGAACATACGAACTTTCGAAGGGTATTATTCAAAATCGGCGAAGGCTTGTACTTTTCCATGTACCATAACTCAATTAGACCCGACTGATGAAATGGAAAAAATTTACGACGCGTTTGTTCATTGGGGAGACGCATTTATAATTTCAACACCAATTCGCTGGGGAGTTGCAAGCAGTCTTTATTATAAAATGGTTGAGAGAATGAACACTATTCAAAACCAGGAAACAATAGCCGGGAAACATCTGTTAAAAAATAAAGTAGTTGGATTAATAATCACCGGCGGTCAAGATAATGTTCAAGGTGTTGCCGGAGGTATGCTTGGTTTTTTTGCCGAGCTTGGCTGCCAGTTTCCGCAATTTCCTTTTATTGCGCATTCACGCGGCTGGAGCGCGGAGGATATGGAAAACAATGTTAAGTATGTTCAAGAAAGTAAAACGTTGCACGATGGAGCAAAAGCATTAGTTGATAGAATTTACGAAATGGCAGGTTTGATGATCGGAGAGAATCCGCTTGAACAAAAATTTAATAAAGGCGGCAGAAAAGCTTCGAGAGAAAGATGAGATTATAAATTGCTCTAATACTTATAACCTTTAACTTCTTCTTCGCTGAATTCAACTCCGAGCCCAAGTGCAATACGGTTTACAAAGTTGAAGTAGCTTATAATTAAATTCACCGATAGAATATCTTCATCACTCCACCCGGAAGATTTTATTTCGTCGATTATTGTTTGTGAAATCTGGTTGGGGGTTGTAGTTAACTTATCTGAATAGTCAAGCAGCAATCTAACTTCGGGTTCGGTTTCAATACTTCTAAAATCAGTTATAAGGAGTTCTACTTTTTCTCGATTCTTCCAATAAAAATTAAGGGCTTCTGCGTGATGATTTATACAATACTAACACTTGTTTGCCACTGATACTACTACCGCAATCATTTCTTTTAATTCGCGGGAAAGATTTGACTTGCCGAACATGATCGATTTGTACAAGTCCATATGCTTCACCATTGCATCCAGATGCAAACTATGAATCTTCATTATGTTAGAAAGTTTACCGCGCGATTTAGCGATGTCGTCGTAAACCTCTTTTAACTTACCCACGGCAAGCGCTTCGTCAATAACTTTAATAAATGCCATCTTCACCTCAATTTAATTTGGAAAGGAGTTTGCTTTCGTCAATATCTCCGTACGAAAAAAGTTCATTATTTACTAACAGAGCCGGAGTTACAAATATTCTTCGATCTTTAAATAAGTTAATATGGATTACATCTACAGAAATTTTAGGATTTGCAGCCGTAATTTTTTGCAATTGCTCTTTAGCTCTCTCGCAAGCCGCACAGTCATCGGAAACAATAAGTCTTAGGTACATTTTCTTTTTTTATTTGAAAATTAAGGGAAAGCCTGATATGATTTTGTCAAGTTTCCAACAATTCTCAAGAAATGAATGCTCTAAGTTGGTCAATCTTATTAATGATAAGCTTACTTCTGTCAAAATCAATTATTCCTTTAGCTCGCAAATCGGTTAAAATATAATTTACCGTTTGTCTTGAGCAGGCGGTCAATTCCCCGATGTTTTGATGCTTCAAGAATGGTTTTACAAATAGTTGTTCGCCGATCTTTTTACCGTTTTTTTCTGCATATCTTAAAATAAAAGAAGCCACACGCTGGTCGGCATCTTTAAAAATAAGGTCTTCAATTCGTTCGGAAAAGCTGCGGATTTTAAGACCCAATATTTTGGTCAAACGCAAATTTAATCCGGGATTTTTTTCTATGAATGAGGAGAGATCATTTTTATTAACTGCACAGATCAAGGATGGTTCTACGGTTATGGCGAAATCTGTTCTCTTCCCTTCTTCCAGATAAGCCATTTCTCCAAAAATTTCTCCCGGATTTATAATGGCGATTATCTTTTCGCTCCCGTCGGCAAGAAATTTTGTGATTTTAACTCTGCCGGTTTTAAGAAAGTAGATTGTCTTCGACGGTTCATCGGTAAAGTAAATCGGTTCATCGCCTTTGGTCTCGCGATCAGAAATCATCCGATTTAACTCCATCATTTTATCCTGGCTGAGTTCATTAAAAAGGTTAAAATTTTCTAAGTACCAGAGTTTTGATTTTTCCGGCATATACATTTCCTTATTTGTTTCAATACCCAAAAAGTATTTCTTTCAGAGAATTAGTTTATTTTGAAAAATACTCTAAAAAAAAGAATATTACAATTTGTTTATGCGGTATAATGATGTTGCTGATAACCCGCCGCCCAGAACAATAGGTTAAGTTAGATAGACACCGCCAATAATTAAAAAATTATTTCATGATTAAATAAACTTAAACAACAATGTTAAACGAAAAAGACAAATCCAAAAACAGCAAAAAAGCCGAACCGAATGAAGCGGTCAAGTTGAGTTGCGGGTTGAACTAAGAAGCAAAGCGGCGGTTACTTCGCTCCGGTTTGTTCTCTGCTTGTAAGATTGCAATAAATATTATAGTATACCTCAACTAAACATTTCTATTCACAAAATATCAGCGAGGTATACTATGTACGAACAACTTCAAAGAATGACCGAAAATATGCAACTTTTCGGTCTTTCACAGCGGACACAAGAAACTTACTTTTACCGCGTGAAAAAATTAACGCCGTAATTGCTGCCAATAATACTCTGAAGCCAGCACACATCTAAAATGCCTTGTTGACTAAATTCTAATCCTACCTCAAACCATTCTATTTAAATTCCAGATTATCAAGCTTGTTCCGCTTTGCGGCTGCCAGCAAAAACGAAGTGGAGGCGGGGCTTAGACCATCCATAGACCCCGTTTCTTTGTGGGGACACTGGATTATACCTCAGCGCGGTTTACTCCGTTTTTTTTATGGGGTTCGATATGAATACTTGTAACGTTATACCTACTTTTGAATTTCTCCATTTAATAAAGTAGCTATTAAAATTGATTTTTGTTTTTTTAATCCCCCATAGTTTTGTAAAAGTAAAGCCTACTCTAACCTTTTCATCCCAGAAGTTTAAAATATCTTCTTTTGGTAAGTAGACAGATAGTTTCTTTTTAACAATACTTTTGGAATGTAGATTTAATACAACAACTTTTTCATAATTTTCTTTTGCAGCAACAATTCGCTTGCTATCAACATCATCAAACTCTTTTTTTAAGGTTTTATCGGAGAAATTAAGTGAGCAGTATATTTGTCTAAGCATACGATTATTGCTTGAAGTATTGCTAATGTCCATATCAAAAGTAAAATTTCCATAAATTGTAGAGTAGGACAAGGGCGCAGTAGCATTGAAGCTCTGTTTCCCTTGAACCCTCGTCAAACCGTACATGAGGTTTTCCCTCATACGGCTTTCCTGAATGATTAATACGCTTCGGCTACAACGGGAGAACTTTATAGTCGCAGTACAGTCCCAATCTTCCATATACATCATCCGAACTCATTTTATACCATCCGTACCCACTTCTACCTTTGTGTCTTTGTATCAGTCGGCGGACTCGTTTATTCGTATAGTTGCGTATCTCTCGAAGCGCTTGACTGCTGTGTCCAAGCCGATAATAGCCTGTCCAACCTTTCAGAAATCTATTAAGATTTTCTATCTGGTCTTTCACTTTCAACGGTATGCTGTGATTAATAAGTTTCCTTATTTTCTCTTTGCACCGCTTCTGACTTCTCGGACTCGGCGTGACAAGTATCAGTCGTTTTCCATTCTTCCAACTCGTAACTCTATGAAATTGAAATCCTAAGAACTCTACCTTCTTTTCTTCCTTGAATTTCAGTCTTCGTGTTTTCTCTTTATTCAGACTTAATCCCAGGCGTTCCGTGTAGTGTTCCAGTAGGTCTATCCCTTTCTCAAGTTTCTGTTGGGCAAGGATTATCATATCATCCGCATAGCGAACTATATGAATCGACCCTTCCTTGATTGTTCCGAGTTTGCTTCGTTCAAACGCTCTGTCTATCGGATTCAAATATATGTTTGCCAGTAATGGACTTATTACCCCTCCCTGTGGTGTGCCTCGTTTACTCTGTCGGTGTTCGTCTTCTTCTACGTATCCGCAATTTAACCACTGTTTGATTACGTGAAGTATCTTTCCATCCGATACTCTTTGCGCCAGTAATTTCATCAGCTTCCAATGCTCTACCGTATCGAAGTACTTTTCCAGATCGACATCATAAATTTCTTCACAGCCCCAGTTCAGGTATTTGTATATTTCCCGTACCGCTCCGTGCGCACTTTTCTTCGGTCTGAATCCATAACTTGATTCTGTAAAATCAGCCTCAAATATTGGTTCAAGTATCACCAGAAATGCCGTCTGCACTATGCGGTCTCTTACGGTGGGAATACCCAATGGGCGTTTCTTTCCGTTTGCTTTCGGGATATATACTCGTTTTACCGGCTTTGGCGTGTACTGTTCCTCCTTTAGTTCCTTCTGAAGTACTGTTAAGTATTCGGCTTTGCCTTGTCTTTCTACATCGTCTATGGCTTCTCCGTCAACTCCGCTTGTTCCACCATTGGCTTTTACCCTGCGATAGGCTTCTTCCAATATATCCATACGATATGTTTTATCATACAGACTGTAGAACCTGTACTTCGATTCTGCTTTCGCCTTTTCGTACAGCTTCCTCTGAAACTCCTGAATTTTCTCTATGTTTGTTAGCCTTTCCTGCAATACATATTCCTTTGTTTCTTTAGTAGCTTTCCTTTCAGCAGAGACCCTTTCCTACGATAACGTTTTGTTGCATTATCATCTGTCGGTACTACGGTCTCATCCGCCACCCTGCCTGCTTTCATCCTCTTTCTTTTATTATGAGGATTACCTCTTCCTAATTTTCATAGGGCTGGCGAGGGCTTCCTCACATAGTGATCCCTTCGGGACAAGTTCCTGAACATTCTTTCTGTCCGTGTCGTCACTAATACCCCGGAGATGTTATAAATCCCACTCTACTTTTATCAGATTTATAATGCTGACTTCGCCTATAAAATAAAGGCTCGTCCATCTCGGTTTATCTTTACGAGGCTACCTGTGTGTTCACTTTCGTTACAACCCGGTCTTTTGCGTCGCACCCTTTATGGTTACTTTGTCAAGCCGCTTAGATTATCACCGTTTCCAGAGCTAACCCGGCTTCCCGCTATATGGGGATAGAGTTTTCCCATGATGAGACTTGGCTTTGGTCGCAACTCCTTGCCGCACCCAATTAGTAATGTCCAAGCTTCGCTTGGTGCTCACTTTATTAAAATCATCTTCAAACTTTTTGAAAAATTACCAGCCGTTAATTTATAAATGTACATTCCACTTGCATATTTACTTCCGTCAAATATTACCTCGTAAATGCCTGATGAATATTCTTTATTAATAATTGTTTCTACTTCCCTTCCCAAAACATCATATATTTTTATCAAAACATTTTGTGATTTCCAAAAACCCGAAGGGATTGAAAATTTTATTTTTGTTGTCGGATTAAATGGATTAGGATAGTTTTGATATAATGTAAAATTTGTCGGCAAGTAATTTTCTTCTTTCACATTTACTGGCAACCCGGATATTTTTACCGTATCGAATTTGGATAAACCTTTTATTGTAAAAATAAATAAGGTATCACCAAATGCCGGAACAGGTTCATTTGCTCCGGAAAACCTAACAAGCCATGTAAGTTTTTTATATTTGTTATTCGTTAGAGCAAGTAAATCTCCACTAGATATTGTGCCGAAGGGAGCACTGTCATAAGGGAACCCGAATTTAATTCTTTCTGGCTGTTGAGGGTTAGTTATATCATAAACTTTAAAATTAGTGGTCCTTACCTGGCAAAGAGGAACTCCGGGAAAATCATATAAAGAATTTGAAGAATCGTTATACTCATTGCTGAAAACAACGGAATAGTCGTTTGGAGATTTATTCTGCAAACCGTTCATTGCTTCCGCATTAAATTTGAGTGGATGTGGATTGTTCCAGTATGACTTTGAAGTGTCAATATCATTAAAAACATCTTCATTATAAAAAGTTAATCCGTCAAATACCTTGGATTCGTTAAATGGAAATAACCGGGTGTCCTCCAAAACATAATAATCTTGAGTTTTATTATAAACCTTAAATGTTTTCCATTTACTTGAAGCAGAAATGTAATCATTAAAGGATATTTCATATTCATCCGCTTTAAATGCTGCGGGATTTATTACCCTAACTTCAAATGGAACATGTAAACTGCCGGAAGATATATTTATGTATTGCGAATTTAACACTTCGTGATGGTTGTTTTTTGAAAATTCCGGTGTTATATATATCGAGGATAAACTGCCATCGTTAACAACAAACTTTATTTTAATATGTTCGCCATTTGGAATGTTTACTAAATCAATCGGTATTAAAACAGCCATAGTATCCGAAACGATTTGCCTGTGACTATAAAAAGTAAATTCATCCGTACCGGAAAGTGAATAGTAAATGTCCAACTGAAGAGATGAATTATCCGGGTCACCGATGAACATTTCAAAATTAAAAACATCGTCCGTAATTAGTTTAGATGTTAGCGAATCTTCATTAAGCATCGTTACCAGCGGACTTCCATTCCCTTCATTGTTAATGGAGAAATAAGGACTAATATTTGATGCAATAATTCTACCTTCGCCGTTCTTTAAGTTAATTTTAAACCTTCCGAAGGCAGCGTCATCTGCATTATGTGTATTAAAAGAACATGAACCGATATTCGGAACATCAGTTGCAATTATTTTCCAGTTTATACCTGCATTTGAACTGTAATAAATATCGGCATATGAATCTCCCCTTCCCTCATCCCAGCTAATATTTATGGTACCGGAATAAACAGGATGATTATTTATATTCAGGAAATTTATTTCGCTGAATAGCGAATCAAAGTTAAAGTTCGATTCGATAAGTGCCTTTCCATTTAAGATATTGCTTATCAAATTCGGAAGGCTGTCGGCAGCGCTAATTACAAACCCAAATGTTTTTTCTTCACCAGAGTTTAATGCAAAATAGTCCGACCCTGTAAGAATAACTACATCTGCGGTATGAGCCAAAGTATCAATAGTGCCGGGTATCATCCTATTCCACATAGAAAGGTCATTCCTTACTTTGTCCGTGCTCCAGACCCATTCATTATACGATGATGAGATATAATTCCCTGAGAATAATTTCCCTCCTATAAAACCGAGGCGTTTACCATTTTGACCGGTCATATCATTATCATAGAAATAAAATATACCGCGGGCATTTTGAGGATAATTACCATTTAAAGAAGAAATAAAATTTCCCATGTCATCAGAATTTTCCGGGGAGCCGCCTCCAACATCGGCATCGCCGTACATACCAAATTGCAATGAATCTAAATTCTTATCACTTATATTTTTTATTTTATATAAAAAGATAACGCTGTTTTCAAAAGCAAAGTGATTCCAAACAAAAGCCCGTCCTTCAATCTCCAACCCGATTCCCCTTCGGGTATAATCATTTAGATAAGGGAAATATGGAAACTCCATGTTTGCCCTATCATCCATCGTCCATACTGCCTCGATTAACGGCTGCGGTACATTGGCGGGTAATATAGAAGGCCACTCATACAAATTAGTGGAGGGGTTAAAAAACTTATACGGCCAACTATCCGGTTTGCCGTCATTATTTAAATCTTCGTCAGGGTAATGAGCAATAAAAGGTTGTGAAAGATCGGATGAACCGGTTGAGGGCTGCCACTGCCATAAGGTATCGCCATCCGGACTGACTTCAATTAAAGGCGGAGAGGTATAATCATTTACTCCATCCGAAACTATTTTTATTTTAACTGAGGAATCAAAGGCAGAAGGTACGGATGCTGCAACAATTGGACAAAATAGAAAAAGGTAAGAATTATCATCCCAAACAAAATTATCAGTACCCCTAAAAAGACCATATCCCGGAGCTATCCCGCCGTAGTCAAATATTTTAACTGCTACTTTATTTTTATCGAGGAATAAACTTTTTCGTGTACCGGTCAAACTGTCGTATTGCATAATATCTGTACGCGAAGATTTTTTTTGACCGAACAAATTTGCTGGTATTAGCATCAAAAATAATAATATACCTAATAATATTTTCATTTTTCCCATCCAAATAATATTTCGTGTTTAATGTAAAGTAGAGGCCGTTTTTATACTATTAGAGCTAATTTATTAGAATTCATATTACAACTTACCCGCAAAAACTAATAAAAGATGATCCATTTTATAAGATTACGCTCTTTTCTATTTAAAGAATTGCTAATTTTTGTACAATATTATATCTATTCGATAATTCAACCAATAACTAACGTTACGTAAAATATTAATACATGTTGTTTTCGTAGAGTGAAGAATTTAAACCATTATTTTTGCTTAAAATCAGATCCTTCACTTCACACTGTCCAGTTAATGATGTCGCTCTAAGTAAACTGCCTCAATAAGCATTAATTCGGAATTTTTTTTTTAGACAGATGATTTTGCATAAAGTAAATTTTACATTTTCCCTGCCCTATGGCGCTAAATATTAAAACAAAATCACACAATATTTTTAACAATTAAACATAAAACAAAAATGATATTTAAGTCAAGTTATCTTTCCGGTTAATTTATAAAACTTCAACTGGAAAGTTACTTCTATCAAAAATAACAATCTGGTTAACATAATTGATGTGCCGAAACATCCCAACAGGTATATACATTAAGCAAATCATTATAGAAATCATTTGGTTTTTGCTTATTCGCTTCCATTAAAATTAAAAAATGTTTGCTCGCTAAACTCAAACCAACCCGTTTTCGTAACCGGAGTCCCGAACGAATACACTGGATGAAAAAGATGAAGTATATTAACACATTATGGATACCCTTGATTTACCGAAGGTAAGTATTAATAAATATGCAAATACCTCGATTAACGAAATAAAATAAAAACTTTATTCAAAATTTTCCGGAATCCAAATTTTTTCTTATATATCGTACACTAAAAGTCAATTTTTCAGAAAAGGAGAATTAATTGAGTAAAGATTTTTTTCAATATAGAGCAGATAATTATGAACAGGATAATAACAGAGTAAATAATGTTGAAAATATTGCTAACTCGATATTAAAAAATATCAAGTTTAATAATTGTATGGATATAATGGATTTCGGTTCGGGAACAGGTTTGCTTCTTGAAAAAATAGCCCCGTTTGTAGACAAAATAACTGCTGTCGATATCTCCGCGTCGATGAATAAAAAGTTGAATGAGAAGAAGAATCTATTAAAATGTGAACTTGAGATTTTAGAAATCGATATCACAAAAACTAAATTGGATAAAAAGTTTGATGGAATTATCTCCTCAATGACAATACATCATGTGGAAGATGTTCCAATGTTGTTGAAGGATTTTTACGAGATGTTGAATGAAAACGGATTTATTGCCTTAGCCGATTTAGATGTTGAAGACGGTAGTTTTCATACCGAGGATACCGGGGTTTTTCACTTTGGTTTTGAAAGAAAAACTTTGCAAAGTTATGCAACAAGCGCCGGTTTTAAAAATATTAAGATTGAATCATCGAGTATGGCTTACAAACCACACGGTAAATACTCAATATTTTTGCTGACAGCGCAAAAGTAAAATCATACCTTTGGAAAAGATGAAGCTAAATTTTTAGTAAAGATTTTTTTTTTATCAACTTGATGATTATTTAACCTCACCTATCCATTTTCATACTTACATTTTTCCCCCAGCTGAGAATATACTTATAATATGAATGCATATTATATATTCCATTATGCAATTTATACTTGACATAATGCAATATATATATTACATTTGCCCCATGGAAAACATAAAACTAAAAATGGCGCGGGTTGAGAGCGGTTTATCCCAGCAAGAGCTTGCCGAACTGATAGGTGTTACGAGACAGACTATCGGTCTCATAGAAAAAGGGCAATACAACCCAACTTTAAATCTTTGCATAAAAATTGCAAAAGCATTAAACAAAACATTAAATGATCTTTTCTGGGAGGAAAAATGAAAAACAAAAAACCGTTTTTAAATATGGATGAGCGGAACAAACAAATTGCTTACAAGGTAATTTTGGTAATGTATTTTCTAACAATCATCGCTATGCAGGGAGTTGCAATTTATCGCCAACTCGCACTCGGTCAATCGATAAGTGATTTTGAGGACTTTGCAATTATCCTGACGGTAAACTCATCGTTCCTGGTGAGCGCGCTTTTATTTTTCGGTGCGATTCCAATTCAGAAGTTAAAAATAAAGGTTATTCTGTTAGGGTATGCTACCATTGTTATTTTGGGAAGTTTGTTTACTACGCAAAGTACAATATTTTTCAAAGACCCGGGTTATCGATACCGGAACTTTTGGGCAAACTAATTATCATTTTTTCTATTACAGGGCTGATTGTTTTGTTCTTTGTAATATTTTCATATCTCGGAAAAATTAAATTAGATAAGGAATTGTCGGATTAAAAAATTTCGATTTTTATCTTTATAATCTTGCTAAAGAAAGGGGAGGAAACTTCCTCCCCTTTTTTTAAGATTTTATGATACGACTATTTGCTCTACCACTTATTTTTCTAAAACTTCGTTCAGCACCGTATTTTGAATTGGGTTATCAGATTTTGCAAATCTCCATTAAGGTTATTAAGATTTTCGGCTGTCCTTGCTATCTGCTGTACCCCGGCAGCCAACCGCTGCGTTACACTGCTTATTCTTTCAACTGATCTGCTAATTTTTTCTGCTCAGATGATTTTTCTTCGCCCGCTGCAACAGCCTGTTCTATTTCTGCAGATACTTTTTCAGTGCTCATTAAAATATTCTTCAGCGAAAGCTCAACTTCTTAGGTCAATTTTTGTCCCTGCATTACAACCTCCCCTGCTTCCACCATGCTTTAGTCGGCATCGTTTGCTTCTTTTTGTATCGACTTAATTGTTCCGAGATTTCTTTTGCAGCCTTTACTAAAAATGGTAAAAGCTTTTTATGATGGCAGTATAAAACCAAAAATTAAATTCATTTTTTTAACCATGATATTAGAAATTTTTTGTTAAAATCTTGTTTGTAATTCAATTATCAATTTATTGGGGTTAGTGCTTCCGTCTTTATAGTCGAATAATTCATAGTTTATACGAAATTGTGCGTATTTTATTTTTGCAAATTGAAACGATAATCCTGCTGTTACCCTGCCAATTTCATCATTAGTTACATCACCGTTGGGGTCAAAGTTTTCGTAGCGAAGTGCGGGGATTACTGCCGATATTATACAATCTGAAAAATCGAATTGATAAGTGGCATAAACAAAATATGCTTTTGATATTATTTCTATTGCGGTAGTTTTTGCGCTTCTCTGCCCAAATTCACCCGAGAAAAAAGCTTTGCCTATTTTGTAGTCAAATCCAAAATCAAATATGCCAAGATCGGCATTGACAGCTTTGCCGCCGTAATAATTGCCGGCAACTGAAAATCCTGAAAATGGGATTACCGATGCACGAAAGGAATAATTCATGGAACGGTCATTCTCAGCTTTATTTTGACCGGCGCCGTTAAATAAACCGGCTTTTACCTGTACCGGCACACTATTTTTAATATCGTATGTTCCCATAAAACCCACATCCCTCAAGCCGGGGGCAACACTTGTTAACAAGGGCCGGTTTACAAAATCGATATCGGCACCTCCCCTAAGATTATCGGTACCAAATGGAACTTTAAATTGACCTAAAGAAAAAGATAAATTTTCTACGGGGGTAACGTATGCCTCAGCATCTAAAAGCACATCAGAATATGAGGATGAAACGCCAGTTAACACTTTTGTGCCGTTAACAGTGGTAGATGTAGTAGTAAGTTTACCAAGGCGTGTAAAATCAATTTGGAAACGATATCCGGCATACTCATTAACATTGCCTTTTATAGCTATACGAGCCATCTTCACAAGAAATTCACCCTTGTTAATTGAAAAATCTGTTTGATGCCATGCTCTAATGTAACCCGAAAATTTTGGTGAGTAATCCGTTTTATTTTGTGCAATTACAAATGTTACGGAAAATAAAATGAGCAAAATTACTTTTTTCATTTTGTGCCTTTGTTGGTTGTGGGTTAATACTGAATTGTTTTTAACAATTAGCAGTTATTATTATCGATTACAAAAATAAAAAATTTAACATGATATTATTCGGTTAAGCAACTGCAAAAAAACTGAAAGAATTATTCTGAGATAGCTAAATTTCTTAGCCAATTTTCATTGAGGGAAAAATTTGTATGATGTTCACCAATTAATAAAATGGAAAACAAGAAACCATCCGCTCTTATATAAATTAAAAATTCTGTGTATTCAGCACGTATTACACTTCACTCTAACAAAAGCCCGGATAGCGGGACAATCGTATTTCATACGGTTAAAAAACATTATAATTTGCTTAGTAGCCCGGTTTTAACTGAAAATTTACGATTATTATTTGCATTGCTCTGTTCACCAATCTTAAATTGCTCAATAAGATTTTGCAAAGTTACTGTCAGGTTATTTAAATTTTCCGCAGTTCTGGCAATTTGTTGAACACCCGAGGCGGTTTCTTGAGTTACACTGCTTATGCCATCTATCGATCTGCTGATTTGCTCAGCGGCTGAAGATTGTTCCTCACTCGCTGCCGCTACCTGTTCAATCTCTGCAGAAACTTTTTCGGTACTGATTAAAATGCTGTGCAACGACTGCTCAACTTCTTCCGTGAGTTTTTGTCCTCGCATAACAACTTCCCCGGCTTCCACCATACTGTGGTCAGCATCCTTTGCTTCTTTTTGTATTGATTTTATAGTTTCTGAAATTTCTTTTGTAGCCTTTGTTGTTCTTTCAGCTAATTTACGTACTTCATCCGCCACTACAGCAAATCCGCGTCCCTGTTCACCAGCACGCGCAGCTTCAATAGCCGCATTAAGCGCCAATAAATTTGTCTGATCGGCAATGTCGTTTATTACCTGTGCTATATCCCCAATCTGGTCGGTTTTACTTGCAAGCGAACCAATAATTTTACCGGTTTTTTGAGCGGAGTCAATTATTTTAAGTATTCCTTTTTTATTCTCATCAACCTTTTGTACACCAATTTTAGCATAATCATTCGCTTCCTTTGAAAGATTTGCTGCAACGTTTGCATTATTTGTTGTACTTAATATTGTTTTTGTCATCTCCTCAACAGCGCCGGCTATTTCAGTTGTTTGCATGCTCTGCTCCTGTGTTCCGGCTGCCATTTCCTCTGTGCTTGACGAAATTTCAGTGCTTGCACTACGTGTAGCATTCACAGCTTCATAAACAGAAAGAATCATATTTTTTGTATTAGTTACAGCTTTATTAAATCCATTAAATAATTTGCCAATTTCATCATCTTTTTCAATTTTTAGTACAACAGTCATATCTCCATTTTCAAATTTTGTCATTTCTGTTAGTATACATTTTACAGAGTCATTCAAATATTCTTTCTGTTGTTCGGCAATTGCTTTTGCTTCTTTCGCTTCTTTTGCGGCATTTTCGGCAATCATTCCTTTCTGATTAACCTCATTTATAGAGTTACGAATGTTTGCGACCATTATATTAAACGATTTAGACAAGCGCCCTAACTCATCATTGGAGGTAACAGCCTGCGATACATCCGTATCGCCTGCGGCTACTTTATTTGCGTTTACTTCAAGTTGAATAATAGGTTTTACAAAAGCTTTAGCGGCAAAGAATAATATTATGAAACTAAGTACCACGATAACAATTGAATACGTTATCATATTTGTAAAAGCGGAATCTGCTGTTTCCTGTACCTCCGCTTTTTTAATAGCTATTTCCTCCTGCTTTGCCGCCACTAAATCCAGCACTCGTTTTTTAAACTCTCTCCATTTGGGGGTTTCTGTATTTGTAAGTAATATGATCCCCTCCTCCTTATTACCGGCAATTGCAGTTTGTTGAACCTGCTTTTTCAAATTATCCATCTCTTGCCACATCATCTCAATTTTTTCCAGGTCAGAAATTAATAACGCGTTTCCGTCTGAAGTTTGTTTTGCTAAATTTAGCTGATTCTTAAAGTCGTCATTTGCTTTTATGTAATTGGCAATTGCTTTTTTATCAACAGGATTGATGAGCACATTTCTTGTTGCCTGTTCTGACTGAAGCCCCTGTGCATACATATTATTTAAGGCAAGCAACAGTGTTTGATCATTATTTATAAATCGGATAAAAGAATCAGAACTTGAATTAAGATTTTGGATACCATAAATAATTACTAATAAAAAGCCGATTGTCGATATGATAACAGGTAAAAAATATTTTGTACGAATAGTTAAATTTTTATATACACTCATTCCAAATTCCTTTTCGATATTCTTAATTAATTCTACTTATTCAACATACTAAAAAGTAAAAATACCAACCTCAGCGGGGTACTTGTTGCATTTTTTTTACCTAAAGTACTCATATTAATTCTTTGTGCTTCAAATGGTTTTCTATATTTCAATTGTTATTAAAAGTATTGGCAATCTTAAAAAAACGACAACCTGCCAGAAAGTAATTCTTGGTTATTTTATTATCGGAATTCGAGGAGGTAAGTTTATATTGATATTATTGTATCAATGAAATTTGAGAAAAAAAATTTCATTTTCAGCATATGAAAAAGGCGGAAATGAATATTAATAGCAACAAGGGGCTGCCTCAAAAGTAAATTTATATGCTAACTGAACTCGTTGAAATTAGCAATTTAATTCGAAAACCGCATTTCGACAAGTTCAATGCTCAACGAAAATGACTTTTGAAACAGCCCATAAACCTTATGATTTTACCAATACACCATTCGCTCGTACCGATAACCGGCTACTTTTACTATCACTAACATTATCTATCTTAAACTGTTCTATTAGGTTTTGCAATCTTACGGTTAAATTATTTAAATCCTCGGCAGCACGCGCCACCTGCTGTACACCGGCAGCGGACTGTTGTGTTACACTGCTTATGCCTTCAATCGATCTGCTGATTTGCTCGGCAGTTGATGATTGTTCTTCACTCGCAGCTGCAACCTGTTCTATCTCTGACGATACTTTTTCAGTACTTTCTAAAATATTTTGGAGCGATTGCTCGACTTCTTCAGTTAGCCTTTGACCTTCCATCACTACTTCGCCGGCTTCCACCATACTCTGGTCAGCATCTTTTGCTTCTTTTTGTATCGACTTGATTGTTTCCGAGATTTCCTTTGTAGCCTTTGTGGTTCTTTCAGCTAATTTCCTTACTTCATCGGCTACCACGGCAAATCCTCTTCCCTGCTCACCAGCTCTTGCTGCTTCAATAGCGGCATTTAAGGCTAAAAGATTTGTTTGATCTGCAATATCATTTATAACCTGGGCAATATCCCCTATCTGATCTGTCTTACCGGCAAGTGAACCAATAATTTTTCCGGTCTTTTGAGCCGAATTAATTATTTTAATAATTCCTCTTTTGTTCTCATCAACTTTACCGGTACCAAGCTTTGCCTGATCGTTGGCTTGTTTAGAAAGCTCGGAAGCTGTATTGGCGTTAGCGGTTGTGCTTAAAATAGTTTTTGTCATCTCCTCAACCGCGCCAGCAATCTCGGTGGTTTGCATACTTTGTTCCTGCGCGCCCGCAGCCATTTCTTCGGTGCTGGATGATATTTGACTGCTTGCGCTGGCAGTGGCGTGAACAGCAGCTATTACATTCTCAACTATACCTTTAATTTTTTGTACCGATTTATTGAAGCCGTTAAACAGCTTGCCTATGTCGTCATTTTCTTTTTCGGGAATAACACTTACCGTTAAATCCCCTACCGCAAATTTATCCATCTCTGTTAACAAAACGTTTGTAGATCTGGCAAGATAATTTTGTATTTCTTTATTTTCGGATATATCCGCTACAAATTCTAAAGCTCCCACCAGCTCTCCCGCGCGGTTTGTAACCGGCGCGCCTGTGTACATAATATATATATCTTTTCCCTGAGGTCTTGCAATTGTTTCTCCCGATACTGTTGTCTTTTGCTCCATCGCCTGGCGTAAACGACATTCCGGAGTATTGCAATGATCTGTTTTAAATAAATCAAAACATTTTTTATTTGTGCAGCTTTCTTGTGTTTTACCTGCTACCTTAGCACCGGCTTTATTCATATAAGTTACGTTATACTCTTTGTCCATAATCATTACCGGCGTGGGCAGGTTATCGAGATATTTTATCTGCATCTCAATTGTTTCAACCATCGCATTAAATGTAACCGCAAGTTTTCCAAATTCATCTTTCGATTGAATATCTAATTGAACTGAATAATCCCCAGCCTTTATTTTGTCGGCTGCTTCAGTAAGTTTATTTAATGATTTTGAAATTATCTGCGAGATGAAGAATGCGATAAAAATACTTAACGCTAAAATTAAAAGAAGGACAATTATTTTGAGATTTGATGCAGTGGCGGCGGCTGACTGTCTTTCTTCCACCATTGAAGCGATTAATGGTTCAATCTGGTGAACTTCAGCCCGCATAATTTCCATTTCTTTATTTATATTAAAGATCGATTCCGATGCGGCCAAAAAGTTTTTCTCATAATTTTCCGTTAAAGATTTTGCTTGAAGTTTTGTTGATTCGGATAAAGATGAATTTTCGATTGCGGATATTAAAGCAGCAACCGCTTCTTTAAATTTACCAACATATTTTTCATTTTCACGTAAGAAAAAATCTTTTTCATGTCTGCGGCACATCAACATATCCGCCAGAAGCGATTTATCATTTTCACTATTAATAAGAGCCTCTACAGCATGCACACTCTCACGAAGTTTTCCCTCTGCACCCGACTTTTCGTCAAGACCCCTGACTTTCAACAATTCAACAATATTATTAAATGTTTTGATATACGCCGCTGTATAATCGGATATTGCTTTACCTGTTACATCGTCAATATAGGGTGATACTGTAGAATCCAAATGCGCAACGGCAGCATTTACTAATTCTACATATTTAATGTCCCTCCTCGCAAGAAAATCTTTTTCACTTCTTCTCGCCTCAAGCATTGCCACATTTATTTGGTCGGCGTCTTTTTCTTCTTTGAGCGCGGATAATTCGGCTAATTGAAATATCATAAATATTCCTATCGCACCAAATATTGAAATTACAAGAGTAAATATTTTACCTTTTACAGACAGATTGTTAAACAATGCTAATTTCATTTTATTTTACCTTATCTGGTTAATACGAAACCATTAAATTTAAAAAAATCTTACCATCACTTTTAGAAAGGGAACCATCATATTTTTTATAAACATCTTTTTCGGCAGCCATAGATTGATTGTTTAATACTAATGTGACGTTTGCACTTGCCTTATAAGCTATACCGTATATCAATCTCAAGTGTTTATCACCAGCAACATTTATATTCGGGTCGAATGAATCAATCCTTCCAATAAGCGAATAATTGTTAAGACCGACAATTGATTTTAATTGAAGTTCGCCAAAAAGAGACACCCCGGCTCCATCGATAGTACTGTCTTTTCTTGTATCATAGTCAAGCGCAATTGAAAAATCTTCAAATGGTAACGATAACATTATTCCCCAGCGTTCCTTCTTTAATCTCTCACTATATCTTCCGCTATAAAAATGTGCACTTAATTTAAGTTTTTTTAACACATTCCCTTGATTAAAAAAAGGACTTATTGTAATTCGTCCGGCAATATCCTTGAAACGGTTATTTTCCGCTTTTCGATAGCCATTTCCGTTCAATACTAATAAAACTACTTCACCCAAATTTGACGGCAGTTTGGCAATTGTAGATATTCCAACATCAGACGAAGACTGAAGTCCCTCTATATCGCTCATTACTTTTGCAATTCCTCTAAACTTCCATATATCTTCTACATGTCCTACCCATTCAGTTGGAATCATTCCGCCTCGCACTGTTAACCATTCAGAAGCTTTCCAATCGAGGTAACCATATTTTAATATATAAGCGGAGTTAAGATTAGCATCCATTTTAGAAGTGTAAACATCCAGAGTGGCTCTCATACTAAATTCCTCACTAAGTTTGCTCTTAGCTGTCAGATATAATCGCTCAACCTCAAAACGGTTTTCATCTTTTTCTTTTCCTATACCGGTATAGTTCCAGTTATAATTTGCATATATATTCCCCGATATTTGAGGCGTATAGTCTTTTTTCTCATCTGGAGTTAAGGTAGTGTTACTTTTACATTTTGTTTCGGCTACTTCAGAGGGAATTCTTGTCCCAGACTTAGTTTTGTTGGAATTATTTTGTGGAGGGATGTTTTTTATTTCTGCAGTTTGGATAGAGACTTCGCTGTCAAGAATTTTGCGATAAGCTCTTATAGGCTGCTTTCTTAAATCAACGAGCTGTTTTTTATTTTGCGCAAAATTCATTGTCGGGAACATGACAAGTACAATGAATAAGCCGAGTACAAATTTTTTCAATTTATAACCTCAATAAGTCTTTGTATTTTAAGTGGGTATTTATGTCAAAATGCCTTAAGTTTTTAAAAAATTGAAACATCATGTTATCTTATTTTTCAATAGCAGTATAATAATTCAACATATTTCTTTAATATTTGCTATTGTCTGCTTCGTTTAAATTTAAGCGTAATTAATTTTTGTTCTAAAAAATTAATTGAATCCAATAAAAATTTTGTTTTGTTTTAAGATGCACTAACGTGATTAAAAGTATTCAGTTCTAAACAAATGACTAAAAGAACTGTTTTGTATAGCGCTATGATAATTGATTAAAGAAGTATTCTGAATTCTAATTTGTTAACACAATACTTATTTAATAATTATTTCTCAACATCATTATCGGCAGCAATTTAATTATCTTTAGGAGTTATGTATTAAATGGGCAAATTTTGTACTGAAGAGGGAATTTTTTGTTGCGTGAGAATTTGTTTTGAAAAGTATTACGAAAATCAAACCAGGGAGATTAATTTTTGATAATAAAATATTTCAGAGTAATATGCTTATGTATTAAGGGTTCATTGTATCGTTATATGACGTTTTTATCTTAAAAATCTATTGCTCAAGATTTCTTGAATATTTCTTTTGCCATCAATTACTGAATGTGTATAAATTAAGTTGTCTTCAATTTCGTAGATAATACGGTAAGGTTTATAAAGAATCTTTAAATAACTTATAATTCCGGTTGGTCTCACTAATATAGGCAGAGACTGAAAAATTTGCTGGGCAAACGTTTATAGGGACTCTTTTAATATTAACAATTTTTATTAACTTTGTTAATAGAATGTTAGAACTATACTGAAAAATTTGCCGGGCAAAAGTTTATACAGTTTGTAAAAGTATATAATAAAAATACAGTTTTACTCATATTTTTTAATAATTAAATCTTTAATAGGAATTTCGAAACATAATGGAATTAGCATGAAACTCGTAATTACCTTCATTTATGCCATGTGTTTTTTTTCATCTGCATTGGCGCAGGATAGTATTTTGACAAATACTGTACGTATTGATACACCCCAATATTTAAAAAATCCGCTTTATCAACAGGCGCTTGGTTTATACGAAATTAATAAACTTAAGCAGGCAGATATTATTATGTTAGGGAACTCAAATGTTTACGGTGCAAACTGGAATGAATTACTTGGCCGAACAAATGTTGTAAACAGAGGAATTACCAGTGATATAATAGAAGGTTATATATCAAGATTAAATTACGTTATCACATTAAATCCCAGGATAGTTTTTATATGTGGAGGTCTTAATGACGTTTATAATTGGATTCCTGTTTCACGGATTATGAATAATTATATATTCCTAATTGAACAATTAAGAAAGAGAGGAATAATTGTTGTTGTCCAGTCAACATTTAACGTATTAAGTTCCTGGCCATCTGCCGACACTCGAAATCCAGAAATAGATCAACTAAATGCTTTGCTAAAGGAATATTGTAAAAAAGAAGATGTAGAGTTTTTAGATTTAATTCCGCTAATGACGCGCAGGGGCTCGTTCCGGGAAGAATATGCAAATTCATGGGGGCACATTAATCCAAAAGGTTACAAAGTTTGGGGAGACCAGGTAGACAGAATATTAAGAAAATTAGGTTTCTAGAAAGCGAATTTTTAACTAAATAGTTATAACAAATAAAACAATCCGCCAATGATGGACTACATATGAGAGCCAGGGAAAAAAGGAAGCTAAATATACCGGCTCAAAAAACTAAGCTCAAAATACTGGACAAAAGAAAGAGACCTATAAAGGGAAGCCGGAAACCAACTAAGCTACAAAAGAAGAAACAGCAAAGAAAAATTTCAAGGGATAATACTGGTAGACGCAACAGCAGCCGGCTAAAAGATTCCCTATCCGAACGATATCAACTTACTGAACGAATGCAGAGAAAAACGTAAAGAAATCGTAGATTCTATTTGTCCTGAAACTGGCTTGAAAAAAACCCAATAGATCACAGAAGAAAAACATGGACATAATCCCGCAAGTAGAAGAGTATAAAAGCAGCTATACCAATTGTAAGCAGTTCATCAACTCTATCCTTTTCATCGGATTCGGTAAAAGTGGAAGAAATAAAGCATAAAATGATTATTAACTGATTCTTCCTGTTAACCTTTATTTTTTTCGATTGTTGTCCACACACGCAATAAATTTTCACCCATAATTTTGCGTATCTCCTTTTCGCTGTAGCCGAGTTTAAGTAATTCATAAATTATATTCGGATACATTGAAACATCTTTTAACTCAGGAGCCAGCAGATCAACACCATCGAAATCGGAACCAATACCAACATGATCGATGCCGGCAACTTGAATGGCATGAACAACATGTTTTACAAAATCCTGAATGGAACCTGAGTTTATAGGATTTTCAATATCAAATTGTGTTTCCCCGTGGTCGTTAATTTTTAAATACTCTTCCCTTCTCTTTGAACGCTCCTCATATTCATTGCGAACATTATTGCTGAGCAAAGTAGTGCCAAAAAATATACTTATTACTCCCCCGTTTTTTGCGAGAGCTTTTAACATCTCATCACTCATGCAGCGCATAAAGCCGGGTGTTAAACTTCGGCAACCCGAATGTGATGCGATTACAGGTACTTTGGAAATACGCAAAACATCATAAAATGTCGAATCAGATACATGAGCCACATCAATCATAATGCCGAGTTTATTCATCTCGCGGACTACCTTTTCGCCGAACGGACTTAAACCGTTCCAGGTGTTTGTAGTGTCACCGGAAGAATCGCAAACATGATTATCTTTTACATGGCAGAGTGTTATATAACGAACGCCTTTGTCAAAAAAGTAATGGAGATTATCGATACTTCCTTCAAGGGGGGAACCGTTTTCAAGTCCCATCGGAAGGCTAAATATTCCTTTTTTAAAATTGTTTTCAACTTGCTCTGGAGTAACTGCGGCAGCAAACTTATCCGGATATTTACTCTCTAATTGTTGAACAAGATATATCAAAGTATCGGCACGTCTAAAGGCGCCATTGTTTTCAGTGCGGGGTGATGTGTAAATTGACATAAATGCTGCATTCAATCCACCTTTATTTGCCCGAGGTAAATCAAACTCACCGTCATTCGATTCAACGGTTACATCAAAATCTTTTCGCATCAGGTGAAGCGGCAGGTCGATATGCGAATCGAGTATTAAAATTTCCTTTGCTAGTTTATCCGCTTTTTTTCTCAATTGATCATCTCCATTACAGGCTGAAAGATTTGAAATACAAATAACCGAAAAAATATATGGAATTAACATTCTGAACATAATCACTCCTTAATTTACTTTTTTACCGTCACCCCATTCAAGCACTTCAATCAAAACTTTTGCGAGTCCATCATAAATCATGTCAATGTCGGCTGCGGCTTTATACGAGAGATCTATAACACGACCGTTTGTATCCGGTTTGCGGTCGTTAATTTTTATTACAACTGATTTATTGTTTTTAAGACCGGTTACACGCACAATTGTTCCGAGAGGATATTTTATATGCGCTCCGGTATAACCGGTTCTGTAGTAAATATCACTGCTTGCGGTTGCTCTTCCGTGAAATTTATCGGCATAATATGATGCAACACCTTCAACAGCTTCAAGTACCGGAGAGTGCATTCTACCGGGCAAAACTTCATATACATAAACCGAATCGTATTTGTCTTTGAGATTTGATAGCTGAAAGCGTGTTCTGGTTTTCTTTGTCCGATTTTCTTCACCGGTAAATTTCGGCAGCCCGGAACAACCGGCAGCAACCAGAACCATAAAAATTGTAACGAAGTAAATGTATTTCAACAACAGTCTATTTTTTTTTAGTTAAGATACTAACTTGAAGAATGAAAAGAAAAGGGTTAAAGATATTCATCATATTTTTATATCGCACAAATAATTGGATTTGAGATTTATGATTTGCGATTTATGATTTATGATTTGTCCTGACTGAAATAGGGGCCTTAACATTTCTTTTGTTTTGAAGATAATTTAAAGATTTATGATGAATAAAATTTCCAAAGCAAAAAGAAAATTTTTAATCTCATTTATTCATGTTTTATATTAGTTCTATAAAATTTTAAGTATACTTTGATAAAAAAGCATTTTACAATACCGATTTTTATACCTGAAGAGGCATGCCCTTTCCAGTGTATTTTCTGCAACCAGAAAAAAATTTCGGGACAGGTAGATACTCCCTCTTTTGACGCAATACGGAGTACTATTGATATCCATCTTTCTACTATTCCTAAAGAAAATTCTGAAATTGAAATTGGATTTTTCGGTGGCAATTTTACAGGCATCTCTCTTGAAGAACAGCAGAAATATTTAAAAATTGCAAATGATTATTTACCGCAGGGTATTTCGGGAATAAGATTATCAACAAGACCCGATTATATAAATGAAAATGTTATTGCTCTACTTAAGCGATACAATGTAACAACTGTGGAACTCGGGGCACAATCCTTTGATGATGAGGTGCTAAAAAAAAGCGGGCGGGGACACACAGCACTCGATATTATTAATTCATCATCGATGATAAAAAATGCCGGTATAAATCTCGGTTTACAAATGATGATCGGTCTGCCAGGCGATACTTTTGACAAAGCAATATTTACCGCAGAAAAAATTGTGGAACTTGGCGCTGAGAATACAAGGATATACCCTGCTGTAGTGATAAAAGGAACCGCACTTGAAAATCTTTTTAATGAAGGGAAATATAATCCGCTGACGTTGGATGAAGCTGTAAACTGGACAAAAACAATATTGCAAATATTTGAAAATAATAAAATAATTATTCTGCGTATCGGGCTTCACCCCTCGGAAGGATTATTGAGCGGGGACGAGTTAGCCGCCGGTCCATTTCATATTTCTTTTAAAGAACTCGTGCTGTCAAAAATTTGGAATGACATACTTTCGAATATTGATCATAAAACTGATACAAATAACATAACAATTGAAGTGAGTAAAAATGAGTTAAACTATGCCGTCGGATATTCAGCGCAAAACCGAAAAATGTTAGAAAATCACTTCAACAAAGTAAAATTTATACCCTCTCCGGAATTAAACAATCGTGAGTTTAATGTTATTTATAGTAAATAAAAATATCCCGGCAGATGCCAAAAAAAAACTTAAGTACTTCGGGCAGGTAATTTTATTTGAAACTTCGGGAATTACCTATCCGGCGATATCAAGCCACCCCGATATTTTTTTCTGTATTGTTGACGACAAATTAGTTTACGCCCCAAATGTACCGCAAAAATATATTGAACAAATAGAAAAAGCAGGAATAAATATTAGAACAGGAAGTTCAAGTATTAAAAGCGGTTATCCGCTAAGCGCAAAATATAATGCTGTTACAACAAAAGAATATTTAATACACAACAAAAAGATAACCGATGATGTTATTGCAGACTTCTGCTTAAACAAAAAACATCTCGATGTAAAACAGGGTTACACGCGATGCAACTTGCTGCCGTTAAAAAGTAATCATTTTATTACTTCCGATAGAGGAATTGAAAAAAAACTTTTAAATGAAGGTTTGCAATGTTTGTTTGTTAAGCCGGAAGGTATTTTGCTCCCGGGTTTTGCTCATGGGTTTTTCGGCGGAACTTGCGGGGTTTATGAGGATTTAATTTTTATTACCGGAAATCTTAAAAATCTTTCTGGCGGTGAGAAGATAAAATGTTTTCTAAATAAATTTAATTACAATATCATCGAACTCTACGATGGAAAACTTTTTGACGTTGGAAGCATTTTGATAATTTAGAAAAATTATTACTGTTGTTACTGCTTAATCCCATAGTGCAATTTCTCTATTTCAAAATCTTTTAGTTAAATTTACGCATCAATTATTTATTCAATTAACCGGGTGAAAGATGAACACACATCTACGATTATTCATTATTTCAGTCATGCTGATAGTCCCGTCATTTCTTCAAGCAAACATAAAAAATGGCGAGAAGAAAACGATATCAATTGTACCGAGACCAGAAACAGTTATTCTTCTTGACGGAAATTTTACTCTTGATGCGAATACCATAATTTCCAACGAGTCAAACACAGCAATGTTCGACAACACAATAAAATATTTTATAGATAAAATTTCGCCCGCAGTTGGTTTTAAGTTACAAACCGGTAGAAGTAATTCAAAAAACAATTCCATAATATTTGAAGAAAATAAAAATTTATCTTCCGAAGCTTATCAATTGAATATACACAAAGATAAAATTATAATTCAATCATCCTCTGCCGGGGGAGCGTTTTATGCTGTACAGTCGTTGCTGCAATTAATGCCGCCTCAAGTTTTTTCCGATAAAAAAGAAAATATTAGCTGGGATATTCCATGTGTGAATATTGAAGATGCACCACGTTATAAATGGCGGGGTATGCACCTCGATGTCTCCCGTCATTTTTTCCCGAAAGAATTTATAAAAAATTATATAGATTATATTGCAATGTACAAGCTGAATCGCTTTCACTGGCATCTGGTAGACGACCAGGGATGGCGTATTGAGATAAAAAAGTATCCGAAACTAACAGAGGTAGGCGCCTGGCGAGTTGATCGTGAAGATATAAGTTGGAGAGAAAGAGAAAGACAAAAAGAAGGTGAAGTACCGACTTACGGCGGTTTTTACACACAGGAAGATATAAAAGAAATTGTAAATTACGCTGCCGAACGCCATGTAGAAATACTCCCCGAAATTGAAATGCCCGCGCATGTTCTTTCTGCATTATCCGCCTACCCAGAACTTTCCTGCAACAGCGGTCATTTGACGGTTCCCCCCGGCACCTACTGGCCGAATGTTGATATTTATTGCGCCGGTAAAGAAAAAACTTTTCAGTTTCTTGAAGATGTGCTAAACGAAGTAATCGAACTTTTCCCATGCAAATATATACATATCGGCGGTGATGAAGCGGATAAAACAGAGTGGAAAAAGTGCCAAGATTGCCAACGGAGAATAAAAGAAGAAGGATTAAAAGATGAAGCGGAACTTCAAAGTTATTTTGTAAAAAGAATTGAAAAATTTTTAATTTCAAAACATAAACGATTAATAGGGTGGGATGAAATTCTTGAAGGTGGTCTTGCGCCGGAAGCTACAGTTATGTCGTGGCGCGGTATGCAGGGCGGGATTGATGCGGCAAAGCAGGGACATGATGTAATTATGACGCCTATGGATTACTGCTATTTTAATTTTTATCAGGGAAAGCCACAGTTTGAGCCGGAAGCTTTCGGCGGGTATCTGCCTTTAAAAACCGTCTACCGGTTCGAACCCACACCGGCTGAACTATCTGAAAAAGAATCAAAACATATTCTCGGCGGGCAAGCAAATTTATGGAGTGAGTTTGTTGCGACACAAGAGATTGCCGAGTATATGATTTTTCCACGAATAGCCGCTCTTGCTGAAGTTGACTGGAGCAAAAAAGATTTGCGGGATTGGAATAATTTTGAATCAAGAATTAATCATCAGTTTGAAATTTATGATAATATGAAAGTGAACTATTCAAAAAGTATATATACTGTCTTCATAAAACCACAACCTGACGAAACAACTTCAACTTTATTTGCAACACTCGAATCTGAAAGCAGTTTACCAAATATTTATTATTCAACCGACGGCAGCAAACCCGGGGTCTCTTCTTTGGAATACAAAAAGCCGATAAAAATAGAAAATAATATTACTCTAAAAGCCGCGTCATTTATAAATGAAACTATGACAAGCAAAATTTCTGAGCAAAAATTTTGTATACATTCGGCGTTAATAAAAAAACCCCTTCTCAACTACAAGTACTCCGATAATTACAATGGCGGTGGGGATTACGGTTTAACTGATGGAATACTCGGCTCCGAAAATTATGGCGACGGTTGCTGGGTTGGTTTTTATGGGAATAATCTTGAAGCAGTAATTGACCTTGGTGAAACAAAATTGATCAATAAAATATCAACCGGATTTCTGCAAAAAATTTCGTCGTGGATATTTTTACCATCAAAAGTAGAATATTACATTTCCACCGATGGAAATAATTTTACATTAGCCGGTGAAGTGATAGACGATGGTTCCGGTGATAAAAAAGATACTATGAGAAAAACCTTTACTGTAGAAATAAACCCTGACGAATCGCAATATATAAAAGTTATCGCAAGGAGCATTGGTGTTTGCCCGGAAGGACACGCCGGTGCAGGTAAAAAGGCCTGGCTCTTCGCCGATGAAATAATCGTCGAATAATACTCCGAATAAAAACTATTTAAAAAGGTAAAGCCGGTTAAAACCGGCTCTACCACTGCTATCGTTTAACTATGAATAGTAGTTATTTTCCCCCGATAAACTAATCTTGTAAAAAAGATTTTATTTACACTATATATAGAAGAAAAAATCGTGATTTCGGAAAATGTTTTTTTTTACTTTTTTCAATTTTTATATAAAAATTCTGCTTCCAACAGTTTCCCAACCCCATTTTGGTTAATG
This sequence comes from uncultured Ignavibacteriaceae bacterium, assembly GCA_964372115.1. Lineage (GTDB taxonomy): Bacteria > Bacteroidota > Ignavibacteria > Ignavibacteriales > Ignavibacteriaceae > CG2-30-36-16. The sequence continues at coordinate 48,245 of CAYJPN010000005.1, forward strand.
GCAAAAGTTACGGGTCCGTAAATTGACGATGCTCCAAACTCACCGTTTTTGTTTATCGCATAGTAAGATACATTAAAATTCGGTTGTCCGTTTTCTTTTAACAACGATTTTAATTTTGTATTTGCCACAACTCGTTTAACTCCGGCGGAACAAGCTTCGGTGGGTGACATTCCCTGCCGCATACATTCAACGACAAAAAAGCATGTCAAATTTTTTATATTTTCCTCTCCTCTGCCGGTAGAACCACAGGCGCCCACATTGTTGTCTACATATAAACCTGCGCCAATGATCGGGCTGTCACCAACACGTCCTGGAATTTTAAAAGCAAGACCGCTTGTTGTGGTTACACCCGAAATATTCCCCGCCTTATCTATACCGAGACAAGTAATAGTTCCTGTAATTCCAAAAAATCTTCTAATTTCTTCCGGAACTTTTTCTTTGTTTTCGGGGGTAAACCAATTGTCTTTGTTGCTGAGAGATTCCTTCCAGTAAAGCCAAATTTCTCTTGCTTTGTCGGTTAATAAATCTTCTTCCTTAAAACCGTGTGCTTTTGCAAACTTCAGAGCCCCAATACCAACGAGCAAAGCATGATCGGTTCGCTCCATAACCAATTTGGCTACCTGAGAAGGATGTTTAATATTTTGCAAAGCTCCCACCGCTCCAGTATTATTAGTAGGGCCGTGCATACAGCAAGAGTCTAGCTCAACAATACCATCTTCGTTGGGCAATCCTCCATAACCCACACTCATATCTTCCGGGTCGGCTTCAATAATATTTACACCGCTTATTACCGCGTCAATCGCGTCCGAGCCTTCACCCATAAGTTCTACAGCTCTGTTTACCGCACGTATGCCGTTGCCACTCGAAATTGCTATTGGGAATTCATTTTTTACTTGCACAGCACTTGCAGCGGCTTTTAATAAAGTTGGTTTCGAAACCATTGCGGCACCTACACCAATTGCCGCTGATTTAATAAAGGTGCTTCTTTTCATATTAGTATTCCGTAGATTTATTTTTCAGTAGGGTTTTTCTTCCCGTTAATAAGTTTTTCAATAGTTGATTTTAGTCGATTTTGTTTCGTTTCCTCTTTTTTTGCATTCATAATCCAGGTTACATATTCTTTTTTATTCGTAAATGAAAGCGCATTAAAAAACTGATTGGCTTTTTTGTTGTTTAATAGTAACATGTTTAATTCTTCGGGCAATGTAATTTCTCTCGTTTTCGGATTAATATATTTGTCCAACCCCGATGCATTTTTCCTTTTTACATTTGCCGCCGGTTTAATTCTAACAGCGGACCATTTATCGTCAATTGAAATTTGAGAGACCGGTCTATAACCGAATTCAGCAACAGCAAACCAGCTTTCGTTCCTGCTCAAATCCGAATCTATTCCTGAATCTTTTTTGGGGTAACAAATCCAAAGAACACTTTCCGTTTTTATTCTTTTAATCATCAACGGAATCAATTTATCAATATCTTTTTTTGAACGGGCAAAGGTTAGCACAAAATCTAATCCGGTACTAAGCCTTTTCGATGGTTCTGAGTTCGTCGGAAAATTATTAAAAAGCGGCCCCAGATCATCCGGCAAGTGAATAACAGCAGCGTTATAGTTTTCTTTTAACTGCAATTTTTTGAATAGGACATCCATATATAATCATTCGCAATATTAATAATGATGGTGTTTGAAATTAATAATAATTAAAAGGCTAATCAATAAGTTGAAAAGAATTTTATTGGAACGAACTCGCCACGGGGTTGGTATGGTTAAGTATTTTCCGTTTGCAAAAAAAGCAAACTTCGTCTAAAAAATGAACAGCTGCCGTAAAAGATCTATCCGCGAATGTTTCAATTATATTTGGTCTCGTAGTTTTTTTATGTGCACTTGTTGTATATCCACTGCTAAATATCCAATTCGGGCACACATATCCTTATTCTCCAACTTTCGGACTACCCTGCCCGACAACTATATTAACTTTGTAATTTTAACATTTACAATCACAAAAATAAGATGGTACATTTATAATATTCCGTTAATCTGGTCGCTAATTGGTGTAACAGCGGAATTAAATCTTAACATTTATGAAAATCTTGGTCTACTGGAGAGAAGGATTACAACTTCGATAATATTATTCAAACATATTACGTAAAAGTTTTATCTCTGTGCAACTCTGTGGTTTCTCTGTGGCGCTCGGTGTAATAAAGACAAACAAATAACACAGAGAAACACAGAGCAGACACAGAGTACCAAAGAGGAAATATTTTTTTCCCCAGTTCTTGTGTAAGACGAGTTATTCACTAAAAAGAACAGAATAAAAATATTCTGCCTCATGAATCGATAATTTTGAATTTTTGCGCTTCAGGTTTAAATAACGTTATACTTAGTTTTTATAGAAAATAGTCATCAGAAAGCGAAAGCGTAATCCCTTTTAGATAATTTGTTGAAGCGCTTATTCACTAGAAAATTACAGCACACCTCAATTTGGAAATAATAACAGCAAAACGTATTGCTTAAAAAATCAGCGGGCTTTATCTTCGTATGCAAAAATATTTTTATTATTCACGGAGGATTTATCACCGGTACCGTCTGCCGATCTGAGAGCAAGGACTATTACGTAATAGATGAAATGAGTGGAGAACAGATAAGATGTTCGCTGAAAGGGAAATTCAAAAAAACGTACAATCTAAAAAAAGATAAACTTTACACAACGGATATAGCGGCTGTAGGAGATAAAGTTGAATTTGACATCAATAAGGACGGCAGCGGTGTTATCCACAAAATATATCCGAGAAGAAATTATCTTTCCAGAAAATCTCCAAGGATAAAAGGGGCAAGCTACCGTGGAGAAAGACTTGAGCAAATTATAGCCGCCAACATCGACAACCTTTTTATTGTAAGCAGTATTTTGGAACCGCAATTTAATAATAAAGTGGTTGATAGATTTATTGTCGCCGGTGAAAGCAGTCAGTTAAATGTAAATATAATAATAAATAAAAAAGACCTTGATGATGATGAGCTTACAGAATTATGGCAGTCACTCTATTCGGGAATCGGGTACAAAACAATTGCTACAAGCGTAAAAACGGGTGAGGCAATCGGGCAAATAAAAAAAATGCTTTTGGGGAAAAAAAACTTGTTCTGGGGACAATCGGGAGTGGGAAAATCATCGCTTCTAAATTTTTTGTTTCCGCATTTAGAACTCCAAACTGGAGAAATTAGCGCTTACTCAGACAAAGGCACACACACAACAGTAACCAGCGTAATGCACAAGGTTGATGAAAATACTTTTATAATTGATACTCCGGGAGTAAGAGAAATTGATCCGTTCGGGATAAAAAAGGAAGACCTTGGTCATTATTTTGTTGAATTTAACGATTTTATGTCGGAATGCCACTTTAATACATGCACCCACCACCACGAACCAGGCTGCTCCGTAATAGAAGCAGTTGACTTGAATAATATTTCGCTTGAGAGATACGACAGTTATTTGAGAATTCTCGATACAATTGAAGAAGATATTAACTTTTAGTGCTAAAATTTGTATCAGCAGTTTGAAAACTTTTCATTTAAGTTTTATATTAACAGAAACTTATTTATAGATTAATGGAAGACTTTATTTCGAATTCGGCAAATGCTTTTTCTACCTTTCTGTCAGAAAAAGAAAAAGAGCTTAAAAACCAGGTTAACCCGTACATAATAAGTTATGTACTTGATACTGAAAATACCCCGGAATTTTTTGAGCAGTTTGAGTTTATAACCAATTTTGATTTAACTTTTTTTTACGAAAAGCCTGATGAACAGTTTTCTTTTTCAACGATTGGAAACTGTTTGGAATTTACGGAAAACGGCAGCGGCAGATTTGCCGCATCTGTAAAAAAAATAAAGGAATGGCAAAACGGCTTAATTACAAATACGCAAAAATTTAAAAATTTTGTTTTTCCGCTCTTTGTTGGTGGGGCAAAATTTATGGTGGAACACTCCGATGAAAACTGGAAAGATTTTTCAGATTCCACGTGGTTTGTTCCTGATTTTTTGTTTTTAACAAAAGGTGTTGAAAAAAAAGTTATAATTAATCTCACTGCTAATCCCGGCAATTCAGCCGCGGGTTTGAGTAAAAAATTCGATGCAAAACTTCAGAGCCTTAAATCGATAAAACAAAATAAAGAGAACAATAACAAAGTAAAATTGCTTAGTGTTTTTGGTGATACTCCTAAAGACAAAAAAAAATGGAAACAGGCGGTTGAGTCGTCGCTGCAAAATATTGAGAGCGGAGATATTGATAAAATTGTTCTTTCACGTAAAGTTGAGTTTTTGTTTTCGGGCGAGCAGAGTATAATCCCGCTTCAGAAAAAATTAAGGGATGCTTACCCAAATTGTTATAACTTTGTTTTTAGAAGGGGCAGCTCATATTTCTTCGGCGCAACGCCCGAAAGGCTTGCAAAATTTAACAAAAATGAGGTTGTTTTTGAGGCGCTCGCCGGCTCAGCGCCCCGTGGTAAAAATGAGAGCGAAGATATAGAAAATAAGAATGAAATTCTTCTGAATAATAAAAATAAAAATGAACATAATTTTGTTGTTGAACATTTGAAAACAAAGAGCGAAAATTTTGTTCATAATTTTACCATACCCGATGAACCATCTGTGAAGATATTACCGAACATTCAACATCTTTCGACAGAAATAAAATGCGAATTAAATGGAAATATTTCCCCTCTGCAATTAATAGATAAACTTTTTCCTACACCAGCTATTTGCGGCGCCCCGGGCGATAAAGCGCTGCAATTAATAAAAAAATACGAAACACATCAGCGTGGTTTATACTCGGGTCTTATAGGCTGGTTTAATTTTGAAGACGAAGGTGAATTTGTGATAGCAATTAGATCTGCGCTGCTTACGGGTAAAAAATTGTTTGCTTTTGCAGGCTGCGGAATTGTGAAGGAGTCTGACCCACTTGCTGAATATTCTGAAACGGAGCTGAAGTTAAAACCAATAACTTCCCTCTTCCGGCAGGCTAATGAAAATAAATAGAAATCTTTTTTGGACAGAAACTTTTATCAATGAGCTTGTTGAAGGAGGGGTTAAATATGCTTGCATCTCTCCCGGTTCGCGCAACACTTCGCTAACACTTGCTCTTGCCGGTAATAAAAAAATTAAATCCTTTGTTCATATCGATGAAAGAAGCTCTGCTTTTTTCGCTCTCGGTCTTGCGAAGGCAAGCGGCACACCCGTAGCAGTTGTAACAACATCGGGGACTGCAACCGCCGAATTGTACCCCGCCATTATAGAGGCTTATCAGCAGCGGGTTCCGCTAATTATTTGTACTGCCGATAGACCGCCGGAAATGCTCGACTGCGGAGCAAACCAAACGATTAATCAAAACAACCTTTACAAAAATCATATTCGCTGGTTTTTTGATGCCGGACTGCCCGAACCCACAGAAAAAAGAATTAAGCATATTAAAGTGCTTGCACGCCGCGCGGTATTTGAAAGCTGTATCCGTTCCAAAGGTCCGGTGCATATAAACTTCCCCTTCCGCAAACCTTTTGAACCCGATGATTTTACAGACGATATCACTGAAAAACTTTTTAAGCATGCATATACTCCTCTTTCTAATATTAAGTTCAATGATTTGGTTGTGCAGCCCGAACTTGAAAAAGAAAAATGGTTTCTTCAGCTTTATAGTTATTTGCAAAAGTTTAAAAACGGTCTGATAATTGCCGGTCCGGAAAACTATAATGCATCTTTTCATGACAATTGTTTGAAACTCTCAAAAATTCTCGGTTATCCCCTATTAGCCGATGGTGCTTCTCAGCTTCGGTTCGGACAAAATAATGACGAAAACCTTGTTACAAATTTTGACGCAATTTTAAGAACTAAGAAATTTTCGGCTAAGCATAACCCCGATATAATTATACAATTCGGCAGAACAGTTACATCAAAAGCTTTGGAAGAGTTTCTTGAGCAATGTACCTCACTCAGATTTTTAATAAATGAATTCGGTGATTGGTTTGATCCGTCAAACAAAGCAAACGAAGTTTACGCTTGCAAGCCGTTTTTATTTTGCGAAAAAATGTACGAAAAGTTTGCAAAAGATAATATTGTAAGAACTGAATCGAAGTGGTTAGATGATTTTCTAAATGCCGACAAAAAAGCAAAATTAATCAGGAAGAAAACTATTGAGATCGCCAAATTTCCAGATGAAGCTCGAATTGTAAACGAGTTGCTCCAAGCGCTTCCTGATAATATTAATCTCATGCTTTCCAATAGTATGCCCGTGCGCGACTTTGATTATTTCGCATCAAGAACTTCAAAGAAAATTTCAATATACAATAACAGGGGTGCAAGTGGCATTGACGGCATCACTTCCACAGCGCTTGGAATTCTTGCTGCTTCTGGAAAACCTACGGTACTGCTGACAGGCGATATGGCTTTTTATTATGATTTAAATGGACTGCTTGCAGCAAAAAAATATTCCCTGCCTTTAGTGATTGTACTTATCAATAATGACGGCGGCGGTATTTTTGAAGTGCTGCCGATATCAGATTATGGTAAAGTTTTTAAAGAATACTTTATTGCGGCACACAATTTAAATTTTGCCCCGTTTGTGAAGGGCTACAGCGGAAATTATAGATTAATAAAAAGCTGGGATGATTTTTCTTCGTCGCTAAAAAATGCATTTAGGCAAAAAAATTTTTCAGTTCTCGAGGTTAAAACCGATGCAGAAAAATCATTAATGAACCGACGACTTTTCTGGCAAAAAACTTCAGAAGCGCTTGGCTGATGTTGATAAAAACATCCGACATTAAATTAAATTTGGAACCAGGCATACCCGACGGCAAAAAAGAAATTTTACTTTTTATCCACGGCTTTACGGGTTCTGCTTTAGAATGGAAGCGCATTTTCCCATTAATTAATCCTGCCTACGATTGTGTTGCCGTTGACCTTGTTGGGCACGGTCTGAGCGATTCACCAGTGTCTTCTTTATATTATTCAGCCTCATCAATTACTTTGCAGTTGTACGAATTGATAAAACTACTGCCTGCAAAAAAAATGATACTTGCAGGTTACTCAATGGGTGCGCGGGCGGCATTATCTTTTGCAGTTAAATACCCGCAGCTAATAAAAGCGCTGATACTTGAATCTTCTTCACCCGGAATAAAAGATAAGGATCAGCGAGAGGCAAGGAAAAAAGATGACGATTTGCTCGCAAAATTTATTATTGAAAATAGTGTAGAGGAGTTTGTAAATCGCTGGATGAATATCGATTTGTTTAAGAGTCAAAAAAAACTTCCTAAGGCTATAATTGAAAAACAATTTGAGTCAAAATTAAAAAACAAAAAAATAGGTTTAGCAAATTCTCTACTTGGTTTTGGCTCAGGTGTAATGCCTCCTTTATATGATGATTTAAATAAACTCCAATTCCCTGTACTTCTTTTAACCGGTGAGCTCGATTTGAAATTCACTCAAATAAACTCAAACCTAACATCGTCGTTCCATAACGCATCTCACGTTATTATAAAAAATGCCGGGCATAATATTCACTTTGAAAAACCTGAAAATTTTATTTTAGAGCTAAATAAATTTTTAGAATTTATCAAATAATATTTTCGCTTTTTGCGCCGAAACTATCAACCGGAAGTCACTTTTGCATTTCAACAGATTATTCCATCAATACTAATTAATTGTAGAATTCAATATCTTAGCACCATTAAATATTTAGGAATTGAAATGCAATTTGATTGGATAAAAGTTAAGGAGTATACCGACATCATTTATGAAAAGATGGATGGTATTGCAAAAATAACTATTAATCGGCCTGAAGTACGAAATGCTTTTAGACCGGAAACTGTATTAGAAATGTACAGCGCGTTTGCGGATGCCCGTGAAGACCAGGAAATAGGTGTAATTTTATTAACCGGTTATGGGCCTGCTGAAGACGGTAAATATGCGTTTTGTTCCGGCGGCGACCAGCGTATTCGCGGGGATAAAGGTTATGTTGGAAATGATGGTGTACCAAGATTAAATGTACTCGATCTTCAAAAGTTAATCCGATCGATTCCCAAACCTGTTATTGCACTTGTTGCCGGTTACGCCATAGGCGGCGGTCATGTGCTTCATGTTGTTTGCGATTTGACAATTGCAGCGGATAACGCAGTTTTCGGACAAACCGGGCCTAAAGTAGGAAGTTTTGATGGCGGGTTCGGTTCGAGTTATCTTGCAAGTATTGTCGGACAAAAGAAAGCGCGCGAAATTTGGTATTTGTGCCGTCAATACAGCGCAAAAGAAGCTGAAGCAATGGGGCTTGTAAACAAAGTGGTGCCGGTTGCAGAACTTGAGAACGAAGGTGTTGAATGGGCAAAACAAATTTTGCAGCATAGTCCTATGGCCCTGCGTGTTTTAAAATCGGCATTTAACGCAGACCTCGATGGTCAGCAGGGAATTCAGGAACTTGCCGGCAACGCAACTCTTCTTTACTATATGAGTGAGGAAGCGCAGGAAGGTAAAAAAGCTTATTTAGAAAAAAGGAAACCCGACTTCGGCAAATTTCCGAAACTTCCATAATTATTATTTTGTTATTCCATGGCGCGGCAAGCCGCAAGTTCAAAGTGAATTAGAATTTAAAAACAAGAAAAATATCTTGACATAAAAAACAAAGATTTACATTCCAATACTATAAAATTATTAAAATAAAAACGTATGAACCAAACGGAAAATAATATTACAAAACCGGAAAGCTGGATACTCGCAAGCCGTCCCAAAACTTTACTCGCTGCGGCTGTACCCGTAATGGTTGGCTCGGCGCTTGCTGTAAGCGAAGGCAAATTTAAAATCCTCGTTGCCATTGCCGCCTTTTTGTGTTCAGTGCTTATACAAATTGGAACAAATTTTACAAATGATCTCTACGATTTTTACAGCGGCGCCGATAACGCTGAACGAAAAGGCCCGCTTCGCGTACTTGCATCCGGGTTAATTACTCCATCCGAAATGAAGTCGGGAATTATAATAACTTTTCTTGCTGCGTTTATTATCGGTTTATATCTTGTTTCTGTCGGGGGAATGATAATTTTATTTGTTGGTATAGTTTCTATACTTGCCGGTATAGCTTACACCGCGGGTCCTTACCCCTTAGCCTATCATGGGCTCGGCGATGTATTTGTATTTATTTTCTTCGGAGTTGTGGGAACTGTTTTTACACATTACCTCCACTCCGGCGAACTTTCTGCAGTTGCGTTTTGGGCTTCACTACCGGTTGGGGCTTTAATAACAAACATCCTTATAATAAATAACTATCGAGATTTTGAGGAAGATAAATACGCAAATAAAAACACTCTTGTTGTAATTCTTGGTCGCACTTTTGCCCGCTACCAGTATGTATTTATGATAGTTTTATCATTTGCTATCCCGCTTATATTATTTTTTGTATTTAATGTTAACGCTTGGATTTTTCTTCCTTACCTCACGCTACCGCTTGCATATAAACTTGTAAAGATGATCTACACTTTGCAGGGAACCGAATTAAACAAAACTTTAGAACTCACAGCCAAATTATCTGCTCTGTACGGTATTCTTTTTTCATTCGGGTTAGTTTTTTGATGGTAAAAATAACTATAAAATATAAACCTTATTCAAAGCGTCTTAAACATTCATATATTACTGCGAATGAAAAAATAAAAGAACAACAAGGTTTTTTAATTACAATTTGCAATGAAAATGGAAATAGTAGAACCGATGACTTCGCCCCTTACCCGGTTATAAATAGTCAGATAAAATTAGGTTAAACCGTAATGACAAAATTATCATTACTTGTAGATACGATAAATGAAACTGCAACTTTTTCACCAGAATCACCTGCTATTATTTCGGAGAGTATAAATCTTAACTATGAGCAGCTTATAAGTAAAGTTTCGGCTTTATCAAATTATTTTATTCAAAAAGGTATAAAACAAAATAGCAGAGTTGGAATTCTCTCAGCTAATTCTGCTGAGTTTATTTTTTCAGTGCTTGCTCTATGGAATATCGGAGCAGTGCCGGTGCCTGTCAATACTCGGCTAACCGAAATTGAAATACAAACTTTATTGGATTTTGCCGGTGTTATGTTTTTAATTTCCGAAAAAAATATAATGCTATCAAATAAGCAGCTTATTGAAATTAGTAATTTTGAAACTGTAAATAATACCGGATATTTTAGCGTAAATATGATCTCATCCTCACCGGCTCTCATTATGTTTACATCGGGTTCTACCGGTAAACCGAAAGCTGTTATTCATTCCTTTAATAACCTTTTAAACAGCGTAAAAATTAGTCATTCTTTTTTTAAATTTGAATCCGGGAGTCACTGGCTTACAAGTCTTCCTTTTTATCACATCGGCGGTTTTCAGATTTTTCTTCGTGCATTTTTGTCCGGTTCAGCTGTCATCCTACCGAAAGAATTAAATAATGAATTTTTATTGGAGGCTATGTTTCAACATCGTCCCGCTTTTGCTTCACTCGTGTCTACTCAACTTAAAGAATTTGTAGATGCTGGCATAAAGCCAGTAGACTCATTAAAAAACGTTTTATTAGGGGGAGGATTTATATCAAACGAGTTAGTACAGCGGGCAAAAGTTAACGGCTGGCACCCCGTAAAAGTTTACGGTTCTACAGAAACGGCATCTCTAATTACTGCGCTAAAAAATGATGATGATAAAATTAGCTCTGCCGGTAAGGCGCTTAATTCAGTTGAGATAAAAATTATTAGCAATAACGCTGAACCGGTTGACCCAAATAAAATAGGTGAAATAGCCGTTAGCTCACCGACACTATTTACCGGCTATTTGAACAACGAAGGTGAATATGAGACTAAATTTAAAGATGCTTTTTATTTAACCGGCGATTTCGGCCATCTTGATGAAGAAGGATATTTGTATGTTGAAGCCCGGCGAGCCGATTTAATAATTTCAGGCGGGGAGAACATAAGTCCGTTTGAGATTGAAGAGGTTTTGCTTTCGTATCCGGGAATAATCGATGCTTCGGTATTTCAGATGGAAGATAATAAATGGGGGCATATACCCGCCGCGGCTCTTGTATTAAGCGGACAAATTAACACCGATGTATTGCTTACCTTTATGCGCGAGCGTCTTGCAGGTTATAAAATTCCCCGCCGCTTTTTTTACCTCGAGGAACTGCCGAAGACTCCGCTTGGAAAAGTTGAGAAGGAAAAATTAAAACAACATTGCTCTACGCTTTAACTTGCTTATAGTGAATCAACAGCCCATTCTGAATTTCTGCTTTCATATTTGTTTTTTTCCACGACTTTTTATCCACGAACACGTGCACAGTTCTAACTTTGTTGCAAATTATTCCGGCGCTGTTTTTACAGATATAATTTAACTCGAAAGAAGAATTTTTTAATTGTGCAACAACCAGCTCAACTGTAATTTCATCTCCGTATTTTATCGGATGATGATATGCCGCTTCACTTTTTATTATCGGCGCAACATAGTCATCATTGTTCCAATAATCTTCAATTAAATTAAAACGGCTTACTAAAACTTCATAAGCTGAATGACATAATTCAAAAATTCGTGCATAAAATAGAATACCGGCTGGGTCACAGTCGTAAAAGTTTATTGTTTTTTTATATTCAAGCATAATTATAATCCGAGAATTAAACTGTTTTTTTTGTCGAGCAAAAACGGAGGCAGCGAATTTTTAATTTCGTCGCCAAGCGTTTTAATGAGCTGCTTTTTTAATAAATTTTTACTGAAGATCATCCCGATTTCTCTTTTGGGAATTGGAATTTCAAACTCTTTTAGGACTGCATGTTCGTTATTTGTGCCGAGGCTTTGCACCGCGAGATATGGGAGCAATGTTACACCGAAATCCTGTTCAACAAGTTTTTTTAATGTATCAAGATTTCCGCTGTCAAAAAGAATTCTTCCACCGTGTTTATTTAGTCCCGCTTTTGTTGCGCTGCATATTTTTAATGCTTGATCTCTAAAACAATGCCCTTCTTTTAATAACAACAATTCGTCCGCGGAGATGTCATCTGTCGTCAAATATTCTTTTTCCACTAATCGGTGGTTTTTGGGGAGGTATGCCAAAAAGGGTTCATAAAATAATCCCATTTCAACAAGGTTGTGTTCATTTAACGGGAGGGCTAAAATCCCAACATCAATAACATCCTTATTTAGCGCTATAACAATTTCAGCAGTTGTAATTTCGTCAATTGTTAATTCAACATGTGGATATTTTTCAACAAAAGGTTGAAGAAAAAGAGGGATTAAATAAGGAGCAACAGTGGGTATAATTCCAATTTTAAGAATGCCGGAGAAGTGACCCGTTTCATCATCAATAATACTTTGCAGTCTTTCGGATTCGTGCAAAACAATGCGCGCCTGTCTTAAAATTTTTACTCCGATGTCCGTTGGGGCAACAGGATTTTTACTTCTATTAAAAATTGAAACCCCTAATTCCTCTTCAAGTTTTTGAATTTGCATGCTTAACGTTGGCTGCGTTACAAAACAGTGATTGGCGGCTATCGAAAAGCTGCGGAAATTATCCACTGCAACTATATAATAGAATTGGGCAAGTGTCATTTTTTAACCATAAAAATTTGATATGTAATTAAACGTATTTGCAGATAAGAATCAACCATAAACCATTCAGGTGCAATCCATTATAAGATTTCTCATTCTGTACTATTTTCAAAAACACCCAAACAGAAAAGTGGCTTCTGAAAGCGTATAGATAATTTCTATAACCCTATAAATTTAATCTATTTGACTACCCGTAACATCATGTTTACTTTTGATCCAATAAAAATTTGAAATATAAAAAAGAATTTAAGGCTTTTATAATGAATAGATTATTATCACTCGGATCAAAATTTCCGGAATTTAAGAAAACAACAGTTGTATCTACAGAGCCGGGTAAAGAATTTTCTACCCTCTCCAATATGGATCATATAAACGCAGGGCAATGGATGGTGATGTTCTGGTATCCGAAAGATTTTACTTTTGTTTGCCCAACAGAAATTGCTGAGTTCAACAATAATTATACTGAGTTTAGAGACAGAGATACAATGCTCGTAGGCGCTTCAACGGATTCCGAATATGTACATCTTGCGTGGAGAAATGATCACAAAGATTTAAAGAATTTGAAATTTCCATTGGTCGCCGATACCTCAAAATCACTTGCGGAATCTCTCGGTATTCTTGAGGCAGAAGAAAAGGTTGCATACAGAGTAACACATATCGTGGATCCTCAGGGAGTTATCCGCTGGGTTTCAGCAAACGATTTGAGCGTTGGAAGAAATGTAAAAGAAGTTTTAAGAGTTCTGGATGCTTTGCAGACAGATGAGCTTTGCCCCTGCAACTGGGAAAAAGGAAATGAGACTTTAAAAGTTGCGTAATTTTTGTGGAGGGCTCACTAGTTGATCCGCCGTAGTTATCTGCGGCTTCAACTAACTATTAGGGAACAAAGTTTATTGAAATTATGACAGAGTTACAAGAAACAAAATTTGATTTACTTAAGGATCTCGGGATTGCCGAAGAAACTATGTTAAGTTCATTGGACAAGATGGTTATTGGCGAGACAAAGTATGTAAAGGATTTGAGGATTAACTTAAAAAATACGGTTAATTCCGAGCTCTTAAGTCTTAAAGAAAGTTACTTGATTGCTGCAGCAATTGCAGTAAATGAAAAAGTTAAATTTTTAACTGAAGCTTTTTTAATAAAAGCAAAAGAAAACGGTGCAAATGATGCCGAAGTTGCTGAGACAATAGCTTGTGCTTCTTTGTTGGCAACAAATAATGTTTTTTACCGCTACAAACATTTTATTAAAAATAGTAATGATGCGTACCAAAACATGCCGGCACGGATTAAAATGAACATTATGATGAACCCCGTTCTGGGTAAAGAGTTTTTTGAATTGATGAGTCTGGCTGTTTCTTCGGTTAACGGATGCGAGTCATGCGTTAATAGCCATGAAGAAAGCGTAAGAAAACTCGGTTCTAAGGAAGAAAGAATTTTTGATGCTGTTCGGCTTGCAACAGTTGTAAAAGGTTTAAGTATAGCTTTTGTGTGATTAGTAGAAGTAATAGATAGTATGGTTAGTAGTTAGTAGTTAGTAGTATAGTTGGTGGACTATATGGTGCGGGCTGTCCGGCTTAAGGGGCAGCCCTTTTTTTTATTTTTGATGAATTCGAATTGAACTTCTACAAACAAGAAGCCGACCGTAAAAAGATTTTATTATCAATCATTTTAAAGATAAAAAACCTCCGGTATATAAACACCGGAGGTTTTGTATTTTAAGAATAATTTACTTACTACTAATCTAAATATTATTAATATCCGATTAAATATTATGCAGCTTAGCAATTAAATTTAATGCACTGCCTGCTTTGAACCAGCCTATTTGAGATTCATTAAACGTATGATTTAATACAGCCTCTTCGGTTGTGCCGTCAGTATGTTTTATAACAAGTTTTAACTGGGTCTCAGGGGCAAGTTGTGTTAAACCAACAATATTCACTTTATCATCTTCGCGCAGTTTTTCATAGTCTGCCGGATTTGCAAAAGTAAGCGGCAGCATACCTTGTTTCTTTAAATTTGTTTCGTGTATGCGGGCAAAACTTTTTACAATTATTGCACGTCCGCCAAGCCAGCGCGGCTCCATTGCAGCATGTTCGCGGCTTGAGCCTTCTCCGTAGTTTTCATCGCCAACTACCACCCAGCTTATATTTTTTGCTTTATATTCCCTCGCTACTTCCTGAACTAATTTGGTCTCACCGGTAAAAATGTTTTTTGTTTTGCCGGGTTCGTTAGTATAAGCGTTTATTGCTCCGAGGAACATATTGTTTGAAATGTTATCAAGATGTCCGCGGAACCTCAGCCAGGGTCCTGCCATTGAAATATGATCCGTTGTACATTTTCCTTTCGCTTTCAACAAAACCGGCAAATCCTCCAGATCCTTGCCATCCCACGCGGCAAACGGGGTTAACAATTGAAGACGCTCGCTTTCCGGACTTACTTTCACTTCTACTTTTCCACCATCTTCAGCAGGGGCAATAAAACCGCTTTCTCCCTTGTCAAATCCATTTGCAGGCAATTCATCACCCACCGGCGGATCAAGTTTTACTTTCTCCCCTTTTTCATTTACAAGTTCATCCGTCATCGGGTTAAAAGATAAACTTCCGGCAATTGCAAGTGCGGTTGTAATTTCCGGACTCGCAACGAACGCCAAAGTATCGGGGTTGCCATCATTTCTTTTAGCAAAGTTTCTGTTAAACGAAGTTACTATTGTATTTCTCTCCCCGGTTTTTACATCCATGCGCTTCCACATTCCTATACAAGGACCGCATGCATTCGCAAGAATAACTCCGCCAAAATCCTGGAGAGTTTTTAGCTGTCCGTCACGCTCAATTGTAGCTCGTACCTGTTCGCTGCCCGGTGTAATTGTAAACTGCGATTTTGTTTTTAAACCTTTGTCGAGCGCCTGACGCGCTATGCTCGCAGAGCGGTCGATATCCTCATAGCTCGAGTTAGTGCAGCTTCCTATTAAACCTACACTCATTTTATCCGGGTAACCATTTTCTATAACAGCTTTTTTCATCTGAGAGATGGCAACTGCTTTATCGGGTGTAAAAGGACCATTTAAATGTGGTTCAAGTTCATCGAGATTGATTTCTATTACCTGGTCAAAATAATTTTGCGGATTTTCAAAAACTTCTTTGTCTGCTTTTAATTCATTTCTAAGATCATCTGCAAGCTTCGCAACATCGGCTCTATCCGTGGCTCGTAAGTATGCTGCCATTTTTTCGTCATACGGGAAAAGAGAAGTTGTTGCTCCTATCTCAGCGCCCATGTTACAAATTGTTCCTTTACCGGTACATGAAATATATTCTGTCCCCTCTCCGAAATATTCAACAATTGCGCCGGTACCGCCTTTAACCGTTAGAATGCCTGCAAGTTTTAGTATTATATCTTTTGCTGACGTCCAGCCGTTCATCCTACCGGTTAGTTTAACGCCAATAAGTTTTGGCCATTTTAATTCCCAAGGCATTCCTGCCATTACATCAACTGCATCTGCACCGCCCACGCCGATTGCTATCATTCCAAGCCCTCCGGCATTTGGAGTATGCGAATCTGTCCCGATCATCATTCCACCAGGGAACGCATAATTTTCGAGTACAACTTGATGAATAATTCCGGCTCCCGGTTTCCAAAAACCGATACCATACTTGCTCGAAATGGACTCAAGAAAATCATAAACTTCTTTATTTTCGTTATTCGCGCGATTCAGATCTTCTACAGCGCCAACCTGCGCCTGAATTAAATGATCGCAGTGAACCGTTGAAGGTACTGCCGCGGTTTTACGCCCTGCTGACATAAACTGCAAAAGAGCCATTTGCGCAGTTGCATCCTGCATCGCCACGCGGTCGGGTGAAAGTTCGGAATAATCTTTTCCACGATTAAGAGTAGTTTCGGGTTTTTCCCAGAGGTGGGTATATAATATTTTTTCAGCATAAGTAAGGGGGCGGTTAACAACTTTTTGAACTTGTTCGAGCTTATTACTAAACTCGGAATAAACTTTTTCAATCATATCAATATTTGCAGCCATGGCTATTCCTCTAAAAAATTTATTAATTTCTAAATATTTAATGCAAAGATATAAAAAAGGATTATAATTTGCTGTTTGGCAAAAATGTATCACGAACCACAATTAAGTTTTTAGGCGAAATTAAATTCTGCAACCTGTTTTGGTTGAGGTACCTTTGTCAGTTAATAATGCAGGAAATATCTACTGTACCGGTAAAAATAACCTGCCCTCTAATGCTTATCTCCTTCAATATTTTAATTTTTCACAACTCCATAATGATAAAATAAAGTTAATTTTTATCGTTGCAATAAATGGAGTGCCCAAAATTCTACTGATGATAAAGTTCCTGTGTTTTGGAGAATATTATACCGTCAAATTATTGACTTTCGCTCGTGCTGAAATAAGCTAAATTATAGGGCATAATATTTGCAATATTTCTTAAGATTAGTAATAAGGATTTAAATGAGCAGTGTTCAATCAATGCTGACAATTGCAGCGTTGGTATTTTTGTCAATGATCTCACTCCAGTTTAACCGAACGGCGCTAAATACTCAAACGGCTGAGATTGAGAATAAAATTTATTTAACCGCTTTTTCTCTTGCAGATGATATGATTGAAGAGATAAAAGTTAAAGGTTTTGATGAAACAACTGTTCCATTTCCTACAAATGTAACAACCAATTTAACTTCCCTTGCTAATTTTGGCCCGGATGTCGGCGAGAGCTACGGTAACTTTGATGATGTAGATGATTATAACGGTTATAATAAATTAGTAAGTGCTCCTCACGCAGAAGATTATTATGTGGCTGTAGCCGTAAAATATGTTGAAGAAGACGACCCGGATGATGATTCAAGCGTTCAGACATTTTATAAAAAAGTAACGGTTACCGTCTCAAGTCCATACGCTGGTAATCCGATTAAACTATCATTTATTTTTACACTGAAGTAATGAATATATTATTAGACATATTAGGCGCTACTATAATTGGCGGAATTGTTGTGCTTGCAATGATGAATTTGAACATTTATTCAAGCCAGATAAAATATTCATCCGATTCAGAACTAACGCTTCAACGCAACGCTGTTACAATGGCAGGAATTCTTAACGATGATATGAGAAAAGTCGGGTATAGACACACAGGCACGCCAATAATTACAGCGCAAGAAAATTTATTTAAATTTTATGCCGATGTTGATTCAAACGGAACTTCAGACATTATTTCTTATTCTCTCGGCAGTACCAATGATGCTTTAGCCACAGAAAATCCGAATGATAAAGTACTTATAAGAGCTGTAAATTCCGACTCATCCAAAGGCCCGTCACTCGGTATCACGAATTTGAAGTTTGAATATTATAATGCTCTCGGCGGTATGACATCTACCCCCGACAGTATCAAATACATCAAGGCGGAGATTTGGGTGGAGACAACCACAATGGTTGACGGAAAATATCCGTTTACCTATTGGGAAATGACAATTAACCCGAGGAACTTGTAATGGGAAAAGGTATATTAATAGCTGTATTAGGTTTAGGCATAATACTATCTTTAATGATGTTGAGTCTAAACAAAAATGCGAATGCCGGCACTCAAACAACAGTTGACTTTTTTGAAGCAACACAGGCAAGGCTTATTTCTAACTCAGGTGTTGAAATTTATCTCGAAAAAATGAGAAGAAACAAGTCATTAACAGGAAATTTTTTGAATAATGATTTGATGGAAGGGCAATTTGATATTTATATCTACGGACCGGACACGGCGCTTACGCTTAAATCGGTTGGAACTTTCCAGAATGTTTCCCACACATCAATTGTTAAAGCAAAAAGAAGCGGAATTGCAATGCCGCCGGTTAATTCATCAATTTATGTTTCGTCGGATAATCTCTCACTAAATTTGAATGGCAACGTTGATATCGATGGAAACGATCATCTAATGACAGGGGCGGCTGGACCTAACCCGGCATTGCCCGGCATAGCGGTTGATGACCCGGTAGACAGCGCTTTTGTTATAAACGATTTAAAACCTAAAATAACAAGTACTATAAATGGACTTGGGGGCTCCCCAAGTGTCCGCGCTATAACGGACGGAACTGATTGGATGAAACTCACTGAAAATATAATTTTTGGCGCCGACTTAACTCTTCCGACTGGAACATATACCACCGGCACTGTATTAGGGACAACAGCCGATCCTAAAATAACATATATTTCCGGAGACGTTAATTTTTCCGGAAGCGCGGAGGGCGCGGGAATAATGGTGGTTAATGGAAATTTAACACTTAGCGGTAATTTTACTTTTAAGGGAATTATTATTGCTTACGGGCAATCTACAATTAAAACAATGACAGTTGGCAATGCTGGTATCTATGGCGCCGCCATATTTGTTGGGCAGGCAATTGAAATACAGGCAACCGGTAACGCACGATTTTATTACAGCAAACAGGCTATAGACAATGCAGAAGCAAATCTCAAATCTTCACGATTCGAAATTGTAAGTTGGTGGGAATAATAATTGCACTAAACTTTTTGTTTTTGAAACCGATAATTAAGTTTGCATCTAATTAAGAGCAAACATTTTTTTACTAATAGAAATTTAACACAGAGTAAAACAAAAATATGACAAATACAGAGTATAAAAATATCAGAGGCGAAAAATGGTCGATAGAAAATGGAGATTGGGTTAGCTACCAAAATATCGAAAGGAAAGAAAAGAAGTGGTTTTTAAAAGATCAAAAATTTTCAGACATAAGCATGTTTTTAATAATAATAACTATTGTTTCCGCTATAACATTTATTTTTACACACTAATAATCTTAGCAAGAATATTAAACCGTCTTTTTAACCGACGGTTTCTTTAAATCTCAAATTCATCATTTCGTAGTAAAAGTAAAACTGCAGATTGCGGAACTATTATAAATTTTTCAGATTCAAATTCTATTTCGTAAGCTTCCTTTTTTAAAAATATCGCAAGGTCGCCTTCTTTTGCCTGAAGCGGGATATATTTTGCGGCATCTTTTATTTCCTTCCATGGCTCATCGTCAGCGGCAGGAGGCAGGGGGTAGCCAGGCCCGGCTTTTATAATATAACCGCTTTGAATTTTTTCTTTTTCGCTAACTCCGGGTGGAAGATATAAACCACTCATAGTTTTTTCGGAATGTTCTTCGGGTCGTATCAGCAGCCTATCGCCGATTACAATCATTTTATCTATGTTTTTTAGTGCCATCATTCTTTTTTTGATTATCTATGCAAAGTTAAAAAAGATTCCTCATTTATTTAACACTTCCACGTGTTTCTCTGGTAAAATAACGTATAAAGATTGCATTATAAAAATAATTTTTATCAAAACCTTTCACATCTGAATAGAGAACCATTCAACCATACCCGCTCATTCATCTATAACCGATATTATTAAAATGAAACTAAAATTACATTTTAATTAAGGTTTGTTTATTTATAACTTTGTAAAAATAAAATAAAGAGATATGAATAATACATTCTGGAATGAAAAATATTCGGGTCAAAAGTTTACCTACGGAACCCTGCCGAATGAATTTTTTAAAGAGCAGTTAAAAAAATTAAAACCGGGCAAATTGCTCATGCCGGGCGAAGGTGAAGGAAGAAACGCAGTTTATGCGGCAATAAACGGGTGGGACGTTGACGCGGTGGATTTTAGTGAAAACGCAAAACAAAAAGCATTAAACCTGGCAGCAAAAAATAATGTAAAAATAAACTACACCGTTGCTGATTTAACCGTGCATGAGTTTACGGCTGATTATTATAACGCCGCCGGTATTGTATTTCTTCATATGAATCCGGAACTAACAAAAAAAGTGTTTAATGGATTAATCAAATCATTAAAACCCGGTGGCAGACTAATTTCCGAACTTTTTTCCAAAAAACAATTTGGAAAAACCTCCGGTGGTCCACAAAATTTAGAGGTACTTTATTCTGTAGATGTGCTGCTTAATTACTTAGCTGAGCTTGATACGATTATTGCTGAAGAAAAAGAGATAACGCTTAAGGAAGGCAACTTCCATGAGGGTGAGGCTTCTGTCATCAGGTATGTTGGAGAAAAGAAGTAAGTATGAAAAGAGTTCTTTTTATAACATACTATTGGCCTCCATCGGGAAAGGCTTCTTTGCATTTTCCTCTCTCAATTATAGAACACCTGCCGATGTTCGGGTGGCAGCCATCAGTTTTAACTGTAACAGAAGATAATTTTTCTGAAAAGGACGAAAGTTTATCAAGGTACATCAGCCCGGATACCGATGTGATAAAATCTAAAACGTTTGAACCGTTTAACTTATACAGAAAATTTCTTGGAAAAGAAAAAGACTCACCACTGATCGCATCCGAAACAATATCAAAAGAAAATAAAAGTTTGAGTCATCGTATTTCAGTTTGGATACGGATGAATTTATTTATCCCGGATGCGCGAGCCGGCTGGTATTTTTCAGGCGTAAAAAAAGCATCGGAGTATATAAAAAAAAATGAAATTGATGCTATTGTTTCTATCGGTCCCCCGCACACAGCGCAATTGATTGGCAAAAAGTTAAGTAAAAAATTTAATGTTCCGTTTATACCGGTATTTATTGATCCATGGACGGATATAATATATTACAAGGAACATAAGCGCAGCTTGCTTACAAAAATGGTTGATGCTGCTTTTGAAAAATCGGTTATAAAACAAGCAGCGCATATTATTTTTGTTACGGAAACAATGAGAACTGATTTTACAAAAAAGTATTCTTTCGCAGATGAGAAATCATCCGTTCTTTATTGGGGATTTAATGAAGAGGAGTTTGAAAACTTAGAGCCTTATAACTGGCAAGATGAAGGAAAAGTACTCGTTCATGCAGGTAATATTTTTGATTTTCAGAATCCGGTAAACTTCTGGAATTCGATCAGCAATAAAAATAAAACCGGAGAAAAAATAAAAATAAAATTTATCGGGACTGTAAGTCCGGTTATAAAAAGAACTATCGAGGAAACGGGTTTGTCTGCTGATACCGAGTACCTCGGATTTTTGCCGTACAAAGAAATGTTGTCACGATTACTTGGCGCCGATTATTTGATGGTATGCGCGTCGGAACCGAGACATGTGCCCGGTAAACTTTTTGAATATCTCCGAATCGGAAAACCGATAATAGCTTTTGGCAACGGCAACGAAGAAGTAAATAATATTCTTTCAAAAACCGGCGCCGGAATGTTATTCCATTACGGTTCCGACGGCAACGAATTTTTTAATGCCGCAAATACTTTTAAGTGTGACATTAACTCCCTAAAACAATTTGATAGAAAGACAATTGCCGAAAAAGTTTCAAAAATTTTATATTCACTTATTAATTGAAAAAACGGTTTGTGCGAATGCCTGATAAAAATATATGCCCCATAACCGGTGCCCCGATGGAATTTGCTTTCACAGAAAAAATTCTCGGAAAGTTCGACGTTAATTATTTCTTCAGCAGGGAGAGCGGTATCCTCCAAGCAGAAAATCCTTACTGGCTTGATGAAGCATACCGTTCGGCAATTGCAGTTGCCGACACAGGTTTGGTGAATAGGAATTTGATAAACCGGAAGAGGCTTGAACCAATACTTTACAGAATGTTTGGTAATGCAGGAAAATTTTTAGACCTTGGGGGAGGTTATGGTTTATTAACACGGCTTTTAAGAGATATTGGGTTTGATGCGTATTCATACGATAAATACTGTGAAAATATTTTTGCAAAAACTTTTGAACCCGGAGAAAACTTTACTGCAGACGCTTTACTCGCTTTTGAGGTATTCGAGCATATAAATAATCCGGTAGAATTTGTAAGCAATGCTTTTGCAAAATATAATTGCAAAACAATGATTTTTTCAACACTGCTTTTTGATGGCGATGTGCCCCCGAAAGATTGGTGGTACTACTCATTTGATTATGGGCAGCACATAACATTTTATCAACAGAAAACTTTAAAATTGTTAGCTGATAAATTTAATTGTAAATATTATAGATTAAACCACGATTTTCATTTAATAACAGATAAAAAAATAAACTCTATCGATAAGGTTATCTTTACAAACCAAAAGCTTTTATTACTTATTTCGATGCTTGTTAGATTATTAAGAATAAAAAAGAGCAAAATAAACTCAGATTATTTGAAGATTAAAGAAATGATAAATAAAGAGTGAGTTTTTTGATTCCACTTTTAACAAGATAAGTTTAAATTGCGTAAGTAAAATTTATAAATAGTTGTTTTAATTATGAGCTACAAATATCCGGTATACCGCCCCAACTTAAGCGGCAATGAAAAAAAATATGTTAATGAATGTCTCGACTCCACGTGGATTTCTTCAAAAGGAAAATTTGTTTCTGAGTTTGAGGAAAAATTTGCGGAATACATCGGCGTAAAATATGCCGCCGGTGTCTGTAATGGAACCGTTGCACTCCATCTTGCTTTAATTACACTCGGCATTGGTCCCGGCGATGAGGTTATCGTTCCGACTTTCACATACATCGCATCCGTAAACGCAATTGCATACACGGGCGCTGTTCCTGTGTTTGTCGATTCACTCCCCGATACCTGGCAAATTTCACCTGAAGATGTAAAACGAAAACTAACTCCAAAAACAAAAGCAATCATGCCCGTTCATCTTTACGGTCATCCATGCGATATGGACCCGCTTGTGAAATTAGCAAAAGAGAATAATATATTCATTGTGGAGGATTGCGCTGAATCTTTCGGGGCTAAATACAAAAATCAGAATACAGGAACATTTGGCGATATTTCCGTTTTTAGTTTTTTCGGAAATAAAACCATCACAACCGGCGAAGGCGGAATGATTGTTACAAACGATAAAACTTTATTCGACCGGGCTGTGCATTTTAAAGGACAGGGACTTGCAAAGCACCGCGAATATTGGCACGATGTAATTGGTTATAATTATAGAATGACAAACATTTGCGCGGCAATTGGTCTGGCACAACTTGAGCGTGTTGAACCAATTATAAAACAAAAAAGAAAAGTCGCCGACCTTTATAAAAAATATTTAAAAAATATCTCGGTTAACTTTCAGCAGGAAGACAAAGATGTTTTTCACATTTATTGGATGTTTACAATACTCGTTAACAAAAATGAAGACCGCGAACCTCTAAGAGAACATTTAAAATTAAACGGTATTGAAACACGACCCGCTTTTTATCCCGTGCATACTATGCCTATGTACGCAGACCGTTATCAGAAACACCCGGTGGCGGAAGACCTTGCATGGCGTGGCATAAATCTGCCAAGTTATCCCGACCTATGTGAGGATGATATAAAATTCATCTGCGATAAAATTCGCGAATATTATGAATGACTTAAAAGATATTTACATCTTCACTTTAAACCCGGCTGATGCTGGGGAATTGACCGCTTTATTAATTTCATCCCGTAAAGAATACAGCGAACATTTTATCCCTTTCCCGTTTGAATTTGATGTAATAAAAAAAATACTGACGGAAAAAATACTCGATCGTTATTTCGGATTGCGGGTGGATGGCAAACTTGCCGGTTTTTATATGCTTCGCGGATTTGATAATGGTTATCAAATTCCATCTTACGGTGTTTGGATTGCAGAAGAATTCTCGGGCAGAGGACTTTCGAAACTTACTTTACAGCATGCTGTTGCTTTTTGCAAATTAAACGGAATAAAAAAACTGATGCTGAAGGTTGCCCCGGATAATTTAACCGCAAAAAGTATTTATGAAAATTTTGGATTTGCCTTTTCAGGAGTTGACAAAAATATTGGGCACTTGATTTATTTTAAGGATTTGTAAGAAGATGAAAATTGCATTTTACATAAATCCTTCCAACCTAAAAGCGGGCGGAATATTTTCCTATTCAATCGGCATACTAAAACTGCTTATTTCCTCCGCCGAGGTAGATAAAATTTATCTTATCCATTCAGGCGATCAAAGAAAATACTTTGAAGAATATTTCACCGGCAAAGTAGATCCGGTATTAGTCGATCGGGATGATAGGTTAACGGCGCTCAGTTATTCTGTTTCTTATTTTTTATACGACATATATTCCATCTACAAAGATTATTTAAAAACCCCCGGGCGTCGTGGATTTTTAAAGGATATTTCTAACCTATTAAACCCTTATTTAAGAGTGTTAAAAAAGTTGAATGTTGATTTGCTACACGTTCCTGTGCAGTTCGCACCCGTTTACGAGGCTCCGTTCCCGGTAATAACAACAATGCATGATCTGCAAGAATTTCATTACCCGGAGTTTTTCCCACCCGCCGAGCGTTTGCATCGTGCAATAAATTGTAAAAAGGCTCTCGAAAAATCAAATCATGTAATCGTTTCTTTTTCTCACATAAAATATGATGTTTTAAAATACTTTGAAATCGGTGAGGATAGAATTTCTATATGTCCTCCCCCTTTTGCGGAGGAATGGTTTAGCAAAAAAACATTTACAGCAAAAGATGAATTGATAAAAAAGTTTGCGCTGCCCGATAAATTTATTCTATACCCTGCGGCAACCTGGAAACATAAAAACCACACAGCATTAATCGAAGCGGTTTCAGTTTTAAGAAAAAAAGGAATCGATGTTTCGCTTATTTGCACCGGCAACAAAACTGAATTTTATAACCTACTTAAAAAGCAGGCTGATGATTTGGGACTATCGGACTATGTAAAGTTTCTAGGAATTATTGATGAAGAAGATTTAATAGGACTTTTTAAATTGGCGGGAGCGGTTGTTATTCCCACATTATACGAAGCGGGCAGCGGACCGATGTACGAAGCGATGCGTTACGGCACCCCTGTGTTAGCATCAAATGTTACTTCACTCCCCGATTCAATGGGTGACGATAGATTTATTTTTAATCCGAAAAATATTCAAGAGATGAGCAAACTTATCGAAAGAATTTTAACCGACGATAATTTTAGAGAAGATAATATAAACAACTCGAAACAAAGGATTGAGAGTTTTAAGCAGTACAACTACTCAAAAAACTTTATAGATGTTTATAAGAAGGTTTTAAATAGATAAATTTCTGCAGCTACGTTCGGATTTTTCTAAACTTAAAATAATTTGTAATTCGTTTTAACAACCCTACAGAGAAAAACTCTTTTACAGATTGATTAATTTCTTTATCAATTACAGCTTCGTCTGGGAAATTAAAATTGCATTCCATGCCGTCTAACTCAACATCAAACTTATTTGTTTTTGTGGTAAAGTGTGTGCCCGAAGCATCAGCGCCGATATTTTGCACTTTTGATTTTGCCGGATATAAACATAGCGCATCATATTTTGCGTGGGTGTATGCCCAACGAATTCCCCATGACTGGTTTAGTCCTGATTTGTAAGCTAACAACATAGGAAACAGGTCGTCGCCCCCCCGGCTAAATGTGGATTGCAAGTTTTTATCTTTTTTCAAGTTATCAAAATCTTTTATTGCCCAATCAGTTTTTTCCCATTTATCTTTCCAGGTTCCCCATCCCCATGAGGATGATCTGTACAAGAAAAAGTAATCGGGTATTTTTTTTACATTATGAATAGGATAACTGTAACCTGAAATTGAAAAAACATTCGGAAAGTTATTATAAAAATTTAATGCCTCATTCATATAGACTAAAAAATTTGGCGTGGTTAAAATATCGTCTTCAAGAACAATAACTTTTCCAAATTTGTTTATTATTTCAGTAACACCGTTTATCACAGAATTTGCAAGTCCCAGATTGTTTTCGCGGAGTATCAATTCAACCTTGGCAAAACCTTTAATATTTTTTATTACTTCCCTAACTTCGTCAACTGCTTTTTTATCCTTTTCATCTTTAGCCGCGTCCGAAAAAATAAAAAGTGAACTTACATCGGCATAAGTATTTTTACTTAACGCATCTATAGTAGTTTTTAGATGATCGGGACGGTTATATGCGAATAAAATTATCGGAGATAGGGTCATAATTATATTTTTTTTTGCAGTAAAGATAAAAAAAATGTTCCGAAAGATTACTGTGAATCTGGCGGAACATTTAACAAAAGCTGATTACAATTATTTGTATTGTATTACGCCAATTTTTTGTACACCACTTTGACCTGTATAATAAATTCTTTTTTGTCCATCGAAAATATTGTAACATGGATATGCTATTTTATATGGTGACCATTGGTTTGCAGTTTGAATGCTTTGAAAAAATGGATTCTCATTTTTTATCCAATTAATTCCATCTGAGGATGTTGCATAACCGAATGCATTATAGGTTGGATTTACATTCGAATAAACCATTTTAAATAGACCACCCTCTAATATTACACTTGGTGATGCAACTCCTGTACCCTCCCAAGCAAATGTTGGAACCATTATAGGATTCGATCTCTTTGTCCAATTAATCCCATCAATTGATGTTGCCAAACCGATTTTATAATATGGATGATCCCTCCCGGTAAAATACAAATAATAAATTCCGTCATTTTTAACAATTGACCATGCTATGATTTGAGGAGCCCAATATACATAGTCGGTAGATATAACTGGTGAAGAATTTTTTTCCCATAATATTCCATCAACAGATGACGCCAATCCAATATGCCATAATCCATTTTGACTGGAACCAGAATTATAATACATTTTGAATATACCATTTTCTCTTATGACTGGACCGGGATGTACTGCCCATGAGTCCCACGAATTTAGATTTGGGTAGATAACCGGATGAGATATAGGTTTCGACCAATAGAATCCATCTTGAGATTCTGCGTATAAAACATATTTAATGCCATCGTTAACAACGCCATCATACCACATGATATACTTGTTTTCAGTTCTGTAAACCATCGATTGTATAACTCCCCCAAAATCATAATCATTAATAGAAGGACTTAAAATGGGGTTTGAAGGATAATCAATCCAGTTTTTTGTGGAAGTCCCCCACGTAACAAGAATATTTATTTGACCGAAATTGTTACCCGTCGGTATAAGTTGAAGTGTTATATTTGTTGTCGCGCCAGCGGAAATTGAAACATCGGTTTCACCCGTATAAACGATAACATTGTTAGCATTGAGTGCATCAACTTTTAAATGCCAGGTTCCAACTTCAAGTTCGTTTATGGTTGTTGAGGCTGAAGAGTCAGATAAAAGGGACATATTCGATGTTATAGTTTGATAACCGCTTCTTGTTAGAGTAGCAATTATCAAAAGGACATCTTGAGGAGCATTTTGTCTGTCGATTTTCATCGACATTTTTCCAAATCCTGACGGCTCTGGCTGATTAATTGTACTATCCTTCGAACAGCCGACAAGACTTATTAAAGCTAAAACGAATAAGAACTTTTGTATATATTTCATTCGACCCCCGAATGTTTTGTTGAATAATAATTTTCCTGGTCAACTTAATTTATATTTTTCAAAAAAGCAAGAGCTACTTCTTTTTAAAATCCAAAACTAAGGAAGTAAAAACAGGAGCACCTTGAGAGTTTCTTTTATCATTGATAAACGATCTCATTACAAAACCGCAGTCATCGTTTACATACCCCTGATGAAACACACCTCTTTCATCCCAGTATTCGATGGGATATACTCTAAAACCATTTTTTGAAAAGATATTTGATAAACTAATGTAATTAAATAAATTTTTATGATCGTCCGCTCCAGGACCACTCCCCCCCGGTTTTACAAAATCGATATATTTTTCGTCGTTATGAAATCCATCTGGAACAGCAATTCGGATGTTAATATCTTCAGATGAAAAATCATAAAAGTTTTGAACCATTGACTCCAAAGCATCATCAGAAAGATGTTCCAGAACATGCTCAGCAAGAATTTTATTTATTTTCTTTTGCTTGAAGTATTTTTGGAAATCTTTACGCTTCGTTACATCTAATGTCCAAATATCTGTTGCAAACCAACCATGGTATTTAGTTCCGCCTGAACCCACGATTAAATTAATTGATTTGCTACTTGCTAAATACCATCGCCATTTTATGTATTCCTTAAGGCGAATAAAAGGGATTAGAAGTTTAAATATTTTCTGTTTTATTTTAGACCAATTCATATATCCAGACAGTTATTATTTTTATAAAAAACAGTGGTGCATTTATTAAAAAGTACACCAGGGGCTAAACCCCAAAAATCTAATTTCTTAAAATTATTTTTTAATAATAATTCTATTCCTTCTCGATAATCTTCCCTTTCGGAATCATCCAAAATTAAAACACCATGTGAGGTCAGCGAGGCTATAGAATTATATATTACATTAACTCTGTCCATAGCATCGTCAATAATGATATCATATTTCTTTTTTGTTCTCATGACGGAGGAAGAATACTCTTCCGATGGGAATTCGTTATAAATTAATTCGACATTTGAGGGCACTTTACTTTTTAACTTATTTAACCATTCATGGTTGTGTTCCACTGATGTGACATGTTTTACTCTGGGAGCAAAATAAAGTGTAGAATTTCCGGAGCCGAATTCAAAGATAGATAAATCGTTTTTTAAACGATTCTCAATAAATCTTATAAATGAATGCGTCATCCATGGTAATGGATTATTTAATTCATCAAGCGGTTCTTTTTTTTTATACGAATTAAGCCAACCAGTTTCTAATAAGTACCCACTATGCCTTAATGAAATAAGAGCACTCAATAATTGAGGCTCTTTAAACAAAACCGAAATTGTTTTTATTTTTTCTTTGAACGTGAGCGCCATATATTCATGCTAAATTTATAAAGATTGATAAATAAAAGTGATTTTAACATCATGTTTAACTGATGAAAAGTTTTTTTAGAAATACCTATTGAAAATGTAGCTACCGAATACGAGATCAATGTTGCATATGCCGAGCCAATAATTCCGTAACGAGGAATAAATAGTAAATTCAATATTACATTTAATACCATACCCATTAAAGTTCTGTAGAAAGAAAGTTTTGTTAGATTTTCCAAAATTAAATACCTGCTGCTTGCAACACCCAAAAAGACTGCAACCCCTGCCCAAATATAAACTACAAAAACAGGAGCAGAGGGAAGATACTTTACACCAAGCAGAAGCAAAATAATATCTTTCGAAAAAAATGTCACAGGGAGTGCTATCAGAATCGCGATCCATGTTACAATATCATAAAGTTTTTGAAGTCTACTTTCATACAAAACCGCACTCGCTTGTTTTGCGTTTATCACAGCCGGGAACAAGGAATTGGTTATTGCTACCGGGATAAAATACCATGCTTCACATAACCTCGCGGCTGCTGTGTAATAACCGTTTTGTTCGTTCCCCATGATGTTTTTAATCAGAACCTGATCTATTTTAACATAAATTGCAACAACCATTCCAGATAATATTAGAGGCCATGATTCACTTAGCAAAGTAGAGGCTAAGGTTTTACTAAACCTCCAATCAAATAATTTGAACGATCTCTTTTTGTAGATAATTATAAAACCAATTGCTAAAAATGCAAATTCTATTGATGTGGCTAAGGCAAAGTATGTGAGGGAGGCACCCATGAATATTAAAATAATTTTAATAGCTGATGTTAACAAAATACTACTAAATTGAACAAGGACAGCATATTTAGCCTCAACCCGCGAGTGAAAGAAAAATTCAATGACGCCGATAGATTGAAAAAAAGAAGAGGAAGCTATTATAAACATTAAAATTATTGTAAATGAATCATCCTGCGTAAATAAAAGACCGAATGATAAAAATAGAATGGAGGAGAATGCTCCTAATATTTTTAACAAAAAAGAAGTTCCGAGAAGTATGTCTTTTTTTTCAGGTGTTTTTACAAGTTCCCGGGTAACAATAGCATCAAGCCCGAGGGTTGAAACTGTTGAAAACAATCCAACAAAACCAACGGCATAACCAAGCAATCCAAATTGTTCCGGGCCGAGATACCGAACAACATAAACTCCAACAAAAAAAGTTATAAACATTCGGATTACCTTTTCACCGAACATCCAGCCTGTATTTGCGAAATATTTCTTAAATGTGGCTGATCCGAAGTTTATTTTTGTATTTACTTTCTCTTCGTTTTGCAATTTTTATTGCACTTTCGAAGTTGTTTGATTTGTCTTGTGTTTTTTAAGATTAATAAAAATTCCAAAAATTAATCCCATTAAGGTTAAACTACTTAGTGTAAGAACGATGTATTTTGAAATTACAAAAGATTCCGGTTTATAACTAAATTCAACCTTATGCATTCCGGCAGGAACTACTATGCCTCTAAAATCGTGATTGGTACGGTAAATTTCTGTACTCTTTCCGTCAATGGAAGCCGTCCAGCCGTTGGGGAAATAGGTGTCGCCGAGAAACAAAAAGTTGTTACCGCTGGCGTTTGCTTCTATTGTAATATGCTCATCGGCATAGTTAACAATTTTTACCCGGGCAGTGCTGTCGGGTTTGTCAACCTGCAACTTATCTTTTTCAAGAAACGCAACTTGTTTAGGGTCGAATGAGTTTGCTTTGATATCGTTTAGTATTTCGAGAGCAGGTTTTGTTTCAACTCGGTCGACAAAGTATGCGCGCGGTAAAGCCTGCATATTTTCATAAACAACAGTTGTTTGAGTTGCGCTTATTATTTTAGCGCCTGGTATGCTGTACTGTTTATCGAGTACAAGGTATTTTACATTTAGCATGCGCCACAAAGTAGGGTTAGCAGGGCTTCCTACAACATCCATTATATCCTGAAACCCGCGCGGCTTTATACCGGAGTAACCGTACAAATCCTGTTTAAGAAAAAAAGCATGGTAATTTGAATTCTGGCTTAACGATCCTACTGTGTTATCCTGCTTAAGATTTAATATTCTGTAAACGGAGTTATCGTTTTGATTGTCGATAACGCTAATATAATCGGGTTTGTTAAATGTTTGATTTATCGCGTTAACATCTGTATATCGCTCACCCCGGCTGTCTATTCTAAAAAGATCGATGAGAGAAAGAACTATAATTGCCAAAACCAAAATTGAAGCGGATGTTTTTCCTTTTAAGTAGATGAACGATAAACCGAATACAGCGGTAACAAAAAAGAAAGCTAACCTAAAATCGGTGATAAACATATCCGACATATATTCATAAAATGGTTTAAGCTGTTCACCTTTTTGTCCGGATGCAATAACTCTTTCAGTAAACCACTCTTTAATAGGTGAGCCGAGAATAATTGAAATTACAAGGATGCCCGCCGATGCAATTGAAATATACTGTACAACCTTTGTAAGTTTAATATTATTTTCTTTTCCTGCCTCCACTATTTTCCATAAACCAAGCCCTGCAAGAACCGGCAAACTTAATTGTACAAGTACCAGCATCATAGATGGCACTCTGAACTTATCAAAAAACGGGAAGTAGTGAAACATCAAATCGTAAACTATAGAAAAATTTCTGCCGAAACTTACAAGCAGCGCAAAGCCGGAAAGAATTGTTAGAAATTTTACAAACGGGTCTTTCCAATTTGCGTATATTGAAAACAGCGCAAGGAAGAAAACAATAACCCCCATGTACATCGCAACGTCAACAAACATCATCTGTCCGAAGTATGAGTTAAGTTCGTAATCCTGCCCCTGTGTAAGCGGACCATTATATGTTGAATTTCCAAAGCCGTAGTAGGATGGAATTATAAACGTCATTACTTCGCCTGGAGAGAATGACCAGTTTGTTGCGTACTGGTAAAAATCAGATTCGCTTTTTGCGCTGGTTTCAGCCGCCTGCTCAAGAATCCCTTTTGTGCCGCGGGTTGAATAGGGAGAATACTCCCACACCTGTGTAAAACTATCAAGTTGAATCAGCAGCGCAATTAGAAGAGCAAAAGCAAATACAACCGCAGTCTTTACCAATTGTTTTATGTGAGGGTATGCTTTTTCTTTCAAATATTTTATAAAATAAAAAATATAAAATAATGCGATAGAAAAAAGTGTGTAAAATATTATTTGTACATGCCATCCCATAATAAAAATATAAAGGGTAACGATCAGCAGCACAAAATCTAAAAATGAAATTTTCTTTTGGAGTTTTAGAAGTAACAGAAATATTAAAGGATACATACAAAGCGAGGTAAGCTTTGTAACATGCCCTATGTAAAGAAATACAATTATTCCGGTTGAAAATGAAGTTGTTAACGCCGAAAACAAAGCGACAAGATTATTTTTTGTCCTTTCCTTCATAAAGAAAAACATTGTGTAGGAAAGCAATAGAAGATAGAATGTCCATTTTGCATAATCGGCTGTAAATGGCGCTTCAAATATCGCACGGATACCGGTTATTGCCGCGAACAAAAAGTTGAATGATTTAAACCCTACTGCAAGAGCGTATGCGGGCATTCCACAAAACACATAAGGATTCCACAGCGTAAATCCTTCCCGGTCTGCTGCAAGGTATGTTTCCATACTTTTACTTGTAACAATATCACCCGATTGAAATGTTTTGCCGCCGAAATAAAGCGGGGCAAAATAAACCAGGAATACAAGAAATATCACCACAAGCATTGCAGGCACTTGATATTTAGCCGGTATAATTTTATCGATGTCGAAACCGGTTTTGGTCTGATGGGATTTAGCAGTTGTTCTAATTTGTTTTTTTGCTTTAGCCATTTTCACTCCGAAGGAAAAAACTTTATTTATGGTTTGCGGGCAATAAAATTAATACCCGAGCCGACTTTGTTGTCCGAAATAAAATCAAAATACATCATAAAAAATGTAAAAGGAAAAGTAACGAGATAATAAAACGGGAGCAGTACAAAAAATAATTTGGATACATTCAGCAACTGCATCGGGTACTTTATGCCGAGACGCCATGCTTTATCGCCCCATGAACCGTATGTGTATTTATAACGGTCAACAATAAAACCAAGCGGAGTAAGTTTGCCTGTAAGATCTTCGTGCGAGTATCCATCGCGTGCGTGCTCGCCGATAAAACTTTCTTCGTGGTCATCGTGAACATCACTGCCGCCGTAAATGGATGGAGTATTTATTAATAGGTATCCGCCAGGTTTTAACGCTTTATAAAAATTTGCGAAAACTTTTACATCTTCCTCAATATGTTCCATAACATCAACACAAATTATAATATCAAATGAATTATTATAATTTATTTTTGTAAGGTCTTCAACTGCAAATTTTACATAATTAATATTTTGCCGTTTGAAAAACTCTGATGCATCTTTAATCCACTCCTCTTTTACGTCTACCGCAAGTATCGAACAGGGATTAAGGTTTTTCGACATAAAATGTGTATACTGGGCATAACCTGTTCCTGCATCATAAATATCTATTTTGCGGTTACCGAATTTTTTTCTGAGAGATTTTAATTCACGCCTAACGTACCACGATCTTAAAAACATAAAATCAAGCGTTTTATAAAATAAAACTCTTGATAATGGTACTTTTTTTATAACTGAAGCAAAAACATTTTTTATCGGATCGTAATACATATTCCTTAATGATTATTGGAGGAGAAATTGATTAGAAATTATCTATATAATTAAGAAAATCATTGCTGACTTTTAAAAATGTTATCTCACCCTTTATCTTTAACAACGTATTCTTTTTGGTCATCAAAATTTTTAACAAGCATTTCCCCGAGCAATCCAACCGAAAAAAACTGCACGCCGACAATAATAAGCAGCATTCCAAGGAACAACATCGGGCGGTTACTCAGCGGATGACCGGATATCCACTCGTATGTTAAATAGCCGTTTACAACCAAACCAACCATAAACGAAAACGCTCCGAGGAACCCGAAAAAATGCATCGGGCGTTTTATATATCTTGTCGAAAAGAAAACCGTTATAAGATCGATAAATCCTTTAAAGAAACGGGATATTCCAAACTTGGTAACGCCATACCGGCGGGGATGATGTTTTACGGGCATTTCGGAAATCGTAAAACCCTGCCATGCAGCAAGCACGGGCATATAACGATGAAGTTCGCCGTATACTTTTATATTCTCTACCACCTCGCGGCGGTAAGCTTTTAATCCGCAATTAAAATCATGAATTTTTATGCCGCTCATTACGCGGGTAACAAAGTTAAAAAACTTTGAAGACTGCTTTTTTATAAACGGGTCGTGGCGCTGTTTTTTCCATCCGGAAACCAGATCAAAACCTTCATCAAGCTTTTTTATAAGATTCGGTATCTCATTCGGATCATCCTGTAAATCGGCATCCATTGTAATAACCGCATCTCCGGTTACCTGCGAAAAACCAACCTGTAAAGCCGCTGATTTGCCGTAATTTTTTCTAAAACTTATGTAATGAAATCGTTTGTCCTGACGGCATAAATCTTTTATAATTTTCAGACTTTTATCTTTACTTCCGTCATCAACAAATATGACTTCGAAAGCAATATTTAAAGGTTTTAACGCTTTTCTAATTTCATTTGCAAGAGGGTTAAGTGATTCTTCTTCATTAAAAAGCGGAATTACAATCGATAATTTTTTGAATGAACTCGGCTTTTGTCTTGCCGATTCACCCCTCGGGGTGTATTGCTGCTGCTGATTTTTAGGTCTTCTGTATCTAAAATTTTTGCGTCTGTACTGCTGCTGTCTATCTTCGTTTGATCCACCGCTATTTTCGTTATTTGTTTCGTTTTGACGTGGATTTTCCGGTCTATTCTGTTCTTCCAATTACGTATCCATATTAATAAAATCTCATCTGAAAGTTAATTTAATAATTGTACAAAAACAATTTAACATCGCTCCGCATATTGGTTAACCTGACTAATATTTTTATGGAAAAATCAATTTTTTACATGGGGGAAAAATGGGAGTAATATTTGGCGCCCAACAGGGGAAACGGGAAAGGTATAAACGTAGATTCAGGTGGATATAATTTAATCACTTTTTACAACACCAAATCCGTGAGAACAGATGCGCATTTTATAACTGCGGTTTCCGTTCTAAGACGGTTTTCGGCAAGTTTAAATAAATTTTTCTCATCAGTTGAATTTAATTCGGTTTCCGACAACCCGCCTTCGGGTCCAAATATAAAGTAATAGTTTTGTGTTTTATCCAGGGGTAATTCATTTAAAGTTTTTACGGCATGCTGATCGAACATAATTTTTTCGCCGGGTAATTTTATAAGCTCATTAAAACTAACTACATTTTCAATTACCGGTAAAAAACAACGCAGCGATTGTTTCATTGCGGCGAGAAGTATTTTATTCCATCTCTCCAACTTTTCCCCTTTTGTAAACGTGCGGGATGAATTAAAAACTACAAATCTTGTAATTCCAAGCTCCACGCATTTTTCAAGCGCAAACTCAAAACGATCGGGGCTTTTTAGCTTTGGCAAACAAAATATGATATTTGAAAACTTATTTTCGTAATTAAACTGCTCTTTAATCGAAACATTAAGATTATCCTTGCCGATTGAAAATATATTTCCTTTAAAGATACTCCCCTTCCCATTAGTGAAGTAAATTTCCTCCCCTTCGGTATGGCGCATCACGCGGGTAATATGTTTAAACTCATCATCAACAATAAGTGCGTGGCTATTGCTTTGCACAAATTGTGTGAAATATAATTCTATGTCAGAAAGAAATTCCAAGTTCAAATATCCATTGCATGTTTTTGTATTCGTCAAAAGCAAACTCGATACGCGCTAAGTTATAAGGCAGTATAAGCAAAGTTAAACCCGCACCGTAACCGCTGCTAAAATTGTTTAAGCTTAATTTTTGTCCGGCTAATCTTGTAGTTCCTGCATCCGCAAAGGTTTGAACATAAAGAGCTAAACGGTAGCTCAACAGTTCGTGAGGTACAAGCGGAACAAAATCGAGACTGATATTTACATCGCGAATAACCGGATAATTTAGCTCGGCGCTTGCAAGATAAAAACTGTTTCCTTCACTTTCATCCTGGTAATGCCCCCGAATTCTCTCGTTGTAACCAAGATATGAATAATCGTAGTAAGGGACATCTTTACCGGCTGTCATCCGGGAGGCAAAACGCCATTTGCTTCCGAGGTCGCCATATAATTTCTGGTACTGCCTGTAATCAAAGTTGAAGATCATGTAATTAGTATTATTTAAACCGAAACCTTTTGTTTCGGCTGAAGCAACTCCCAGAATTCCATCGTGCGGAAATTGAGCAAGGTCGCGAGTATCGTATGAGTATTGAATACCGAGAGAAGGTATCCTGTCTATTCTTTCATCGGTGGCAGAAACACCTTTTATAAAAAAAGGAGTTTCGACGTAATTATAAGTCGCAAACAAGGCAAGACGATTATATAAATCGAAACGTTTGCCGAGAGTGATAGACCCGTTTATAAATTTTTGTTTGAAAGATTTTCCATAAAGAGCTTCGGCAATACTGCTTTTATTATTTGCATTAATGTATAACAAGTTTATGCCAAAAAAAATATCCCGCGATGCGAACAAAGTAGGACTAAAATATTCAATCCGGAATGAAGGATCGTAACCGAGACCAACCCGACCGCGCAGGCTTTCGTTTCTCCCCCTAAAATTTCTTACATAAACATCTACACCGTAGGATATCTTTTTCCAATCACGGTCTTTTAACTCAGCAAACGGAATCGGATAAATATACCAGCTTTCATCAATTACTATTGTTAGCGTATTACTATTTTTTTCGGTGCTAACCAGCAGATCAACTTTTGTAAAAATACCAAGACTGTAAATTCTATCTCTATTATAATCTAAAATCTCTTTTGTAACACTGTCGCCAACTTTAAAGGTTAATTCCCTAAAAACAATTTCGGGTTCCGTGATTTTATTTCCGGTAAGAGTTACACTATCAATTCTTATCGGGTAAATAATACTCTGGAGTGAATCGTTCTGGGCAAAAAGAGCCGAAAAAAGAACGAGTATAAAAAAGAAAATTTTATAAATCATCAGCCGGAATTATTGTGTAAAATAAGATGCGAATATACGAAATATTGTGTTATTGAAAATATTGATTTTTAAATAATGCCGTTAAAATTAAAAGTAAACAAATTCATTTTTGTGAATTGAAATTGATCAAAATTCCCCTCTCCTTCAGAAGGAGAGGGGCAAGGGGTGAGGTTGATTTTCTGAAATCTGGATAAAATTTATTTTAATAGATTACACACCCGGTTTATCCATATAATCCTCAATCGGATTGCAACTGCACACAAGATTTCGGTCGCCGTATGCATTGTTTACGCGACCAACGGCTGGCCAGAATTTATTTACTTTCAACCATTCCGCAGGGTAAGCTGCTTTTTGGCGAGAATAAGAATGATTCCATTCATCTTTTATAACTTCGAGTGCTGTGTGCGGCGCATTTTTTAATACGTTGTCTTTATCATCAACTTTCTTCTCTTCAATCTCACGAATTTCTTCTCGGATTAACAGAAGCGCCTCGCAGAATTTATCTAACTCCGCTTTGTTTTCGCTTTCGGTCGGTTCAACCATTAAAGTGCCGGCGACAGGGAAAGAAACTGTCGGCGCGTGGTAACCGTAATCCATCAGGCGTTTTGCGATATCCTCAACTTCAATATTAGCTGTATGTTTGAAATCGCGCATATCAAAAATAAGCTCGTGAGCAACACGGTTTTTGCTACCGCTGTAAAGTACTTTAAACTCTTTTTCAAGTTTTGCTTTTATATAATTCGCGTTCAGTATTGCGGCTTTTGTCGCCTGTGTTAATCCCGCTTCCCCCATAAGTTTTATGTAAGCGTACGAAATCAAAAGCACATCGGCGCTTCCCCAGGGTGCTGCGGCAACTGCGTTTATACCTTTTTCATGACCAAGATTTACAACCGCATGCGCAGGTAAAAACGGCACTAAATGTTTTGCCGCCGCAATTGGTCCCATACCCGGTCCGCCTCCGCCGTGAGGAATGCAAAATGTTTTATGAAGATTTAAATGACAAACATCCGCACCTATCATTGCGGGACTTGTGAGACCAACCTGTGCGTTCATGTTTGCGCCGTCCATATAAACTAAACCGCCGTGCTGATGAATTAATTCGCATATTCCGCGAATATCTTCTTCGAACACACCGTGAGTTGAAGGATAAGTTACCATCAAAGCCGCGAGGTTCGCGCTGTTGGCTTCAACTTTTTTCTTCAAATCCTCAAGATCGATATTGCCGGTTGAAGTTGAATTTACAACAACTACTTTCATACCCGCCATTACGGCGCTTGCAGGGTTTGTGCCGTGGGCAGATGATGGAATAACACAAACGTTACGATGTCCTTCTCCTTTATCCCGATGATAAGCACGAATAACCATTAGACCTGTAAACTCGCCCTGTGCGCCTGAATTTGGTTGAAGTGAGACACCGGCAAACCCTGTAATTTCGCACAAATCTTTTTCTAATTCTCTAAAAACTTCTTTATAACCTTCTGTTTGATTCTCCGGCGCGAAGGGATGCATTTTTGTAAACGCGGGTAAAGTAATCGGCATCATTTCAGTCGCGGCGTTTAACTTCATCGTGCAGGAACCAAGCGGAATCATCGAGTGAACAAGTGATAGATCTTTGTTCTCTAAATATTTTAAGTAGCGCATCATCTCGGTTTCTGAATGATATGAACTAAAAACTTTATGAGTTAAATAAGCTGAGGTTCTCGCAAAATTTTCGGGGTACTCAACTTTACTTTCTTCGGCAATTTTTCTTGTTTCTTTTTCATTAACAGATTTACCGGCAGCCGTTGCAAAAACATTTATAAGCTGCATCGCATCGTTAAAGTCGGTTGTTTCGTTTATAGAAATACCGATTGATTTATCATCGGCATATAAGAGATTTATTTCATTTTTTAAGGCTTCTGCTTTTATTGGTTCTAATTTTTCTTTCGTATCAAGTTTGATGAAAAGAGTATCAAAATAATTTTTATTTACCTGATTGTATCCAAGATTTGTTAACGAAGCATCAACAGTTTTGGCTATTCTGTGTATTCTTTCGGCAATAGCTTTTAACCCATTTGGTCCATGGTAAACTGCATAAAAACCCGATATAACAGCAAGCAGAACCTGGGCAGTACAAATATTGCTTGTAGCTTTTTCGCGGCGTATGTGCTGCTCTCTTGTCTGCAGTGCCATTCTAAATGCCGTGTTGCCGTTGCTGTCAATTGAAGCGCCGATTATTCTACCCGGCATCTGGCGTTTGTATTCATCTTTTGTAGCAAAAAAAGCCGCATGCGGACCGCCGAATCCCATCGGCACGCCAAAACGCTGCGCGCTTCCAACAACACAATCGGCACCGAACTCGCCGGGAGGCGTCAGCAATAAAAGACTCATCAAATCAGCGGCAACAACTTTAAATATTTTATGTTCATCAGCTTTCTTAAATAAATTTTTATAATCAATAACTTCACCGTAAGCGGTGGGATATTGAACGAGAAGTCCGAAGATGTTTTCATTCAGTTCAACATTTTTATAGTCGCCTATCAGAAGTTCAATACCAATTGGCAAAGCACGGGTTTTTAGTACATCAATCGTCTGAGGGAAACATTCATCCGAAACAAAAAATGTATTCGCGTTTTTATTTTTTCGCAGCGAATAAAACATACTCATTGCCTCGGCGGCGGCGGTGCCTTCATCAAGCAGTGATGCGTTTGCAATCGGCAAACCGGTTAAATCGGAAACCATGGTTTGATAGTTCATCAAGGCTTCCAATCGTCCCTGCGCAATTTCAGCCTGGTAAGGAGTGTACTGTGTGTACCAGCCCGGATTTTCGAGCACGTTGCGTTGAATAACAGCGGGCATACGTATCGGGTTGTACCCCATGCCGATATATGATTTATATATTTTGTTTTTAGCCGCTACTTTTTCTAATGCTTCAAGAAACTTGTACTCCGAAACCGGCGCGTCAAGCTGAAGTTTTTTACCAAGTTTTATATTGGCGGGGATAGTTTCATCAATTAATTTGTCAAGCGAATTGATGCCTATTTCCGTTAGCATAACTTCCATTTCAGTCTCGTTTGGACCAATATGCCTGTTAACAAATTTATCGGGGTGCTGGAAGAAGTTCATAATTTAATATCTTTCTATAATCTCTGTTTTTAAATAAAACCGTTTAATAATCGCAAAAATTTAGATTTGAAATTTAAACAAAATAGCCGAGAAAATAGTTGTAATTTTTAAGAGAAATTATAAACACTGTATGTAGACAATATAAAATTATCTTACCGCCTCCGGATTAGTTCTCAAATTAGCCAAAATTAGCAGTGCCTATTTACATTAATAAATATTTCAATTAAATTTTATTAGCTAAAAACAAGGCGCGGGATAAATGAAGACTTTTTTTAATAAACCGGCTCTAATTTATTACGGATTAATAATTCATCCGCTAACCACAAAAAACGAGCAATGACAAAACGAGCAACCCCATGAAAACAAAACTACTTCTTCTATTACTTTTTAATTTTTCCTTTTTAATTTTTAATTTTTAATTGCGAAGCCGCCACGCGCTTTGTAAGCAAAACCGGCACAGCCACCCCGCCATTTACGAGCTGGGCAACGGCAAGCGACAGTATACAGAAGTGCATTAATATTTGTAATGACGGCGATACTGTTGTTGTGGCTAATGGCATCTATAAGGAAACTCTGGATATTTCAAAAAGAATTGTTTTGATCGGAAGCAGTATGGATAGCTGTGTTATTGATGGCTCTCATGTAGACACCGTAAATATAGTTCAAGCCAGAAGTGATTTAGAAATTAAAGGCTTCAAGATAATTGGAACTACGAATGGTAGAAATGTTGTTTCTATTTCTACTTTTCACAATTTAAATATTTCCAATTGTCTCATAAGTAATGGGTTGTCAGGAATTTACACGAGCACTTCTAGTGGTATAATTGACGGGGTAATAATCAACAATGTAAATACCGGAATATTAACATTTTGTTATGCGGATACATGTAAACCAAAAATTATAAATTCTATTATAGATTTGAGAAATTCAAATATCAATCCAGACGGTATAAATAGTTATTACGGTGGGAGACCGGTAATTCTTAATAACATTATTCTTGGAAACGATATTACTTTTGGAATCTACAACCTTTATGTGCACAATGTTATTATAAAAAATAATTTGATTGCCGGCTGTCAAATAAATATTCGGGCTGATGGAGTTACTGATTCCCAAATAATAGTTAACAATATTCTTCGAGACCAGGTTTGTAACAACTATGATGATGCAGCAATAACACGTCCAACATCGAAGACTTTCATCAGGAATAATATTCTTATTAATAATGAAAATGCTATTCAATTTAATCAATCATATTTCCCAAATTCCGATTACAACATCTTTTGGAATAATGAAAGAAACGTAAGCGGGTACACGATGGGTACTCATGATAGAATAGTTGATCCGATGTTTGTACTTGACACTATAGCAGGTGAACCCGGTTATGATTATCATCTTCAGATGTATTCGCCGGGAATCGATGCGGGAGACCCATCTATACTCGATGTAGACGGCTCGCGCAGCGATATCGGAATGTACGGCGGTCCGCTTGGCACATCATATTCTTATCTCGATTTACCGCCATCGCCGCCGGTAAATTTTATTGCATCGATAGACAGTTGTAAGATTACAATTAATTGGAACAAATACAGCGAAGCAGATTTTTCTCATTATAACATTCACCGTTCAACAATAAATAATTTTACTCCCGACAGCAGTAATTTTTATGCTAAGATAGACACTTCATTTTTTATTGATGCGATCCCGCAGGCGGACAGGATTTATTACAGAATAGTGTCCGAAGATTTGAACGGCAACAAAAGTAATCCCGGCGTACAGATAGTTGTAACAATAACGGATGCCGGCGAAACAGAAATAGAAATTTTAAGCGAATACAACCTCTACCAAAATTATCCAAATCCTTTTAATCTATCAACCACAATCCCATTTCAATTAAAGGAAAGAAGCTACGTAAAACTTATGATATATGATTTAAAAGGAGAACTGATTAAAACCCTGGTTAATGAAGTTAGAGAAAAAGGATATTACACCGAAACTTATAATTCAGAAGGACTGGCATCGGGAATATATTTGTATAGTATAGAAGTAATAGGCAAAGGCAGCATCCCGGTGTTTTCGTATATGAAGAAAATGATACTTGTAAAGTAACTTCCGTCAATCCCGTATTTATTTTTCGGCAGAAGCAATTAGCTGCATTGCAACTTTGGCGGCATTTTGTTCGGCGCTTTTTTTATTGCGCCCTTTTCCTGTCCCAAACTCTTCGTCACCAATCATTACTTTTATTGTAAATACACGATTATGCTGCGGACCTTCTTCCTTTGCAACCACGTAAACAGGAATTTCCATCCGGTTTGCCTGCGCATATTCTAAAAGCTGGCTTTTATAGTTTTCATCCACAAGATACTCCCCTTCTTTTATATTGGGGGCAATTATTGTTTTGTGAATAAATTTACTTGAGGCTTCTAATCCGCTTTCGAGATAAATAGCTCCGATGAGCGCTTCGAGCGCATCGCATAAAACCGTGCGGGACCCGTTTGAAAATGTATGGGAAAGATTTTTGCTGATGAGTAGAAAATCCTGCAGTTTAATTTTTTCAGCCGCTTCGGCAAGAGTAATTCTGTTTACAAGTTTGGCTCTTATTTTTGTTAAAAAGCCCTCATCCTTTTCGGGGAAAGCGTCAAAAAGATATTCCGCCACAATTAAACTTAAAACCGAATCACCCAAAAATTCGAGCCGCTCATTTGAAAATTTAAAATCTGTGTTGTGCTCTAAAAAAGAGCGGTGCATTAACGCTTGTATAAACTGCGATTTGTCTTTTATTGAAAAACCAACTAAATGTTCTAACCTGCGGAACTTTTCGGGAGTAAAAACTTTTGCAATTAATTTTTCCTGCTTTTTTTCTTCGCGCTGCTTTAGTTTTTGAAGCATCCAGGAAAATAAATTAGACAAAACTAACCCTCGTACTTTTTAAATAACAATGAGGCATTGTGTCCGCCAAATCCGAAAGTATTGCTTATTGCGGCATTAATATTTCTTACAGTCGGTTTATGGGGACTGTAGAATAGATCGCATTCAGGGTCGGGATTATCGAGATTTATAGTTGGAGGAACAATTCCGTTTTTTATTGTGAGCACTGTAGCAATTGCTTCAATACCGCCTGCGGCACCCAGGAGATGACCGGTCATAGACTTTGTTGAAGTAACAACAAGATTATACGCATGCTCGCCAAAAGTAGTTTTAATTGCCATAGTTTCATTAACATCGTTATACGATGTTGATGTACCGTGAGCGTTGACGTAATCGATGTCCGTCGGTTTCAATTCAGAATCCCGCATAGCTTCTTTCATAGATCTTACCGCACCTTCGCCGCCCGGGGCGGGGGCTGTGATGTGGTGTGCGTCTCCGGTTAAACCTATGCCGCAAATTTCGG
This sequence comes from uncultured Ignavibacteriaceae bacterium, assembly GCA_964372115.1. Taxonomy (GTDB): domain Bacteria; phylum Bacteroidota; class Ignavibacteria; order Ignavibacteriales; family Ignavibacteriaceae; genus CG2-30-36-16. The sequence goes on from CAYJPN010000005.1 coordinate 92,130, forward strand.
CATGAATGTTTGCGCCTCTGTTTAAAGCGTGATTTAATTCTTCCAAAACAAGCGCGCCGGCACCTTCGCCCATTACAAAACCGTTACGGTCTTTATCAAAAGGACGCGAAGCTTCTTTGTACCTGTCGTTCCATGTAGAAATTGCACGGAGAGAATTAAAACCTGCAATGCCCATTTCGGTAACCGCAGCTTCAGAACCGCCGCACATCATTAAATCGGCGCTGCCTCTTTGTATTAACATAAATGCGTCGGCAATAGCGTGCGATGAAGTAGCGCAAGCTGAAGTTGTGGCATAGTTGGGACCTTTTAAACCAAAACGAATTGATATTTGCCCGGCGGCAATATCCGAAATCATCATCGGGATAAAGAAGGGACTTATTTTGCGGGGATTTTTTTCTTGAAAGTAAATCCAAAACTGTTGTTCAAGTGTGGTCATCCCGCCTATACCGCTGCCGAATATTACCCCGAACCTTTCTTTGTCTAATAAATCAAGATTATTACCTGAATCTTTAAATGCCATTTCGGCCACAGCCATAGCATACTGCGTAAACAGATCCATTCTCTTGGAAGATTTTTTATCAATAAAATCATCCACCTTAAAACCTTTTACTTCCGCGGCAAACTTTGTGTCGTGATTAACGGTATCGAAATGAGTGATTAAATCAACGCCGTTTTTACCTTCCACCAAGCCATTCCAGTATTCTTCAACACTGTTGCCGATTGGAGTAATTGCGCCCATGCCGGTAACAACCACTCTCCTCTTATTCATAAGACCTCCAGTGAGTAATATCTATCGGTTAAAGAAGTGATATCAAAGTCGAGAAAATTTTCATCTTCCCGACTTTAAATAACCAATTAGCCTAATTTTCCTGTAAGGTAACTAACAGCGTCGCCTACTGTACCAATTTTTTCTGCGTCTTCATCAGGAATGGAAACTTGGAAAGCGCTCTCAAAACCCATAACGAGTTCTACGATATCGAGAGAATCTGCTCCAAGGTCATTTGTGAATGAAGCTTCAGGTGTAATTTGAGATTCTTCAACACCTAATTTGTCCATTATAATCTCTTTTACTTTAGCTTCAACATCCATTGTGTATCTCCTATATGTTTGTGATTTTGTTAAGAATAATTTAATTAAAAAAAGTCATATTTCTAAATTTATTTACATCGTCATTCCGCCGTCAACGGCAAGTACCTGTCCGGTAATATAGCTGGCGTCATCGCTGCAAAGGAAAGAAACAAGTTTTGCTACATCCTCCGGTGTACCCATGCGACGTAAAGGAACGTTTGCAAGAAGCATTTCTTTTTGCTGATCGTTCAGGGCCGCGGTCATATCTGTTTGAATAAAACCGGGAGCTATTGCGTTTACGGTAATATTTTTTACACCGAGTTCTTTTGCCATAGATTTTGTAAAACCTATAACCCCGGCTTTTGATGCCGCATAATTAGCTTGTCCTGCGTTGCCAATAATTCCAACAACAGAAGCAATATTTACAATTCTGCCAAAACGTTGTTTTATCATCGGTCTGATTGCAGCTTTGGTATAATTAAAAACACTTTTTAAATTTGCGTTTATAACTTTATCAAACTCATCTTCTGTCATTCTTAAGAGTAAATTATCGCGCGTAATACCGGCGTTATTTACTAATATATCTATGCCGCCCATTTTTTCAACAGCAAACTGTATTGTACTTTCTGCATCCTTAAAAGAGGAGGCGTCTGCTTTCATTGCGAAAAAATTTGTACCTGCGCCGCCAAATTCATCTTGAAATTCTTTTACAGCCTGATCGCCTGTATTATCAGCGAACATTATATCGGTGAAAAGAATATCACTACATTCTCTGTGTATAAGTTGTTTAACAATAGCTTTACCGATACCGCGCGCACCGCCGGTAACGATAGCTCTTTTCGTTTTGTCAGCCATTAATTTCTCCGGTTTTAATTTGATTTACGAATTCATCCATGTACTGTTCGAGCTCAGCAAAACCTTTTTCGCCAAAAAAGTGCTGAAGTTCTTCCCGGCACGCTTCGTAAATGGTCATATGTTTTCCATTCTGCTTGTTACAGAATTTTAATCGGTCAATATGCTCATCATCAATTGTAAGCGAACCTTCGTAAATAGTGAGCGGGAACAATATACAATAAACTGGCTTGTATTGCCACTTATGCGCGCCTTCATTAATGGCTAATTTTTGAAGACTGCATAACCCGTTTTTATCTAAGAAGGTACACTTGCCGTTAATAACATTGGTACCGACAGCAACGCCGGAGTCGAAATCTTCATCCTCTTCCGGAGCTTCAAACCAATCGTTTATTTCTTTCGATTGAGTTTCATCCATAAAAGGCAATACTTTTTCTTTTATAGATAGGATAAGCTGATTTTCTTTTAAATCAGTATACACGCCGTAATTACAGCACTCGCCGTTACATCTGCAATTAAACGGAAAAGTAAAAATCAATGGATCAATGAGAAGTCCGTTAATTTCTTTTGTAAAGTTTTCGGTCGAAAATTTTTCGCTCATTAAAGATACTTCTCCACATCCGCGTATTTATCGATGCCAAAACATTTAGCATCAGGGTTTATTCTTTTTACAAGTCCCTGTAATACTTTACCCGGTCCAACTTCGTAAAATTCTTCTATTCCGTCTGCAACCATGTTTACAATAGTTTCTTCCCATCTTACAGGTGATGTTACCTGTTCATAAAGAAGGTTTGAAATTTCATTTTTAGCAGTCACAGGTTTGGCGGATACATTTGCGTAAACCGGGAAACGAGCATCATAGATAGGTGTATTTTCGAGAGCCGTTTTTAATTTTTCTTTTGCCGGAAACATTAAAGGAGAATGGAAAGCGCCGCTTACAACAAGCTCTTTTACCATTTTTGCGCCTTTGGTTTTGCAAATCTCCATTCCTTTTTTTACTCCGTCAACAGAACCGCTTATAACAACCTGACCGGGAGAATTAAAATTAGCGCATTGCACAACACCGGCTTCAGAAGCTTCTTTGCAGCAGTCATCTACAACATTAGGTTCAAGCCCAATTATTGCAGCCATCGTACCTTTTTGTTCGATGCCGGCTTGCTGCATTGCTTTACCGCGTTCGCGAACAAGTTTTATTGCATCGTAAAATTGAATGGCGCGCGCAGCAACAAGGGCAGAGTACTCGCCCAGAGAGTGACCGGCAGCGGCATCCACATGAATAGTTCTGATTAAACTTGCAAGAACAACACTGTGCAAAAATATTGCAGGCTGTGTAAATTCAGTTTGTTTTAATTCTTCTTCAGGCCCGTTGAACATTATGTAAGAAAGATTAACACCGAGAGCATCGTCTGCAGTTTTAATCATTTCTTTTGCTTCAACCGAATTTTCAAAAAGATCTTTAGCCATACCAACGTACTGTGCGCCTTGACCGGGAAATAAAAATGCTTTTTTTGACATAGTTAAAAATAATTAATTAATGTTAATCCATTCCCCATACAAGATATGTGGCGCCCCAGGTATAACCGGCGCCAAACGCAGATAAAATTAATTTATCACCTTTTTTTACTTTACCATCGCGGTAATATTCAACAAGGCAAAGTGGAATTGTAGCCGCAGTTGTGTTGCCGTATTTATCGATGTTTATCATAACCTTTTCTTGAGGAATCCCCATTCTCTTAGCGGTTGCGTCAATAATCCGCAGGTTAGCCTGATGAGGAACAAGGTACGCAATGTCCTCCGAGGTAAGATTATTTTTTTGCATAATTTCATAAGAAATATCCGCCATACCTTTTACAGCAACTTTAAATACTGCTTTACCATCTTGATAGATATAATGCAATTTTTTATCAACAGTTTCATGAGTGGGAGGGTTTAAACTTCCGCCGCCTTTCATATACAGAGCTTCGCGTCCCGAACCATCGCAGTGAAGCAGTGAATCCAGAAGACCATAATTTTTATCTTCGGTTGGTTCAAGCAATACTGCCGCTGCCGCATCTCCGAAAAGAATGCATGTATTTCTATCAGTATAATCTGTTATTGCGCTCATTTTATCGGCGCCTATAACTAAAACTTTTTTATAGCGACCAGATTCGATTAACGAAGCGCCGACGTGAAATCCGAAAAGAAAACCGGAGCAGGCTGCGGATACATCAAAACCCCATGCGTTTTTTGCGCCGATATTATCCTGCACTAAACAAGCCGTTGCCGGAAAAAACATATCCGGTGTAACGGTAGAAACAATTACAACATCAATTTCATCAGGGTTGATGTTGTATTTTTCTATTAAATCTTTTGCCGCGCCAGTAGCCAGATCGCTGGTTGCGCCGTTTTCAATTATTCTTCTTTCGCTAATGCCCGTGCGGCTTTTTATCCACTCGTCATTTGTATCAACTATTTTTTCAAAATATTTATTGTCTAAAATTTTTTCCGGGACGTACATTCCCAATGCAGTTACAACCGCATTATATTTTGTGTCTAAAGCCATTACCTACCGTTCGTTTAAAAATGAATATTGTTTTATTGAACTTTCAATTTTATGCACAAGATTTTTTTTATGCATCTCATTGGCACGCAGCACCATATTTTTTATTGCCTTTGGCGAACTTGAGCCATGACCAATTATGCTTATGCCATTTACTCCAAGCAATGGCACACCGCCATGCTCTTGATAATCTAAACTTTTTAACGATTTCTTTAGCGAACCTTGTGACAGCCCGATTTTTATTTTATCAAACAAACTTTTTGAAGCGGTTTGTGTTAATAAGTGTTTTAAAAGTCGGGGAACCGATTCGCCGAACTTAAGCAAAATGTTACCGACAAAACCATCACAAATAATAATATCGACATTTTTTGTAAGAATGTCGCGTCCTTCAACACTTCCGATAAAATTCAAATTGGAATTTTTAAATAACTTAGATGCTTCTTCAACAACCTCATTACCTTTTCCTTCCTCTTCGCCCATGCTTAAAAGTCCGATAGAAGGATTTTTAATCCCTCCCATTTCTTTTGCATAGATAGAACCCATTACCGCGTATTCGAAAAGATGCTGTGGTTTTGCATCTTTACCGGCGCCAACATCATAAACATAACATGCGCCATTAACATTCGGGAATTCGGCGCCGATTGTTGGACGTCCAACGCCCGGTATGCGCCCCATAATCAGAGTGGATGCCGCCATCATTGCACCGGTGTTACCGGCGCTGACAAATGCATCCGCTTTTTTTTCCCTTACCATTTTTGCGCCGATAACAATTGAAGAATTAGGTTTTGCCTTCATCGAAGATGTAGGCGAATCACCCATTTCAATCACTTCTTCGGCATGGATAATGTTTTTTTCATCAAAAGAGAGATTATGAGATTTAATAACACCGAGTATCTCTTCTTTTTTTCCAGTTAAAAATAATTCAAAACTTTTATCAGCGTCAATTGCATGTACTGCTCCGAGCACCGTGTTCTGAGGGGCGTAATCACCCCCCATAGCATCAACAACTATTCTGCATTTAATGTTTTGAGAACCAGAATTGTTCATCAGAAGGAATTGGTAAACAAATTAGCTTTTAGGAATGAACATAGAACGTTCATTATAGTAACCGCAAGAAGGGCATGCGCGGTGTGAAAGTTTCATTTCGCCGCAATTTGAACATGACCCCAGTGTTGGAGCGGTTGCTTTATAATGTGTTCTGCGTTTATCTCTTCTGCTTTTAGACCATTTACGTTTCGGATTTGGCATCGTCGTTCCGTTATTTTTTAATTAATATTATCTAATTTTTTCTGTATTTCTATCAATGGCTGCCAGCGAGGGTCAATATCATCGGTACAGCCGCATTCTTCCTGGTTTAAGTTTTTACCGCATTTGTAGCAAAGCCCCTTACAGTCTTCTTTACAAAGTCTTTTCAATGGTAAAGCTAAAATACAATAATCTCTAACGTCTGAAGAAATATCTATTTTATCAGCATCAGCGTGAAGATAGGTAACATTCAACGAATCATCACCTTCCTGATCTTTGCCGAAAAAATATACCATTTGATAACTGTTTGAAAGAACAGGGCTGTAATCAACAGCGCACCTATCGCACTGAAAATTTGCAGCAATCGAAAGAGAAACGTTTAATACAACCTGTAAGGGAGCTTTGTTTAGCTCAACATCTACGTTTATATTACCGTAAAACTCTTCGCCGAGCCCTATCTTATCAACAGATTCATCAAAATTAAAATTATGAACTCCATCGCTTAAGTTCGAAATTTTTATAATCATATACTTTTCTCTAAAATCGAGCAAAAACGACTCAAAATATAGATATACTCTCAATGATAGTCAACATTCGAAGTGTCTATTGCAAAGTCTTTCTTTATAGACAAACCAAATAATTTCTAAAATTTCAACAATATCGAGGGTAGCGAAAAACTAATTTGAAAATGATTAAAATTTAGATTTAACAAAAAAGAACGCTATTTTTGATTATAAAAATCGCAATCTTGATAAAATGCTGTCAGTAAAAAATTTAACAAAACAATATAACAAAATAGTTGCCGTAAACGATATTTCCTTTGATGTAAGTGAGGGAAAAATTTTTGGACTATTGGGACCCAATGGCGCCGGGAAAACAACAACTATCCGGACAATTCTAAATATTATAAAACCATCATCAGGGACAATTCAGTTTGATGGGAAACCTATTTCGCAAGAATTTTTTAATATAATCGGTTATCTTCCGGAAGAAAGGGGTTTATACAAAAAAAGTAAAGTTATTGATGTAATAAAGTATTTTGCCGTTCTGAAAAATCTTTCTTCAAAAAAAGCCGCGGCGCTGGCAGATGAGTGGTTAAAAAGACTTGGGATAACAGATTTAAAATGGAAAAAGATTGAAGAACTCTCGAAGGGAAATCAGCAGAAAATACAATTTTTAATTGCCGTACTACACGACCCAAAACTTTTAATTTTAGATGAACCGTTTGCCGGGTTTGACCCGATAAATCAGGAAGTGATAAAAGATCTTATTTTATCATTTGTCGATCAGGGTAAAATAATAATTTTGTCCACCCATCAAATGGATACTGCCGAAAAACTTTGTTCGGATATTTTGTTGATGAACAACGGTAAAGAGGTTTGCAGCGGGACTCTGAAGGAAATTAAACAGCAGTTCGGACTTAACGTAGTTCATATCGAATTCTCCGGGGATGTATCATCAATAAAAAATAATCCCGATGTTTTGGATTTACACTTACATAATAATTCGGCAGATATAAAACTAAAAGAAAACGTACCACAGCATGAGTTTTTGCGTTCAATATCACGAAAATATGATATTAATACTTTCAGTATTGTTAACCCTTCGCTCCATCAAATTTTTATCGACGTCATTCAACAGAATACGGTGATAAAATGAAAAAGATTTTTGAAATTGCGAAATGGGAGTTCATCGAAAAAATAAAAACAAAAGCATTTATAATATCAATAATATTAACTCCGGTTATTATTATCGGGTTCTCAATCGGGCCAACACTTTTATCAGAACATGAAACTTCTGCTACCCAGGCAATCGGAGTTTTAGATTACAGCCAAACTTATTTTAATCCATTAAGAACTGAACTTGAACAATATAAACTTGAAGACGGGCAGCCGAATTATCTAATTATTAATTTATTCAAAAAACAAAATTTATTGGATGAATTAAAAAATAATGCCGATTCGCTCGTAATCATAAACAAACTTGAAGGTTATCTTTTAATATCCGCTAAAGACGATTCGATTACATTCCAATTTCGTGGGAAAAGTGTCGGCAACTTTAAAGAACTTAAAAGATTTGAAGAATCATTTAATAAGATTAGGACAAATCTAAAACTTGCACAGTTGGGTATCGGCACAACAATAATAAATTATATAAATAATAAAGTTGAACTTGATCCTATAAAAATAGATGAGAGCGGAAACGAAAGCAGCGCCGATTTTCTCGTGGTTTTTTTCTCATCATTTATTTTAATAATGCTTCTTATGATGATGATTTTGTATAGCGGTGGAATGCTTATACGGAGTTTGATTGAAGAGAAGTCAAACAGGTTAATAGAAGTTTTGGTATCAAGCTGCACATCGGACGAACTGTTAACCGGAAAAATTCTTGGACTCAGTGCTCTCGGGTTGTTTCAAATTTTAATTTGGGTAATTTTAGGTATCGCATTAGCCGGTTCATCGGTCATTCCCGTTGATGCTTTCAAGAATGTGCTGCCAATGCTTATTTATTTTTTACTTGGTTTTATATTTTACACTTCAATATTTGTCGGCGCCGGCGCTATTGCAACAACAGAACAGGAAGCGCAGCAGTTGACGAGTTATATAAGTCTTGTATTGCTCTTCCCCATCGTGCTTGTTTTTTCTGCGGTACAAAATTCAAACTCGTTTTTGCTTCAATTTTTGAGTTATTTCCCATTTACAACACCATCTATAATGATTTTAAGATTGAATCTGCAAGACATAACTCTTCAGGAAATTTTAATTACGATTCTTATAATGCTAATATCAATTTATGTTACAATAATTGCCGCGGCAAAAATTTTTAGAATCGGCATTTTATCTTATGGCAAAAGACCTTCGTTCAAAGAAATTATTCGATGGATAAAAGAAAAATAATTTAAGTTGATCTCATGTTAATAATATCATCAGCGCTCGCCGCAATAGTCCCGATGACAATTTATCTTCTCCTTATATGGCGATTTGATAGATACGACCGGGAACCATTTAAAATGGTGCTCAACAATTACCTATGGGGAGCGCTTGGGGCAGTAATTTTAACGCTTATTGTCAGTGGAAGTTTTTCGGCTATATTTTCTTTTTTTATTACTGATTCAAATCATCTTCAGCGCTTTGAAACAATAGTTATTGCGCCCGTTGTAGAGGAAACAATAAAAGGAGCATTCTTATTAATTACAGCAGCAAGTTTTAAGTTTGATAACATGACCGACGGAATTGTTTACGGGGGGGCTATCGGACTTGGGTTCGGCATGACGGAAAACTTTTTATACTTCATTTCATACGGCAGCACCGTTGAGCAGTGGATAACTCTTGTAATAGTCCGGACATTGTTTTCGGCAGTAATGCATTGCGTTTCAACAGCCACATTGGGGGCGTTTATAGGTTATGCAAAATTTAAAAAAAGTATTATCAAATATACTTTCCCCTTTATCGGTTTGGTCATAGCAATGTTTATACATTTTTCATGGAACTTTTCGGTAAGCTCGGAATCCACTGCTTTATTGGGGTTCTTTTTTATGTTCTATACCATTGCTATATTTATCGCGGTTTTTTCTGCTTCGGTTTACGGTGATAAAAAAATTATTTTTGATGAATTAATCGAAGAAGTACAGTCGGGGTTAATCCCCCACAAACACTTGTTAGTTTTAAATTCTGCCAAAAGAAATATCCCGGGTTGGATAGATGAATCTGTTCGAAAGTTGTATATTCGCTCTACAACGACACTGGCTTTTAGGAAAATGCAGATAAAAAATTCCGCTGGTAAAAGCCGCGAGTATTACGAAACAGAAATTGAGAACTATAGAAATTTTATAAAAACTCTAACTGGCGGCTCGCAGAAAAACAACAATGAATAAATCAAACTGTATTTATTTAATTACACCTTTCCCAATTTTTAATCCCGATGCAATTACGGTTTTTGAAGGGCTCGATATTGAACATACGGTTATGTTATACAAAAATCTATTACTAAACTACCACGATATTTTAAGCGCTTTATTTGAAAAATCAACAGTGGTTTATTGTTTTGATGAAAACGATTTTAATTTTTTGTCGGATGAAATTGCAGCGCATAAAGATCTGGTTTTTTACAACCGTCATTCGCCAGAAAGTTTAATCAAACAAATTTCTGAAAGATATCTTGCACAAAATCAATATAATTTATTTATTAGTTCAAATTCTATCGCAATTACATTAAATAAAATAAAAAAACTTTTTAGTGTTTTATCCGTTGAAGATAATCTGATTATACTTGGGCAGTCAAAAAACAACAAACTTGCTTTGGCTGCATTGAATTATCCTAACGCAGAATTTTTAGTATCGCTCAATTTTAATGATGAAGAATTTGAATCTGCCTTAAAAAAAGCATGTATTAATGAAACCGGCATACATCGTTATACAGGCTTTTTAAAAATAAATACTCTAACCGATTTTAAGGATCTATACAAAGAACTTTCAAAAAAAGAAAGCCTTGCATACTGCAGTCAGCGGATGCATGAGCAGTTTACACATCTTTTTATTGAATATAAGGATTTATTAAAATGAGTGCTGTAGGCGTTTTCGGTGGAACATTCGACCCGATTCATGCGGGGCATTTAATAACCGCCGCGACTGTAAAGGAAATTCGCAAATTAAAAAAAATAATTTTTATTCCTGCTTTTATATCACCTCACAAGACCGAAATAAAAACTTCTGATGGTGAGCGTAGACTCGAAATGGTTCGCCGGGCAATTGGGGGATATGATTATTTTGAAGTCAGCGATTTTGAAATAAAGAGCGGTGGTGTTTCATATTCTATCGACACTTTAAAAATGCTAAAGCAAAAATTTGAAAATATCGAGTTGATAATTGGTTACGATAACATTCTAAAGTTTAATACATGGAAACAACCCGATGATATTTTAAAATTGGCAAAATTGGTTGTGCTTAATAGAAAAGTTAAAACCGAACCGAAGATAAAGGACAAATATTATAACTCGGCGGTTTTTGTTAATACTCCATTTATAGAAATCAGCGCTACCGATATTAGGGAGCGAGTCCGAACCGGAAAAAACATCGATTTTCTTGTCCCTAAAAACGTTAAGCAATATATTTGCGACCATAATTTATACAAGGATTAACCATTGAAAATATTAGTAACAGGAGGGGCAGGTTTTATCGCCTCCCATATAACAGATGCATTTATTGACGCAGGACATGATGTTGTTGTTCTGGATGATTTATCGACCGGTTTTGAAAAAAATATTAACCCGAAAGCAAAATTTGTAAAAGCAAATATATGCGATGTTAGTCTTGCCGAACTTTTTGAAAAAGAAAAATTTGATGTGGTTAATCATCATGCAGCTCAAATGGATGTACGGCGTTCGGTAGCCGATCCTGCTTTTGACGCGAATACAAATATTATCGGCACATTAAATCTTCTTCAAAACTGTGTAAAGCACGGTGTAAAAAAGTTTATGTTTGCTTCAACAGGCGGAGCAGTTTACGGCGAGCAGGAATATTTTCCGGCAGATGAGCAGCACCCCACATCTCCTGTTTCGCCCTACGGTATTAGCAAATTAGCTGTAGAAAAATATTTATTTTTTTACAACAAACAATATGGATTAAACTATACCATACTCCGCTACGCAAATATATATGGTCCGCGTCAGAATCCTTTCGGTGAGGCAGGCGTAATTGCAATATTTACAACCAAACTTCTTAAAGGCGAGCAGCCGATAATCAATGGCGATGGTTTACAAACACGCGATTATGTTTACGTTGGAGATGTTGTGAAGGCAAATCTACTTACACTTGAAGCGACGGGGGACAAAATATTTAATGTTGGAACGGCAAAAGAAACAGACGTGAATAATATTTTTTGTACGTTAAATTCAATAATTGGAAACGGACAAAAAGAAAAACACGGTCCCACTGCTCCCGGGGAACAGTTGCGTAGTGTTATTACTTCAGACAAACTATTTAAAACTTACAACTGGAAACCTTCAACTCAAATAGATGAGGGATTAAAATTTACTGTTGAGTTTTTTAAATCGAAATTTTAGAAATGATTGATCAACAGTTTATTAAAAAAATATTTGCAAATGACCGGCGAACTGTTGCGCGAGCAATAAGTATTGTTGAATTAAATAATTCAACTTCGGCAGAATTATTAAAAGAAATATTCTCAAAAACAGGTAACGCATACCGGCTCGGTATTACTGGTCCTCCCGGGGCAGGTAAAAGTACAATTACAAACCAGCTTACAAAATTTTACCGGACGCAGAACAAAAAAATCGGAATAATTGCAGTTGACCCGACAAGCCCGTTTACCGGGGGCGCACTGCTTGGCGACCGTGTTCGAATGTCAGAAATTGGAATAGATGCGAATGTATTCATCCGCAGCATGGCTACACGCGGCAGTTTGGGCGGTTTAAGCCAAAAAGCGATTGACGCGGCAGATGTACTTGATGCGGCAGGGTATGATATAATTATATTTGAAACAGTCGGTGTCGGTCAATCCGAACTTGATATAGCGCAGGCTGCCGACACTACAGTAGTCGTACTCGTGCCGGAGTCCGGTGATGCTGTTCAGGCAATGAAGGCAGGCTTAATGGAAATAGCTGATTTTTTTGTCGTCAATAAAAGTGACCGCCCCGGTTCCGACCAGGCTCTTTCAGCCATTCGCACCATATTGCATATGCGCGACCATAATGAAAAATCGTGGATGCCGGAGATTATTAAAGCAGTTGCATCGGAAAATAAAGGAATTGAAGAAATTGCCGCCGAGGTAGAAAGACATAAAAAATTTCTTGAAGAACAGCATCTTTTTATAAAAAAACGTGAAGAACATATGAAAAACCGCATAAAGGGAATAGTGGAGGAAAAGATACGCGTAGAATTATGGAAAGGCGAAGGAGGGAAAAAACTTCATGATTCACTTGAAAAAGTTATCTGTGGAAATTTATCTCCTTATCATATTGCGGAAGATATAATAGATAGTTTTAAAAAATAATAAACTCATCCCTTTTGATAATTGTAAAAGGGATTTTTTTTTTCTATTATCCATTCAATTATTCATTTCATTTGGCAATTAACCTTAAAAATTGAAAGGTACAATATGGAACCTGTAGGAATTCCTTTTTTAATCGAACTTTCAGAAAACCATGTAATGATTCGCAACACCGTTAGGGAGTTTGCAGAAAATAATATCCGCCCCGTTATTATGGAATACGATGAATCACAAAAATTTCCTATGGCTTTGATGCAGCAAATCGGCGGGCTTGGTTTTCTCGGAATGCTTGTAAAAGAAGAGTACGGCGGCGCTGGTTTGGGTTATATAGAATTTGTAATTGCAATTGAAGAACTCGCCCGCGTTGACCCATCTTTTGCGCTTTCGGTTGCGGCTCATAACGGGTTATGCACCAATCATATCAATCGTTTCGGCAACAAAAAACAAAAACAAAAATATTTGCCTGATTTAACTTCGGGGAAAAAAATAGGCGCATGGGGGTTAACCGAATCGGTTTCGGGTAGTGATGCTGCAGGATTAAAAACAACTGCTGTAAGAGAAGGCGATCACTACATCATAAACGGCAGCAAAACATTTACAACACACGGGACTGTTGGAGAAACGGTTGTGATTGTGGCAATAACAAATAAAGAAAAAAAGACAAAAGGGATCTCGGCATTTATTCTTGAAAAAGGAATGGAGGGTTTGATTGTCGGGAAAAAAGAAAATAAACTCGGTATGCGGGCAAGCGATACAACACAATTAACTTTTGAAAATTTAAAAGTTCCCGCCGAAAATTTACTCGGCGAAGAAGGTGAAGGATTTATTCAAGCGATGAAGATACTTGAAGGCGGTCGGGTTTCTATTGCCGCGCTTAGTGTTGGCTTAGCACAGGGCGCGTTAGACGCTTCGATAAAATATTCGAAAGAAAGAAAACAGTTCGGGAAAACATTAAGCGAGTTCCAGGCAACACAATTAAAACTTGCCGAAATGCAAACTAACATTGATGCCGCAAGAATGTTGACATTCAGAGCCGCAGACATGAAGGATAAAGGATTATCAAATAAAAAAGAAGCTGCGATGGCTAAATTGTTTGCAAGCGAAATTGCGGAAAAATGCGCGAGTGAGGCTGTTCAAATTCACGGCGGTTACGGTTTTATAAAAGAATACCCTGTGGAAAAATTTTACCGCGATGTTAAACTTTGCACAATAGGCGAAGGTACATCCGAAATACAGCGGCTTGTAATTGCACGTGAACTTTTTAACGATTAAAATTAAAAATTATGAGTAAAATAGGCACAGAACTAAAAACCACAGAATCATTTCTTAAAAAAGAAGACTCTTATAAAAATATTTTTCGCAAGTTAAAAGCAGCTTCCGAAGTTATTAAACTCGGCGGCGGTAAAAATGCTGTTGAAAAACATAAAGCAAAAGGAAAATTTACCGCACGCGAGCGTATAGCCAAATTAGTTGATAACGAAAAAGAATTTTACGAAATGAGTTTGTTTGCAGCCCACGGTATGTACGAAGAATACGGCGGAGCGCCTTCATCGGGAACAATTTATGGAATCGGCAAAATACACGGACGAACGCATGTAATAGTTGCAAACGATGCAACAGTAAAAGCCGGAGCCTGGTTTCCTATAACTACAAAAAAAAATTTACGCGCGCAGGAAATTGCAATTGAAAATAATCTTCCAATAATCTATCTGGTTGACAGCGCCGGAGTTTTTCTTCCTCTGCAGGATGATATTTTCCCTGACAAAGAACACTTCGGACGTGTCTTCAGAAACAATGCAGTGATGTCTTCAATGGGGATTCCACAGATTGCCGCAATAATGGGGCCCTGCGTTGCCGGCGGAGCATATTTACCCATAATGAGCGACGAAGCTTTGATTGTTGAAGGTGAAGGTTCTGTTTTTCTTGCCGGTTCACATCTTGTACGCGCAGCAATAGGAGAAGTGATTAATAACGACAGTTTAGGGGGCGCGGTTGTACAATCAAATGTTTCCGGAGTTACAGATTATATTATGAAAAATGATGACGAGTGTATCGCTACCATCAGAAGTATTGTAAGTAAAAACGGCGACCGTGGAAAAGCAGGTTTTGACAAAACGGAAAGTAAACCGCCAGACTTTTCTCCGTCTGAAATTTATGGTATTCTACCGGAAGACACATTAAAAACTTACGACATGTATGAAATAATCGCGCGTATTGTTGACGATTCTGAAATTGATGAATACAAAGCCGGTTACGGCAAATCATTAATAACTGCTTACGCGCGCATAGACGGCTGGGCTGTCGGTATTGTAGCAAACCAGAGAACAATTACAAAAACAGAAACAGGCGAAATGCAAGTTGGCGGAGTAATATACTCTGACAGCGCAGATAAAGCGGCGCGTTTTATTATGAACTGCAACCAGAAAAAAATTCCATTAGTTTTTCTTCAGGACGTTACAGGTTTTATGGTTGGCTCGCGTGCCGAGCATGGGGGAATAATAAAAGACGGCGCAAAAATGGTAAATGCTGTTGCAAATTCTGTTGTGCCGAAAATTACCATAATTATCGGGAACAGCTTTGGCGCGGGCAATTACGCAATGTGCGGTAAAGCTTATGACCCCCGTTTTATTTTTGCTTACCCCAACGCTAAGATTGCCGTGATGGGCGCAAACCAGGCAAGCAGCGTATTGCTCGACATCAAAATAAAACAAGCAGAAAAAAAAGGGCATCATGTTTCAGATGAAGAAAAGAAAAAAATTCTTGATGATATAACAAATTCGTACGAAGAAAGCAGCAACCCGCTTTACGCCGCTGCACGCCTCTGGGTAGATGAAATTATAGACCCTGCTTTAACAAGAAATTATATTTCAATGGCAATTGAGGCTGCTAATAATAATCCCGACAATAAAAAATTTAACCCGGGGGTTATACAAACATAACCGCAATGTTTAAGCATTTTTTTATTCCTCTTTTTATTTTTTTATTTGCTGTCGCACTTTATCCGCAGCAAAGTAAATTATCAAAAGGTGTAAATTTTATTTCATCTTATATTGCCTCCGCACATTTTGTGGAAATGAAAAAAGAGATGAACGATTTATCTTTAATGGATAGTGTTTTTATCACCGCGCTTAAATTTTATAATTATAATTATGATGATGCCCTGTTTGCCCTTACCTTTGCCGTCGTTCCTTACAATCGGGTTCCTATAAAAATTCCACTGCTTGGCGTCATTAATTATCCGCTAACTTCCGCTAATGATTCCATTTTTAATTTAAAGAATAAAAACCTGCCGAAATATTTATTTTTCGATTCGCCGCAGGATGAGTATGGCGATAAAGATAAACCTGCGCATTTTTTCGGCAGCGCTTTTATTTCTTACTCTTCACATCTTTTTGATTTGGGTGACCTAATTGGTTATTTTGTGGAAGTATTTGAAGAAAGTTTTAAAGTGCAGTCGATGATTGACGAACGCGATTTAATAACAAACAAGTTCGGTAACATATTCGGCGAAGCGCTAAAAAATGATAAAACTGTTCTTCCGTCAAATGTTCTTATTCTACAAATTTTATCTTATTTCAGATATCAACTATGAAATCCATTTTAATAATAGACGACGAAAAAGCAATTTGCGAAAGTATACAAATGATTCTTGACTACGAGGGTTACGGGGTAGACTTTTCTACTTCTGCCACTCGCGGTTTAGAAATGCTTTCCGAAAAAAAATATTCCGCCCTGCTCCTCGATATCCAAATGCCGGAGATGAGCGGCTTTGAAGTTTTAAAACGTGCAAAAGAGCTCGAACCCTCTTTATCAGTAATAATAATATCGGCGCACGGCAGTGTGGAAAACGCAATAAAAGCTACGCGTCTTGGCGCTTTCGATTTTATCGAAAAACCGATTGACCGGGAGAAGCTCATTATCAGCATACGCAATGCCGCCGAACAGTCAAGCCTGCTGCAAGAAAACGAAGATATTAAAAAAACATTTATCGGGGATGGACGCATACTCGGCACAAGTAAAGCTATAAAACAAGTTTTAAGCATGATTGATAAAGTTGCCCCGCTTGACGCGAGAGTTTTAATAACCGGCGAAAACGGCACCGGCAAAGAACTCGTTGCGCGCGCTATTCACAACGGAAGCAGTAGAAAAGATAAACCGTTCATCGAAGTAAACTGCGCGGCAATACCAAATGAACTTATCGAATCCGAATTGTTCGGTCATGAAAAGGGTTCTTTCACCGGGGCAGTTCAGCAGCGCATCGGAAAGTTTGAGCTCGCAAACAACGGCACAATATTTTTGGATGAGATTGGCGATATGAGTCAGCAGGCGCAGGCAAAGGTATTGCGCGCAATTGAAGATGGAAAAATTCAGCGTGTAGGCGGGACAAAAAGTATTGAGGTTGATGTAAGGATAATTGCCGCGACAAATAAAATATTAAAAGAAGAAATTGAAAGGGGAGGTTTTAGAGAGGATCTTTATCACCGTTTAAATGTTATACCGATTCATCTTCCGCCGCTTAAAGAACGAACTGAAGATATCCCGATTCTGCTTGAGCATTTTGCAAAAGATATAACCGAAAAGCATAAAAAGGCGCCTATAAAATTTAAAGAAGATGCCGTGAAACTTTTACAAAGTATTCCATGGAGCGGTAACGTGCGCGAACTGCGCAATGTTGTTGAAAGAATAATTATTCTGGTCGATAAAAAAGAGCTTGAAAAGCGCGACATTGAGTTTCTTTTCGCGTCCGCGGGTTCGTCAATGGGAGACATATTAACAGAGAGCAACTCATTCCAGGAGTTTAAAGAAAAGGCTGAAAAAGCTTTTATTGAAAAGCAGCTAAAAACAAACGACTGGAATATAAGTAAAACCGCCGAAGCGCTTGAAATTCAGCGAAGCCATCTTTATAACAAAATGAAAAAATACGGAATAGAGAAAGAGGATTAATTATGAGCACCATTTTCTCAAAGATTATCAATAAAGAAATAAAAGCTGATATAGTTTACGAAACAGAAACTGTTCTTGCTTTTAATGATATAAACCCGCAGGCGCCGGTACATGTTTTAATAATTCCGAAGGTTGAAATTCCGAAAGTAACCGATTTAAAAGGAATCGAACATACAGCGCTGCTCGGTGAGATGATTGACGCGGCAAATAAAATAGCAAAAGATTTAGGAATTGATAAAGACGGATTCCGACTTGTAATAAACTGCGGCGACAACGGCGGACAGGCTGTATATCATTTGCACATGCACCTGCTTGGCGGCAGAAAAATGCAATGGCCTCCGGGGTGAGGAGGTTTAACATTCCAACTGTACTTCCCTTCTAACTGTTTTATGATGCGGTAAAATGGTATTTGAAAAATATATTTTTGTTGCCGTTAATAAAAAAAACATTTAACTTTTAAACAGAGATTGTAATATTGAGTTTAAGGAGTTTTATATGAGAGGATTTACTTCTACTTTTACAAACACGCATAATAAATTCATCCTGCAAAAAGAACCGGGTTAAAGATGCTTGGCCCTTACCGGTTCGTTGACTATTAGAAATTTATCAATTTTTTCTTAAATAAATACACTACTTTACTTATTATTATTTCTCAATAACGTATGGGAAACAAAATGCGTACACTTATATGCTCACCTTATGGAAGATTTTTATCAAACAAAAAAGATGAGACTATTGCCTTAACTATCGGATTCATTTAGAGGAGATATAAAAATGAAATATTTAAGTACATTTAAAAATGTTCTATTAATATATTGGGTTTTATTTGCCGGTACAAATAGGGCGCAAAATTTAGATACTCTTTTTAGTTCCTATCTGCTTACTTCAATTGAATTAGTAAATAAAAATCCGGGAGAAATATTAATAAGCGGACCCGGGGTACATAGATCCACTAATTATGGAGTAACATGGGACAGCGCATCAATTGACTCAGAAACATTTGGCTGTTATGATTTATCAATGAATCAGCTAAATCCGAATGAAGGTTATCTTGGTGCTCAGCGTGGTCTATTTAAAACACTTGATTCAGGTTTTACCTGGTTTAAACTACCGGTTGAAGGCTCCTTTTATTACGTTGATGTCAGCCCCCTTGACAGTAAGATTGTAATCGCACAAGAATCAACTGATCCTTTTCTTGGAGCGTGGCGTTTTTTTATAAGTACGGATGGCGGTAGTCTTTGGCATATTCAATCTAGTCATGATGGTGGATTTCTTTTTTATCTTCAGTATCATCCCCAAATACCCGGCAAAGTTTACGGGATGGGCGGGTTCGATTATTATCAGAGTATTGATACGGGAAAAACATGGACATCCATTTTACATGTTGGAGAACAGACTTCCACATTAGCAGTGCACAAAACAATTCCGGGAACAATCTATGCTTCTGCACGCGGTTTAATTTACAAAACAACAGATGATGGACAGAATTGGAATGAAATAGGCGCCGGTTTAAGAGCAGTGCTTGGTAACTCATATGATATACATAACTTTGTTTTTGATGAAACTACATCCGGGCGGTTTTATGTCGGGATAGGTACCGGCTTATTCTTAACAGAAAATGACGGGGAAACATGGAGACGAGTTCATGATAGGGATATTACTCAAGTTGTAGGGGATAATGAAAAACCTATGCACTTATACTTTATTACAAATTATGAAAGAACATTGATTAGAATGCTCGACACATTTACCGTAACCGGCGTTAATAATCAAAATAATATTTTGCCAGCAGGATATTCACTTGAACAAAACTATCCCAATCCATTCAACCCAACAACAACTATTAAATTCAGTCTCGAAAAAAATTCATTTACCCAACTGAAGATTTATGACATTCTCGGCAGTGAAATAAAGACACTTGTAAATAGTTACCAATCGGCGGGTGAGCATTTTGTAAAATTTGACGGAAGAGGATTGGCTTCGGGTGTTTATTTTTATACTCTCAGTACGAAGGATTTTTATAAAACAAAAAAGATGATTCTGCTGCCATAAAGATTGCAGCATTATATTATAGATACATTCTTCCATAGTTTGGAGATTATTATATTATTTATCGAATGTTCCTATTTTTTATTATACTTAGTGGTCTGTCACTCCCTCAAAGAAAAGCCATGAATGAGCAGTTTTACAATTCATGGCTTCGTAGTAAATATTTTGATGAAATTCAAAGAGGAGAAACACCTCTTGAATGCATGAAAATGGAATCTGTTATGCAGCTCTATTTTTTCAAGGGAACTGATTCGGTATTGATTGGTTCATTTAACGAAGGGATTATAAAAGAATATTCGGTAGAAAGTTACGATACTTTAATAGTTCGTGATCCTAACGACCTCGGTAAACCAAAGTTTATTATTTCAATTTGTAATAAAAACGGGCTGATGTTAATAATAGATGATGGATATAAAAAAACCAAATTCAAAGTGCTCGAAAAGAAATATTATTGCAGAAATGGAGTAGACCTTTTTATTAATGACCATTTTTTCACCGGAGTTTATGAATCTGTAACAGATTCTACTTTAAAAGTATCTTTTTCTCGCCAAGGGAAAATAGAAGGGCTCGATAATGTTGACAACTACCGGATAACAAAATTTGCAATTGATGTACCAAAGTTTGAGACAGTTACGTTTTATCTTGGAAATAAATTTCAAAAAACATTCCACTGGCAAAAATCTGGCGCAAATATTATTTTATATAATCTTTCAAATGAGGATTATAATAATTTGCCAAGCCCGAATTCAGTCATATCCGGAAAATATTTAGAATTAGTAAAAATAAATTCGAAAGGGCAATTCTGATGAAACATATTAAAAAATCTATGCGTAAGTACAAACGTAAATCGCCGGAGTTTTACATATAGTTCGAATCTGCCAACCGTGAAGTAAACACCGGCGTGCGGCACGAAAACGAAGAACCGCAAGATAATCCCGAAGTGTCGTAGTCCATTATCCGTTAGCTAACGGAAACGGATTATTCGTAGCGGGTTTAATTTGATAGCCTTAGATAATAGAACTTTACAAAATAGTTTTTATAAAAGCAGCTTTTCACTTGAACCATTACTGTACGTTTTTGTAGCATTAAAAAACCTTATGGGAAATTCTACTTCATCAATTGGAATGGTTTTGAGTTCGCTGCTTTCAATTAGTTCACATTCAAATGAATTGGTAAAAAACAGACTTTTCTCAATAACTTTTAAGATTTTTTTTCGTTCTTGACCAACAGTTAAGTTGTCAGCAATAATGGACATATCTTAAATCCAATTAATTTTTATTTCTTTCTCAACCGATTTAAACTCTTTATCTCCGGTTACCAACATTGCTTTTTTCGTCTTTGCCAAGGCTGCGGCAAATGCATCCGCATAAGACAATTTATTAAAAGCTTTGAAACGTGCAGCGGTGAGCGTTAACTCCTTATTTGCTTCAACAATTTGTATCGGATATCTGTGAATAATACTCTTATACAATTCTGCCTTCTCTTCTCCTCCCTCTCTTAAAGAGATAGAATACATCTCGCCCCAATTAATAACGCAAAGAAATAATTCAGCTTCGTGATGTAAAGACAGTTCAATAATATCTGCTACTTTGGAAGCTCCCTCCTCATCTTCAAAGTAAGCAATAAGAGAAAAAGTATCGAGCACGTAAATTTTCATAACTTCCGTTCCTTTTTCTTTTCCTGCATTAACGCTTTTAGCAGTTTACCTTTTGTTCCGAGCACGCCAATATTTCTTCTTATGGTTTCGGAAGTTATAGGTTCAAGTTCAATAACATCTTCCTTTTCCCTAAAGTAAACCATTGTACCTTCTTTTATATTATATTTTTTTCTCAGCCGTGCAGGTATTACAATCTGCCCTTTCGAAGTAACATATCCATATTCCATTTCTACAATCCAATCTTTGTTTGAAGTAATATTAATAATATACCAATCAGTATAATGTTGTGCAATCATTAAAATGTAAGACATTTAATATTTGTAGGAGTTTTTGATAATTGTTTAATTATTTCCATAAAAAATATTTTTATAGTTTTTACAAAAAGGTTTGACGATAAATCCTTTTTTCCTAAATTCTAACCAAGTTAAAAACCAATTTTCTAAAAATGTAATTCCAGGTGGTTATGAAAATTTTTTTAATCTATTGCTCAGAGCTAAATAAACTAATCCCACTATAAGAACCGGTTAATAAAACCCGAGGTCCTATCCCGGTTCCTTGACCATTCCCATTTCCCGCCGGGGTGCGGCGGTGTCCCTTATTCTAATAATATATTTTTTCTTAAACATAAACTCGTTCTTTCTTATTAACTATAAGAGGATAATTTATTCTTCTTACTCTTTCTCTTTCTCTTTTTCTTTCTCAAGTGGGAAATAGGAAAAGAATAAACGATTGATTGATTGGATGACCCTCCATGCGGCGGGCAGGTTGTTTGATTGATCAATTAAATAACGTTACTATTTATAAATAGAATGCGCAAGTCTGGAAAAAGCTCGTGAAAGTCCGGAAATAGAATGCGAACGTCTGGAAAAAGCTTGTGAGTGTCCGGAAATAGAATGTGAACTTCTGGAAAAAGCTTGTGAATGTCCGGAAATAGAATGCGCAAGTCTGGAAAAAGCTTGCGCAAGTCCGGAAATAGATATTGAACGTACGGAAACGATACACAAATGATTGGAAAAGGCTGTCTACTGAAAAAATAGGCGTTTGTTCGGTAAGAATTGCCGTTTTTTATTAGAATAATGATTTCACAAATGACTTTATCAAAGTTAAACCAATAAATTAAATATGTTTCATAAAAATGAAAGGTTCTAAAAATGGCTAAAATAATTTCTAACTTTCTTCGTATGGTTAGCGGAACCATAGATTATCTTGTTTTGAACAAGGTTATCACTGATTTAATTCCGGCTTTTGAGGCAGTAATTACCGAACTAAAGGCAAAATCGCAGGAAATGGTGGATTTAATAGCCGGAAGAGGTGAACGTGCTTCGGGAAAAGCCGAGAGCAAAGAAGATATAGAAACAACACTCGAAAATCTTCTCTTCAGACTAACCCGCGCTTTGTTTAGTTATGCTTCGGCAGAAAAACTTTTGGAGCTAAAAGAATTAACCAACATCAAAATTGGTGTTATCCAGAAGAAAAGCGATCAAGAGCTTGTAACTTTCGGAATAGCAAGAGTAAAACTTGCTCAAGACAATATTGCTCATCTTGCTGCATACGGCGTTCTTCCCGAACATATAACCCGAACCCAGGAGTATATAGCAGCTTTTGAAAATATAAACGCAGGAATAACAAGCACTCTTAGTACCAAAACCGGAGCTACTAAAGATATCAGGACGTTAAGAGCTGAACTTGATACTTTTTTAGAAGAAAGAGTAGATCCGCTTGTAGATATTTTGATGGAAGACCATCCCGAATTTTCTAACGGTTATGAAGCAGTAAGAAAGATTAAAGATTACGGCATCCGTCATGAAAAACCGGAAGGTGAACCGGTACCGTAAACAAATAAAAGTAGCTTAAAAATTCTCCGGCTGTTTTATGCAGCCGGAGAATAATATAAGGAGTATTATGAAAAAAACATTATTAGTCATATTAATTCTATCTTCAAACATATACTGCCAGTTTGATTCTTTAATCTTTTATAAGTATATGAGAATATCTGATACCGGAATGGATATAGATGCAAGATATGTCGTATACCCTTTGGGAGACCAGAATAAAGACGGCTTTGATGACATTATGTTTTATGACTGCAGCGATAAAAGCGGATACATCTATACGGGTGGTAGTCCAATGGATACTATTCCAGCTAATATTCTACATTTTTATGATAGTTTATATATAGGCGGGGCAATTACTGTGATTGATCTAAACAATGATCATATAAAAGATATTTTTGTAACTACATTAGTCACCACAGATAGTGGATATCGACATCAAGGACCTTTACGTGTTTATTATGGTGGAGACGTAATTGATTCTTTACCTAATTTAACTTTTAATCCTCCTCCAGGAATTAAAGGGATATCGCCAATAATTCTAAAAGATTTTAATGGCGATGGTAGAAGCGAGTTAGTATTATATGATTCTAATTTACCATATAGTTCTAAACAATATGGAACATTTTATTTTTACAATACCGGCGCGCAATTCGATACCATACCCCAATATATTATAACGGGGGACTCTGTAAACCAAATAAGGTTAGAACAGATTTCTTCATCAGGTGATATAAACGGAGACGGTAATACAGATTTTACATTCCACGGCACGATAGGACCCAGTCCACCTTATGATAGATATTTTAGAAGGTTTTATCTAGGGAATGAAAATTTTGAGTTGGAACCGGATGAAACTTTTTTTCAGGATGAACACACTTTTTCTGTGGACTATATGCGGATAATAAATGATATAAACGGAGATAAAAAAGATGATATCCTGATTCCTGATTACGGATTTTATAATTATTATTACCTCAATGCTATTCTGCATGGCAGTTTCCCTATCGATACAATTCCCGATGTCGGATTAAATACTCAAAACCAGGGGATCAGTCTTTATCAGGCATGTTCTCTAGGTGATGTAAATGGAGACGGGTTTAACGATTTTTTTTCTACTACTTTGAACTTTGGATATAGAAATGTAAAATTATGGGTGGGAGGAAGAGATATGCCTTACACATCTGATGACCAGGCAAATAAAACCTGGTACGGAACCTCGGATGGATTTGGTAGAACTATCTCCAATGTAGGTGATGTAGACGGTGATGGGGTAAACGATATTTTAATTGGACAAATTCTTTACGGGAATCAGCCGAATCCTTATTGCAAATATAGCTGGATATATATATTTAAAGGCGACACAAGTGTAATGGGAGATACCGGTGCCGTTAATGTAAAAAATGAAATTCCGGTACCGGACGAATACTATTTATATGAACCTTATCCGAATCCGTTTAATCCCTCTACTACTATCAAATGGCAGTCCTCTGCACAAGGTTATACCACTATAAAAGTATTTGATATTCTTGGCAAAGAGATAGCTGTTCTTATCAATAAAGATTTATCAGCAGGTCAGCATCAAATAGAATTTAATGCAGAAGAATACAAACTAAGCAGTGGGGTTTATTTTATAAATATTAAAATAATGAGAAGCGGGAACGAAATATACACTGAAAATAAAAAAATTATTTTGATGAAATAACAGAAAAACTTTATAGGAAATTATTATGAACAAATTCTTTTTACTAATCATTTTACTATCTTCAAACATCTACTGTCAGTTTGATTCTTTAATCTTTTATAAGCATATGAGAGTATCTGATTCCGGAATGGATATAGATGCAAGATATGTCGTATACCCTTTGGGAGACCAGAATAAAGACGGCTTTGATGATTTAATGTTTTATGATTGCAGCGACCAAAGCGGGTATATATATATGGGCGGTAGTCCAATGGATACGGTCTATCAAAACAAAATCCCCATTTGGGAAAACAGCAGAATTGTTACTATGGATGTTAATAATGATAGCACTCAAGATATTATCATAGTGACTGAAATATATAATGATAGTATTTATTGGCATCCTGGACCGATTAAAATATACTTTGGTGGGGAATTAATAGATACTATCCCAAATTTAGTTTTCAGTCCACCGCCAGGAGCAAAGGGTTTTAATCCGCAAGTATTAAAAGATTTCAATGGAGATGGAAGAAGCGAGCTAGTATTGTACGATGCTAATCTACCTTACAGTTATAAACAGTATGGAATATTTTATTTCTATAATACCGGGGCGCAATTTGATACAATACCTCAATACATTATAACCGGGGATTCTGTAAACCAAATACGGTTAAACTGGATTTCTTCTTCTGGTGATATAAACGGAGATGGTAAAACTGATTTTACATTAACCGGTACCATCGGGCACAGCCCCCCCTACGATAGATATTTCAGAAGTTTTTATCTCGGTAATGAAAATTTTGATTTAGAACCGGATGTAACTTTTTACCAGGATGAACACACATTTTCTGTAGACTATATGCGGATAATAAATGACATAAACGGCGATAGAAAAGATGATATTCTGATAAATGATTATGGATTTTATAATTATTATTATCTCAATGCAATTCTGCATGGCAGTTTCCCTATCGATACAGTCCCCGATGTTGGATTAAATACACAAAACCAGGGAATCAGTCTTTATCAGGCATGTTCTCTCGGTGATGTAAATGGAGATGGGTTTAACGA
The DNA here is from genome assembly GCA_964372115.1 of uncultured Ignavibacteriaceae bacterium. Lineage (GTDB taxonomy): Bacteria > Bacteroidota > Ignavibacteria > Ignavibacteriales > Ignavibacteriaceae > CG2-30-36-16. Next base: position 118,079 of record CAYJPN010000005.1, read on the forward strand.
TTTTTTTTCTACTACTTTGAACTTTGGATATAGAAATGTAAAATTATGGGTGGGAGGAAGAGATATGCCTTACACATCTGATGACCAGGCAAATAAAACCTGGTACGGAACCTCGGATGGATTCGGTAGAACTATCTCCAATGTAGGTGATGTAGACGGCGATGGGGTAAATGATATATTGATTGCACAAATCCTTTATGGTAACCAGCCAAATCCTTACTGCAAATATAGCTGGATATATATCTTCAAAGGAGATACAAGTGTAATGGGAGATACTGGTGCAGTAAATGTTAAAAATGAAATACCTGTACCGGACGAATATTATCTATATGAACCTTATCCCAATCCCTTCAATCCCTCTACTACAATCAAATGGAAGTCTTCTGCACCGAGTCATACAATGATAAAAGTATTTGATATTCTCGGCAAAGAGATAGCGGTTCTTATCGATAAAGATTTATCAGCGGGTCAGCATCAAATCGAATTTAATGCAGAAGAATACAAACTAAGCAGCGGGGTTTATTTTATAAATATAAAAACCGGTAATTTTGAAGATATAAAGAAGATGATTTATTTAAAATAAAAATCAGAGAAAAATCATGAAAAAAATATTCTTGATGTTGATTATTCTGCCAACTATAAATGTTACAGCGCAAAACTATTTTACAATGCCTTCCTTCTGGGAAGTATTTGAACCTGGCTTAGCGTTTAATATAGAAGCCTTCGATATTAATAAGGATGGTAAACTTGATGTTGTCACCGGCAACTGGAATAATACTTATGTTTATTTCGGCGGACCTGGGACATTGGATGAAACGGTAGATGTAATATATACTGGACGAATGCTCTCGATATGCGACTACAACGGTGATGGTTTTGATGATATGATAAATATGCATCTCACAAGTTTCGACAGCAGCCGATGGGATTATAATGGTGAAATACTATTTTATTGGGGTAGTGATACTACAGATTTATCGATTGACACCATCCCTGACTATACTATTCCTTTACCAACTAAATACCCTCGTATTGAGAAATTCACTATTGGATATAAAACAGTTGGTATCCATACAGGTGATTTGAATGGTGATGGTAAAATGGACATAATACTTAGTTCATTAAATATACGTGATACTATAACGACAGGTTCCAATGGGAGGATTTATATTTATTTGGGGAAAAATATACCTGCTGACACAGTAGATTTTAAACTCGTGGGAGAGAATCCATCATCTTCGATTGGTGACTTTGTACAGGTCGGGAATATAAATGGCGATGATTATGATGATCTACTTTTTAGTTCACGAAAAACGACCCAATTAGGCTATGTGCATGACAGCCTGCATTATCTGCATGTATATTATGGATCAGAAAATTTCTCGCCGGTTTACGGTAATGAAGACAAAATATATGTTTCGCATGTTAATCCAACGGATAGTACAGCAGAATGGTTTGTCAGATCATTTTCTGTAGATGATATTAATGGGGATGGTATAGAGGACGTGGTTGTCGGAAGATCATTTTACAATTACCCAATGGTAACTAATGTACACTATGGCAGCGCTGATGGAATAGATACCATTCCTTCTTTCAGTTTTATTCAAGACACAACAATAACGTTATTTCATAGCGCTGGAGGAATAACACAAAATGTCGGGGACTATAATAATGACGGATATGCTGATTTCATTATACAGTCCGGATGGCAAATATTCACATTGCATTTTGGAGGACCATTCGTCAGCAACAAAAACAAATATGGAGTTAGAGGATATTCGCATGCAAATCCAACCTTTCCACGAAAAGCTGTGAATATGGGAATACAGAATAATAATGACAATGTTAATGATATAGCCGTTATAGTTGAAGGCGGTACCCCCGAGAATTATGGCTACATCTTGATGTTATATGGTCAAGATGTACCAGTAAGTTTACGAGAAACCGAACAAAAATATTTAAATTTTAATTTATTTCAGAATTACCCTAATCCATTTAACCCATCAACTAAAATAAATTTTCAAATCGAAAAGGCTGCGCGTATAAAAATAGTAGTATACAATATTCTCGGCAAAGAAATAGCTGTATTAATTAATGAAGAAAAAAGACCGGGCAAATACGAAATAGAATTTAATGCAGTAGAATATAATCTAGCTTCTGGTGTTTACTTTTACAAAATAAGTACTGGAAAAAATGAAATTGTGAAGAAGATGACATATTTAAAATAGTACCTATATGTGCTACAATATCTCTTATTTATTAACAAACTTTGGAGTAACATGAAAAAAATAATGTTTCTTTTTTGTTTTTTTTCTTTCATCCTGTTTGCTCAAGAACAGGATAGGTTTATTATCGGTGCTGATTGGCTGAATTCAATCACGCCCCACCCCTATTACCATTTTCAGGATCTCAGACCGGAATTTTGGGATACTGTCAAATCATTCGGATTAAACTATGGAGCATTAAATATGGGTTTTAGTGCTTGGAGCAATACCCGGGTTTTAACAGAATTAGATAAAGCTAATGTTAGGAATATTAGAATTTTTCTAGATACGTATCGATTTTATCCAACAAATGGGCGACGGTGGATGTATCAGGCTGAAGATCAATATGATTTTTTGACGCATGGTACTGGAGAAGGTTACAATGAAATTCAAAATAACTATGTGCCCGAATTGCATTGGAGTAAGGTAAAAATAGATGAAGGAGTTAACAATCATATTCGATTAAATACTTCTCAGTACTCTCAAGGTTATGTAATTGAAAATTTACGTAGACCGAGTGAAATACCTGATAGCGCAACCTACTATCTGAAAATTGGAATAAGAAAAACACAATCTATTAACGATTCTACAAAAATTTGTCGAATAGTTATTAAAAATAAAACTACTGGTGACAGTTTATACAAAATTTTAAGAGCCAGCGATATACATCCTTCGGATATATGGATAGAAAAATTTGTGTTTCAATTTAACAAACTGGTTACTGGCCCTAAATCAGATGACGTTATTGAATCAAACTATGAATTAAATGACACATTAGGATTGACAGGTATTGAAGATTATGTTTTTAATGAGAAAGTAACTTATACTCCTTATGAAATTAAACTCTATTGGTATGGAGAAATAAACTGCGATATAGATTATGTTGTGGTGGAAGATTCTAATTCTTTTAGACTACATAATGGAAATCTTGATTATATTTTTAATAATGCGGTAACTCCATTTAAAGACGATTCGGCTCTTGGTAATATTAAAATTATGGATGAACCTCATTTTCAGCACTTTCTTCCTTTAAGATACACTAATACCAAAGTAAGCGATTACCTCGGAGTTTCAAATCAATCCAAACATGCACTGGCATTTTGCGTTCCACAAAGGGCACCAGTTCAAAGATTTGCTGCCGAAACTCGGTTGAATAAAATTTTAACAGATATATATCCGATCCCGTATTACAATGCTGATAGTTCACTTTTCGTGCGTCCGGGCGACCTTAATTATACCCCCATTTTGCAAGATAGATTTCAAACTAATTTGATTAACCACCTTACAGATGTAAACCAAACCTCTTCAATTTTTGATGAGCCGTTTTGGTTTACAGTTCAGGCACATGAATGGACAAATCCCCGTTGGCACAGAGAACCATCTGCATATGAGATAAAAGCGATGGCAAATTTAGGCATATGTAGTGGCACAAAAGGTATATATTATTTTATGTTTACTAAACCAGTCGGATCTGGAACAGGATTTTTAGATGCGAATAATATAAGCAGCCTTAGCTCTGGTATACCTGTTCCAAGATACCTTGATAATTATGGATACCCTAAATGGGCGACAATTAAAAATTATAACCATTATCTTGCATTAGTTGGGAATGAATTACTTCAGTTGGTATGGCAGAATGCAATCAGTATTCATCAAGGTCAACCCGTAGAAAGTTATATTAATTCGTTAATGACGAATGATTCACCTAATCAGCGTTATATACAATTAGCCACATTTAAGAGAAAAGATGCCCTGTTAAATCCTAATCTCGAATATTTTTTTGTAGTAAATCGCCGTACATTACCAACAGAGCAGCGAAATATTACAATAACTATTAATAAAAACTCTTCCACATTTAATAACTGGAAAATAGTTGAAGTCGGTTCTTCCAATTCCTGGGTAATAACTAAGACAGGTAATTTTCAAACAACATTTGAACCGGGCGAAGGTAAATTATTCAGGTTAGAACCTGTAATGATTGCCGGGGGAACACTCGCAGTGCATGAGACTGTACCTGCAAGTACCACCTTAAACATTAAAGGCACTATTAATGTACCGGCAGGAAGAATTTTAACAATCAATTCCGGTTGTAATTTAAATTTCCCTAATCGTACGGCTCTTTTGGTTTCTGGAAATTTGAATATTTACGGAACCAACAATCAAAAAGTCACATTCGATTTCGAAGCAGGTAGTTTAATTGAATCAACCCCACCTGAAGGGATTAAATTGTATAGCGGCTCAACTTCTAACATCCAATATGCAATTATCAAAAATGCTCCTACCGGTATTTATGCCGTAAATTGTCAACCCGAAATTACCAATACGGAAATATTTGATTGCCTAAGCGGATTATATTTAAATGAATGTAACTATACGCCCGGTGATTGGTATGGAACAATGATAATGAATTGTAATTTTCATGATAACAATATCGGGATGTATTTAACTTCTTCATCACCATATTTGAATAGTAATTCTTTTGAAGAAAATCTAACTGGCTTATATTGCGCGGATAATTCATCCCCTTTCTTAGGTGAATTAACCGAACCGGGCACAAACTACTTTTACCGCAACGATAATCATATCTACTCATACTTTTCAACACCTGTAATTGGTATAGAAGGTGAAGAATATATTGCGGGATATAATACTTTTGAAGAACCGGCAAATCACCATATTGTTGCTGAATATGAGAGTTATGTAATGGCTGAAAATAACTGTTGGCAGCCGTTTGACGAAAGATATTTTGTGGAAAACTTTGAAAGTTACATAGATTATAATCCCAATTGGGAATGTGGAAAAGGATCAGCTCCTCAAAAAGAAAACTCATTATCTGCGGGTACGGCATTAAATAAGGGAGGTAATAATAATCCTTATATTCAATTTATTTATGCTGTGCATGAATTAAAAAATAAAAATAAACATAAAGCAAAAACTATCTTCAAAAAGCTTATTAAGGATTACGTCAATGATGATTTTATAATTCATCCTTTCGAATTCTTAAGAAAGATTTGCGAAACAAATAATGAGCTATACAGCTTAATAACTTTGGGAAATACAACATTAACGAATAATGTAAATCCTGTCCTTCAAGATTATTTAAAACTTCTCAAATTAAAAAAGGTAATGGCTGTATAAGTGGTTTAAATAGTTGCATTAGTAGTTCTGCTACAGACGAAATTAAACTACTTTCGTTATATAGGAAATTTGTACATTACTATAATTCGAATATGGATTCTGCAAGAGCCGTTTTTGATGATATAACTGCATTATATCCCAAAATGGAATTGACGAAAAAATTGGGTTCTCTTCTGTCCGGCGAATTAAACAAAAAATCTTCCGATGACGCACCCGTTAGGATTAATGGATATTTACTTGACAATTATCCAAATCCTTTCAATCCATCAACGATGATTCGGTTTAATCTTCCTAAAAGAGAACATGTAAATATTGCAGTATACGATATACTGGGAAAGCAAATTAAATTGCTGGTAGATGACGTGCTTGAAGAAGGAATTCACGAAGTACTTTTTTCAGCAAATGCAGATAATCTCTCGCTTGCAAGCGGAGTATATTTTGTAAAAATACAAACAGAAAATTTTGTAAAAACTCAAAAGATTTTGTTAATGAAATAAACTGTTTATATACCGGGGATGGAAGTTTCATTCTGTCCCCGGAAGAATATAGGAATGATATGTTTAAAAAAGGAATCCTAGAAATCTGGCACAATTTATTCCAACATTCCCCTATTCCCCCGCCGAAGACGGTATTCCTAACAGTTTAGCAATTTAACCATTTAACAATGACACAATTATATGACAACCGTATGACGATTATATGACTTCTCATTCTACACTCCCATCCTAATAATCTTATAATCATACTTCCCTCTCAACTGGTTTACGGCGCTGAAAAGTTTTTTTCGTTTGGCGGCTTCGTCTTCAAACAATAATTCCTGCTCGGCGAATGAATTTAATTTGCTAACGCCTACACCGATAAGCCGCACTGCAATGCGCCGTGTATTTGCTTTCTGCATTATGTCCCATGCAGTATCAAAAACAACTCTGTCGTCGTCCGTCGGTTTAATTGTTTTTGCGCGCATTAATGTTTGGAAATCGGAGTAGCGCAGTTTAATGTTTATTGTTGCAGCCTGAAAGTTGTAATCCCGCAAAGTCTGGCACACCCTGCCGGCAAGTTCGAACAAAACAGATTTTAATTTTTCTTTACTTGTAACATCTTCATCAAAAGTAGTTTCCTTCGAAATACTTTTTTGTCCGTGTTCAACGGTAAGGTATTCTGTTCCCTCGCCGTGCGCTTTGTGCCATAAAGCCGTGCCGAACTTTCCGTAAGCCGCCGAAAAATAATCGGAGGGTAATTTTGTAATATCGCCAATTTTGTAAATTCCTTTGCTGTTCAAATCGCGCAGCATAACTTTTCCCACACCGGGAATCGTTTCAACCGGCATTGGCTCTAAAAATTCTTTTGCCATACCGGGAATAATGTATGTTATTCCTCGCGGCTTCATACAATCGGAGCCTATTTTTGCAAGCGTTTTGTTGCTGCCAATCCCGATTGAACACGGCAGCCCGGTTTTAACCGCAATTTCATTTTGAAGAAAAGATGCGAATGAAAACAATGAACCATAAATTTTTTCGCACCCGGTAAAGTCCATATAACACTCGTCAATTGATGCCTGCTCAACTACCGGGGCGTATTGTTCTAAAATATTTTTTACCGAGTGAGAATAACGCACGTACTCTTTGTGATGCCCATGCAAATAAACTCCGTAGGGACAAAGTTTAAACGCCGCGCGTATAGGCATGCCGGAATGTAACCCATAGCTGCGCGCTTCGTAAGAACAAGCCGCAACCACTCCCCTGCCTTGCGGGTCGCCACCAACAACAACCGGTTTGCCTTCCAGCGAAGGATCGAGCAGCCGCTCCACCGAAACAAAAAACGCATCAAGATCGAGATGAAATATTGTGGACATGGTTATTTAAAATTCATTTTAATTAATTACATCTTCCGGTATGCAGCAACCTCACCCTTTATCCCTCTCCTTGGAAAGGAGAGGGACTGCAGTTCCCCTCTCCTTTTTAAGGAGAGGGGTAGGGGTGAGGTTTTATTTCAGCACCGTCGTTTACGGCGGTGCGGCATTTACATATTAATCCCCGCCAAACGCGGGTATGCTTTAACAATTGTTTCAGGCATGTGCACTTTTGTTTTTTCTTCAAGCAGATGAATCAACTCAAACGCATTTGCTACGGCATCGCCGGCAGGGTGGTTATTCATAATTACAAAAACTTCTTTTGCTTTTTCCTGCATCGATTTTATTTTCTGCTCAATATCAAGCAATTCGCCGGGTGAGTATAAATATTTGTACCGTTCGCTCTGCGCTTCGTACGACTGCTCTTTGCCAAAATTGCCAAGCGACTTTTTCCACGCTTCAACATTTCTTCCGTGAAAACGAATGTACGCTTTACTGTTTGTTATTATCGGTTCAAACGGCAGCGACTGCCCAATCTGCGGTTGATCAATAGTGCAATATGTTAAATTATTTTGGCGAAACATCTGTAACGCTTTTTCATTAAGCCACGACTTATGCCGCACCTCAACAAAACGATTGTAATTTTGAAACATATCACTAAGCCGTCTTACATATTCTGCCGATGCGGAATCAAATGAAAAAGAATATGGAAATTGAATAAGCACACCACCGAGGCGTTCGGCTTTGGAAAGTATTTGAAGGTTGTGGTTTACTGCTTTTAATTTTTGTTCGTCATAATTCCGTTTATGCGTAAAATCCTGATGAAGTTTTACCGTAAAAAGAAAGTCATCGGCATCCGCTGTTTTTTTTATCCAGCCTTCTACAATGCGGGGACTCAAGTAAGCATAATACGTCGCGTTCACTTCCACACAATTAAAATAGTGTGCGTAAAATTGAAGCCAGTCGAATCCGCCGGTTTGGGTTTTAGGATAAAATGACGGAACCCAATCTTTGTAAGACCAGCCGGCTGTGCCTATGTTATATTTTAAACTGCTCATTTTATTTAAGAATTCTGTCATTAAATAAAATACCTCATAATCGGTCTCGACTTTGACCGCCGTTCAACTTCAATAAACCCGGCTTTAATAAATGATGCCGGTATTCCAGTCCAGACGAATGCCGCTGGAATATTATCCGAATACGGTTCAGTCGGATATGCTTCAATAATTTTAGCGCCTTTTTCTTTGCAGTATTTTATTACTCCCTTTAACAGTTCGGTAGATAATCCCTGCCGTCTATATTCTTTGGCGATAAAAAAGCATGACACAGACCAAACAGGCTTATCATCAATAGGTTTTAGAACCCGTGATTTATCAAGCCGCACAAATACCGTACGCGGCGCAACGGAACACCAGCCAACCGGCTTGTCTTCGTAAAAGGCTATTACCCCGATATCCTTTCCGGAATCAACTATACTTTTCATATTGTTTTTATTTCCCGCGCCCTTATTTTTTTCAAACTCGGATCGGGAAATACGCCACGACATGCACCAGCATCCACCGCACGCGCCCCGCTCTCCCAGAAGCTGCTCAAAGTTATGCCAGGTTTTTTTTGTTAATTCATTGAATATCAATTTTTTCATTATTATATCTTTCAAACTGCTTTTTTATCCATACTGCGGTAAATACCTACTACAATTCCGACAACCTTAAAATTTGAATATTTTTTATCTATTACTATCGGCTTAAATTCAGGGTTTTCAGAAACAAGTTCAATCTTGTCCGTCTTTTTATAAAACCGTTTTACAACCGCGGCATCTTCAAGTATTGCAACAACTATTTGTCCGTTTTTTGGTTGAAGATTCGGGTTAACAATAACTATGTCTCCGCTGAATATATATGCATCCTTCAAACTATCGCCTTTTACGCGCAGCAAAAACGAATCCTTCGGCATGTAGGCAATCGAAGGTAATTCAATAGTATCGATAGCGTCCGGATAAATTGTAAGCGGATTACCGGCAGCAACTTCACCAATAATTGGTCGTGGAATAAAAAACTTGTCGGAAAGCGTAAGCTCTATTCCGCGTGAGAGTTTTGGGTTACGTTTTATAAATCCTTTTTTTTCTATAGCGCCAAGATGCTGCTGTACGGTTGCCCTGTTTTGATAACCGAAAAACTCCGCAATTTCGGCAAGCGTCGGCGGCATTCCTCTTCCGGTAACCCGGTCTATTAAAAAGTTAAGGATATTTTTTTGAATTTCGGTTAATTCTTTTTTCATAATAATTACCATACATTTGTATGGTGTTAAAATAAAAAAGCTTAAAAAGAATGTCAAGGGAAGAGATGATGAATGAGGACTAAAACTTTAAAAGAAAATACGGAATGAAGTTATAACGCTATGAATAAAATCCATTATTCAGATTGAGGGGAATACTAATTTTAAATGACAATGGAAATCATACCGATTACACGAAGCATTATAAAATCGGTAATAAATAAATACTTTATCTCATGGCAAATATTTTATCGAGCGAATCGATCATTTTTTCACGGAAAATCGGTTTTGATATAAAATCGCTAAAACCTGTTGCAATAAATTTTTCCTTATCACCCGGTAAAACGTAAGCAGTTACCGCAACTATTGGAATATTCTGATAAGCGGGCATTTTTCTTACTATTTTTAATGCATCTAAACCGTTGTATTCACCCTGAAGATTAATATCCATAACAATAAAATCAAAGTTGTGGCTGTCGAGCAAAGGCAAGGCATCTTCAAAACTTACAGCAAATTTTATATCCTTAAGTTCTTTCATCTGAACTTTGAATAATATTTGTGAGTCAACCTGGTCTTCTATGTAGAGACATTTAAGTTCAGAGAGAACCAATTCCCGTTTTTGCGGGACATAGTTATCAGCAGAAAATGACAGAGGTTGGGGCTCCGGATCGGATTTTGTTTTTAGAGTTGATTCCGGATGCTTCATCCCTTCATCTTTAATTTCCTTAGAAGATGCTGAAGGAACAGGTTTTTCGTTGGGTTGATTAAAAAATGGCGGCTCATCTATGCGCGAGTTTTCTTTGCCAGTTTCAATAAAGTTATTTTCTTCGGATTTGTGAGGTTCGCCCACCAATGGTTTATGTTCTTTGAATACTACTCCGGGTTCGGGTTGAATTTCAGGTTGATTAAATATTTCGGGTTCGTGATGAGTGACCGGCTGGTTATAGATTTCTTGCGCTGCTTCTATTTTGGAATCGGTTTTATCGAGTTTGGCTTCTATTTTTTTCCCCAGATCAATGTTTAACGGAAAGACGAAACCACAGTCACGTTTTTTAGCATCATTTAAGAATATTTCAAAATTCCCGTTTAGCAATTTTAATAATGACTTGGCAAGACGCTGTGTTAATTTTGATATTCCAAAATCTTTTCTTGCAGTAGTTTCTTCTTCAGAAAATAGTTGTGTTAACTGGTCGATTAAATAAGCAGAACTAACATTGTAACCGTCTTTAATACTTACAATGAACGAATCATCTTGGTAAGAATAGGCGCTGAAATATATTTTTCGTTCTTTCGAAAGCCTTGTTACTATACGAACAATTTGTGACAATAAACTAACAAATTTTTGCTGGTCGGAGTAAAATGATAACGAGGCTGATATTTTTCCATAAGTAAATTCGACATCTCTAATAGATGATAAATCTTCCAATTCATGACTTAAACTATCTAACACTGTTGTTATCGAAGTTTCAGCTTTTTTTATTTCAATATCGTTACGTTCAATAGAGGCTAACTCCATTACAGAATTCATTGTGTTGAGAAGGTTAAGCCGGTTCTGGTTTATTATATCGGCAGCTTCTTTTTGGTCGGGTGAAAGATCTTCAATTCCTTCGGTTAACTCCTGAACGAAACCGAGAATAACATTTATAGGAGTTAAAAGTTCGTGAAATGTGCTTGACAAAAACGCGGCATTATTTTGCGCGCCAATAGTATTGGTTTTTTGTTCAACCGGTTTTTCAACTATTACCTCTTTTACTTGCGCAGCCATCTTTTCAGGTTTCACAAGAATATTAAATGAATCAACCTCACCTTTATAATCTAAAACAGGGGTAGCAATCAGTTCCACATTAATTATACCGTTGTCCTTTTTTTTCATTACCGACGATATAGAAATGGGTTCTTTTAACTGAGATTTAAAAATGGCGCTATTTATCGTACCGCGTTCGCTATCAGTAAAAAAAGAAGCAAATGAAGAGTTATTAAAATCAGTCTTGGAGTAGCCTAAAATTTTTACCGCTTGAATATTTTGATATTGAATGAATCCGGCGCCATCTGTAACAAATTGAACGTCGCTTAAATTTTCGAAAGATGCTTTAAACAACTGAGATTTTTTTTCGAGTTCAAGATGCTCGGTAATATTTCTAATTGTATTAAAATGGGCATCCTTATTTTGATATTTGAAACTTATTTTACTGATCTCTACAAAAATTGAGGAACTGTCTTTTTTCCGGTGTTTGTATGGACCGCTGAACTTACCTTCTTTAATTTTAGTATTGGAGGAATCGAGAAGTGTTTGAATATCCTCCGGAGTATATAGGTCAGTCAAATCCATTTGAAGGAATTCGTCTCTATTATAACCATAAAGACTAAGCGCCGCATTATTAGCTTCAAGAAAACGAAGGTTGTCTTTATCGTATATATAAATAGGTTCAGGGTTATTTTGAATTAATACTTCAAACATTCTGCCTCTTCCGGTAATTAGTTGTTCGAGATCAACGGTAGCATTTTTATCTTCAATAAAAAATGAATATCCGATTAATATATTTTCCTCCGAAAATAACCTATCTATATTAATTTGCAAGCCGTTAAAATTCCGATCGCCGATTTTTATCTGCTCACTTGTATCTAAAAGATTATTTTCGCCACCCGAAATAAAAAAATCTCTAACCGCAGATGCAATTTTTCCGGGAAATAATTCTTCAATTTGTTTATCAACAAATTTAAACTCTGTGGCGGCGAACATTTTTTTTAAATCAGAGGATGTATTTTTTATTACTCCTTGAGTATCGGTAAACACAAATAAACCGGGAAAATATTTTGCTGAGTCTTCAAATGAATCGAATAAACTCGGTTTATTTCGACCAAAAATATCATCCGATTTTTGAGCAATTCCTAAAACAGCAACTACTTTATTTTCCGTGTCCGATAATGGAATTTCAATGGTCTGATAGTTTTCGTCAGATGGTATCCCTTTTACAGGAATACCCTGAAGGATGACACAATTTAACGACTGGCTTATATACTCGTCGATAGAATTTCGAATACTAACAAGATACTGTGCAATAAAATTGTTTTCGTTTTTCCCCTCTATCTGTGTTGTTTTTAGACCAAGGCTCCTAGAAAACTTACTATTAATAATAATATAATTACCTTTCGAATCCTTCACCCAAAAGTATTCTTCCAGCGTATCAATTTCTTTTCTAATTTTTTCTTTCCCGATAAAAGTAAACGGGTAAAGAGATCTTATATCTTCGAATATCTCTAATATTTTTGGATTTTTTATTACTTCCTTAACATCGGTAGATAATCCCTGTATTTTTGTAATTCCCCTAAGCTTTATTCTATTTTCTCTCATCTTAAATGAACAAAAAACAAAATGGTCAGGTCCTTCGCGGTAGGAATTTAATGTGAGTTCGCAGTCTATTTCATCACCGCTGCTTAGTAAAAATTGAATTTCACGGACAATCGGTTTTTTTGCTTCATTTAAATCATGAAACAACGGGGCAATTTTATCCACCGAGGCTTCATCGATTAAATCAAAGAAGTTTCCACCATCCTGCTCGAGCGAAAATAATATTTTTGCAACTTCGTTGGAAGATAATATATTCCCCGATTCATCCATCACAATAAATGGATGTTTTATGCTTTCGTTCAGCGCGTCAAGCAGATAGCGATTTATTTTATAATCTGTATTCAAAATAAACTATTTGCAAATATCGGTATTGGTTATTGTAAATTCATTTGACGATGGTGAACTCGTGTAACCATCAGAAGCCTTTATTCGGTATACATAAGTTTTTTGGCATTCAGTAGTTAAATCCTGGTAGATATGGATTGTGCCATCGACTTCTCCAATTTGTGTAAAAGTTCCACCATCAGTTACATTTTTTCTTTCAATTAAAAATTTTGTAATTAAACCGCTGCCGTAAGACCACCGCAGATCCATTATCCCCGTCCCGAGATAATACGAAACTGAAAGTGCAGTAGGCGCAGTAGGCGGGATCAGTATTGAATAAATTGTTTTTTCAATTGAATAAGGAGAATAATTGCTCGATTCAAATGTTCTAATTCTGTAATAATAAGTACGCCCCGGTTCCACAGAAGAATCATCATATAAATTTAAATTACCATCTACTGTAGCAATTACATGATAGATTCCGTTAACTTCGGTTTTTCTTTCAACTTCAAACGACGCAATAGTGGGGTCATTGTCTGTCCATTCCACTCTAATATTTTTTGATGAAGTATTTGTTAATGTAACGTTAACTGGAGCCCGAAGTAAAAACTGAGGTGTACGCGCACATGTCTCTATTGACCACGAAGAATCAGAACTGCTGTAGGCTTTTATTCTGTAACAATAATCAGTTGCTCCAACAAGTCCATTTGCGCTGTCGGTAAATGATGTAACATTTGTCCCTACAAATCCGACTGTAATAAAATTTGAAAAAGAAGTTCTTCTTTCAACGCCGAAATAATTCTCATTGCTGCTGTTATCACGCCATGTTAATTTAACAAGTGAAGGTTCTAAAGCTGTAACGGAAAGGTTTGAAGGAGCCACAATGTTTGGTGATCCCCCGCTGTTATATGAATTAACAACATCAGTAAAGGCGGATTTCCCGAATTTATTTACAGATCTTATTTTATAAAAATAAACCGTGTCGGGCATCAATCCGTTGTCATTAATATTAAATACAGTTGAAGCGGGAGAAAATAGCAAGTTAAAAACACCGGCAACTCCTTCTTTACGCCAAATTTCAAAACCGGATAGCGATCTTGAAGAATCTTTCCATGATAAGTTAAGCGAAGTTGCTGACAAAGAACGAAGTTTAACAGCATAGGGTATGCTGGGCGGGGTTCTGTCTTCCGAAATAAAAATATTTTTTAAAGTATCCGATTGAGCAAAAGTACCATCTGTATCAAAATAAACTAAATAATAATTTATTCTTTTTCCAATAGCTGACTTGTCAAAAGCAATTGTTACCGTTGGTTGTCCGCTTACAAAGGGGTATGTATTAATAAATTCGCCGTCAATATATAGATGAACATAAGCGCCGGTAGTTGAGGCAGTATAAGTGTATTGCACATCCGTTCCACTATAGCTGACCGTGTCATTTGTAACAGGATAGCTTACGGTGACAAGTGCTTTTCCAGTTCCAACTGGAGTTACATTTGTGACGGTATTATTCGGGTCACTTAAAAAATCGCCGCAACCGCTAAATATCGCAGCAATTGAAAGCGCAACGAAACAGTATAATAATTTCTTTTCCATCATTTTCTTTTAATATGTTATTGATAAGAAGATGGATTGCCGTCTGCAGATAGCTTAAATAATTGACTTTAACGGGATCCTCTTCATCTCGATGTTATTACTATTTTCTATACGTTCGTCTTATCGTAATCGATAAAATAAGTTCTTGATTCTCCAGGTTTTAAATCGTCTAAAAAAAGATAAATTACATTTGTTTCATTACTGTATTCATATTTGGCTGCTTTAGTACCTATTAATTCTGAGCTTAACGAAATATTTGTTGCTTTTGTATTTAAATTAATATCTACAATCATTTCATTAATAGTTTCTACCCCGGGGTTAGAAACCGTTATAATGGTACGTCTATCGCTTCTTTTTTCAATTCGCAGCTCAACATAATTTTTTCTTGCATACCATTTTTCAATTTCGGCAAAAGTTGTAATCCATATTTTTTTTCGCTTCATATCACGGATTAATTCTTTCACCACAGCAATATTCTCAGGCTTGCACTGATATTCTGTGTGCATCTTAAAAATGTATAATCCGCCTTCAAATAATAGCCGGTCAACATCTTCTTGATAAGTGTATAACTGAAATTCTGGCAATGTTAAACCAAAATCTCGAATAACCTCATAATCATCCCTTGCGGTTTTTGTTATTGAAATTAAACGTTTATCACCCCTTATTATCGAGCGGGGGACGGAACGGTCGGTCAACGAATCAGTGAGGATGTATTTATAACCGGTTTCTGCTAAAGCTTTAATTGTGTTTTGATCGAAAAGTCCATAATAAGGTAAACAACCCACAACTTTTTTATTTGTTACTAATTCGATATCCTTTTTTGCAGAAGATAATTTTTCGCTCTGCATCTCATAATCATTAAGCGTATTCACAGTATCATTTACTGACGCAAGATAACCGATGTCAACTAAAGCTGCCACGTCTCCAAAACCGGAAGCTGTTTTTATTAATCCCGAATTTTTTTTGGCTTTTTCGGGTGAAACAAAAAATGTAGCGCCTACGTTTTCGCTTCTTAACACTGAAAATAAATTGTTTAAGTTGCCGGCATTTTCACCAACACAAGGTGCTATAACTGCTGCGGCATCGTAACCCGAAGGCCAGTCTTTTATAAAAATAGCAGGGTTAAAAGTCAGCCAATTAATGCTATTATTAAAAAGTCTTTCAACGTAAATATAATCTTCCTGAACACCAATTATAGAGTTTATTTCAAAACCCATCCACACAAATCTACCTTTTCCATAAGTACCATATACAATTCCGGCGGTTTTTTTAATACCTTCACGCACGAGTCCTTCTTCTAACCGGTAATTATACCAGAATGATACTTGAGTTGTTCGGGGATCTTTAACTTCAACAGCCATGGGTCTATCCCATGTTGCAACTTTTAATGGATAGCCGGTTGGTATATTTGCTGTTATCGGTAATCCACCGCGTAATGTGTGAATTTTTGTTATATCTATATTAGAAATTTCTTTTGTAAAACGCAGACCATAAACCTCCGAAAAAAACTCCCAGCCGCGCCATTTTCCATCATCCGAGTATGAACCAGTGCCACTCGTTGCATATATACTCCCACCGTTGTCAATATATTTTTTTAACTGTATAACTTCTCTATCACTTAAAGATCTGGAACCGGGAAGGATTAACAAATTATACCTGTTATGTAGTCCCAGCTCAATAGTACTGTCCGCAATAATATCATAATTCAGTTTAGCAGTCTCTAAAAAATGCCCCAAGGTTGTAATATTATCATTTAACCACGTACTACCTGGCTCAAGCATATTTTCTGTGTATTGGGAGTATAAAATTCCAATTTTGGCGTTTTCTCCATAAACAGCGCTACGGATAATTTTGGAATCAGGTAATACTTCATCAACTCCAATTCTTCCGTAAACTCCCCGTAGAATATAAAAGTAAATAAGAAATGCGCCAGCTACGAAAATTAAACCTAAAATAATTATTAAGAGCTGACTGCCTCCACCCTTGCGGGTTTTAACACCTTGCTTAGTTTTCTGCTCTTTTTTCTTATTTGCAGATTTTATTAACGCCACTTGAGTGCTCCCGAATTTTTATCTTCTTTAGCAGAAACATATCCATCGGAAGTATATTTATAAAATTTGGTTTCTGATGGTTGTGTTTCCTGATTTGCCCGCTGCCTTTGGGAATCGCGCACTTCCATAATGTCGCCTGCCGCATACTGACGAGGACGTACTTGCGCAAATCGAGTTTGTGTGTTTTGTGGAGCTGGACGACCTTGCTGATTAACAAAAATCGGCTGACGCTCAACATAGGGCTTCTGCTGTTCCACATATATCGGTTGAGGGCTGACTCTCTGTTCGGGTTGTCTCTGAGAAACCTCAACAGGTGTAACTAATTCGCCGCGGACCGTTTCGGCCTGAGCAATTGCAGCCTGCTGCCCTCTTGCCTCTCTAACCTTATAAAGGATATAGGCACCTATAGCTAAAATAAATGTACTTATTGTCGCTACAAGAATGATTGTTGAAAGTATGGGTATTAATTCCATTTTATCCTCTCTCTTAATAAAACTTTTATTTTGCTGTCCCGACTCGTTCGAGTTTTCCCCAGGTCATCTTTATACCTAAGAACTCTTCGATAGTCGACATAAATTTACAAATGTCAATCACCAGGATGAAAAACATCCTATAAATTATTGCGTAACCAATTAGTCTAATTTCTTCTTTTTCAACAGCAATGCAATATAAAGCTGTAACCATATCCAGTAAGGCAAGACCAGCCCACCAGAAGAAAATTAGTGATGTAAAACCGAAAGCAAGCGCCGCTACTATAAAAAATATGTTAGCAGCAATATTCATCGTCGGCCAAATTAGGGCTTCATAAAACATCGACCACAACACGAAGGTATCGCCAAAATTAATTGTGGGGTTGAATAACAATTTTTTGTGTTTCCTGATAGACTGAAGAATCCCTCTTGTCCATCTGTACCGTTGTTTTAATAGCTGCTGAAGTTTTACAGGAGCTTCGGTATAGGATATTGCCTGGGGTTCGTAATAAATTCTCCAGCCATTAGCTAAAATTTTTAGTGTAATATCGGCGTCTTCAGCAAAAGTATCGCTTGAGTAATAACCAGCTTCATCAATTGCTATTTTACGGAATAAACCTATTGGGCCAGGAATAATATTTACAAGGCGAATAAAGCTCTGCGCGCTACGAACCATGTTTAAACCTTCAATATATTCAAGAGCTTGTAAATCAGTAAAGAATTTTCTTCTATTCAAGATTTTAACATTGCCCGCAACAGCTCCAATTTCCGGATTACTAAAATGTCGGACTGCAAGACGAACTGAATCCGGGGACAATTGTGAATCACCATCCATACATAATACTATTTCGGCTTTGGAATACCTGATTCCGGCATTTAGAGCTTTTGCTTTTCCACCATTAGGTTTATTAATTAACGAAACTTTTATATCGCCGTATTTACCTTTATGGTAACCGACTAATTTTTCAGCAACTTCATGTGTCCTATCCGTAGATCCATCGTTAACCACAATAATTTCGTAATTGCTATAATTTAGCTGCATAAGTGAGCGGACTGAATCTGCCACAACTTTCTCTTCATTATAAACCGGGACTATAATTGAGACGAAGGGATAAAAACTTGTTGTTTTACTATAAGTATATTGATTAATATATAAATAAGCCATCACCAAAATTCCGAAGTATCGGAATAGAAGCACAAAAAGGAATATTACAAGGGCAACTATAGTAGAATATTCTACTAAGGATGAAATGGAAAGAACCGTCATCGGAAGAGTGAAAATTATGATAAGAATTAAGCCTAAGGAGAGAAGACCGGTAACCAAAATACGACGTAAAAGTCTGGGGCCTCTATCATCAGTAAGCTTCAAATCTTCTTTGTTTAGAAGATCGATATACTTTTTCTCTATTTTGTTATTTTGGTTCATAAGTATGGCTAATTTTTTTCATTTAATGGTCAATTACAATGCCATGAAAAGGTCTAAGAAATGTCACAAAATCAATGTTTTACATTAATTAGCTGTTTCATTTTGATACGAAAATAATTTGACGTAAAAAAATGATACATTTATTTTTGAAAAAAAAACTGACTTAAAATAAAAGTAATTAATCTTCTTGCCAGAAGATATATAAAAAGGAGTCTACAACGACCAGAAAGCACCGATATAAAATAACAGGGCGCTATAACCAGCATCGAATTGAACGGTACTTGTTAATCCCAACCTTCCCTGAATGGTTAATCTGTCAAATACTTTATAAGAACCCGCTATGGAAGCCTCTCGTATAATAAAATCACTATTTTCGATTATTCCAATTTTACCACCAAGAGTAATTTTGCCTTTTTCTTCTTTTAAAATATCCCATTCCGCCCAAAGGCTGTGGGCTGCAAATTGTTGTGCTGCCCAATATAGAGTACTTGATTTTGCATAATCAATAAAGAAATATTCATACCCTAAAATAAATTCCGGATGAAAATACTTACCTCCACGGAATACAAAGCTGAGACCTTTATTATCATCCGGAAGTAGTAAGTACTTCGTTGCTATTGAAAGTTTTATACCCGAATCAAATTTGTAGAATGCATTAAGATCGTAATAATTTACGTAGAGTCTTGTCCCCACAAGATTAGCAGAATATAAAACCTGTGCGGCATCCTGTTTGTTAAAAGCGAGGCTGAAAAATAACTTATCCTCTTGGGCGTACCTAAAAAATACATTGGCAATATTTTGTGTCGATACGGTACTATAATACGCCTTACCAAATCCTATCCCCAGTAAAGCGCCAGGAGAAAGATTAAATAATATGTTCCATTTCAAATTATTAAAATTTGTTTTGAAAGTTTTTGACGATAAAGAATTACGAAATGCCTCTATCCCTAAAGTTAAAAATGTTGTAACGCCAAGATCTAATCTGATTCCCTGATTGAATAACGTGAAACCATTATTATCAGCATAAATTGATGCGTAAGGGGTTAATAGAGCATAATTTGGAAAACCAGCTAAAAAACTACCAAATCCACTTGAGGGCATCCATCCATAACGCATTTTAACCTGTGAAATTTGGGTTGAATCGAGCTCTAAATCTGAAAGCATATCGTCATAAACATCTTCGGCTTTACCGTATTCATGCATTTTCATATAACTGTCGCCAAGATATAAATTAACAAGGAAATTGTCCGATGAATCTGCTTTTAATTTTTGAAATTCTTCGAGCGACTTAGATGAGTCAGCCATTAAATAATAAAGTTGAGCACGTTTCAGAGCTACATCAAAAGAATATTCGTTATTTATAATTTCATCATAAACTTGTAAAGCTTTATCATAATTTCTTGCGCAGACATTTAAATCAGCATACTCAACCTTTACCAAGGAACTAGGATCAGTATAAGTCATATATTCATCAAACTTTTCCACTGCTCCCTGACAATCGCCGTTTGCTGCGAGTTGTCGTCCTTCATCAACAAGTCGCATTATCTTTTCCTGTTCTGCTCTCATTTTTGCAAACTCTAAATCAGACTCAAGTTTGACTAATGTGTTATCATCATTATAAACGGTTTTTAAATGATCTAAATATTCTTCCGCCTGATCGAATTCCCGCTTAACAGTTTTTAATGTTATTGCTGAAATTAATGCTGGGACATAATCAGGTTTTTCAGTAAGTATATCATTCAGATATTCCGCCGATAATTCGGTATCGTGAAGAGTCCAAACTCCAAGCTGCGCTCTTAAAAGTTTATAGCTAATACTTGAGGGATTTTTTTTAATGAGTTCATCGGATATTTCCATAGCGCGGGTAAACTCACGATTAGCAGATAATGATTGTGCAAGAGCGTAAGTAGTAGCGGTATCTTGAGGCACGAGAGTCAAATATTTTTCGTAATACTGAATTGCGTCATCATATAACTGCGTTTTTGAATAATAATAGGCAAGTTCACGAAGAGCAACTGTATTATTTGGATTAGTAGTCAACTCGTTCTTATATTCCTCAATACGCACCTCATAAATACTATCGCGAATAGCTGTAACGAGGGAGTAATATTCGTATGCTTTGTCAGATGTGGTATCGCTTTGATTCAAATAAGTAACTTGCTGAAATGCCTCTTCAAGCCTATCGACTTTTAGCAATTCATCAACCAATTTATAGCGGGTCTCATAATCTGACGGGTTATTTCTTATAGTCCGAAAATAAGTATCTATTAAATACTCATGTTCTTTCTTTCTACTTTCCACACGGCCTGTAGCTTTGTTATAACGATAGGTAGTGTCATTGATTGTATAAATATATCCTTTACCGCGAGCCTGATCGAGCCCGTCCATTGCTTCTTTAAAGTAAGGGCGAAGTGCAAGTGCATTTTCAAATGCTTCAATTGCTATTTTTATTTTACCAAGCCACATTGTAAAATAACCATAGCGCGACCATAATCGATGGTCGTTTGGAAATCTCTCGCAATAACGTTTTAATATGGGTTCACCTTTTTGAATGTGACCATTTTTGCCGAGTATTTCTGTGTAGCGAATAATTTCATCTGAAGAAGCATCATCTCGAAGCAAGTATTGATCGTACCAATCTTCTGCTATTTGCCACTCGCCCAAATTTTTATAGCTTTTGCCTATCTCAAGATAGTTTACCGCAACGTTCGGGTTTATAGCAATTTCTCTTTTGTGTCCTTCAATTTTGTTATACAGCAGCGAGTACCAGGCTTTGGTTGTACGGCTTAAATTTTCATTTATTTGTTTATCGTTGCTTTTAATTTTTCGGGCAGATCGAAAATCATAAACTGCTTGTTCATACTCCCCCCTTTTTTCAAAGCATAATCCGCGAAGGTTATAACCTTCGGCTACCTGCGGGTTTGCAGAAATGTAACGATTCAGCAAATCAATAGCTTCACCGTAGTTGCCGCTTTTCATTTTTGCTATGCCTTCATTCTTAATTGCGGCTGAATTATTTTGAGCGTTTGCAGTTAAATAAAGACAAAAAATAAAAAAAAATGATACGTAAATAATGTTTTTCATTTTAATCCGATTCTAACTGAATCCATATTTATTTTCGTGAAGTTTATCATCAACCGCTATTTGTTGAAAAACATCATCAGCATTCTGTATCGAATCATCAACCTTAATGTTAAATAAAGAAATATAAGGCATTACTTTAGTTAAAAATTCGGGGTCGCTCTGAGGCAAATTACTTTTTATTTTAGATACCAAAGTGTTCACTATTTTCTGGTCATCTTTAGTAATCAAAACCATTACCTTATTGTTAATAGTGCAAATTTTATCTTTTTTGTCTGTAGATAATCGAATTGCGCTTTGAAGTTGATTACTTGTAAGTAGCCCTTTTTTCTCAGCCTGTTCGTCTAACCGGAAAGAAACTAATGTAAAAACCTGTCCCGTACTTTTAAATAGAGCTATTTGGTTATTCAAAATTAAAATAAAATCATTCAAACTATAAATATTTGAAAAATTAAAATTGTCAATCGGAGAGTCAATGTCGGCAAGTGATTTATACTTAAAATCAGCGTTAGCTACACGTCTGGTATCAAATTTTATTTCCGGAGTAGATTCCGGTTGAATTTCTAATGTAACACCTTTATAAGGTTCAACAGAGTAGTTTGATGAAAATTGCCCTTCGGTATGCCCCACATTCGGCGTTATAGTCATTCTTCCGCCCTGAGCTTTACCCACTCCGGGTTCATTTTTTTGAAGATATATTACACCAGTTGAGTATTCGGCTAATGAATCTACAATTTGTTTTGCTGCTGGAGTTGCCGGATCGCCAAGAATAAAAAAACTTGTAATCCCGGCATCTTCAATAGTCTCGGTTGTTTGAGCAAATGCATTCTGAAGGAGACCAACATTACGGAAACCGATAAAAGGCGTCAGCTCATCGAAAACGATTTTATTCGGTTGATACTGATCGACAACAGTTACTATGTCATTTAAATATTCGACTAAAAATTCGTCGGGATTTGGTACCTCATATAAATCGGTCGGTGGAGCTACGCGTACAACAATAATTAGATTTTGATTCATATACTGTTGTAAATCGAAATCGATTGAAGCAGCGTGAATCATTAAATCTTTGGGGCGCATACTGGTAAAATATAAACAGACCTCTTTCTGTTTTGCACACTCCAAAGCGTACTGAAGACCGAGCAAGGTTCTGCCAGATTTATGCGGACCTATTAGCAGATAGGTACCGCCCCGGTAAAAACCGCCCCAGGAATTATCAACCAGCGAAATACCGGTGCGTACAACTTGTATCTTTCGTTTCATAACCTTCACGTTATCTTTTAATGACAAAATAAGCCAAATACCATGCCTACATTATAAATTGACAATCTGGCAGTTACAACATATATTTTACAATATGTTATGCCTCAAAATAAAACAGTTTTACATAATGTGTCCAAACTGAAACATTACCAAAATTATAATAACTATAAATTAAAATAATATCCGAAAACAAATATTGCGGTTGCATTTCCGACGATGGTTGGTTCATTTGTAATAAAATCCCCCCAGTCGTCGTAGTACATTGAACTGTCCGTATTAAAATAATCATATTTAGAATTGGTTCGCTTAATATTATAGTTTTTTAGCAAAGAAGCCGGGGCAGGACCTGCCGATAAACCACCGGGTAGATATCCTCCTGTAAAATAAGCTACTTGATTATGCAGCCTAACAGGAAATTGCGAACCAATATTGTAAATAAAACTTAAACCCCATGGATTACGCCCCAATATATAATCTCTTTGCAAAATTGCAAGCGAATCAAAATCATTTTTTTTGGTTAAGTCCTTATATAATATTGCTTGTAAAGCAACGCCAAGCATCGAATTGGTTGTACCCCAACTATAAGCTATACCCTCATTAAACACCGAAGCATTTTTAGTGTTATTGAAGTGCAAAAGACTGTAGAAAATATAATTTGCAAACCGTGGATTAATTTTAGCAAGTTTGTAGTGAGCAAGTGAATTAATATTTCCCCAACTCCACCAATAATCCGATTTGGCGCTATCGGCATAAACCTCAGCTTCGGCTAAATACCGGCGATCTTTTTTTGCCAGAAAAAGTTCCACTGCACCAAGCGCCAACTTACCCCAAAAGTCAGAATCCTGATACATACCGGACTGAACTTTATCGAGATTCGGCATCTGATTTCTTTTATTGTAAACTACATCGGCGGCTTTTAAACATCTCCCGGCAAATTTATAATCATGAAATTTTGTTCTCCATACTCTTGATGCGGCAGCCATAACAGCAGTAAACAAACCTGCCTGGTTTTTCCCCATTCCAACGTAAGCCGGGCGGTTATATGTAAGTGAATCATCCGAAGGCATACGAAATCCTTCATTATGGTCCTGCATGTTTTGAACTTGTGTAATCAACAGGTGATCTTTAAAGTTACACCGAAGCATCCAATCTAATCCTACACGGGCTTCTTCAAGTATATCCGGCACACTGTTTTTATTATTATCAAATCCGTATTTTACATTATCAAACTCATAAGCAAACAACATCATATAAGTTGCGTAAGCGGTTGTAGACAAAAACTTAATATAATCTCCGGCATCATGCCAACCGCCGGTCACATCAACTTGTTGATTTATGGAATACCCAACTACTTCGGTTGCATCTTGTAGATGACAAACTTTGTGGAGGAAAGGATTTGTAGGACCGCATCTCTGCACCTGGAAAAACATTAAAAGAGAGTCGGCAACACTTTTGTAAACATTTACTCCAATTGTAAAGGGATATGAATCAAAACCGTTATAACGTAAAATATATTTACCGTTAGTATTAAATTTTGTGTAATCTGCGCTTCTGCAAAACTTAAATTTGTCAAAAGCTTTTACGGAATCATTCAATACGCCCGTAAAGACAACATTGTTGCCGGGGTAAGATAAAATTTTAAATTCATTAATATTAAGTGGTGATTCCGAAAAAATTAAAGCAGACTTCAGTTCACCCGGCAGATAGCCAAGCTGATTAGCACGAATGTACACAGAGTTTACTCTTTGCGCAAAACAGCTATTGACAACAATGCCGAAAAACAAAAAAATAATAATCTTGCGGTTGTTCATATATCGGTAAATAATTATGATGTTAACCAAAGATATAAATTCCTTTGCAAAAGAAAAACTATAAATTATTTAGCGCTTTTATTCATCCGAAAGATGAGATGCAATCCTTTTTAAGAGAAAAGCCTTTTCAACCGGTTTTGCGATATAATCATCAGCTCCCTGTGCTAAAAATTTTTCCTTATCTCCCTTCATTGCATAAGCGGTAACAACTATAACCCGGATATCCAATCGGGATTCTTTTTTTAAAATACGCAGCACATCATTTCCATCAAGCTTGCCCGGCAGATTAACATCCAAAATAAGCAAATCAAAATTATTATTTTTAATTTCCTCAAGGCCGTCCGTGGCATTATCTGAAATTTTAATTTCGTAAAATTCTCTCAGATATATTTTAAAAACTAGCTGTGTTTCGAAGTTGTCTTCTATAATCAGTATTTTTTTCTTCACTTATTTTCCTATAAACTATAAAAACAGCATTTAAAATTTAGATGTAATAAAAATTAACGAGATAAAAATAAATTACTTAAGTTCCCTATTAATTTGGAAGCCCTATTCCAAAACAAGAACCCTTTAAGATAGGATGATGTAAAAATATCTTGAAAAGTTAATAGCGTATAAAAATAAACAAATTATATTTTACATAACTAAAATAATTCCGGCACTGTTTTAAAGATGGGTAGCAACCAAAACAGCGAATCTTAACCGGGCGAAAATAAAATTGTAAAACACTTCCCCCTCTGTAAAAACCAAAGGGGGAAAAAAATGAATTACAATCAGCTATTTGAATAATTGTTCAACTTCTACAATGTTTACATTTTCTGCTTTTATATTAAGCGGAAAAGTTTCAATTGATTTGTCCTGCTCATAAACTTCATCAGCCTTGGGTGTAGCATATTGAATTGGCGATTCAGTATTTTGAACAAGTGCTGTTTTTAATTTTTCAGCATCGTTTGTAATTATCGCAATATCGAGATTTTCAAATTGCAAATGTTTTTTTATTGAAGCATTCACATCTTCAAGAGTCATGGTTTTTAGAGCCTCTTTAAACATTTCGAGATGACTGCCGTTTATTCCATAGAATACGTCGTCAAGTTTAAAACCAAGCTGCTCGCTGGTAGAAGGAGCATAATGAAGGATGTATTTTGAGAGGAAATTTTTTGTCAACTCAAATTGTTTTTCGGTAAGCCCATTTTCAACCAAGCGCTTTAGTTCGCGGATTGCTGCACGCAAAACAAATTGCCGGGTTTCGTTTGGAACTGGGCGAATCCATATTTCAAATATCTGTTTTTTCCGTCCAACGTTTGCTGATGGCATTTGTCTACTGCCGCCGTTCGGGAAATTTTCAATATAACTGTAATCTCCGTAATTTAATCCGCGCGCCTCTCTTATAACCTGGTACAAGTGAGAACTGGAGTTACGATGCTCACCCATCCATGAATTTGCAACAGCAAGCGGGTACCAGTCTTTTTGTCCACGTAAAATATCAATCGGAAAACCAAGAGAAATTGCCGTGGCAGACGCCCGTTTATTAACTATTGTAACATTTAAACCACTAATTTTTTCTGGGTGAGGTACCGAATTGTCAACTTTTTCACCTTCGGGTAATTTATCAAGATCATTTTGAATCCGGCTTACAAAATCATCACTGAATCCACCGCCAATACCGAGAACAAAATTAGAACGGTTATAATATTTTTTGTAAAATTCTTTTACGTCTTCAATAGTTATATTGTTTATTCCGCTTATCGTACCCGAAATTATGTGACCATATTTAGTGCCTTCAAATATTTTGTTATAAAGGACTGCTTTCCCCAGCTCTTCATCGCTTGAATATTTGAGTGTAGTGTTTAAATAATTTAGAGCATTCGATTTTATACGTTTAAAATCTTCATCCTTAAAAGCAGGGTGAAGTAGTGCGTCGATAAACAAAGGATAATATTTATCAACATTGTCTTTATGAACTCTACCGCTAAACGTTGCGGTTTCAACAGAAGAATTTAAACTATATCCAGTAGCAAGCGGATATAATTTTTCGAGTATCGCTTCGTATGAATTTGCTTCAGTGCTGCCGTCGCTAAGCATCTGCGATGTAATAAATGCCAATCCTTCTTTGCCAACCGGGTCGTTTTGAGAACCGGCAAAAAACATAATTTTTATAGAAACAGTCGGATCGGCTTTTACTTGCAGCAATACAGGACCATCACTACTACTTTTTGGAAACATAGTTAATGCAAACATAACGCTCAAACTTAAGGTTAATATCTTCTTCATTATTTTGCCCCTTTCAAAACTACTTCGTTACGGCGATTTTCTTCAAAATACAATTTAGCAGTATTCATTACATCCTCGGGAGTAATTTTCATAAGATTTGTATAAAATGAATCAACGACAGTAATATCACCTGTTAATGCAATAAACCTCGCAAGTCCGCCAGCAACATCATCAGGAGTTTCGAGTCCCATAAGAAACGAATATTTCATGTTGCTTTTTAGATCATTCAATTTTTTTTCGTCAACTTTGTTGTTTTTAAAATGCTCAAGGGTTTTAAATATTTCCTCGCGAACATAATCAATATCATCCGGGTTTTTTACCATTGAATAGATATAGAATAAACCGGGGTCGCGGCTCATTCCAGCGTTTGCCGCAATCATCTGAACTTTTTGTTCGTTCAAAAAAAGTTTTTTATAAAGATCGCTTGTTTCGCCGAACGCTAAATCCGCAAGAAACATAGATGCAAGATAATTATCATTGGAAACACTAAAGGCATCGCTTTTAAAACCTTCAATTAATAATGGCAATGTTCTTCCATCATAAGTAACCTCAGCGTTATGTGGTTTTTTCTGAGCCGGTTCCTGTTCAATTTTCGGTTCTACATAACCGGGTTTCCAGGAAGAGTAATATTTTTTTACCATGTCCATCGTTTTGGCAGGCTCAATATCGCCGACAATCATCAACACTACGTTTTCCGGGCGATAGTATCTTTGATAAAATGATTTACTGTAATCATACTGGTTAGGCATATTTTTTATGTCTGCCTCAAAACCAATGGTTGTGTGTTTATATGTATGAACATCGTAAGCCATGTCCTGCATTTTTTCTATCGCTACGCTAAAAGGGCTTGTTCTTCCCTTCCTGAATTCACCGTAAACAGCACCCGATTCAGTCTGAAACTCCCTTTCATCATAGGCAAGATTTTGGAATCTATCAGATTCAATATCCATAACTTTATCAAGATCTTCGCTCGCAAAATTTATGTGATAAACTGTAAGATCGTTTGACGTGTAGGCGTTTGCATCTGCGCCTATACTTGTAACAAGACTGTCGTATACCGGTCCGGGAAATCTTTCGGTACCTCTAAACATCATATGTTCAAAAAAATGGGCAAAGCCGGACTTACCCGGTTCCCATTCATCCCTGCTGCCTGTTCTTACAACTGAATAATAAGCAACGAGCCCCGGGCTTTCCATAGGAATTAAAACAACCTTTAAACCATTATCGAGTTTTTCACTAATATAACTATACGGGAATACTTTTTTATCATCTGCCATTAGATTTACTACTGCAAATAAAATTAAAATGAGACCCAAGAGATTTTTCTTCATAATATTTTCCTTTATTGTTTATCATCCAATTTTGGTAACGCCGATTCCTGGACGATCTGTAAGAGTAACTTTACCGTCAATAATCTTTGTTCCGTTGTAAACGTCATTGCTTATTAATAAAGCCCCATCCAAATCCGCCCAATCAACCTTTGGTGAAAGGTGTGAAGCTGCAGAAATAGCACATGAGGTTTCGGTCATGCAGCCAATCATTACTTTCATATTCAGAGCGCGGGCAAGTGTAATCATTTTGTGTGCCTCCCTCATACCGGCGCATTTCATAAGTTTTACATTAATTCCGCTGAAAACGCCGTGGGCTTTTGCAACATCGCCAAGTCGTTGAATTGATTCATCGCCTATTGTCGGCAGCGGGCTATGTTCGGTAAGCCACGCCATTTCATCGATCATGTTTTTTGGCATTGGCTGCTCAACAAACAATACATTTTTTTCTTTCAACCAGTTAATCATTTCGAGCGCTTGATTTTTATCCTTCCACCCCTGGTTAACATCCACAGTTAAAGGAGTATCGGTAACGGAGCGGATGGTTTCAATCATTTCTTTATCGTTTTCGCGTCCAAGTTTTACTTTAAGAACTTTAAATTCAGCGGCTTCTTTTGTTTTTTGGCGAACAACATCCGGAGTATCTATTCCGATTGTAAAAGAGGTATTCGGAGTTTTATTTTTATCGAATCCCCAGATATTGTACCAGGGCTGACCCAAAAGTTTACCTATCAAATCATGCATCGCGATGTCAACCGATGCTTTTGCAGCCGGATTACCCGGTTCTATTGCATCTACATCTGCAAGAATTTCATCAAGGTCATAAATATCATCGTAGCGGCTAAGATCTACTTTTGATAAAAATTTAAGTACAGTTTCGTGCGATTCACCAAGATAAGGCGGCATCGACGCTTCACCGTATCCAATAACGCCATCATATTCAATTTCGGTTAATACCACAGGTGTAGTTGTCCGTGAGTTGGAAGCAACTGTAAAAACATGTTTTAATTCCAGTGTATAAGGTTTGAACGATAGTTTTAATTTTCCTGACATTTTTTTCCTGCCGAATGTATTTGCAAATGTGTTTGTAGCTGAACCCGCAAGCATAACTGAACCCGCGAGCGCTCCGGTTGTTTTTAAAAAATTACGTCTGTTTTGTTTCATCTGTATCGCTTCCTTTTAATTGAAAAGGTGGGTTGATAATAGCTTCACACCGTTTGTATCGAGTGAAGATAAAATTCTTCTTGCACGGATAAAAGTGCGGAACCTGTATTCATTGAAATTTTGTTTAGTGCTGTCGAGGCTGTTTATTCTAACCATCCCCGATGAGTGAATAAATTCCATGTTGCCGATGTACATTCCAACATGCACAACCTTTTCCTTTTGTGTTTCCGATTCTTTTGTACCAAAAAATAATAGATCACCGGGCTGCAAATTATCAAAACCATTTTCTGTATCGATCAACTCGCCAACGTGAACTTGCTGCGACGCATCACGCGGAAGCATTACACCGTTAAGAAAATATATTGTTTTTGTAAACCCGCTGCAGTCAACCCCTTTTGTTGATGTTCCACCCCAAAGGTATGGCAGTCCCATTAGTGATTTTGCCGTCGCGATTAGATTATTTTGAGTTAATTTAATTTTCTTTAACCAACTCGAATAAACATCCACACCGCTTGAAGGAATGTAAGCAAGCCTTCCGTCGGGGTATTCAACTTTTGTAAAATTGATTTCATCGTTTAAATATTTTAAGATATTGCCGGCAACAACATCTGACACCGGGATGCTCTTTTCATCATTTTCCGAAAACGAAGTGCCATAATTGTTTGTTACAATAACTTTTTCACAATTATTATATTCCTCAATTTTATTTTTATCCGCAACAATAAAAGCATCATCATCAAGCCATCCTATATAATCGTCCGGCGTTTGAACTAAAAACCAACCCCCTTTTTGTTTAAATACTTTTAGAGTGGTTCCGAGTAACGCTTGTGTTGCCATCTCTGCGGAATTTTCAGGTTTAGTTCTAACATTTCCAACCGAGATATTTACAATGCCATAAATATTGTTGCCGAGTTTTTCATCGGGTAATAATTTTAATTCATCTTTTATTTTGTAATCAGACACCTGCTTAAGCAAGATATTTTTTGCTTCCGGCAGATTGGTTTCGCCGGTTAATGTAAAAATACCGTCATCTTCTGAAATATTTACATCAAAAATCGCGGTTCGTTTATCGGGGGCATACTCATTTTTAACCATTTCAAATAAAGTTTTAATTTTTTCCATATCTGTTTTTACCTGGGGGAATATATTTATTGAAATAACCAGTGATAAGATCAATATTTTATATTTCATTTGTGCTTCCGAGTATTAACTTAGTTCAGTGTTAATTTATTACCAAATTTAATCATTTTAAAAATTAAATAGTTATTTTAAGAAAAATGATATTTCTTTTAAGATGAAATAGTTGCACTAACCGAAGAGGAATCGGCTGATCTCTATCTAACAGAATTAAGATTCTTATCGGTTTATGATGTAAAGAATAACAAGGTTTTGGAGATATAAACAAACAATTTATCCTGGACAGCATCCACCATTTAGAGTTATTTTAACAACGATAGATGGTTGAGATGTGCGTTAAGGAGCTAAAAAAATAAAATAGTTTATAGGAACTTATGAGGGTGCAAAGTGTATACAGATTTGAACAGCACTAAAAACATTGGCGATATTGAAATACTTGAAAGAGACAGCAAAATATGGTCGGAATCTATCAAATTTATTAGCTTTTTTGAGAATTAATCTGTTTGTGAAGATTATTTTAACCAAGTAGTAAAATAGTCCATTAATCAGCCAGAGGATGTTTCGGTTAAAAGTAATCAGATAAATTTGTTTTCTTCTGAAGCCGAATCATGAATAATAATAATCTGCCTAATTCTGATTTCAATAAAACATTTATCCTTTTTCTGTTTTTAGGGGAAAATGGCTTTAATTTACCTAAATAAAATAAACTTATTGCTAATATTTTTATTTATTTTTTATTACATTAATGATTCAAATGAACGACATTTCTTTATTTTTGTAAACCTTATCAAGATTTTATTTGTTTGATACATATTGCTTATTTTTTAGTAAATAATGAAAGGCATTCGAATGCGCATAAAAAATGATGAAAACAGACCATTACTATTAATTGTGACAACTCTTATACTGGTTTTGTTAATGTCTTTTATCCCAGAAGATTTTACTGTAGCCGGATATACATTTAAACCAATTGATTTATTTATTGATGTAAAACCGGATTCTGTGTTTTATTCATCCGATCAAATAGATGAGAGCAAAAAACCTATCCAACAGAACTTCGAGGTTCTTCAAGCTTCGGCGGATTATTCTCAATTGCTCGTTTCATTAGAAAATTATTCTGAATTTTTTAACAATTTGACTCCGAACATTTTAATGCAAGATATCGGGAAAAAAGTTCCTCTGTCAGGAAATGTCCAGCAGATGAAATATTTTTACGATGCGCTTAAAAATTCAAAAAGCCAGAAAATAAGGATTGCTGATTACGGAGACAGCGGAAATGAAGGTGATTTAGGAACATCCGATTTACGAATTGGATTCCAAAAACGGTTCGGAGGACACGGTGTGGGATTTATGAATATAACCGCCCAGGACATTTCTTTTAGAATGACAACAAAGCATAGTTTTTCGGATAACTGGAAAACAGTTTCAGCGTTGGCTGGAAAAGACCGTAATGTGCCGTTTGCTATGAACGGATTTGTTGCTATTCCCAAAGCAGCGGGCGCCTGGGTAAAATATGAAGCTCAACCTGTGAATCAGTCATCCAAGAGTTTTTCCCTCGCCAGATTCTTCTATACGAACGCAAAAAAATCAACTATTAAATACTCATTTAACAATGGGAAAGAAGAAACGGCTGCACTCACACCCGGTAGTGGAGTCCAGGAACTTGTATTAGATCCGGGAAAAGATGTTACATCATTAAAAATTACCGCCACTGCCCCGGATCAGGCTCATTTCTTTGGAGTAAGCCTTGAAAGCGGTAACGGGGTTTATGTCGATAATTTTGCTTGGCGGGGAAACACTGGTATTTCCTTTAAAGATATTCCGGAAGAATATAAAAAGGATTTTAATCGTCTCTTAAATTATAAACTTATCATCCTCACTTTCGGCGCTAACATGCTGGCTTCTGGAAACGTTAATTTTAATAGTTACAGATCGGAGATGACCAAAGTAATAAAAGAACTCCAAAAGAATTTTCCAACTACAAGTATATTGTTAGTTGGTTTGGGGGATAAGTGTATTAAACGGGGATCTAAATTTGTTACAAGCCCAGACGCGCTTAAAATGATGGAAACTCAGAAAAAAATTGCGGAAGATACAGGGGTAACTTATTGGGACAAATTTGAAGCTATGGGTGGAATGAATTCAATGGTTGAGTGGGTAAACCACAACCCACCGTATGCTTCCAAAGATTATGGTCACCTTACATATGACGGAGCTAAATTCCTTGGCGAAATGATATTCGATGTATTAATAGACTCATACAAATAATTAAAGAAAAACTAAAAACGGAGAAAAAATGTTGTCTGAAAAGCTTCTTGACTTGGTAAAAAAAGAACTAAAATTAGCGAGTGATTTTGAACTAAAACCGGAAATGACCGCCAGCCAAGTCCCGGGATGGGACTCATTAAATCATATTAACATCATTGTCTCTATTGAAAAAGAATTTGGGATAAAATTTAAAGGGTTGGAAATTTTGAAAGCAAAAAACATAGGAGATTTACAGAATCTTATTAATAGTAAATTTCCCGCATAATATTAAGAAATAGATTCTTTATTTTTTTTTGACTCAAAATATTTTAGACTCTCCGTTCTGACGGAATTTTCTAAAAGAAAAAAATTTAATAATTAATTATGATGAGTAAGATATGCCTTACCCGATAGACTGGACAAAATTTCGAGAACTATTTGAATACGTTCCGCACGACCCGTTACTCTTTGGTTCTAGTTTATTTATTTTCTTTTTTATAGCTGTACTAGCAGTCTACAGGTTTTTTAGTGGAAACAATAACTTTAGAATTTATACTCTTATTTTCTTTTCGTTATTCTTTTATTATAAAGCTGCAGGTATTTATCTGTTGCTTCTAGTTTTTATTGCAATTATAAATTTTTATGCCGGGGCATGGATATTTAACGCAAAAACTCAGTTGCATAAACGGCTCATCTTAACTGCAACAATATTTATTAATCTCGGGTTACTCGGTTATTTCAAATATACCAACTTCTTTTTTGAAATATTAAACAGTCTGAAAATAGGTCAGTTTGATATGTTGGATATTTTCCTACCGATAGGTATCTCATTTTATACATTTAAAGCAATGAGTTACTTAATTGAGATATATTTTGAAATGCTGGAACCAATCAAGAGTCTAAGGAATTTTTCCCTTTTTGTTTTTTTCTTTCCAAACGTCCTTATGGGTCCTATCGATCGTGCGGTTAATTTTCTTCCGCAGATCGAAGAGAAGCCGGTATTTACTCGTGAAAAAATGGGGTTAGCTTTATTTTTACTTTGTACCGGTTTGTTCAAAAAATATATTCTTGCCGATTACATCAGTTTAAATTTTACTGACAGAGTGGTTGACTTTCCGTTGCGTTTTACCGGTGTCGAGAACTTATTTGCTATTTATGGTTCGGCACTGCAAGGTTACGCTGATTTTTCAGGATATACCGACATGGCGCTTGCAATCGGGCTTCTTCTTGGTTTTGAATTGATGGATAACTTTAACCGCCCGTTTAAAGCTTACAGTGTTGCTGAATACTGGCGAAGATGGCATTTGTCACTCTCTACCTGGCTGCTCGATTATTTATTCCGCCCATTACAGATTTCATTAAGAAATTTGAGAAAAACCGGAACAGCCATTGCTATTTTTATTACGTTTTTTGTTGTAGGTATCTGGCACGGACCAAGTTTTACTTTTGTATTATTTGGTTTACTTCATAGCTTTTTTCTTGTTTTCTCAATGTATACCCAACCATACAGGGATGCTTTTTATGATAAATTAAAAATAAGAAATACAAAATGGCTAAGAGTTCTACAAATAATTTTTACATTTCATTTGCTCGCTTTTACTGCCATACTATTCCGAGCGCGCTCGCTGCAATACGCAACAGATATGATAAAACAAGTATTTACTTATTTTCATGCGGAAGTTTTTCCACAGTATGTTGCGGCATATCCATCTATAGTTTTCCTGATTGTTATCGGTTACGTAACCCATTTTTTGCCTGATGCGTGGGAGAAAAAAACAGTTTCTATTTTAGGTAAAACGCCGCTTGTATTGCAGGCTATTATCCTCGCTGTAATGATTTGGTTGGTCGCTCAGGTACGTTCTGCTGCGATGCAGCCATTTTTATATTTTAAGTTTTAATCTCTGATGATGAAACACAATTAGGTAAATTATCCAGGGTAAAGAATACTCAAGTTTTTTTATTCGTTCAATAAAAAATTATAGGGCTGTGTTAAAACTATGAAATTGTGGACAATAAACTTTTTTAAAATAAATTGTTAATTTCCGCAAGATTGCACATTTTGGCATCTACTTAAACAAACCTCTAATTTTGAGCAATAATTTGTGCAGCAATCAGTAAAATGGGTCTTCGGAAAAAACCATTAATGACGCAATAGATATTTGCTATTTACACTTAATATATTTACATTTTAGAGGCTTAAACAGCGTTTTTTTAATATGTGGTAGTTTATATTTGTTAATATGAGAGTTAAAAATTACGGGTATACCTGATAATTTTATTTGCTGATGTTTTTAAATATAGCGTACGCATTTTTTTATTTTTTCTAGTGAGGGTTTTATGAAATTTAATTTTTTATTTTTTGTTTTGTTTGTGTTCATTGCGGGTAGCATAATGACACTTGCGCAGCCAACATTGTTAACTCCAATAGATGGAGCAACTGGTGTGGCTTTGGATCCTACTTTAACCTGGACAAATACGGGCACATTGTATAGTGTTGATATTGATGATAATTCCGATTTTTCTTCACCCGTTCTTGGTGCAGTTAATGTTAATCCTAATTCATATTCAATACCAGGTGGAATCTTGGCTAACTATACAACCTATTATTGGCGTGTTCAAGAAACATTTCCGGTACCATCCGGGTGGTCCACTGTATTCCATTTCACGACAGTTCCTTCGGCAGTTCCAGCCGCTTTCACTTTGCTTACACCAGCAGATGGAACCAACCCGTTCGATGTTAATCCAGCAAATTTTACGTGGAATGCTTCTACCGAAGTTGATTTGTACACCGTTGAAGTTTCCGATGATAATTTCGCGAATGTTGATTTTTCAACGACTTCAACTACTACTTCTGCATCAATCGCAGGTTTAGGTTTTACCACCGCATATAAGTGGCGGGTTAGTGCAACAAATTTTTTAGGAACGACAACTTCTCCTGAATTCAGTTTTACTTCTTCCGCTCTACCGGCGCCCTCGGTGCCTACTTTAACTTCACCTGTCGCTGATGAGGTGGTTTCTGAATTCCCTACATTGGTGTGGACGGCAAGTACTCCTAATCCCCCGGCACCAACGTATACACTTCAGGTTACACCTGACCCTACATTTTATTATATACCGGCTGGTTTAAATATTGCCGGTCTTGGCACCAACTCTTATACATTTCTCACGGAGCTTGATCGTGGTTCACCATATTATTGGAGAGTAAGAGCAACTAATGCTTCCGGTTCCAGTGCCTGGTCTACTCCAATAAAGTTTATTGTTTCATTATCGGGTGTTGTGGAACCACCTGTTCCGGTGCTGACATTTCCTTCTGACGCTTCCACAATTCATGGTTGGAGTATTGATTTGAGATGGTATTCAAATTATTTTGGCGATCAACTCACTTATGATCTTGAGTGGGGGACAGATAACACTTTTGGTGTAACTACTCTTGTTAATATTTTAGTGCCCGGAACCACCACTTTAAATTTAGCTGGTTTGACCCCAAATACTACCTATTATTGGCGTGTAAAAGGAATAAAAGGAGCTGATGAATCTGCTTTTTCTGCCGCATATTCATTCACTACGCCGCCTTTAGTAGCTGCTACAGTTCCTGTTCCTTCCTGGCCAATTGGAGCTACTGAAATCTATAACACTACCCCGACACTTTACTGGTATTTGAATAGCAACAGTGTGGGATTAACTTTTAATTTGCAATATAGTTTTGTTGATGCAGCTTTCTCTGATGCAATACCCCCGGTGACGGGTTTACTCGTTTCAAATTATACTTTACCGGCTCTCACCGCCGGACAAGTGGTTTATTGGCGTGTACTTTCAGATAACGGCGCGCAGCAATCAGCATGGTCAGCTACTGAATCCTTTTCAGTTGCAAACACTGCTGCTGTTCCTGTCGTTCCTACAATTTCATGGCCTCAAGGTGGAACAGTTGTTTACGCAACTTCCACAGATTTAAATTGGTATGTAAACGGAAACAGCACTGATTTATATTACGAAGTACAGTTCAGAACCGCACCAATTGCTGATAATGCAGTGGATTTCACTACACTTGCAAATGTGTTTTTAGTGAATGTTCCGTTAAATTGGGCAACAACATACTATTGGCGTGTAAGATCAACAGATGGAACAACTACCTCGGCATGGTCAACGGAAGCAACATTTTCAACGTTCGGAGTTGCCGGCGCAAATGTTCCTATACAATCATGGCCATTAGACGGAGTTACTGTTTACCAAACGACTCAACAACTTTCCTGGTATTTGAACGGACCAAGTTCCGGATATACCTTTGATGTTGAGGTAAATGGAGCGCTTGATCCAGCTAGAACCGGATTAGCCGCTAACAACTGTGATTATACTCCGTTAACACCTGGTGGAACTTATACATGGAGAGTAAGATCTAATATTGGGGCTTCACAATCAGCTTATTCCCCGTTATTTACATTTTATGCTTATACAGGTTTTGCCCCAACGGCGCCTCTATTAGGAAGCCCGATAAGTGGCGTTTCGGTAGGAACAAGATCACCGGAATTATCATGGTTTGTAAATTCGCCGACGAATTCATTAAAATATGAAATCCAGATTTCGGAGAATGATAGTTTTACCGACCCAATTATTATCAGTGATTTGAGCAGCGTTACATACCAATTGAATGAATTAGCTCTTAGTAAAACATATTTTTGGCGCGTTCGTTCGAAAGATAATGACGGTAATTTTTCGAGTTTTTCAAAAACCGAAGTCTTTACTGTTGGTAACTTAACGGATGTTGATGATGAAAATGGCAGCGGAAAAATGCCAACAACTTACGCTCTTGAACAGAATTATCCGAATCCGTTCAACCCGACAACAACCATTAAATATTCGATTCCGGAAGTTTCTTTCGTAAACATAAAAATTTACGATATGCTTGGAAGAGAAGTTAAAACTTTAGTTAGCTCACTGCACAAAGCCGGCTCTTATGATATAAGATGGAACGGTGAAAATAATTATGGAAGCAAAGTTGCAAGCGGTACATATATTTATCGCGTAACCACTGGGGCATATTCCAAAGCGTTAAAGTTAATGCTATTAAAATAGTTTTCACAAAAAATTATTCAAATAAAAAGCCATGCACACCGCATGGCTTTTTTTTGCCAACATTGAAAATAGCCGCATTAATCAAATCTCCTACAAACCTATCTCTGCAAAAATATATTTAAGTCTTGCGCCATTATTCTTAATAAGTCCATTGTTTTTCTGTAAAATAATATTTACTTTCTTAGCGCTTAAGAATAGATGTTCTAACAACATCTTTTTAAATTTTATTTTTTCTTTTTACACATATTAACAACGGAAATTGTGATCTATAATTGCTGTTTTAAATTTAATTAATGCAGCGTGTTCTTAATAATTCGAGTGAGGGCTCAATGAAAATTAAATCATTCTTTTTTATCGTTTTGTTTGTGTTTATTGCGGGTAGCATTATAACACTTGCGCAGCCAGGTACGCCTGTAAATATTTATCCAATTGATAACGACTCATTAGTTTCGAGTACTCCCGTATTTCAATGGAGTCCTGCTGGCGCGGCTGCTGATTCTTTCAGGTTGCAGGTAACACCTGATCCGACTTTTTGGTATGTGGAGAGAACATATGATGTAACCACGGGGAATACTTTCACCATTCCAACCCCCTTTAGTAACGGTTCCCCTTATTATTGGAGAGTAAGAGGTTATAACTCTCTCGGTGCAGGGTTATGGTCGGTGATCGATACTTTTCGTGTATCGGTTTCGGGTGATTCCCTACCTCCTACAGCTTATATATCATTCCCAAAAGACAGTGTTGTTTTGCATAATACAACTGTCCCGTTAAATTGGTATACTTTATTTAATGCAACCGGGATTACTTTCGATATCGAGATAAATAACACCGGAACATTTGCAGGCTTACCAAGTGTGGGTTATTCAGCATTAAGTGGTTTTACTACTAATTTTACCGCCACCGCTGGTGAAACTTATTATTGGAAAATCAAATCGAACAGAGGTGCTGTGGAAACCGTTTGGAGTGATTCGGCAATATTTGCTATTATCCCCGCTCCGCCAGCAGTTACACCGATATTGTCTTGGCCAATTGGCGGCGCTGAAATATATACAAGCACACCAAGGCTTACATGGTATTTAAACACCCAGTCAACCGGATTAGTTTACGATTACGAAATTGGTCTTTCTTCAACATTGACCGGAACAGCTACAGCTTCAGGTTCAATCAATATGTATGTTGATCTTGGCGCTTTAACCGCCGGACAAAAATATTATTGGAGCGCTCGTTCTCGAGGAACTTCAGATACTTCTGCATGGGCTGGTGTTGATTCATTTTTTGTGGTAGCTAATGGAGTTGCTACAGTTCCTATCTTGTCATGGCCTAAAGGCGGAGCCTCAATATTTACAGATCCGGTTGAGTTTTCGTGGTACATGAATGGTTATACAACCGGTTTAACATATGACCTTGAATGTAGTACTACATTTCCTCTATCCGGCACTCCTACGGTTAGTGGAATTACAGATCATGATACTATTATTGCCGGTTTGCTCAAAGGGACAAAATATTACTGGAGTGTTAAAACTTATGATGGATCGACCAGTTCGAATTGGGCACCAACTGATTCATTTTTAACAGTTGGTGTCGCCGGCTCCTCAGTTCCTATCCAATCATGGCCGGTAGGCGGCGCCATTGTTTACGGTACTAGTGCAAATCTTTCATGGTATCTAAATGCGCCATATACCGGATTAACATTTTCGGTTGAATTAAGTACAGCGAGCGACTTTTCTGCATTAGTTGTTAATCAGACCGGAATAGACACTGGCTCGTTAGCTGTTATTGGATTAACTGAAGGAATATATTATTTCTGGCGTGTAAAATCTTATAATGGCGTTGCATCCTCGGCGTGGGCAACAGATTCATTTTTTGTATACAACGGGGCAGCTCCATCAATGCCGGTTAACGGAAGTCCAATTGCTAACTTGAGTCTGAATATAAACAACCCGATGTTATCATGGTATCTGCCTGTATCAAACGGCAACATCAGTTATGATCTACAGTATAGTAAATCTTCCGATTTTTCAAATGCCGTTACAGTGAGCAATTTAAGTATATCGTTTATAAGGTTGGAAAATCTTGAAGACGGACAACAATATTATTGGAGAGTAAAATCGAAAAATATTCAGGGTTCGTCACCATTTTCGAACGCTTCCTCATTTGTTGTAAACGGCATAACCGGTGTAGCAGATAATAATGTTATTCCCGAAAAATTTGCAGTAGCGCAAAATTATCCAAATCCGTTTAACCCGTCAACTACGATAAAATATTCAATTCCGGCAAACTCATTTGTAAATATTAAAATTTACGATATGCTAGGAAGAGAAGTTAAAACTTTAATAAGAGCACAACAGGATGCCGGAACATATGAAGCAAGATGGAATGGGGATAATAACAGCGGCAATAAAGTTGCCAGCGGAACATACATTTATCGTGTAACTTCCGGTGAGCATACCAAAGCAATGAAACTCATGCTATTAAAATAAAATAATATTGTAATAGTAAACTTAAAAAAAGCCATGCAGTGCGCATGGCTTTTTCTTTACACAAAAAATAATACAACCATTCTATAATTTCTTCTCCATCAGTATTTTTGATTTGGAAGGGATAAAGTCAAGAATAAAATCATCTTCTATTTTTTTTTCAAGAACAAACTCAAAACCTAATTTGTTATAGGCTCTATAAGCGCTTTCATTGGTTCCGGTAGGTCTTAGTTGAGCTTTTTTAATAAATGGATACTTAACCTTTTGCTGTTCGATATGTTCCAGAATTAACTTAGATATTATTCCTTGTCCTCTATAATCGGGTTTTATATATGCGTTAACAATCTGCAACGTATTTGGTTCTCTATCTATGTTTATTTCGTGCAAATATTTAAACAGATGTTGGGCTTCGTTAATCTTTTCATGTCCAAAATACTCCATTAATAAATTAGCTTTCACTACAGAGCTACTAAAGCCTTCTACCCCCTCAACCCAAGATGCACAAGCACCGGCATAGGCTGAATTTACTTCGGCGATTATATATTCCGAATAACATAATTCCTGACCAACAATATCTTCACTTAAAATTTGTCGAAACAAGTTAATCAGTTCTTCTTTGGTAACAGAAAATATTTGGCAATAACTTATAGTATTAGAAAAGCTTTTTTCTGCTTCTATTATTGTTTCAATTATAAAATCTACATCATTTAATGTTGCCCGTCTTAATGAGATATTTGTTGCCATCAGATTCTGCCTCAATTTGTAATTCTATAAATTATTGCTTCGAAATTAATATCAATTGCTGACTATATCAAATATTGATATGAGTTAAACAAAACTTTTTAAAAATTTACCGATTATAACTTCAGATACCTTTTTTAGCATCCGGCTTTAGTTACTTAGTTGAAAAAATACTTTTTATTATACAGTTTTTTTTCTTCAACTAAATAAACATTTTCAATTTTGAAATCAGAAAATAGCTGTCAAATTAAACGATTCATTTTTCAATTTTTGTACTAATCAGTTTGACTAATGTATATATTTGCTAAAAATATTTTTGTAATATTTCAATCGGGCATTCCATTAGCACTCTCTCTTTAAAGGAAAAATAATTAGATAATTCTTCATCAATAATAATTGAATCAACTACTTGGAATCCAAATCGCAGATATGACTTAATTGCCGGGATATTCTCTTTTGCAAGGACTACCTGAGCTTTATTAAAATTATTGCCTTCGTTTTTATACCTTTGCACCTGTCGCTTCATTATCTCCTGCAGAATTCCCTTTCCGGTGTATTCGGGAATAACATATGCAAATTCAAACTGCAATGCTCCCTCGGTTCTATGGAAGTTTTTCCCACTTAATAGTCTAAGTCTATTTTGGCATTCAATGATTTTTTCTCTTTCCATTAGTGAGATAAATGCGTTAATTTTCATAATAGAACTGCTCACTCCATCCGGGGCTTCAATCCATGCACCGAAAGCGCCAATTGCTTTATC
Source organism: uncultured Ignavibacteriaceae bacterium (assembly GCA_964372115.1). Classification (GTDB taxonomy): domain Bacteria; phylum Bacteroidota; class Ignavibacteria; order Ignavibacteriales; family Ignavibacteriaceae; genus CG2-30-36-16. The sequence goes on from CAYJPN010000005.1 coordinate 160,167, forward strand.
GCCGTCAAAGGCGACCAGAAAACTATCTAATGAATATTCGTAATTCTTCGAGTCATCCGATAATAACTCATAAATCATTTCGCAGTATTCTTTTTCGCTAAAATTAAAAATCTTACTTGTACCAATAATATCCCTACCGCTTTTTTCTGCTTCGATAATAGTATCGATGATAAAATGTATTTCATTCTTTGTCGCCGGCTTTATATGAATGTTAGGTAAATATTCAATAGTCAATTTATTAGCTCTATAGTTTATTTAAAAAATCTATCAACAGCAATTATTCAATTTGCCGCTGACTCTTTCTACAATTAATATTAAAGAATCTTTCATAATTTATACCAGTATCGCGCGTGGTATTCTCATTCGTTCGCTTTAGTTCTGTAATGTTTTCAATAACATATATCTAAATCAGTTAAGTATTTCTTATGCAAGCAATGAGAATATTAATTTTAGAAAGTTAATTTAATGAAATATAAATTGTTCAATAAGTTTTTCCAAATATTCTCGCTTGTCTTTGAGTTCGATATTCATGAGCACTTTTGCGTTGTAAGGAAAAATATTATATGCGTCTAAATCGGCAACCATTTTTTTTTGTTTCACTTTAAATTGAAGCTTTGCGAAAGCATCGAAAGAGTTTATGTTTTTCTCAAACAGAACAGTTTCCACGTTCGTTACTCCGGTTTCAAAGTTAACATGCTTCTTTAGAGATGATAGTATTAATTGTGTGAAAATCTTTTTTCTTCTTCTCGACGCAATTACATATCCGTATTCAATCTGTATACAATTTGGCTGCCTCTCAAAAGACATTCCGTTTATTATTTCCAATTTTTTGCCGGTTGAAACAAGTTTTTCTTTTTCGATAAAGTTCATTAATAAACTTGATTTTATTATTGCGTTAGAAATACCGTCCGCATTTTCAACCCACGAGCATAATGCTCCAACTTTTTGCCCGTCAACCCGCGCTACCTGGAAACCCCCTAATGAATATTCGCTATTAGGAAAATCTTCGAGCAGTATCTGTTTCAGCACACTTCGATATTCTTCTTCGCTCATACAGAAAATATTACAAGCGCTAATCACGTTTGTACTGCTTTTATCCGATTCGATGATTGCCTCAATTATAAAATCAATATCATCAACAGTAGCACTGTTTATAATTAAATTATTAATCAAATCTTAATCCTATTCCGGAAATTGATGTTTGTGAAACTGCATTAATATTCTCTCACTATAGGGGAAAAACTTTTCTGACGGCTGCCCTTTTAAATCGATCTCTTCCTTCAATTGGAAATTCAGTTTTTGGAAACAATTTAGCGATTTATAATTTTCCCTAAATAAAATTGATTCTGCCATCGGCAGTTCGGACTCTAAATCTCTGTACCTTTTTATTTGTCCGAGAATAAGTTTTGTAAATACACCCATTCTTCTAAATTCCGGTTTAACGTAAGCGTACTCCAATTGAAGTGCGCCTTTGGTACGGTGAAAACTTGCGCCCCTTAAGTTTTTTAAATTAGGCTGAACTTCTAAAAGCTTGTCTCTTTCTATTGTTGCAAATAAAACATTTGCTTTGATGATCGAACTATCGGTATCATTTTTGCCTTCTATCCACGAGCCAAGGGAGCCTAACTTTTTGTCTTTATGTTTTGCCACGAGAAATCCGGACAGCGTAAATTCATAATCTTCGTATTCCTCCTTCAGCAAACTGGCTAAAATCTTCCTATACTCATGCTCTGTCATATTAAATATCAAACATGAACTAATAACATCTGTGCCGCTTTTTTCGGCTTCGATAATTGTATCTAAAACTATATCTATATCTTCAATGGCTGCGGGTGTTAATGTAACTTTATCAATAAAACTCATGTTTCTCCCAGCTCTTTTAATTTATTTTGAAGTATTTTTCTATCAACTTTTCCATTATTATTAAACGGAAATGAGGGGAGAGAAAATATTTTTGAAGGAACCATATAGAATGGAACCTTTGCGGCCAAATACTCTTTTAACTGAGAAAAATCGTTGTCATAATTTTCGAGCAATAAGTAAAGCACTTGATTCCCAGATTCGGTTTCATGTACAAGAGCGGCAGCGTTTGTAACTCCGCTAAATGTTCTTGCATGATGTTCAATTTCACCTAATTCAACTCTAAATCCCTGGAGTTTAACCTGGTAATCTAATCTTCCGCCGAACATAAAATCACCCGCGTCATCATACAAAGCTAAGTCACCACTCCGGTAAAATGTTTCTTCTTTACCGTCTATAATATGTTTGAAAAATGCTTCTTTGTTTTTATCATCATCCTTCCAATAACCGGGCGTAAGCTGAGCGCTAGAAATACACAGCTCCCCTTTTTCATTTGCGGGTAAAGGTTTTAGTTTTTCATCGACGACAATAATATTTGTATTTAACATTGCTTTGCCGATTGATACGCCGCCGTTATATGTTTTATTGAGATGCATATCGTCATGACAATCATACATCATGCAAAATACTGTTGCCTCTGTTGGACCATAAGCATTTACAACAACTCCGTTCGGCGAACACTGTTTCCACTCTTTTGCAACATCTGCAATTAAAGCTTCGCCGCAGAAAAGGGAATATTTTAAATGCTCAAAATTCATTTCCTCAAAATATGGTCTAAGATAATTAATAACAGAAGGAACCATTGCGGCAAAACTTATATTTTGCTCTTCAAGTGTCATATAGACATTTGCAAACTTAATTCCTTCAGAAGATATTGTATGAACAGAGGCGCCGATACAAAGCGGGGCAAAAGTAGTAAACACAGAAAAATCAAAAGTTAGTTCGAACATCTGCATAAAACGATCATTCTCATTGACATTATATCCAAGAGCAAGGAAAGCCTGAATGAAGGCTTCCAAATTTTTCATTGTTATTGGAACCCCTTTGGGTACGCCCGTGCTGCCTGAAGTAAATAATATGTAAGCAAGTTGTTCATCGAAATTAGTTGGAAGAGACAGGTCAATATCCTGCTTCGGAAGATTTTTAGTCTCAATCAGTTTTAGGTTTTTACCATCACAAAGTTTTTGAATTTGTTCATCTATGTGCGGGGTTAACACCAGCTTTAACTCCGCTAATTCAGCAATCGATTCATTCCTATCAAGAGGGTTGTGCGACAATAGTGGAACATATCCGCAACCGGAAAACATTACTGCGAGGAGTGAGGAATAAGTATCAAAATCATTTTCAGCTACTACACCGACTAATTTTTGGTTTCCTAAATCGGAAGATTCAATAGCATTCCTGATGTCTGAAATCTTTTGAGCAAATTGAGAATAGGTAAAATTAGTTTCGTTGATAACAAAGGCAGTTTTATCCTTAAATCGGTTGCAGGCATTGATAATCCGGTTTAACATAAAATAACTCCTGGGGCAAGTAACTCAAAAAATGTTTTAGTTTAGTTATTTCTTAAGCAGAAATTCAGCTTTTCTTTTCTGAAAAATAACAAAATCTTTGTAAACTAAAAACTAAATGCGAATAAGCTATTTGAGCAAAATTGATGCGAAAATAACCACTATTCAATCACCTTTTTAACATCGCGGTCTTTACCGAGAAGAATAAGTATATCGTTCTCTTCAATTAATGTACTCGATGTGGGGACACCGTAAATTCTTGCTTTTGTAATTTTGTTTCCGGTTTCCTCGTCTTGTATAATATAGTTTCTTTTTATTGTGATTAGATTGACGTTGTATTTTATTCTGAGATCGAGTTCCTGCAGTGTTTTACCTACAAACATTTTTGGAGCTGTAATCTGAACTATATTGTAATTTTCATCGAGAGGAATATACTCCAGAATATCTTCGTGGATTAAATTATTGGCAAGACGTTTGGCAATTTCAAACTCGGGGGTTACAACCTGGTGCACGCCGAGCCTTATTAAAATTTTTTCTTGAATTTTGGAGGAAGCGCGTGCAACAATTTTTTTAACTCCCATCTGAAGTAAAAGCACAGATGTAAGTACTGTGTCTTCAAAATGAGTTCCGATAGAAATTATAACTGCGTCTACTTTATCAATTCCTAGTGATTTTAAGGCTTTTTCGTCTGTTGAGTTCATCCTTACAGCATACGCTACTTTATCCTTTATTTCTTCAATCACTTCCAAGTCCTGGTCAACAGCAATAACATCCACACCTTTTTCGGCAAGATTTGTTGCTACACTCATTCCAAAATCGCCAAGACCAATTACAGCAAATTTATTTTTCATTTCAACTCCTATAGGATGGATATATTTTCACTTGGTAAATCATAGCGTAGTTTTTCTTTTGTTTTTATTAACCCGTAAATAAATGCCAGCGGGCCAATTCTTCCGATAAACATCAAAATTATTATTCCAAGTTTACCCGGGTCAGTCAACATCGGGGTAATTCCGCGCGACAGCCCAACAGTACCGAATGCACTGAAACATTCAAATGCAAGATCGAGAAGGTTCTTATTTTCAAAAAATGTAAGTCCGAAAAGGACAAGAGTAATGAATAAAATAGTCATGAACATTTTCAAAAGAGCTCGAACAACTATTTCGTTCGGAATGCTTCGGTTGCCAAATTTTACCTGCCGCTGTTCTCTGATAATTGACCAAACACTTGCAACTATTATGGCAAAAGTTGTAACCCGTATTCCGCCAGCTGTGCCGCCTGGTCCGGCTCCAACAAACATTAAAAATAAAAACAAAATTGAAGTGGGAACAGTAAGCATTCCAATATCAACCGAATTAAAACCTGCCGTGCGGGTAGTAACCGATTGGAAATATGATTGGAACCATTTATCATATTCGTTAAGACCTGCAAGCGTGTTATTATACTCAAGAAGATAAAATAATATTGCTCCTCCAATTACAAGCAGTATTGTCATAAATATTACAATTGAGCTCTGCAGGTTCATAACAATTTTTATTTTTCCTAAAGAAGTTCTTACAGTTTTTTTTGAGAAAAAACCGAAGATTGTTGGGAAGCCCAGACCTCCGAGAATAATTAGAACGGAGATTACCGATAAAAATAAATAATTATGTTGTACGGATGTATCCATTAGGTTTAATGTAAACAATGAGAAGCCGGCATTACAAAAAGCAGAAATGGAATGAAACAGCGAGATAAATGCTGCCTCATAAACGGAGTCAAACTTTGTATGGATGCTTTGAAATAATAGGAGTGCGCCGACTATCTCAATGACAAATGTTGTAATTAATAGATAAACAAGAATTTTTGTTATTGCCCCGATGTTTTCTTCATTTAATAAGTCGTGTAAAAGAATACGCTCTCTAATTCCAAGCCCGCCCGAAAGAAATATGGCAAAGAAAGTTGTGAATGTCATCAAACCCAAACCGCCTGTTTGGAATAAGAGCATTATAATAAACTGTCCAAATGTTGTGTAATATGTTGCAGTATCCACAGTTATTAATCCCGTTACACAAACAGCGCTTGTGGAAGTAAACAGCGCATCTATAAAATTTATTTTACCGCTTACAGTTGATGCCGGCAGCATAAGCAGCAAAGCGCCCATTAAAATTGTAACAAGAAAACTGAGTATAAATATTCTTGTTGGATGAAGGCGCGATTGAAGAATCTTCATATTATAGCGGAGACCCCTTATAACTAAACCGAGTATGATATATACCTGAGCAAAAACAATATAGAGGAATGTTATATCTTGTAAATTGAATACAGACCCGAGCTGCTTAATCAAGCTTAAATCGAGAAGGGATAAAATAAACTCGATGATGATAAAAGAAATTACAAAGTACTCAAACTTGTGCTGTTTTATATGAGCTAATTTTTGTTTAATAATGTATAATTGTATGAATTGATATAAAACAAAAACAAAAACAACCACAATGGAAATATAATGAAGTAATCTTATTTCACTTGGCGATACGTTAAAACCGTATTCAATTACAATTGAGCCAATGCCGATTATGCCGGATACAATTAAGATAATTTTTGAAATATGGTTTAATATTTCCCTGCCCCGATCACTCATTTACGATATCCTTTTTCATTTCAATTTTGCTTTTTACTGCGGCAAGTATTGCCTGATTTATAGAGTGTATCATTTCATTTTCATACTTTGAATCGAACAGGTACAAATTTAATTTATACTTATTAACTCGAAGTATGTAATCGGTATTTTCAAGCAGCACGGAGGGCTCTTTTTTACCAAATAAATATGGGGAAGATATTGCAGACTCTCTTAGAATTTTAATTATTAAGTCATTATCGTAATCAATCGGGAACTCATAACTTAGCGATACAAGTTGTTCCTTCTGTCCAACGTTTACATTCTCTACTGCGTCAATGAGAAAAACAGAGTTCGGTATATTAATAAAACTTCTTTCAGCCGTTACAACAATTGTAGAGCGCCATCCTATTTCTGTAATTTCGCCGCTGTAATTTTTTACCAAGATATAGTCCCCCTTTTCAAACGGTTTGCTAAGTGAAATGTAAAAACCTCCAACAAGATTACGTAAAAAAGGTATTGCGGAAACTCCAAGCAAAATTAATCCGATTAAAAAAAGCGCGGCAATTAGTTCGTCGGTTTTAGTTATAAACAAGGATATAATAATTAATAAAATTATTAGCCAAATGAAAACTTTTAATGCCGCCAGTAAAATGGGTAATGTTTTTTTTATGTTTCGGGCAGAAACGAATGATTTAATTCTATCAATAAGCTTTGTTAATAACGCCCCGGCAAACAAAAGAAGAATAATTTCAATTATGGTAAATAATCCAACATCCTTTATAATTTTTATGGTTTTAAATTCATTCACAACAGTATCCTCAGCGGTTACCGCCGGTATAAACAAAGTATCGTGTAGTTTTATCGTATCATGTTTAACCGTGTTTAATGACTCTGGCAGAGGTATATACGTGGTTTCGGCATGAACCACAAAAACCGTATCTCTTAAACGGATAGTATTGTCTATATTTTTTTGCTTAACCGCCACACTATCAGTTTGCTGTGCAAAAACGAATAACGGTAAAAGTATAATTACAAGAAACATCTTCTTTTTCATGAGAAAATATTCCTTCGTATTAATTCTGTTTCAACCGACTTATAAATAAACTTATTCAAAAAGTATTTATTCGAGTACAACTCAAGCTGATCCTGATATATTAGATTATATGAAACCAGGAAGTTCAATATATCCCTGCTTCTTTCTATGGGAAGATTAAATATTTGCGCATGTTCTTCATCGGTAAGCCAGCCGTGAATAATTACATTTGCGATGGTAAGATGATAGATATTATCCAATACCGACAAATATTTTAAGTTCAATTTTTTTGCGGGCTTGATAATAATATTGTTTTCTTTAACTGTCGCAATCGATTGAAGCCAGTAATACATTGCCGAAATAATGTTTCCATCAGAGTACTCTTCAAGTTTTTTAAAATATTTTAACGACAGTTTTTCCTGATCTTCTTCATAAGATTTTGATTTGCTAAGTTTAGTTCTAAACTGTTTTAAGTTATCCGGTAAAAATTTAATATTGTAACCGGTGGCTTGATGACGGCTTAATACAATAGATTTTAGATCTTCTTTGTGGTATTTAACCGGATCAATTTTGCGGCTAAATATAGATGAGAGATCAAAGTTTGGATCCAAAAAATGCCAGCTATTTTTGCCAAGCGTGCAAATCCAGAAAACGTTTTTGTTCGTCATCGATATTAAATATATAAAACTCTCAAGCGCTTCGTAACCATCTACTGTGCGTACAAATAGTTTATGAATATTTTCGGCAATTATTATTTTCTTTTTCGATTTATCGTTCAGTAACAAAATTGCTTCTTCAATAGTTAGATGGCGTTTGTAATCCATCAACTGCGAGATAGTTTTCAACAGTTCATTTTTATCGGTAAGAGTGTTTAGGAATTGATGATAAATATAATCTTCATCTTTCAAAACATAATTACGTATTGCGTTCAAAAGACTTCTTTTTCCACTGCCGGGTTCTCCAATAATTACAGTCGAACTGACACGGTTGTTTTTAAAATCGCTTTTTGCAGATTCAATTTCGCGAAGGAATTCATTTTTACCAAAAAAGAAATCCGCAGTTTCCAACGGGCTGCCATCAAACAATTTTCTATAAATAAACGGAAGTTTTTTTAATTTTTCCTCATTAAACAGAGCGTTATCAACCGTCGATATTTCATTGTCAGATGAAATTAAATTCATCGATTCTAAAAATTCATTAACCGATGGTTTGAAATAGTTTCGGTAGTTTCGGCGAATCATTACTCTGTGTTTCTTTACCTGATAAGCTAACTGATTTGAATAATGATTCAATTTAACGATGAACTTGTTTTTGCCCTTCTCTTTTCGCATAAACATATCTACACTTAAAATGGAACTGTGTACAACTAATTCGTTAATCTCCGCAATTACGTCATTTACTTTTTCAATTATTTTGTTGTCAATATTTTGCTCGAGCCTGTCTATTTGTCCGTTTAATTGGCTTACCCGGTATAGCAGTTTTTCATCGAGACTCGTGAGTAGATCAAAAGCAATTACCTTTCCGTTTACGCTATTGTTTTCAAGCTCTTTTATGGCAGTATTAATATGAAAATTTACAATAGTAATAAAGTTTTTGAGCTCTATTATTGTAATGTTAAGATGGTTTACAAGAAGCTCATTTAACTCACCGATATTACGGGGAAGTTTTTTAACGAGAAAAGTTTTAGACAGCGACCTAAGCTTTACATATTTAAGCTGGTTTAATTTAGGCAGCCTTGCGTACAGTTGAAGATCGTGCTCTTCTAGCAGCGCAATAGTTTCGGGTAATTCTTCGGCTATATCGGAAAACGTTTCAATTAAATTTTCAATTAACGAGTTTAGCTTTCGGCTGTTATGAATTTCCTCAAGTTTGCGAATGTGGTCTTCAAGAAAATTTAAGAAATGTTCTCTTCTGCTTTCTTTTAAAAAGTCAATAATGTCATCGGCATTAACTTCTTTCTTTTCTTCAAGCCTGCCTTCAAATTTGTTTATGCTATTATTTAACTGCCGGCTTACATTCCTAAGGTTATCATTTATTTCGGAAGATATATTAACGAGTGAAATATTTACAACCTCATTTAATTCAGAATTAATCTTATTTATATAAACTTCTTTTTCAAACAACCCGAGAAAACCGGCGTAATAATTAACCCAAAAACGGATACTTTCCAGAGCTTTATCTTTTATCGATTCGCTTTTTCCGAATATTTTTGAATAGCGATATTTACGGTGGTCATATTTATATGTGCCTGCAATTTTTATCGCGTCAATAAACCGGTTGAAAGGGCTAGCGAGAGCGTAGTAAAGTCTGCCCGTTATTTCATCTGTTGTTGTATTTATATCATTGGAATAGATATTCAATTCATTTACAATCTGCTGATGAGCTTCGGTCATCCGATCAATCAATATAGCGGTTACCGCCGGATTATCTTTTTCATTAATAGTAATTTGTTCAAACTCATCAAGATACTTGGTTATATCTTCGTATATGCTTTTTGTTTTTCTTAATGTTGTAAGGCGCTCGCTTCCAACAAGGTTTACGGTTTCTAATATCTCGGTAGCCGATTCCCCCGCAAGATAATACTTAGCAAGGTTCCGATAACTTATCTTCCTCTTTGAAATATATTTCCGATTAAAAAGTTTTTTTATTTTTTCAACCCAGCGCAGTTTAAATTTCCAGTACTTCCCTCTCCATTTATCATCATCATTTGTTAAAAACCACCCTGGCTCCATATTAATTAAATATTCAGGCTGCAGCCCGTCGGTTAAATCGACAAGTGAAAAAAATATTTCATCGATAAGCGGTTCAAGCGCCAGAATATTCTGCTCGACTTTTTTCCGATCTTCACATAGTTCAATAAACACTTTTGCAAATTCTTTTTTTGCTTCGAGAAGTTTAATTTTTATTTCCTGCGCAGTGATACCCGGTTTTAAAATTATTTGTCGTAATCGTCCGTATTGTTCCGTATATCTTTCTGTAATAAGAACAATAAGCTCAATTGACTGTTCCCCCCTGTAGTAAATAAATCTATGTTCAAAATCTTTTAATATCTTATTGATTCGAAAAAGAATGTTAAAGAGTGATTTATTTAATTTTTCATCATCAAACCGGGGTTCCACAAATATTAGTTGTTCCTTTGTTTTCGGTTTAACAGCTTCCGAAGCAATTTCTTTTACAGGCTCTATCTTTTCAACAACCTTATCTTCACCTGCCGCACAGAATGTTTTTGATTTTGAGAGCCCGATCTTTAGAAGTATTGGACCAATGAAAATATTGAGCGCAACAAGGGCGGTAATAACATTTTTTAGCTCATCACCCAAACCGGGCAGCCGCTCGGCAATTATGATACCGAGTCCCAAAATCAATCCGCCGATTGACAAAAATCCTAACCAGCCGAATTTTGTAAAATCAACTGCTTCCTTGCTAATTTTGGATGCCGCAGTTACTCCTAACCAAATAGCAAAAGCCCTTACAATAAAAATAATTCCACCTAAAAGTATTGCAGTGCTTACAGAAATAAAATTTAATGATGCGCCGGCTACAGTAAAAAATGTTATAAATATTGGAAGCGCTAATTTTTGCAGAGGGTGATGAAAATTTTCACCGTGCTTTGAAAAATTCTGGACAAAAAATCCGGCGGTTATAAAAGCCACAAGTGTTTCAAGGTGCAGTGTTGTCGTCATTTCTGTTCCGAAAACAATAATTGCAATAATAAAAATTAACAACTCGCGGTTAACATACTTTAAATAAAGGATAATAAATCCGCCCCACACGGCACCGAAAATAACAGAAAATAAAAGTTCCTTACCCAGGTCGATTATTAAATGAACATCAAAACCGGCTGTTGGTGTTAATAATGATGTTGAGATAGTAAGTACAACAGCAAGCAAAAGAATAACAACCACATCCTTTACGATGGCGGTACTTAAGATTAAATCGATAAATTTTCCTTTTGCCTTTGCTTCATCCGCAACAACAAGAGTAAGTTCAATTGATGTACCGATTGACACGACCGATAATATTAAACCCGCGGCGAGAATTATCCGCCAATCGGCTCCGTTTAAAAACGGAATAAATGAACTAACAGCGAAGACCGTTGAGGTAATTAAAACAAAAACAATAAAAACTTTAATCAGAATAATGAGTGATATTGCTTTAGCCGATTTTTTTATCTCCGCAATTTTAAGCTCCATCCCCGCTATTAATGCGATTACACTGAGGGTTACACCGTTTACTAAACTTAAATTATCAAGAGTGTTCAAATTAAAAACACGAAGCAAGTCGGTATGCAAAAATATATCCGAGTATGGACCGAAAATCATGCCGATTAATAAATACCCGATAACACGCGGAAGTTTTATAATCGAAAGAATTTCGCCGAGAGTAAACGATGCGAGTATTGCAAAACCAAAAGCGATTAGTGTTTTTGGATTCACGCCTATTGCGGTATCAACCTGCACCAACTGAATAAATAAAAATATTCCGAAAAGAAGTGAAATTATTATTAACCGGCGGATTACTGCAATCATAATTTTTCCACCGTAATTTCGCCTGTATCAACAAGATAATTTTTTGTGGATCTGAATTCGAATAAATTAAAAAATATTGCGGCGGTTAAAACTGCGGTTACCACAATAGGAGTGAATTGATTTTGGTAAACGAACATGTAATCTACAATCATTGCACAAACTATCACATCTAAAGGGAGCAGCCCTTTACCTATATTTTCATCGAGCATTTTTTTGTCATACGCCGTTTTGTATGCGAGAGCTCCGCCTGCACGTTTGCTGATATATCTTAATAGAATAAAAGCTGTAACAGCAATAGCAGAATATGTAAACGAAGCCGGCATCCAGAAATAGCCTGCCATAACAACAACAAGAATAGAAAGGGGGTGAAGAAGCCTGCTAAGCGCTTTTTCGATTTTATCACTGACATTTGAAAGATTGCTTAACATTACTCCTAACACAAAGTTCATGTATAAAGGAGAAAAATTAATAAAATAAGCAGCGCCGCTTGTAAAAATTGTTATTCCGAGCACGGCAACGAATAGTTTGTTTTCGTCCCCTTCCCTGCCGATAAAAATAAAAAACAATAACCCGATTAACACAGCAAGAAATACGCTGATTACAACCCACTCTGTCGGAGTAATTCCAAATTCGCCGCTGGCGCCGATATGAATAAAACCAAAAAGTAAACCGTATATTAAAATGCTAAAATTCAAATTAAATAATGTCGCGTTGTGTAATGATTGTGCCAGGGCACCTTTTAGCTCATACTTTTCAATAAGATGATCAATAACAAAGTTAGAACTAAGCGCTCCCATTATTCCGATTGCATACGACGCGGCGATAATTTCGAGTAGATTTGATCCGTTGAAAAAGAAGTAATAGAATACTCCAAACGCCGCACCTCCGAGTAAAATGAAACCGGCGATCAACTCGAAAAATGAAAGCCGGACATGCTCCGGTATTGCTTTATGTATCGAGCTAAATTTAAAACGCAGACCATAAATAAAACCAATAATCCCAATAGCCGCAGAAATACCTGGGGAAAGTTGGTTTAACATTTCCGCATCGATAAATTGAGGGATACTAAAATTTAATGTTGTCTTTATAAACCCAGCAAACGCCGGACTTATAATAATGCCGAGAAAAATATACTCGATACCTGAAGGTGTATAATATTTTGTCCTCAGATTATTAAAAATAAGATTTGTACTGATGAAACCGACGATGAGAATCATCAATAAAATAATTATTGAAGACATATCAGGCTATCTTCTTTTTTAGTAAATACGCTTCCGAATTTTGTCAACATCTGTCTATCTTAATTTCCAATATAACTTCTAACATAACATTGCCAAATTTAATAAAAATTGTTAACATTAAAACTGTTAGAGTCGGTAGAATATTTTTGGATTTCTATAACACCTTATCATTAAAGTTCGAGTAATATTTGGCAGAGTATTTAGAAATTGAAAGCAGATCGGAACTTGTCAATAAAATCTGGTAATAGTCTAATTATTTCACTTAATGAATCTGTTATTATGTTATTATTTCTTCAGTATCTTTATAAAAATAATGTACTTTGTTATAATCGAAAATAAAGCTCTCTTCAGCTCCATTTTCTATATCAACATATTCCCTATTTTCAGAAACGAACTGATTGTTTTCAAAAGTAAAATAAACGAGTGTCTGGTTGCCGAGCGGTTCTACAAGGTCTACCGGAGCACTCAGCGAGACCATACTCTCTTTCTTCAGTGATGAGCTGCCGACTAAAAGATTTTCAGGTCTAATTCCCGCCCAGACTTCTTTCCCCGTAAGGTTTTCAATTTTTCCAGCTAATTCATTATTCAACGGGAAGGTGAGTTTATTATCAGCGCTGACAAATTTTAGTTCGCCCCGCTTCTCAATTCTTCCTTCAATAAAATTCATTGCGGGACTTCCGATGAAGCCGGCTACAAATTTGTTTTTCGGTGAGTGATACAAATTTAACGGGCTGTCTATTTGCTGAATAAGTCCGTCTTTCATTATCACAATCTTGTTCCCCATCGTCATTGCCTCTACCTGATCGTGAGTGACGTAGATAATTGTTGCTTGAAGATTTTTATGCAGCCGGGATATCTCCGTACGCATTTGAACCCGGAGTTTAGCGTCGAGGTTGCTTAGTGGTTCATCAAACAAAAATACTTTTGGATTTCTGACGATTGCACGCCCGACTGCAACTCGCTGCCGTTGACCGCCTGACAGAGCTTTTGGTTTCCTGTTAAGATAATTTTCAAGTCCGAGAATTTTAGCCGCGTCTTTTACTCTTTTATCAATTTCATTTTTATCAAGCTTACGCAGTTTCAAACCAAAAGCCATATTTTCAAAAACCGTCATGTGAGGATAAAGCGCATAATTTTGAAAAACCATCGCGATGTCTCTATCCTTCGGCGGAAGATTATTCACAAGTTTATTATCAATATAAATTTCACCGTCGGAAATTTCTTCGAGACCGGCAATCATTCTTAGCGTAGTTGTTTTGCCGCAGCCGGAAGGACCGACAAACACAACGAACTCTTTGTCTTTAATATCGATATTAACCTTGTTAACTGCTATAGTTCCGTCATCGTATTTTTTTGTAACATTTTTAATTATTACTTCTGCCATCGGTTATCCTTCTACGGAATTTCGTTTCTGTTTTTTAATAAATAATACCACTCATAAATCGGAATTGTAATTGGCAAGGCTGTTATTTTTCCGCCGAAACCAATCAGCCGGTAAGTAAACATATTTACTTCACTCAGTTTTAAATCTTTTATTTTTTGCAGGTCAATTTTTATAGAATATTTGTCTGCCAATTTAGCTGTTACACTGTTAAAAAGATAATTCATTTTTGTTAAAGCTATTTCGGTTTTTACTAAGTTTTTGTCTGTTTTTGCCGAAGCCATTGAATCAATAACTTCTTTTTTATCGAGGATTTTAAAGATTGAATATCCTTCGGGTAAACGGATCGGTCCATAAACTTCTCCTATTTTCATCCCCGCGGCTATCTCACTTATTTTGCCCGCCGCATTCGCTGTAAAATATCCCCACTCGCCGGCACTTTTTTTTGTGTACTTTCTTTTATTAAATTTTTCAGCGAGCTCTTTAAAATTTTTTCCTTTATCTATCTCATCTAAAATATTTTTTATGTCGTCAGGGTTGTCGGTTAGTATTTCTCTTATATTGATCTGCAGCCTCTTTTTTATTTTTGAAGTTGAGTTAATAACGTTTTCAACTTCAGTCTGCGTTATTTTTATTGAGTCGCGGTATGACTGCATCATTGCTTCAGAGAGATAATAATCGCGCCACAAACCTAAATCGTTTTTTACAGATTCTAATTTATCAAGTTTCCTTTTATAACCTTCAATGGTTATCAGCTCGTCTTCAATAAATTGTTTAACCGCCGAGTTAAGTACCAATAGTATGTAGTTCGGTTTGAGTGATTTAAGATTTATCTTCTGATACATTAGATAAAAAATAAAATCGTCCAGAGTAAAACTTTCTTTTTCTATCGTAAAAAAAATGGAAGATAAAATACTTTTGCTTAACAGCTTTCGGACTTTCATCAAATCAACCTCATTTAATTCTAAATTAAATGAAGAATCTTGATTGACATTTTTATTATTTTCAATCAAAACATCAGAAAGAGATTTGAATAAAGTTTTAAATAACTCACGGTCGGCTGTTATTTGTTTGCCTCCGAGACATGAGTCTAAAAAGCTGTCCGCAAGTTTGCGCCTATCTCTTTCCGTAAGCTCAGCGATGACTTTATTTCTAAGTATATAATTGTTTGCGCTTACAGAAGCGTCGGGTTCATCGCTGATTAATTTAAAGATGAACCAGCCTTTGTCGGTTTTTAGAGGCGCTGTTGACTCATTTATTGCGAGAGAATAAACCGCATCTTCAATTTTTTCATCGGTAAGGTTTCCCCATGTTATTCTTATTGGTTTTGTGTTTATCGCTCTGTTATTCTTTAAATTAAGTACCGAATCAAAATCAGCATTATCAGTCAACGACCGATAAGCATGAAAAATTTTAGAGCTGTCGTCAGAAGCAATTACTTTAACGAATAAAATTTTTCCTGCTCTCAGTTCCCCTATTCCTATATCTTCGCCGCTGATTTTTATTTTTGATTCAACTTCAAGTTTAAACAACTCGTCCTTTACAAAAAGTCCCTCAAGACTTTTTATAGAATTTTTAATTATATCAAGAGTATCAAAACCATGTTCGCGTGCATGAATCGCCCAAAGTTTTTCGGCAATAAGTGAGAAGAGGAATTCATTTTTAATTGAGTCTATATTATCGCTTGAATAATTTAGATGTGGCATAAACTCAAAACGATTGCGGAATTCATCCGCAGTAATATTTTCTGCGCCAACTTTCGCAAGAACAGCGCTGCCATTTTGCTGCGATAGCCCTTCAACAGCCGATAAAAATATCGTTATAAGAATAAGCCATACTTTCATTTTATTCCTTAACACTCCCCATCATAATACCTTTCATATAATATTTTTGAAGGGCAAGAAAAACTATGATAACCGGCAGAACTGTAATTACAGAACCAGCCATCATTAGTTCGGGATCTTTTGTATGCTCCAACATCAAATTAGCAAGCATAACAGGAAGCGTATACATAGAGTCGTCAGTTAATGCAATTAAGGGCCAGAGAAAATCATTCCATGTGCCGAGGAAAGTAAAGATTGCAAGTGTAGCGAGAACCGGAGTAATAAGCGGAATTATAATTTTTCGGTAAATTGTAAAATCGTTGGCTCCGTCAATGCGGGCTGCTTCAATCAAACTATCAGGTATTGAAAGGCAATACTGCCTTATAAGAAATATTCCGAAAATGTTCGCAAGTCCCGGAATTATAATTGCAACATAAGTGTTGATAAATCCCATCCACTTAAGCATTAAAAAAAGCGGCAGCATTGTTACCTGTGCCGGAATAATCATTGAACTAAGAAGCATGTTAAACAATTTATCTTTACCGGAAAACTTAAACTTGGCAAAAGCATATCCTGCCATTGAGTTGAAGAGCAATGAAATCAAAGTTATCGTTATCGAAAGAAATAGACTATTAAAAAAGTTAACCGCTATACTCAGCCTGCTGAATAGTGTTTCGTATTGGGTAATAACAAAGACATCGGGGAAAAATCTTGGCGGGAATACACTTGCATGCCCGTCATTCATAAAAGAAGCCGAAAGCATCCACACAAAAGGAATGAGTGTAATTACCGCAATAAAAATTAAAATAATATAAAGAAGTACTTTTCTCATTTTTCCCGTCTTCCTTTTTGAATTTGAAATTGAAGAATGGTCCCCGTAAAAATTATCAAAAATAAAACAAAAGCTATTGCAGCCGAGTATCCCATATCCCACCAACGAAATCCTTCCTGGTACATATACTGCACTATGCTCAAAGTTTTGTTAAGCGGACCGCCCTGCGTCATCACGTATGGTTCTGCGAATAACTGGAAGAACCCGATCATTGTAATGATACTTATAAAAACTGTGGTGGGCGCTAGCATTGGTATTGTTATAGCTTTAAACTTCTGCCACCCGTTCGCACCTTCAATGGATGCCGCTTCGTACAGTTCTTCCGGAATGTTTTGCAGACCCGCAATAAAGATTATCATGTTGTATCCGAAGTTTTTCCACACCGCCATCAAAATAATTGCAGGCATTGCCCAGAATGGATCACCTAACCAATCAATCGGTTTTATCCCGATAAATCCTAAAAAATAATTCAATATGCCAAAGTTCGGGTGATAAATAAACTTCCAAACTATTGCCACCGCAACAAGCGTTGTTACAACAGGGATAAAATATGAAAGCCGGAAAAGAGATTTGAACTTTGCTAACTTGGAATTAAGTAGAAGCGCTGTACCGAGTGAAAAACCGACAGAAAGGGGTGCAGCAACAATTACAAAATAAAAAGTGTTCCCGAGCGCTGTCCAGAAAAGATCATCATTAAAAAGTTTTAAATAGTTACCAAACCCTATAAATCGTAGAGTTGAAAAATTGCCAAGTGAATATATATCAAAATCGGTGAAGCTGATAATAAACGCGGCTATAACCGGTATAAAGAAAAACACAAAAATAGCCGAGAGTGCAGGAGCTAAAAATAGATATACAATTTTAGAACTGCCAAACTTCATTTTACACCCCGCTTTGAAGAAAGCCATCTTCTTTTTTCAAGTATCATGTTTGTGTCTTCATCGAGTTTTTTCAACGCTTCATCCGTGGTCATAATTCCGCGCGCTGCAAACTCTGCATATTGCTGCAGCTTAGAATAAACAATCTGCTCCCACTCGGGCACTTTCGGCATCGGCACCACATTCTGAAGTTGTTCGTAGAATGCTTTCATGTATTTATCATCAATAAGAGATGTATCCTTCCAAGCTGAAATGACGGAAGGGAGATTGTTAGTTAACCTGTAAACTTTCTTTTGAATAATCGGATCACTTAAAAACTCAATGAGTTTCCACGACTCATTTTTGTATTTAGAATTTTTAAAAATAACAAGGCTTGAGCCGCCGGCTAACGATACTCCCGGGTACTCATCTTTGTAACCGGGCATTGGCGCTGTTGCCCATTTATCTGCTAATGGTCCGGACATCCATTTTTTAAACTCAGGAATATTCCAGGGACCTGAGATATAAATTGAAATATAATTATCCGCTAAGGCCTGGTAAACATTAGTCACCTGCAGCATTCCAAACGGTGTCAGCTTTTCCCGGTGAAATTTAATCAAATAATCAAACGCTTCTTTAAATTCCTTCGAACTAAAATTTCCAAGAGTGTTATTGTTCTTAAGCAGTTTTGCGTGTGCCTGAAGTCCAAAGATTATAAACGAAGACCATTCATTCGTCGGAATAAAGATAGGAAATTTTTCCGTTCCATTTTCCTGATCTTTGATTCTTTTACAAAGCATGTAGAGTTCATCCCAATTTTTCGGGGGATGATTAAAGCCTGCTTTTTCAAAAACATCTTTTCTGTAAAACAACAACCGGGTATCCACATACCAGGGGATTCCGTATGTTTTATTTTCGATAACGTTTGTCTCCCATACACCGCTAAAAAAGTTTTCTGGCTTAATATCGGATGATTGTTTTATATACGGAGATAAATCGACAATAGCATTTAGCGAAACAAATTGCGGAATCCATGTATTGCCGAGTTGGCAAATATCAGGAGTATTATCACCGGCAAAAGCCGTAATTAATTTTTCCTGAGCTGCAGTCCATGGTATCTGCTGAACCTTAACCTTTACATCCGGATATTTTTTTTCGAATTCAGCAATCAACTGAACTACTTGTTCTGCTTCGCTCCCGAATGCCCAAAATTTAATAACTTTTTTGCCGGTTTCTTCTTTACCGCACGATGAGAGCATAATTAGATATAAAAGTGCAGCTAACAGACTAAAATATTTTAAATACTTAATTCTCATTTTAGTAATAACATTTTTTTTGTTTCAACTCTGCCGCCGGTTTGAAGACGATAAAAATAAATTCCACTTGGCAGCGATGAGCTTCTTTCCATCCCTTGCTGCGGAAACTCAACTTCGTAAGTCCCTGGAGTAAGTTCTTTGTCAATAAGTGTGGTTATTTCCCGCCCGAGTAAGTCGTAGATTTTTAGAGTGGTATATCGTAGTGCCGGGGCATGCCCCGTCTTTACGATTGGTATCTGAAATTTAATTTTAGTTACAGGGTTAAAGGGATTTGGGTAATTTTGATACAAATGAAAATTCTCGACTATTTTCAATTCATCTGTAACAGAGGTTGTAGTATCACGCACAAATCCAATCGAGTCAAGCATTGATTGAATTTCGGGATTCGCCATAAATTTATCCCAGAGCAAACCGCTTCTATAGTTTTCAATCATATCGATGATCGGTCCTTGATCAATAGCAATATAACTTGACGCATACCAGTTTTGATCGAGATTAAAAGCGTCTTTAAAACCATATTCACCCCAAAGACCTAAATAATAATTTCTATAGAAATTTTTAAGGGCTTCTATTGATTCTGCAGGTGTATAAGGCATGGAAGATAACGCAGCAGTAGGCGCTATTGTACCATTATCGTTTGAATAAGGTTGATGTGCAAGATAACCCCATGGGTTATCACTTGCTGTTAATCCCCATGTGCTGTCATTATAGCCTGCATGACTGAGTGGATTTGCAATGCAGTACGCACGGTTGATTAAAGTATGGTGTTTGTTGTTTTCAAAATAATTGCAGTAGTTATCATGCTTGTTTCGCGGATCGAATCCAAGGAAAGAATAATGCGCAAAGAAGAGCGGTCCGCCGTATGAATTGCCGACCCATAGTTTATAACCGTAATAAGTTTGATTTAAGAAATATGACGATGAACTCGCCCATCCGTCATAATAAAGATTTGCAGGGATCGAATGAGTCGGAGAAGCAATTGCGAGAAGATACGTAATCATAGTTTCATTGTAACCAACAAGTTTAAAATTCATCTGCCAGTTGTAATTTGGCGACCAATGCCAGTAAAGATAATTGCTATACTGTGAACGCCGGTACCAGTCCCACTCAACTGACTCCCATATTTGAGTTATTAAATTTCGAATTTCAATTTCGGTACTTTCCGCTGTATCAAAATATTGCCGGGCAGCAAGCAGACCCTGTATCATGAATGCTGTTTCTACAAGATCGCCGCCGTCATCATACTGGCTGAATGGAATAACCTGACCGGAAGTTCCATTCATCCAGTGAGGGAAAGCGCCGTGAAATCTGTCAGCCTTTGTTGACAGGAAATTCAAAATCTTTAACATTCTGTTTGCGGCGGCTTCCCTGCTTACAAAACCTCTTTCAACACCTACAAGCAATGCCATAACTCCAAAACCGGAACCGCCGGTTGTAACAATTTCACCCGAACCGATACGTTCTCTTATCAAACCGGAAACCGGATGTGCATAATCCCAAAAGTATCTGAATGTTCCTCTCTGTGCCATATCAAGAAATTCTTCGTCCGTCATTGCGTGTGTTACAGCCGAGACGCTGTCGCTCAATGGTGATTCGTTGCCGTTATTATCGTACGCACTAACTTTGAGACTTTGAGTATTACCCAGCCCGAGATTGTTCAATGATAAATAACTTTTGTCTTTAGATATGTTTGTGTAAAAATAGAACTGCCCCGATACTCTTCTGTAAACTTTATAGCCGGCTAAGTCTGCTTCATCATTATTCCACCAGGTTAAATCGATATGTCTTTCGTAACCGAACGCTTGAATATGTGCAGGCGTTGCGGGAGGAATAGTATCCGTCTGCGAAAAAGAAATTGAATTTACAATTAATAAAAATTCTATAGTACTTAATATTTTCATCATCTAACCTTGCCTTTACTACATTAACTTTCGACTGATATTATTATTCAACCGAATTATCAATAACAATATCGAAGTCATTTTGAGAGAGAACTCCATTTTTATCATCCAATAGTTTCACCATAATCTTATAAGTTCCGGGGTATATTTTTTGCGGTAGAATAAACGGGTAACTCTCCCAAAAATATTTTTTAACTGAATTTGGTTCAATTATGTCTATATCCATAGTACCCAGAAGTTTTTTGCGAATTAATAATTTTACTTTACAATTACTAAATTTTTTATGAAGATCGTTAATGATCCATAAATCGATCATCAACTTCTGCCCGGCAAAATATGTATCGCGCATTACTTTAACCGATACATACAATGGCTGCATTGATTTTTGAAGGGCATAGTAACCCGGCTTTTTGCGTTCATAAAAATCTACAACCGACCAGGAGACTGATTCCCAGCAGTCTATAAACATAAACTGAAAGATGCCACTTACCTTATTAAATTTTTCGCGTCTGTAAAAATCAACAGCCGTGCGGATATAGTCAGCCTGGTATTGTTGTGAATTATTAATAAAATCACAAACTGTTTCTCCCCGCTCTATTTTAGCAATATGAAAAGTTTGTTCGTACTGAAAATTATGATATTTCCATTTTCCCCAAATCGGCTCATTAATTTCTTCGTCGTTCATAATTTTTTTTAAGGATGATAACGCCGGGAGAGCCTGCGCGCCAAACTCTGTTACAATTGGGCCCATCGGGCAAGCGGCAAAATGTTCTTTGTTTCCCCAGTACCAGCCGTCATAAGGGTGCTCTTCATAATTCGACGCCAGCCTGACTATCCTTGAATTATCAATCGATAAAACAGCATCGTATAAAAACGGATCAAGCGTTTTTATTTGTTCCCCTGGTTCATTATGGCAGCACCAGAAAGCGATTGATGGATGATTAAAATTCAGTTTAACCATATCGCTAATTTGCTTTGATGCATTCTCGATAAATTCGGGAGATTCATCATAAGTCCATTGAAGTGCAAAATCCTGCCACACAAGAATTCCCGCACGGTCGCATCTATCGTAATATTCTTTTCTGTTTACATGCGCATGCATCCGGATAATATTTAGATTAGCTTCCCTAATCATCTTTACCTGGCGCTCGATTTTTTTTTCAGTAAGCCGTGACAAAAACTGCTCAGGGATTACATTCGTCCCTCTTAAAAATAATTTTTTACCGTTTAAGTAAAATACTTTTTGATCATCGAGGCTCACTTCTCTGATTCCAAATGACTCTTCCGTGAAAGGAATAGATTCTCCTTCAAAATTTATTTGATAAAGATTTGGTCCCCCCAAATCCCACGTCCACCAGAGTTTTGGGTTTTCAACCTCAACCACAAAGCTAAATGATTTAGTTACACTATCGAGATAAACCTCTTTTTGATATTTTAATATTTTGCCTTCCGGGGATTTAAGCTCGATATTAACAATATTAGTTTCCGGCTCAATTAGATTTGTGATAAAATCAGCAATAACTTTTATCAGCGCTTTTGAGTTATCTTCATTCAGCCTTGACTGAATACGAAGGTTAGTAATGTAACTACTCTTAACAGCAATCAGGTTAATATCATTCCAGATACCGCCGGTATTTTTATCCTGTCCGCGTTCTAAATCCCATCCTCCGGGTCGGCAGTCGTGATGATTAAAAATTCCTTTAATTAATTTTTTCTTTAAAGGCCAAACTTTCCCCGGTTCTTCAAAAGGAGAAGTTACTCTAACAAATAAATGATTAGTTTTTGCGCCGCTGAGTGTTTCGCTGACATCAATATAGAATTTTTGGAAATACCCTTCGTGGTGACCGATAAATTTACCGTTTAGATAAACGTCAGCAAAATAATCCACTCCATTGAACTCAAGAAGAAAAAGCTTATCATCTTTACGATGGAATGATAATGTTTTATAAAACCAGACACTGCCGCTAAAATTGCTTAGTCCCTCAAGTTCCCAGTTAGACGGGATATTAGTCTTCGGACAAGTTTTATTTAAAAATTTATCCTCAACTTCTTCAAACGAGAAACTACTTTTAGGATCAGTAATAAAAGTCCATTTACCATTTAATGATAATGTTCTGGCTTTCACTTTTTTATTCCTGCTTTTTATTCAGTGAATGTGATAGTAACCATTTATAAAATTCTTCGTTGTTGTAAGTTGCTGTCCATGAGTTGTGGTTTGCATCAGGATAAACAGTAAGCTTTACTTCTTTTGCGCCGCAGCCCTGCAGCACATTAACAACATCTTCAGCTTTTTGTACCGGCACCACATCATCCTTAGCGCCGTGAAAAACCCACGCCGGCACATCTTTAATATTGCAGATTCCATAAGTATCGTGCCAGCCGCACACTGGGGCAATTGCAGCAAACCGCGCCGGCTCTGCCATTGCAAGCGCCCATGTACCCTGACCGCCCATGCTTAGGCCTGTAACATAAACATGGTTTGAGTCAACTCTATAATTTGCTTCAATATCATCGAGAAGCGCTGATAGTCCAAGTGTAACAGATGTCCATCTTTGATCTTCGAGACATTGAGGAGAAACAAGAATAAATGGAAATTCTTTTCCCTGCGAAACAAGAAGCGGAGGACCGTTTCTTTTTACTGCTTCGATATCTGTTCCTCTTTCTCCGGAACCGTGTAAAAATAAAACAAGCGGATATTTTTTGTTATTGTTCGAATAATTTTCCGGAAGATAAATTAAATACTGCATTTTAACTTTAACTTTTACCTCCTTGTCGAGCATAAACACTTTCTGTTTAGTTTTGTTTTCTTGAGAAAAAGCCGTAAACACAAATAAGAATACCATTAATGTTGATAGTAAGAATTTCATTTGTTCCTATAACTATTTAATTAATAAAAAACTTTTCCACTGAAATAATAATCTTAACAATTTTAATATAATATTGTAACTTTTGCGGGAAACTGATTAATTGTAATTGAATTATTAGTAAACAATTTGCTTTCAGTTCCATTAATAAAAACTTTAAGAGGCATTTTGGACGAATTAAAATTTTTAAGAATAATATTTCCGGCAGGAAGATTTAATTCACCGTACAAATTGAGTGAATAATGATCATCGCTTTTTATAATATTATATGAAAGCTCGCCGTAATAAGTTGGAAGATGTTCTATCGACATACCGCCGGATGCGTTTATCCAATCTTCGTATAAGGCAGCGCCAATTACTAAAGATGTATCATAATCGTTTTCGTAAACGAACATCGCCCGTACTGCGTTGATAAAATCGGAGCCCACCCAGGTATGCGGCATATCGCCAATGTAGCCGGGATATTTTTCATCACGCCAAACAACTTCTGCCCAGGCATTCCAGCCATACGGGCGCTGGGCTTTCAAAAAGTATTCAATTAAATTATGCGCACGTTCCGGTTCGTTAAGAAAAATAAACGAACCGATAATGCGCACTTCATAAGGCGTATAATTTACCCAATCGGTTTTACCATTTCGCCGATTGCTGAAATAGTTGTAATAACGATTAAAAGTATTGCTTAACTGCGGCTCCGGCAAATTAGGAAGTTCATTAACCGGATAAATAGCAATGGTTGTAGATGTTGCATCAAAGTCACCAAGTTCTGCACATCCCGGGATGTAATCGATATCTTTTATTTTGATTGCAAGTTTTAATGAGTTGTACAAGTTCTCCCTAAAACTATCGCGTATCGATTTGAACCGCAGATATTCTTTTTCATCCTTTAGTATCGCTTCAATATCAACTGCGTCTTTTAATCCGCGAAGTGTAAAAAAATCGTCCCAGTAAGAGTGCATTGGCTTTGCTGAGTAACCTTCGTGACTGATGGATTCAGGCATCAAACCGTAGAATGGTCTAAGACTGTCGCTCCCGTTTTTTATATCTTCTATCAATGTCTCAGCGATCATCGATTGAATATAATCCACAGTCTTTATCACCTTTAAGTTGTTGTTCGCAAGAAAGCTTGAGTCGTGAGTAAAGTTATAAAACTGTTTGATTAAAAATAGGTATTCTCCATGACTATCATTTTCAGGAACAGGATCGGGACCGCGCGAATCTACCACGCATGGAATTTTTCCGTTTTCAAACTGGTTTGCCGAATACCAATCAATAAAGTCTCGAACTTCATCAACAATGCCTGATTTTAAAAGTGCGGAAGAAGTTAAAGAACCGTCTCTTATCCAGCTTCGTTCATAAGAGCGGGAGCCCGGCTGAATACCGGCGTTATCTCTATTTATAAGTATATAAGCTAGATTAGACCTGTAAGTATCAGCTATTTTTTTTCCGCTGATAGGAAGATTAAATTTTATGTAATTTAATTTATCCTGCCAGAATTGCTTCGTCTGCGCAAATAAGTTTTTAAATGCTTGGCTGTTACTTTTATCATCTGAAAATATCAAGTTCTCCGGTACCTCTTTATAAAACGGCACGGCAAGCAAAATTTCTTTTTTCTCGCCAGGTTTTAAATCAAAATTGTAACACAATACTCCGGAAGCAAGTTTTTGTTTGTCTTCAACACTCTTTGCAGAGGGCATTTCACCTTTTGCTAATAATTCGGCTGTGTTCGCTTCATCAAAATATAGCACTCCGGCAGATGAATATTTAGTTAAAGGAATTAAATATTTATCGTCATCAACTTTTATTAATGAATCTGATATATTTATTGATGAAATACTTGAGACGCCGCCCCGCAGATTAAGCCATTGATAGTAAGGATTAACCTGAAATGGACGAAGCAGCAGAAACAATTTTCCCGAAATAGAAACTTTATTTTGGTTTTCAATTATGTATGAATTAAATAGAGTTGAGTTTTTATTCGCTTCCCCTGCTGCAAACGATTTTATTTTTAAATTTATCTTATCCTTTTCCCACTTTACCTCGGGCATGGGCAGGTAATCGTCTTCCAGCGACTGAGACTTATTTACATCGTTCCAGGTAATCAACTTATTTTTTAGATATAACATCGGTTCAATCGAAAACCGATTTTTATCAACTTCAATTGTTCCGTCTTCATTTATCAACGCTTCTTTTACATCCGAATTTACACCGATGACCGTCCAGTGAGATGCCTCTTCATAAAAATAACGGGGGAAATATCCACGGGGATATTCTTTTGCCATATTGATAAAAAATTTGTTTAGCTCCTCCGAATAACCCGGTTCGAGAATTTTTAATTCGTTTATCCCTATTTCCCTCGCGCTGTTGCTGGTCATTACAATCTGTGCAAACTTTGCTTCAGCATCCTTTAATCTTATATAACTTCTGCCTCCATTAATTTTTTCAACTGAGTAAACATTCTCCCAGTTTGTTTTATCATCGGATAAAAAGAATTTATAACCATCCGGATACCATTTTTTGTCCCAATCAATTATAAATCCGCCGAATTCTCTCGGCTGTTTAAAATCTATAAATATTGTATCTGATTTTGATTTTTTACTCAACCACGTTGTTGTATTGCTGCCATCACTGATATTTTTTAGTGAGTATTTGCCGCTCTTTTGACTTGAGGCTGTAAACTGTGGTTGCGCGGCAGGAGTCTTTTCGGCGGGCAGTTCTTCAAACTGTAAATCATCAAACTCCACCCATCCTTTTCCACCGTTATAAGAAGCAATTGTAAATTCGATGCGTGAGATATTTTCTAAAGATTTCTCAGTAGTTGGTCCCCACGCAAATTTAATATGTCTTTTTTTCACCGTAAATTTTTTCCAATCAACCGGAAATTCAAAATTACGATTGTTCATCCACCAGACGTTCTCACCGGTGCTGTCGAGAAATTTTACTTCAAGATTGTTGTGCGGCGAATTAGCTCTTAAATAAAAAATGAATTTAAAGTTTTCAGGTAACTTGATAGAAACGGCTTTTTGTATTCCACCGTAACCGGTTCCTTTTGTAAAATCATAGGTAAGACGTATTGCATTACCATTTCTTCCGGAAACTTTTTCAATAGAAACATTAACACCATCGGCTTTAAAGATTTTCCAATTTTCAGGCGATTCAAAATCATCCAATAAAACCTTTTGCGCTGATGCGGTATAAGTAAATAAGAACATCAACACAAAATATTTAATGGAAATAATCTTCTTCATACTTAATAAAAGTCTGCTATTTATTTTGAAGATAATCAAACCCGAGTACTTTTAAGCCTTTCTGTATTAAAGAATCTTTCATAAAATAATTCCAGACTAATCCGCTTCTCAAGTTTTCTATCATTAACACAATCGGTCCTTCATCAATACCAATGTACTCTTTGTTAAACCAGTTCAATGTAGGATTAAATGAATCAAGCATTCCGTAAGTTGACCATAATCCTTTATTGCTGTAAAGTTTGTTCATATTCATCAAAGCAGGCAGACAAATTTCGGGAGCAAAAACGATAGAACCGCCAGCTGCTGTCGGGGCAATTGTACCGTCATCAAAATAAACTAAATCTGGTCCGCTGGTGCCTCTGCCTGCGTAAGTGTAAAATTTTTTCCCATCAAAATTGTAATTCTCTCCTGGTCCGTCGCATGCAGTTATTCCCCAGGTCAGTGAATCGTACCCAATCCAGCAGTTTGGATTTTCTATTGCATATTTACGCTGTGTATATACCGCATTTCTTGAGTTTTCAAAATAGTCAATCCCTGCTTCTTTCATATAATCATCGGCGAGTCCTCTAAAATCGATAAACATATGTGAGTATTGATGACCGAACATCGGGGGAAAAATTGCGTGCGCAAAACCGGGGTAAGGTTCATTCCAGGTATAACTTTTTAGCCATGCAGCATATGATTCATTCGGGTTTTCTAAGTTTCCTCCAGCAGCGAGTATATAAAGAATGATGGCTTCGTTGTATCCGGTCCATCCCATATCGTGAAATTTTTTGGTTTCCGAATCCCAGCCCATACATATTGAGTTGTTATATTTATTGTTGGTTTTCATCCTAAAAAAATTCCAGTCGAGTCGTTCTACAATTTTATCGGCAGTTTGACGAATTACATTTTCAACCGGATCATCGGCATTAAAATACTGTCGGGCGAAGATTATGCCTGAAATTAAAAACCCTGTATCGATAGTTGAAAGCTCGGAGTGATAGTCGCGTGCACCGGTTTTCATTTTTAGGAAATGATAATAAAATCCTTTGTAACCTGTAGATGAAGTATCTCCATCTTGATTGGAGTTTAAAAAGAAATTTAAAATTGTGGAAACTAAGTGTGCCGCTTCCGCACGCGTAATCCATCCACGTTCGGCGCCGACTGCATATGTAGGAATTGCAAAACCAATGGCGGCAATACTTGAAGCAGACCAGCTTGCGGTGCGGTCTTTTACCAATCCATTTGCCGGATTAATTTCGTTAATAAAAAATCCGAATGAACATCGTTGCAATGAATCGAGAAAAAGTTCTTCCTCCGAATTTAATTTATAGTCTATTTTACCTTTTGATATGTAATAAGTATTCTTCTCTTCCTGTGCATTAGTTAAGGAAAAAGTTCCGATTAAAAAAAAAGTAAAAACTATTATTTTTGCTTCTGTAAACATTGCAGCTCCATGCATAGTGTCATATTTTATTTCGAACAGTTCTCATACTTAATTCATAACTTGTGACGAAACAATATGAAGAACTATCCGATAATTTTCTAATGTAAAATTACTCTGCTAATTAAAACCAAGACTTACCGTAATGCGATGGGCTTCGGTTAATCTTCCATAATCTGCATAAGCATAATCGAATCGTACATTGTAAGCGCCCCCCAGGTCCTTCATAACACCGCCGCCGAAAACAAAACCTCCTTCCGCATCTTTTAGAAAAAGATTTCTATACCCGGCTCGTAGTGTAAAATACTTTAATAAATTAATCTCAGTGCCAACTGCTACTGATTGATCATTATCATTCTGATGAATAGCATCCGCGGCAACCAATACTCCATAATCTTCACCAAAGTTGTATTTGTATGAAATACCCGCGCGGAAAATTGTTGGCAAAGGAAACTGATCGGTTCGTAGCTCAGCGGGAAGTTGATCGTTGTCACCGTGTTTTTGCGAATTAAAGTCATAGTTTAGGTACAAATCTCTTCCATCATACGAAGCCCGCGCACCGAAATTGGAAACGCTTGCGCCTAATGTTAATCCATCATTGAGTAATTGATATTGCACACCAAAGTTAAGTCCAAACGTTGAGAGTGAGCTATGCCATATCATTTCGGAAATGTAATTTAATTGCATCCCAACCGATACACGGTCAGTAAGCATTATTCCATAACCAACACCGAGAGCAAAATCTTTTACCGAAAATCTTTCACCAGTTCCGAGCGGCTGCTCAACAGTTCGTACATCCATCTCACCGGAGTTCAGCATCGTTCCTGTTAAAGCTAAGGTTCCCAATCCATTAATATTAATAGCAGCAGCCAGATAGTTATAAGATATACCTGCAATCCACTGGTTAAATGTAAATTGGAGATCGGTTCCTTGAAGCCTGCCGATACTTGCGGGATTGTAAAAAATTGAAGATGCCTCACCGGATAGCGAAGCCCCTGCGTTTCCAATTCCAACTACTCTCGAACTTGGTTCGATCTTTAAAAACTGTCCTATAGTTGTTCCGGTTTTACTCTGCGAATAAGCAGGTTTAATAAAGGATATTAAACCGAAAAGAATAAATAGACATACTTTAAATAATTTTCTTTTCATATCATTACCTGCTACTTAATAATTGCAAATTTGCCGATGAAAGTGCCGGCAGTTCCACCGTCCACATGAAATATATAAAGTCCGGGCGCTATTTCTAATTGATCTTTACTTCGCAAGTTCCACTCTATGAAACCCTTATCGATATCGCCGCCATGCCGCAATGTTTGAACTAATTCGCCGGTAACTGTATAGATCCTAATTGTACAATTAACCGGAAGATTTCGAAATTCAATTTTGCGCTCGCCTCTTCCTGTCACTGCAAAACGCTGGGGTTCAAAGCTGGCTGCACCTACATAGGGGTTTGGAACAACGTAAGGTTTTTCGGAAAATTGCTTTTTCGAAAGTTCATCGTTTACCGATTGACCTTTTGTGGCAAAGGTAAACCGGTCTTCTTTTGAGAGAGGGAAAATTAATCTTAACTGATACATATCGCCTGAACCAGGCGGTATTACAGTTTGTCCGTTCATTCCGGTGGTATCAATATCAAGCCGCCATGTTGATTTTAGTATTGTGGGTTGCGACTCGGTCGCGGTAAGTAATTCTATATAATCATTATAATTTACAGGAAGCCCGAGGGTTGAGTTTGTACTTCTAAAGCGGAATTTCATTTTTTTATCGCCGCTCAGAGTTTTTGCAAAAACCGTAAACTTGACAGGTCGGCTTGGTGCGCCGATGCCGGCAACAGAAGTGTCGATAAAAGTATCGCTAAAAACAATATCTACATTATCCGGAAAATTAACTCTCCTTAATCCTATCGGATAACCATAAGAATACCTGATTTTAAAAGAAGCGTTTGTATTGCTCGATTTTACAAGCATCGTATTTGTAGAATCAATTTTTAGAACCTTATCTCCGGTTATAACAGGCAAAATACCAGCGCCTGTTGGACCTGTGCCTTCTCCCTTAAAATCCTCACCGAATACAAAGACCGTATCATTTTCTGTTTCGTCAACCAACTGATAGAATTCGGCGGCAACACTATCATCATGACTTGTAAATTCTAAGCGCAAAATATGGTTATCGGGAACTAATTTTGAGTTTAATATTTTTAATTCAATAGTGCCGTTGCCTCTTCCTTCGGCATGAACAAAGTTCAACGCTTCGCCTCCTTCAAAACCGGTAACCTGAGGATTTGGAGTAACTTCAACCACATTCTTAGGTAAAATTGTTCCGCCGCGAAGAGTTTGACTTACGGAAATAGCGTTTTCTGAAGGATATATTTGCACCGAATCAATTCCATGATCGTAAGCCGTAACAGCATAGTAGTAACGCTGTCCATTAAGCACTGTCGTATCTTTGAAAGCATGACGTACACCGGTATCATCACCAAGGAAATAAGCTACACCTTCAACTGTGGTGTTTGAAAACCCATAAATATTATTTTGCAAATCGTATTGAGCAATTGGTTTTCCGTTGCCAATTGGGCGTGTGCCGGTGGCAGTATAAATTACCTGCGGATCAACAAAAGTCGGATCAGTGCTCCGATAAATTCTATATCCCTCAAAATCGTTTTCATTTGAAATTGGATCAAAAGTTCGCTCCGAAGCATTATCCCATGTAAGACTAACATAACCATCTCCTGCGAAAGCCTGCAAGTTTGGCATAGGCGGCGGAATAGCAAATTGATAATTTGCTTTATAAATTTGTTGAACAATTTTTGTGGTTACTCTTAACTCGCGAAGGTTCTGCCCGAAACCCATTGCCAGAGAAAATCTTTCTGTTTTTCCAGCATCAAGAACAAATGGACCGGAAGCAAAAAGAAAGCCGATGTTATAATTTAATACTAAAGGTGCGTCAAATGCGCTGTCAGGGTCGCTAAAAATATTAAACAATCTTTTTGGCCATTGTTTTCCATCATCAAAAAATACAATTTGATCAGTTTCTGTTGATGGATTACCTGCGCCAGCGCGAATTCTGTTCATCTTAAATCCGGTTAAACCAATCTGATCGGATTCATCAATATCTGTTTTATCAAAGTATGGTTCACCAAGGGTAGGCTTTCCATCCCCTTCCCCGGTATCATTAGTGCCGGCAACACCATCTGCTCCAACATCACTAAATTCGGATGTCCAATCGAGATCTTCGTCACCGGTAAACCAAACGCCTGCAACATAAGCAGGACGTTTTGTTATTTCGGCTAAAGAATTGGCAAAGTTAGAAAGATTATAATGAGCTGAAACATAATTGTAAATTGCTTGCTGCCCTATTATTTCGTCGCCGACACCACCATCTCTTTTTTCATCAGTCATTCCATCAAGATCATTATCAATTCCATCAGTCGAATTGCCTGGCGTTTCCATATATGAATATCCAAGATAACCGGTTGAACCTCTATAACCGTTTCCATTTTTATCCCAGGTATAAACCAGGTTCAATCCTGCTTCCTTGTCAAAAAATGCGTTGTCGTCATCCGATTCAGGAATACCGTCGAGTCCTATTCCAGAACCGCCGACACCGGAATCCATATACAATCCGAAAATAATATTGTTTTGATAGCTCGTTGTACTCTCGTTGGAGATGTCGTAATGAAAAAAGATTACATAACCGGCTTGCGGATTAGCCCACTGAAATCCCCGCTGCTCCACACGCAATCCTAAACCACGGCGCGTATTATCGCGCGAATCCGGGTAGTATGACCAAGCATCATAATAATTGTCATCATAAACACAATAACTTTCTTGATCGGCTTTTGGCGCTTTACCAAAGTAGCCGTTCCACCATCCTTTCCATCCCGGGTCGTCAGCGTCGTTCAGTTTGTTGTACCAATCATCGGGCCAGGTACGCGGATCATTGCTAATTGCAGAAGATCTACCGGCATTTATAGTTGGGTCTATCTGAAAATATCCGAAACGCGGTTCAAACCGCATAGTTTTATTTGTAATAGGACTTGTGCCCTGTCTTTCCCTATACCCGGTTTCCATTATATAAGCCGATGAACCGCCTGTTTGATTTACTTTTGCAAGCACGAAAGGTGTTGTTCCATCGCTGTAATTTTCGCCGGAGCCTTTTGGAATTTCAACCGAGTGAAAAATACTTAAATCAACATTCAACGGATCGGCAGGATAATTACCCACCATACCGAAATTATAAAATATGGTTCTTATCAAATTAGCATCGTGCGTTCCCTCTCTTTCTGCATCAATTATTCCTCTCCATTCAGGAGGAACCACAGGGAGCAGGTTTTGCGAAAAAGCAGGACTTGAAACTAATATTAAAAAAATAACAATTGAACATTTTTTTAACTTGAGTATGAGTGCGCTTAAATTAATTTTTTTATTCATCTCTAATTACTCCTGAATGATATTCCAAATTCAATTCGTCGCGGCTCGTAAAATCGAGAGGGATCAGACAAAACCGCGCGGTTTGCATTAGGAGTTAAAGTATAATCGGGGCTGCCGGTTGAATTAAAAACAAATCCATTAACAAAATCTGTATTAAGCGCATTGATGACGCGCGCAAATAAACTAAAGTTTAAGAAATTGAGTTGAAAGTTTTTTTCCGCTCTAAGATCGAGTAAAAAATAGCCGTTTTTTCTTCCGGAATTTGTTTCCAGCGCTGCATTAAAACCGGATCCGATTTCCGGTGTGTAAGGCTGTCCGCTTCCGAATCTGAAAATTGCTCCGAATGAAAAATTGTCGGGCACGGAATATATCGCACTAAGATTTAGAGTGTGCCGCTGGTCCCAATTAAATGCTATATCTCTTGGTCTGGGGTCTTGCTGTGCTGCCGCCCGGTTTGCTGTTTCCCTCGGATCGCTCGAATTGCCTTGAGCAAATTGAAAAGTATAATCTAAGCTTGTGTTAAAATTGCCTATGTTTCGTTGAAAAAGAGACAAAGTAAAACCATAAACACTTCCAAAGTCAACGTTTGTAAATCTTGCATATTCTGCGGCTGCATAGGTACTAACAAACTCAACACCAAGTAAATCTCTTATATCTTTATAGAAAAAAGAAAGCTGAACTCCAAGAAAATCGGAAATTGCCTGTTTATAGCCGAACTCATATTGTATAGTTAATTCCGGTTTAAGATCGGGATTACCCATTACACCGTAACTTATTCCTCCAGCTTGCAATTGATCCAGCAAACTATAGTCGGAGTTGCTGTAAAGAAGATTTAAACCGGGTAATTGGTAAAAATGACCATAAGAAAAATAGACTGAAGCTGAAGCAGTTAAAGGAAAACTGAATCCAAGCCTTGGCGCAACTGCTGTTTTGATTGTTGCATTTATAAGCTTTGAGGCAGGTTGACCTACGAGTGTATTTGCGGGATTTTGTAAATTATCAGGAATTTGAGCGGCTGCATCAAAATATTCAAACCTTAACCCGGCGCGGACAACGAGGTCGCCGAGTTCAATTCTATCCTGAAGATAAGAAGAAAATTGTAGAGGATAATATGTTTTCATTCCGGGAAGACGGGGGAACTGGAAGTAAGGCTGGAGCACCTGTACTCCGTTTAAACTGGTCGAAACAAAAAATCCGGGAGGTCCAAAAGTAATTTCGGAATACTGCCCTTCAAAGCCGAGTTCAATTAAATCGGACTGTGTTGCCTGCCAGGTATAATCACATTTAACTATTCCTGAATTTGTCCGCTGCCTAAATCTGCCAAGGTCAACTCCCTGTACAACAGCGCCGTCTTCATAGTTTGCATCGCTTTTAGGTTCACCTGCATACACATAATTTGAATCAAGAAGATCTTTGAAAACATAACTTTCATAATTAAAATAATTTTGCCTGATGTTTAGTTTGTAAAACATCATCGGAGAAATAGTATGAGTAAATGTTAAACCTTGTGAAAAAGAAGTTGTATAGTTTGTAGGAGTTCCATCCGGCTGAAGCCTAAAGCCATGATTATAATTTTTTCGGTTTGAATTATTGAAAGTTACCTGGTAATTAAATTGAAAATTTTTCAAACTTTGATTAGTTATTTTTGCCTGTCCGCTCCACTCGTAAGAATAGTTCATCGGAACTAATTTGTTATCGCCGGATGGGTTAAAAACTCTTTTTTCAAAATCATTTTTATCATAAGGAGTAAATCTTCTCCTACCAAACAACCAGCCTTGGTTAAGATATCTTCTGCCATTAACAAAAAAAGTTGTTTGTGGCAGCCCTGTAGGCCCGCTTAACGATAATTGGTAACTTTGAATCCGCGTCGGATTAAATGTATTATTGTTAGGATAATTTTCGGTATCGGTAGTTAAGTGCGCACCCAAATATGCTTCTCCCGAAATCTCAATTTTATCACTTCCGGTTTTAAGTACCGCATTAACAACCCCGGACATTGCCTGCCCATATTTAGCATCAAAAGTACCGCTGATAATCTGAACTTCTTCTATCATCGATTTATCAATCTCAAGAATAGATGAATTATTATAAGGGTTAACCACTGAAACACCATCTACCTGGTACTGAACTTCTCCAATTCTTCCGCCGCGAAAATGCCCATCAACAACACCGGCTTGCAGGTTTACAATTTCATTCAAAGTCTGCACCGGCAAACCTTTAATATCATCTTTATTAATTGTAGAAACCGAGCTGGTTTGGTTGAACTCCACGAGAGGTTTTTTATCGATTACTACTACTTCTTCTCCCTGTATCACTTCCGGTACCAAAACTGCATCGAGAGTTTTAGTCTGATCGGCAGATATGCGAACATTTTCTACTTTTTGAGTTTTATAGCCAACATAACCAAACCGCACATTATAAGTGCCCGATCTAACATTAAGAATTGTATATTTTCCTTCAATGTTGGTTGCGGCACCAAGATTAGTGCCTTCTACCAATACGTTTGCACCTATTAGTACTTCGCCTGAATTATCTTTTACGGTTCCAGTAAGTTTACCGGAAACCTGAGCGATTATACTGCCGGTACTAAAAAGCTGAAGAATTAAAAATAAAATTATTTCAATAGTAATTTTTTGTTTCATATAGTCTCCCGACCAATTAAAAAGAAGCGGAGAGTTACAATACTCTCCGCCTCACTTTTTTTACTTCATCAATATCATTTTTCCAACATCACTCCTTTGAGCAATATTTGACGATAAACTTTTGAACATTACTTTGTAGAAATAAACACCGCTTGCTAAATTTTCGGCGTTAAACCGGTAATCGTAAACTCCAGCACCGATAGCGCTGAAATTTGTAGAATAAATTTCTTGACCTATTGAATTGAAGAAATTTATAGTTACATTTCCTGCTTCGGGGATAGAATAACGAATATTTGTAGACGGATTAAATGGATTAGGATAATTTCCGATGAGATGAAATGTAGAAGGAATAGAATTGCTGCCAACTTCTTTTACATTTATCACAGTATTTTCGTCTAATACCATCCATGCGCAAGAAGGTCCTGCGTTATGTTCTCTGAACCACCATATTCTAGTTCCATAGTTAGCGAGCGAATCGTCGAAGGAATCTCCATCTGCAAGCATAACTCCCATAAATAAAAGTTTATCACCAAGATCAGCGGGGTATCCAATTTTAGTGAGATCAACTTTCATTTCAATCTTATAACCTTCATCAATATCGCTGTTATTATTTACAGTTGAAGCTCCTTTTAATGAGACAGCCCATTGTGCGTTGCCACTGTCTGCAAGTGTTGGTAAAAATTCTTGGGCTTCCGGCTGACCATTTAAATCAAAATCAACTCTAAGCTGCCTGAAGACCATCACATTGTCACCATCGACAGCCGATCTGTCGCCGATAAGAAACCGCACACCGTCCAGCCTATCGTATACGGAGCTACCCTGAATTAATTGATCATTTAAGTCCGCAGCCAGATACAAATAGTTATCTTTAAAAAACATTTTAATATTTGCAAAAGAAGGATCGAGTACCGGAGGAGCAGGGTTACCACTTAACTCTGGTTGAAACTGACCACTTGAAAGCGGACCGGTAGTAGGATAACTTTGACGAAGCAGTGTGTCGTCCCAGGCAATATTAAAACTATATGCGCCTTCCCATACAACTTCGTCAAGTTGCCCGTCTATAACCGGATCAGAAAAATTGTTACCATTCGGCACAACCACATCCGGCGCAATTACAGGCAGCGCGGTCGTTGCTGTAGTGATATCCGGTCTACCGAAAATTCTTGCAACGTTCATTCCGTTACTATTACCCCAGGGTCCCTGGAACCAAGTCCTAGTTTCGGAAAGACGGAACGGATCTCCGGAGAAAATCCAATCACCATCCCAAATGCTAAAGTTCAATGCAATAACATCGCCTTCAGATTTTGTTATGTCGTAGCCCTGGTTGTTTAAATTAACTCTCATCTCAACTACCCATGCAGTATCGGGAGTTGAGTCGTCGTTAGAAGTTCCGATAATTTTTGAAACAGCATCCCACGCAAGATGTTGTTCGGGTGTTCTGGTTGTATCGTCAAAATTGCCGTAGGTTCCTACAAATCTCGGCGGTACGCCGGGCTGCAGATACTGTGCAGCATTGACATACCACCATGTATAGAAATATTCTGTTGCCAGTGCAGGACGAGTCGGATCTAATTTGTTTTTAACCGACATCAATATGCCATCCCACCTTGCCCAATCAGCATTACCACCAATTGAAGAATCGGGTATATAAAAACTAAGGTATAACTGGTTATCATCGCTAACCAAGAATTTCACTTTAGCATTTGTTTGATCGTAGTAAACATCGGGTTGCGCTTCCGGCCGGTATGCGCTGGTTGGCAGCTGACCCGGCACACCGTAAATAACATCAATTTCTTCAGCACTTGCCCATGCTGCTTCATCAAGTACACCATCCATGTGAATAGTTCCAGCAGGAACCATTTTTGCCCAAACAACATCCTGCCTATCGGGATATTGAGCATAATTATTCTGCACCATTGCTGTTAGTATAAATACTAACAACACATTAAGCGACAATTTTTTCATATTACTTCTCCTAAATATGTTTAATAAAAAAATAGATTATGATAAATAAACTTCAACATCAACGCTAACTGATTTTACCGGTTTTATTAAATTGCAATTGCTCCTCTTTCCGTTAATTAATAAGTAATTGAACTTTGGATTTTTACTACCGCTGTTAATTACTTTTATATTATAAACGGTTCCTCTAAAAGTTCGTTTCACACTAAAGCCGCTCCACTCTCCCGGTATGCATGGGTCTATTATCAATCCTTTTACAGAAGCGCGCACACCAAGTAGCCAGTCAACAATAACTTTTTGATACCAATTTGCAGAACCTGTGTACCATGTCCATCCACCCATTCCATAATTAGGCGAGATTGGTCCATCGATATTACCTGCAGTAACATAGGGCTCGGCTTGATATTCATCGGGGTTCATGCCGTTATAAACCGGGCACAAATTTTTGTACGCAGCAAAAGTCTCGGTGTTTTGGTTTAATGACGCATACGCCCAAACAGCCCATGCCGCCGCGTGCGAATAAACCCCTCCGTTTTCTCTTCTTCCGGCTGCATAACGCGATAAATATCCTATCATTTTATCGGGTTTTGTATACGCCGGAGCTAAAAGCAAGCAGCCGTTTTTCTTTAGAAGATGTTTGGTGACCGAGTCCATCGCTTTCACTTGTTTAGCTTTATCTGTAATTCCGCTGATAACAGACCATGTCTGCGCATTCAAATAAATTTTCCCTTCATCATTTGAAGCGCTGCCTATTTTTTGTCCGTTGTCTTTTGTCGCTCTAAAAAACCATTTGCCATCCCATGCATAAGTATCAAAAGATTTTTTTAGTTTCTCTGCTTTGTTTGCATAACGTTTTGCAAGCTTACTATTATTTGTTTTATCGCTGATTTCAGCAAACCGATTTAAGATTAGGTAAAAAAACTCTGCAAGCCAGATTGACTCCCCTTTCATCTCAAGTCCTACAGCGCTCAATCCGTCATTCCAGTCACCTGCACCAATTAGCGGCAGACCTCTTTTACTAAATCGCTTCAATACTTTTTCTATTGCCGCAGTACAATGTTCAAAAAGTGAATCTTTCTTTTTAGGATCGTCGAAGTAAAATTCTTTAATATCTAAAATTTTATAATCACCCGTTTCATCAATATAGTTGATGATAAGAAACGGCAGCCACAATAAATCATCCGTCATATTTGTCTGTAATCCCGTTTCAGAAATTGGGTGCCACCAATGCAGTACGGTACCGTCTCTAAACTGATGGCGCGCATGAAGTCTAATTTGTTTTTCGGTTAGTTTCGGATCGATAGGAAGATACACCAGGCTATCCTGCAGTTGATCTCTAAATCCAAAAGCACCGCTTTGCTGGTAGTAAGCAGTGCGCGCCCACAACCGTCCCACAATTGCCTGGTAACGGAGCCATTTGTTCACCATTAGATTCATTGCTTCGTCGGGTGTATCAATCGTTAATGAGGAAAATAAACTCTGCCAATATTGTTTTATTGCTGACAATGCAGCATTAGTATTTTCTAAAGAACTGAAGTTCTTAATCGATTTTTTGATCGATTTTTTATCTGGTTTAATACCGAGAAAGAAGGACAAGTTTTCTTTTTTATGCGGCTCTAATTGAACGTTAACTTTTACTGCTGCGATTGAATCATTCCACTTGCCAATCTTTCTTTCCAACTTGGCGGCTGACAAACCTGCGGGAGCGGTGAGAGAGCCGTACATACCGATAAAAGATTCTTTATCGGCGTCATAATCATCAATTTTTTTATTTGAACTTATAAAGCCAAGGTAGGGATATTCGATATTCCAGTGCCCTCTATCGCCGAGCGGAATTTCCCACAATCTTTTTGCAGCCGTAATAGTATTAAGCTTTTTGTCAAACTCTGTTTCAATAAAAGTTTTATGAAACTCGCGATGATGATCGGCTGAAGAACCGAGGCACCATTCGAAGTAAGAATAAATAGATAAATCGGCATCCCCATCAGAATTATTTTCGATATCAAAATTCCAGATCTCAATTTCGTCATCAAGCGGAACAAATATAGTAAGTTCAACTTTTATTTGTTTATACTCGGAAATAAATTTAGTATAACCGAAGCCATAACGGCATTCGAAAAAATCAAGCTCAGTTTTTGCCGGCATCCAAGTCGGACACCAGATCTCACCGCTTTTATTATTTTTTATATAAAAATATTTTCCCCAGTCGTCTTTAACCATATCCTGGTGCCATCTGTTGAGTCTGTTAAACTCGGAATGTTCAAGCCAGCTAAAACCGCCGCCGGTTTGAGAAATAATAGTTCCGTATTTTCCGTTTGAGATGACATTAACCCATGGCTTCGGTGTTTTGTAAGTCTTAATGACGTACTCATTTCCATCGCTAGTAAAATACCCATATTTAGTTTCAAACTTTTTCATGTGTTAAAAATTAATTAATAAGTTTTGTTGAATTACGAACTACTAATTCTGTTGTAATTCGTATCTTTTTTGTTGGAGTATTATTTCCCGGACAATTTTTAATTTTGTTTAAAAGAAGTTCGGCGGCATGTTTTCCTTCATCTTCAATTTGTGCTCTTACTGTTGTTAGTGGAGGATTAAGATACTGGGAAACGAAAATATCGTCGAATCCTGCAATGGCAATATCATCGGGGATAGAAAAACCTTTTTTTGAAGCCGCGTCGTAGCAGCCGAGCGCCATCATATCATTAGCTGCAAAAATTACTTCCGGCTTATTTTTAAAACTCATCAACTTCATTGCTGCCTGCACGCCGCTTTCGCGGGTAAAGTTTCCTTCAACAAGAAAACTTCGGTTAACCGAAATTCCATTATCCTTAAGTGCATTTTGGAAAGCTTTGATACGTATGATGGCATCTTCATTATCTTTTGGCCCGCTTATATGTGCAATATTTTTATACCCGCATTTACGAATCAAATAATTAGTCATATCGTATGCGCCCTGGTAATTGTCAACCGAAACCACATCGTAATCGGATGAATGCGCTCCGCCGCTTACGAGTACAAAGGGAATTTTAGTTTGTGAAAGTATAGCTTTTAACTCTTTTGAAATATTTGCAACTAAGAGAATCATCCCACCAAGAAGTCCGTTTCTTAAAATAGAACTTAATGTTTCTTCAAGCTTTTGATATCGATGAGAACTTATTACCATTGTATAAAAGTTATGCTGAAATGATACTTTG
This sequence comes from uncultured Ignavibacteriaceae bacterium, assembly GCA_964372115.1. Lineage (GTDB taxonomy): Bacteria > Bacteroidota > Ignavibacteria > Ignavibacteriales > Ignavibacteriaceae > CG2-30-36-16. The sequence continues at coordinate 200,816 of CAYJPN010000005.1, forward strand.
TCTACTCCTTTTATCAATTCCGAAAAAAATTCATCGGCAATATCGGGAAGGATTAATCCGATTATGTTCGATGTTTTTTTTGCAAAGTTACGCGCAACTAAATTCGGTTTGTAGTTTAGCTCTGTTGCTATCTTTACGACAAGATTTTTTGTCTCTTCTTTTACTTTGGGATCGTTATTAAGCGCCCTCGAAACGGTTGCAATAGATACTTTAGCTTTTTTTGCTATCTCAATTATATTTGGCATAATAAAAAAAATGGGCAGGGATAAACTCCCTGCCCGAAAGAAATTATTTGAGTAATGTCATTTTTTTGCTTGATGTAAAGCGGGAACCGTTTTGTCCTACTGCTATAAAATTAGCTAAGTAAATACCTGACGGCAGAGAACTAGCATTAAATTGTACAGTGTGTTCGCCGGCTTCAACTTCAGATTGAACTAAAGTTGCAACTTTTTGTCCGATCAAATTGAAAACCTGAAGAGTAACATCAGATTTAACGGGAACTGCATAACCAATGCTTGTTGTTGGGTTGAAAGGATTTGGATAATTCTGCTCAATAGAAAATTCTACAGGTACAAGCTGACCAAGATTGACTGGAGCTGAATAGTCTGTAGTTCCGTCAAAATCAACTTGTTTAAGTCTGTATGCATAGTTTACGCGTCTTTCAAGATTTTTATCAGTATACGAGTACTGATGTTTTTCAGTTGAAGTTCCGTTTCCGTTAACAAATGCAATACTAGTAAATTTCGAACCATCTCCGCTTCTCTGAATTTCGAAACCTCTATTGTTCAATTCAGTAGCGGTTGACCATTTCAACTGAACAGTACCACCTACAAAGCTGCCTGTAAATGATGTTAATTCAACAGGAACGTTCAACGGAGTAAACCTGATTTCATCGAAATAGTTTGTGCTGCTGTAGGTTCTGGAATCCGGAAAATCAGGAATGATTGTTAAAGTTGCGGAGGTAACACCAATATCGGAAGAGTAATCAAATGTTAATTCTTCCCACTGGTTAATCACCGTGTTAGAAACTTTATGATCAACGTTTGGGGGCTCAAGTTTTAAGTTAAAGGGTGAAATTACATCTTTGTAAACTAAGACTTTTACCATACAGTTTTGATCGCTGAGAGTAAGATCAGGAAAATCTGAACACCAAACACCTGCCCATGGATCACCGTTAGCATCAACAAACAGCTTAGCGGTGCTATCAGTTGTGTTTAATCCGCCAGAACTCGGGTTTGCAACTATATCAAAAGAACCGTTTGTTCCCTGAGAGAAAATATTCCATGCCCAGCCATTACCAACTGTTTCAAAGTTGATTGTGGATTGCGCAAAAAGGGAGGAAGAGAGAAGGAAAATTGAAACTAATAAAAATCGTTTCATGGCACACTCCTTTATGAGGTTGAAAAAAGTTAATTAAAATTCAAATGTAAACGTTTACATTCCGGCTTAAGATAATTATTTTTATTTTATTTGTCAATAGCGTGCTAATATTTTTTAAGATATTTTTTTAGGATAGAATTCAAATTAGTATTAATTATTAATACCTTAACACTAATATTTTCGTAATATATGGTAGAATATTTGCAAACAAAAAGACTAAAAAGCATGAATGATCCGTTAGCTGCCGGACGACCATTCAATCACTCATCTTAAATAATTTGGTTCTGACTCGCCCAGGTTAAGGATTTAATAGCAAGCTGGTGAACATGGCCGCAATGTTATAAAAAGACTGGATGGAAATCTTTCCCTGCCAGATGATCGCCAATGCCGTCCTTGACAGAATAGCACACAACGCACATCAATAACTATCACCGGCGAGTCATTCAGAAGATAGAATAATCTTAAATAACAAAACCGGTAAGGAGTCATTTTTTATGAGAAATTAGAATCGCTAAATTTGCATTCAGCGGGTAATCTTGTGAACTACAACGAGGGAATTATGTGGCTGTTGACAGCATTTATCACTCAACACAAAAATGAAATTGAATCTGAAGTAGTTACCGGGTGATTATTTGATTGCGTTCTTGGAAAGAATCAATAGGACACCTGCCATATTTCGAGTACATTCATTTTCTTTAAAACAACAAAAGCCTTGTAACTGTTTAGCTACAAGGCTTTATCCGTCAACTGACGGAGCGGGGCCGACGAGACTCGAACTCGCGACCTCCTGCGTGACAGGCAGGCGTTCTAACCAACTGAACTACGACCCCAGATATAATCAAAATTTTTAATGAACTCGCGACCTTCCCGACATAATCGGGACGTTCTAACCAACTGAACTACGACCCCGGATATAATCAAAATTTTTAATGAACTCGCGACCTTCCCGACATAATCGGGACGTT